>NZ_CAUERC010000001.1:0-169814 GCF_959020155.1 uncultured Bifidobacterium sp.
GCGTGCTCGGCTACCGCACGCCCGCCGAGGCGTTCGCCGACGAACTGTTAGAATTGCAGGACCAACAAGGGTGTTGCACTTCTAAATAGACATCGGGGTAGGCTCCGCCCGCAAGTCACAGTGGTACAATTTTCAGGTTTGAGACTGTAGCAAGTTGAGTCGCTTTATCAGTAAGTCTGTATTTGGAGGTATCGATGGCCCATCGTCCGCTTATCGGCGTGGTCCCGTTGTGGGACGACACACTGAATAGCCTGTGGATGCTGCCCGGCTATTTCGACGGCATCATCGAAGCCGGCGGCATCCCGGTGATGCTGCCGCTGACCGACGACGAGACTACAATCGAACAGCTGGTCAGCCAATGCGATGGGTTCCTGGTCACCGGCGGCCACGACGTGGATCCAGAACGGTATGGCGAGGCGGCCGGCCCCAAGACGGTCAAACTATGCAAGGCCCGCGACCGGATGGAGGAGCGCCTGATCCCCTCCGTCATCGCGGCGGACAAGCCATTGCTGGGCATCTGCCGCGGCATCCAGAGCCTCAACGTCGCCTTGGGTGGCACGTTGTGGCAGGATCTGCCGGACGAACATCCCAGCCCGGTCGTGCATCATGGCGACAAGCCGCCGTATGACCCGGTGGTCCACGAAGTGTCGATCGCGCCCGATTCGCCGTTGGCCCGCGCGTTGTGGCCGCTGGGAGACAACGGCCCGAGTGAGGCGGAGGCCGATGAGGTCGATTCCTTCGGCAGGCCGTATCATCCGCGCGCCTATACGCTGGGCGTCAACAGTTATCACCATCAGGCGATTCGCACGCTGGGCCAGGGACTGGAACCGATGGCCACTGCGCCGGACAGCATCGTGGAGGCGGTCTGGATGCCGGCCAAGCGTTTCGTCTGGGCCGTCCAATGGCATCCTGAGTTCTCTCACCGCGCCGATAGCAACCAACGTCGCATCCTCAGCGCCTTCATCGACGCCTGCTGACGCAAGCTCCCGCCAATCTCGACGAAACGTCTTCCAAGAAATGGCTTGCCCGCATCCGCAGCCCCCTACCACGACATGAGCGCCCTTGACAACGTCACCCTCGGCATGCGCTTCACCCGTGACAGCAAACAGGTCAGGCAGCGCAAGGCCAAGGCCATGCTCTCCCGGCTCGGACTCGGCCATGTCGCGGGAGACAAGATCATGACCCTCTCCGGCGGTGAACAGCAGCGCGTCGCCCTCGCACGATGCATATTGAAGCCCGGGGATTTGATCCTCGCCGACGAGCCCACCGGCGCGCTCGACCGCGATCTCGCCCAACATGTCTTCGACGAAATGCTCCGCCTCCAGCACGAATACGGCAAGACCCTCATCATCGTCACCCACGATCTTGGCATCGCCGCACAATGCGACAACACCATCGAGCTACAGGCGGTTTGACGGAGATATTCCGGCAGCTTTGGTCTACCGAAGTCACGTGTTGCCCTTCAATCTCCTCGGAAATCTAGGTGGCCCATTTTTCAAAGAATGCGATCGGACGTAACGCCCCGTAAGGAGACCTGCAATATGAAACGTTGAATCGTCATCTAAAGATGACGTTTTCGTAGATCTTCCGGAATCGCCAGTCATCTGCGATCCGGATATGGCACCGGTCCGGCTCGATCGAGCCCGGACGACCATGGAGAAAACGAACGATCGAATCCGAACGCGGGTAAAGAGCCTGCGCGACACCATTGATAAAGCCAAATTTAAGAAAACAGATCAGTATGCATAAGTTTTACATGCCTTCAGCCTCGTCAACCGGCAGCGGGCCCCAGAATCCAGTCACAGCCAGGCAGAGCGTACAACATACTGCGTAGTACATGGCGCGAATCCCAATGACCACCATCGATTGATGACGGCCACGAATACTCGTACTCAGCCTTACTGCTTTGGCTCATTTCTGTTCACTTCACGCTGGAGTACCGAGACACGTTGAGCGGAAATACCGGTAATTCACGTACGGTTACCGACCATTGGCCTGAACGGTACTCAGCATCCGCAGTCACTTGGGGTATGGTCATGACGGAGAGCCATCATGACCGATCTCTCGTTATTCTGGGATGAATCCGGCGAAGCCGGAACTGAATCTAAATATTAAAACGCATGATGCACACGTTGCGGAATTAGTCCACCAGAACTTCGGCATATTCGGCAGGTTCAGCGGGTTCGATATGTCGGGCACGCATGGCATCGAGGGCGGCAGCCAAGTCGGCCGGGTACTGGGACCGGACCGTGGTCCAGACGCGGGTGCGGGGATGACGGAATTCGAGCTTCATGGCGTGCAGCCACTGCCGGTCAAGTCCCAAGGCCTCAGACAGCACCGGATTGGCACCATACATGGGGTCACCGCACAGGGGATGCCCAATCGAGGAGAAATGCACGCGAATCTGATGAGTACGTCCGGTCTCCAGATTCACGGATACCAGAGTGGCCTCATGGCCGAAACGCTCCAGCACATCCCAGTGCGTAACGGCCGGTTTGCCGGCCGGAGTCACGCAGAAGCGGAAATCGGACACTTTGGCGCGCCCGATCGGTGCCTCAATGGTTGCTTTGTTCTCTTTAAGACCACCCTGCACGAGCGCATGATAGGTTTTCTTTACCTCATGCTCGGCGAACTGCCGACGCATCTCGGTGTACGCAAGGTCGGACTTGCACACCAACATCAAGCCGGAAGTGCCTACATCAAGGCGAGAAACAATGCCCTCACGCCCGGCCGCACCATAGGAAGTGATATGCACGCCGCGGTCACGCAGTGATCCGAGCACGGTTGGACCGGTCCAGCCAACCGAGGCATGCGCCGCCACGCCTACAGGCTTATCGACTACAACGACATCATCGTCTTCGTAGACAACGGCCATATCAGTTGCGATAGGCTCAGGCTCGGCCTGTTCCTCCGCCAAATCAAATTCGACGGTCTCCCCCGCCTGCAATGTGCTGGACCGCGCAACTTCACGTCCTAAAACGCGCGCCTGCCCGGAGTCAACCAGATCGGCGGCTTTAGATCGTGAAATACCCAGCATTTTGGCCACGGCTACGTCGAAACGCTTACCCACCAATGCAT
Organism: uncultured Bifidobacterium sp.; assembly: GCF_959020155.1. Taxonomy (GTDB): domain Bacteria; phylum Actinomycetota; class Actinomycetes; order Actinomycetales; family Bifidobacteriaceae; genus Bifidobacterium. The sequence goes on from NZ_CAUERC010000001.1 coordinate 3,079, forward strand.
CGGGAGCAGGGACTATTCGACTCATTACTTGGCGTCCGCCTCCGGCTCAGACTGTAGGGATTCGTCGGATTGCTCGATGAGATCCTTGTGTGAGAACGGCTCCCCCATAAGAATCAGAATCACCAGGGCCACACCGGCGACTACCAGATAGATATCCGCCACATTGCCAACGGACCAGCCATAGTTAAGGAAATCCACCACTTTGCCGTCGAGGAAGCCGTCAGCGTACATAACACGGTCAATCAGGTTGCCCAGAGCGCCTGCAAACGCGAAAGAAATCGCCACCGACCATTTCATGGAGACAGTGCGCACCCCAGCCACAGCAAGGGCCACGCAAGCCACAACGGCCAACAGACTGATTACCCAAGTAGCGCCTGATCCCATGCCCAAGGACGCGCCCGGATTACGCACCAAGGTGAAGGACAGCAGTCCGGGAATCACGCGAATGGTCTGACCGTTGGATAACGCGGCCATCGCCCAAGCCTTGGTGAGCTGATCGACAATCAGCGCAGCCGCGGCCACACATGCAAAGACGGCCACGCGGGTGCGCAGCCGTCCCTGTTGGTTCGTCATACGACCTGTACCTGCCTACGCTCAGTTGGTCTTGGACGAGGTCTGGTCGACGTAGTTGTTCGACTCGGAAACCTGCGATGCCAGCTGGCCGAGGTACTCGGTGAGGCGGGCGCGGTATTCAGTCTCGAACTGCTTGAGGCTCTGGATGTTGCCCTCGACGACCTTGGACTGAGCCTGAAGGTTGTCGCGCACCTGCTCGGCATACGTATCGGCTGCAGAGCGGGTGTTCTTGTCGTACGCATCAGCCGCGGAACGAGTGTTCTTGTCATACTCGGCGGCACGCTGCTGCACTTCCTTCTCGTAGTTGTCAGCGTCATCGTGCTGAGACTTGGAGTAGTTGTCCGCATCCTGACGAGTCTTGACGGAGTATGCGTCGGCCTCAGAACGGGTGTTCTGGGAGTAGGTCTCGGCATCCGCGTGAGTCTGGTCACGGTAAGCGTCGGCCTCGGAGCGGGTACGATCCGAATAGGTGTCGGCGTCGGAACGAGTACGAGTGGAGTAGTCGTCGGCCTCGGAACGGGTACGCTCGGAGTAGTTGTTGGCCTTGGTGACCAGATCGTTGTACTTGTTCTGGCTGGCCTCGGTGATTTCCTTGGCCTTGTTCTTGCCCTTCTCCACGTACTGATCGTGCAGCTGCATAGCCAGGGTCAGCATGGCGGTGGCGCGCTCGGGCTCGGTGCCCGGCATGGAAGCGGCGCCAGCGATCTTCTGCAGAGAACCGGTCTCGGTGCTCGGCTCGACCTTAGAAACCTGAGCACGAAGCTGGTTTTCACGCTGCTTGGCTTCTTCGAGCTGACGGGACAGCTCAGCGATCTGAGCGGACTGCTGCTGAGCGGCGGAACCCTGCTGCTGAGCAGCGGCGAGCTGACGGGACAGCTCCTCGTTGGCCGCGCGGAACTGATCACGTTCCTGCTGAATGGCGGCGATCTGCTGACCGACAGCCTCCTGGTCACCGGAGGCCTGAGCAGCCTGAGCGGTGAGCTGATCGATTTGAGCGTTCAGCTGATCGACCTGACCCTTGAGCTGCTCATTCTGGGAGGACAGCGCGCGGTTGGATTCCTCGGCTTCGCTGAGCTTGGCAGAGACAAGCTGTGCTGCCTGATCATTGCCAGCCTGAGCGGCCTGCTGGGCCTGAGCCACAGCGTTCTTCAAACCAGCATTCTCCGACTCGAGTTGCTGCACCTGACCGGTAAGATCGGAGATCTTCGCATTAAGGTTGGTCACGTCAGGACCCAGAGTCTGGGTGGCCTGACCGCCGGCTACCGCCTGACGTCCAAGAGCCTCGACGGTTTCCGTGACCTGATCAAGGAAGTCATCGACCTCGTCGACATCATAACCTTCCTTGAATCGAACAGTCTGGAAGGTGTGCTCCCTAATATCCTTCGGCGTCAACAGAGCCATAAATCTTGCACCTCGCTTTGGGGCATCGCCCGCACTTACGTTGGTCTCAAGTCAGAATGCTATCACGACCCCATCGTTTCAGAACATTCGACGTGGGTTTTTATGCCAGATATATGCCTCCGGCGGGTCAAAAACGGCCTCAGAACACTATCAGAACAACACTTTCCAGTACCACCAGCGCAAAATACAGCACAATGAAGCTGACATCAAGATAAATCGAACCGAGCGGCAATGGGCGAATATAGCGACGTAGCCAGCGCAGAGGGGGTTCGGTAATGGAATACACAATATTGATCAGCTGGGCCACCACACCACGTGGATACCAGTTTCGTGCGAGAACGGAGACCCAGTCCAGAATCATGCGCACGAACAGAACCGTGATATACGCGTTAATGAGCCATGCAAGAATGCGGCCGATCAGAGAGAACACTAAGGAAAGCATGCTGACAGACTAACAACCGCGCATGAAAAGTTTGCTCGGAGCACAATAAGAATCGGCCGACTCCTTGCTGGGAGTCGGCCGAATACCGATATAACGTCGAATGCGAAAACTACTGAACCGGTCAGTCAGCGAACAAATCGTGTGCCGAGGCTGGTTTTGTCGGCTCTTCGACCTTGATGTTCACCTGCGCCGGGCTCAACAGGAACACGCGCGGAGTGACACGCTCGAGGGAACCACGCACGCCGAACACCACGCCGGCGGAGAAGTCCACGATGCGATATGCCACGGCTTCGGCCACACCGGTGAGATTCAGTACGACCGGAACACCGTCACGCAATGCGCGGCCGACCAGTTGAGCATCCTCATATGACTTCGGATGGATGGTGGTGATTCTGTTCACACGGCCACCGGGGAACGGCTTGGTAGTCGACGATGCGGCAGGCGCGGTGGTTGACGCCAGCGGCGTGACCGTATGGTCGGAATCAAATGCGGACTTCGAAGCCGGCTTCTGCTCCTCGTCCTCCTCGATGTAGTCGTCCTCATCGTCCACAACGTCACTCATGCCCAGATAGGACATCGCGTTTTTCATGAACCCAGCCATGGATCAATCCTTTCAGCGCAGGAAGTCAGGGATGTCGAGATCGCCAGCCGGATCGTTCACGGCGATATTCGGATGAGCGGAAGTCGGATCATCAAAAGGCAACGATGCGGAGTCACCGGTAGCCGGTGTGAATGCCGGTTGGGCAGTGGCAGCGGGCTGTGCAGCCGGTGCCGGTGCTGGAGCTGGCTGTGCCACGGGAGTCGCAGGATCGGCGGCGGTTGGCACAACCGGCGTCACCGTGCTCTGAGTGTCGTCATCTTGAGCGGCGACGGGGTCAAAACCAGCAGCAATAACAGTGACACGCACTTCATCGCCATAAGCATCGTCCAGAGCAAGACCCCAAATAATCTGGGCTTCAGGGTGAATGGCCTTGCGCACCAGTTCGGTGGCAGCAGAAGCCTCCTGCAGCTTCAGGTCGGTCGGACCGGCGATGTTGATCAGCGCACCGTGTGCGCCTTCGATGCTTTCCTCAAGCAGCGGAGAGCTGATGGCGATTTCGGCGGCCTGCGTGGCACGATCCTCTCCCCGTGCGGAACCGATACCAAACAGCGCAGTACCAGCACCACGAAGAATGGAGTTCACATCGTTGAAGTCGACGTGAATATAGGAGTTCATCGAAATCAGGTCAGTGATGCCCTGAACACCGGCAAGCAGTGCGGTATCAGCGGTCTTGAATGCCTCAATGATGCCGATGGAACGGTCGGAAAGCTCGAGCAGGCGATCGTTCGGAATGACGATCAGCGCGTCGACTTCCTTGCGCAGGTTGTCGATGCCGTATTCGGCGGAAGCGGAACGCTGAGGGCCTTCGAAGCTGAACGGACGAGTAACAACCGCGATGGTGAGAGCACCCTGTTGATGAGCCGCACGAGCGACGATCGGGCTGGCGCCAGTACCGGTGCCACCGCCCTCACCGCAGGTGACGAACACCATGTCGGCACCCCTAAGCGCCTCTTCGATATCCGACTGGTGGTCCTGGGCCGCCTTGGCTCCACGCTCCGGGTCGGCACCAGCACCGAGACCACGACTGGACTTATCGGAAAGGGAAATCTTGACATCCGCATCAGAGCGCAGAAGATCCTTCGCATCGGTATTTACCGCCACAAATTCAACATTCTGTAATCCCTCGGCAATCATGCGATTGACGGCATTACCGCCGGCACCGCCGACGCCAACAACCTTGATGTTGGTCTTGTCGTTGAACTCATTCTGCGCGATCTCGCTCACGTTTGGCTCCTGTCACTTCACGGTTACACCCAAGAGTAGCGCAAACAGGCTACTCTTGGAGGGAAATTCACGCGCAGAATGGCGCGTGTTGCGTGTATTTTCAGTATTTTCTCAGTAACTGGCGTCCATTGGGTCGTCACCGAAGAGCGCCTCACGCTCTTCGTGGGTGGTGGTACGCGATTCCAACCAGCCATATGGCAAGTGCACCTTCTTGGCGAAACGCACGCGGCCGCGCGGTTTGTCGACCACGCGTGGCGGGTATTCGATAGTCGGGTCGAGCTTGCCGATCTCGCGGTCCACATCGGCCAGGCTCTCGCATTCCATAAAGGCCTTGCGGGTGGAGCCGCCCACCGGGAATCCTTTCAGATACCAGGCGATGTGCTTGCGCAGATCGTGGACGGCCATCATCTCATCGCCCTCATAAAACTCGGTAAGCAGCTCGGCATGACGGTGAATCACGCGGCAGACCTCGCCCAGATTCGGGTTGAGCCGTTCGGGATTGCCCTCGAAGGCGTTTTTGATGTTGGCGAACAGCCACGGCCGGCCCTGGCATCCGCGGCCGATGGCCACACCGTCGCAGCCGGTCTCGCGCACCATTTCGAGCGCATCCTCGGCACCCCAGATATCGCCATTGCCGAATACCGGAATGTTGAGGTGTTCCTTGAGCTCGCCGATGCGGGACCAGTCGGAATGACCGCCATAGTATTCGGCGGTGGTACGGGCATGCAGGGTTACGGCCTTGCAGCCCTCCTCCTGCGCGATGTGTCCGGCTTCGAGGAAGGTCTCATGGTTATGGTCGATGCCGACGCGGATCTTCGCGGTGACGGGGATGCCCGCCGGCTCGCATACGGCGACCACGCGCTGTAATAGCTCAGTGAAAATGTCGGTTTTCCAAGGCAAGGCCGAACCACCGCCTCGACGAGTGACCTTGGGCACCGGGCAACCGAAGTTCAGATCCACATGGTCGGCCATGTTGCCGTCGACCACGATTTTCGCCGCCTGTTCGGTGATGGAGGGGTTCACGCCGTACAACTGCAGTGAACGGATTTTTTCGCTTTTGGCGAAATGACAGAGGCGCAGTGCTTTCGGGTTATGCGCCACGAGGGCTCGAGCGGTGATCATCTCGGCCACGTAGAGTCCATCGGGACCGTATTCCTCGCAAATCACGCGGAAGGGCCAGTTGGTCACTCCCGCCATCGGCGAGAGCACCACCGGGGTCGGCACGGTGATGTTGCCGAGTTGGACCGGGGCGATATGCACCGGGGTCCCGGGGCGCGCCGGCGCGTCCGTACGTGGGTCGAGGTTGTCGGTCTCGTGATGCTCGGTGAGCACTGTTTCGGATTCGGATTGTGCCATGTGATTCCTAAGAAAATAAGTAGGGGCTCCCCTGAGAGAGGAGCCCCGGCGTCTATCGCCGCCACTTCGCCTACAAACAGCCCACTGGGATGTTTTCCTTACGGCTCAGCCCACAGAGGGGAGCCCAAGTTGTGCGACTCCGGCTTAGTACAGGCCGCCGGCTTCCTGAACGCCGGACTCAGGCCAAGGCTCACCGCCCATTTCCACGGGCTTCAGGGGCACGCGGGTGCGCTTCTCGCCGATGCGGGCGGCCACGTAATCGGCCACCTTGTCAAGAGCGACGCGCTCCTGGGCCATGGTGTCACGCTCACGGATGGTCACGGCGTGGTCCTCGAGGGTGTCGAAGTCCACGGTGATGCACAGCGGGGTGCCGATCTCGTCCTGACGACGGTAACGACGACCGATGGCACCGGACTCGTCGTAGTCGATCATCCACTCGTTGAAGCGCAGGTCGTCGGCCAGGTTCTGGGCCACGGTCTGCAGTTCAGGCTTCTTGCTCAGCGGCAGCACGGCGGCCTTGACCGGGGCCAGACGCGGGTCGAGACGCAGCACGGTGCGCTTGTCAACGCCGCCCTTGGTGTTCGGGGCCTCGTCCACATCGTAGGCGTCCACGAGGAAGCACATCAGGGAGCGGGTCAGGCCGGCGGCCGGTTCGATGACGTACGGCACGTACTTCTCGCCGGTGGCCTGGTTGAAGTAGCTCAGGTCTTCGCCGGAGTGCTTGGAGTGCGCGCTCAAATCGTAATCGGTACGGTTGGCGATGCCTTCGAGCTCGCCCCAGTCGGAACCCTGGAAGCCGAACTTGTATTCGATGTCCACGGTGCGCTTGGAGTAGTGGGAGAGCTTCTCCTTCGGATGCTCGTAGTGGCGCAGGTTCTCCGGCTTGACGCCGAGGTCGATGTACCAGCGGGTGCGGGCGTCGATCCAGTACTGGTGCCATTCCTCATCGGTGCCGGGCGTGACGAAGAACTCCATCTCCATCTGCTCGAACTCACGGGTGCGGAAGATGAAGTTACCCGGGGTGATCTCGTTACGGAAGGACTTACCCATGTTGGCGATGCCGAACGGCGGCCTGGAACGGGAAGAGGTCATCACGTTCTTGAAGTCCACGAAGATGCCCTGTGCAGTCTCCGGACGCAGGTAGTGCAGGCTGTTCTCGTCCTCGACCGGGCCGAGGTGGGTGCGCAGCATCATGTTGAAGTCGCGCGGTTCGGTCCACTGGCCACGGGTGCCGCAGTTCGGGCAGACGATGTCCTTCATGCCGTTTTCCGGCATCTTGTCGCCGTGCTTCTCGGCGTAGGATTCCTCGAGCTTGTCGGCGCGGTTGCGCTTGTGGCAGTTGAGACACTCGACGAGCGGATCGTTGAACACGCTCACGTGGCCGGACGCCACCCACACTTCGGGCGGCAGAATGATGGAAGTGTCGACACCGACGACATCAGGACGGGTGACGACCATGGAGCGCCACCATTCACGCTTGATATTGTCCTTGAGAGCGACGCCGAGAGGGCCGTAATCCCAAGCGGAACGGGTGCCGCCGTAAATTTCGCCGGCGGGGAACACGAAGCCGCGACGCTTCGCAAGGGATACGACTTCATCGAGTTTGGACTGAGCCACAATGCACCTTCTGGTTTGAACGGTTTGGGGTCTAATAACAACCGCTTCAGGATAGCCGTATATGGTGACAGGTCAGGCGGCATTGTCCGGTATATGTTCCGCGTCTCACGAGCGGCCGTTCGCAGCGATTCCTATATCGCAACACCTCCATATTGTTCCTGTTGTTTTACCCTTCCCGAATTTGTGCCACTGACATCGCGTCAGCGTCACAAATTCGGGAGATGTTGCTCGGCGGAGGCGTCTATGTATCACGAATGGACGGGGACGCGCCAGACCTGACGACACGTATCGAACAAATCCGTCACGATAATGTCCATGTTGGCGCATAGCGTCGGCACTGTAATGCAGGGGAACTCGCATGTGGTTCGCGAGTTGAGAAAGGCCTGAGCCTGACCCTTAGAACCTGTTGGTTAAGACCATCGTAGGGAGCAGTAAATGAGCAATAGTGCATCATCGTTTACCGGCGTGTCCAGCGGTTATACCGCCGGGACTCCGGTTCCAGCCGATTCACCCATCCGTGACAATATCGCCGATGCCGTTCGCCGCGTACGCGAGACGACTCCGTTGGCCCAGTCATTCACCAATTTTGTGACCATCAATTTGGTTGCCAACGCGCAACTGGCGGCCGGCGGCACTGCGGCCATGAGTTTCCTGCCGGACGACGTGATCGAAACCGCGAAAATCGCGGGCGCGAACTACATCAACGTGGGCACGCTGCTGCCGTTCTATAAGGACGCACTGCCCGAAATCGCCCAGCGACTCAACTACTTGGACAAGCCGTGGGTGCTCGACCCGGTGGCCGCCGGCATCGGCCACACCCGCACCGCCATTCTTCAGGCCTTCAAGGCCGCTCCCCCGACCATGATTCGCGCGAACGCCTCCGAGGTAATCGCGCTGGCGAACATGTGGGGGCTCAATACCGAAACCGTGGGGGACGCTTCCGAGCACCGCCCCGCCGGAGTGGAATCCGTCGACGACGTGGAGTCCGCAACCGGTGCGGCGGTGGCGCTGGCACAGTATCTGACCGAACAGCATGCCAAGCATTCCTCCCATGACGCTTCCACCCGCTGTGCAGTGGCTGTGTCCGGCATCGCCGATCTGGTGACCGACGGCGAAACCGTGTACCGACTGCCGGGCGGCAGCGCGATGATGACCAAGATCACCGGTGCCGGCTGCTCGCTGGGCGGCGTGGCTGCCATGTATTTGGCGGTCTCCGATCCGTTGACCGCCGCCCTGTCCGCGTCTCTGCTGTACAACCGCGCGGGAGAGGTGGCCGATACAACTTCGCACGGACCGGGCTCGTTCCAAGTTGCGTTCCTTGACGCGCTGTGGAATGTGACCGCCGAACAGGTGGCGGAATCCGAGATTTTGGTGCAGTAGTTTCAGTTCCCTCTGATGAGGGAGCTCATAACAGTTTTTTCCAATAAGACTTCCACAAGAAACAACAAAGGTAGGAATAATAATGAGTAATGAATACCCATACGCCTCCATGCGCGACAGCTTCGACCTGTCCGCGTACTTCGTGGTGGGGCCGGAGGACTGCAAAGGCCGTCCGCTGACCGACGTGGTGGATCAGGCTCTGCACGGCGGCGCAACCTTCATCCAACTGCGCGCCAAGGAGGCCGATGCCTCTGAGCTGACCGACATGGCTCGCGACATCGCGCAAATCATCGAGGACAATGAGAAGTCCGATTCCGTGGCCTTTGTGATCGACGACCGTGCCGACGTGGTGTGGCAGGCCCGCCGCAAGGGCATCAAGGTGGACGGTGTGCACATCGGCCAGACCGACATGGAGCCGCGCGAAGCCCGCGCCCTGCTCGGCGACGAGGCCATCGTGGGCCTGTCGGCTGAGACCGAAAGCCTCGTTCGGCTCATCAACGAGCTGCCCGACGGCTGCATCGACTACATTGGCGCCGGTCCTCTGCACGTCTCCACCACCAAGCCCGAGGCTTCCGTGGGCGGCAACGACGGCTCCGGCAAGACGCTGGACGCCGCCCAGATCAACACCATCTGCGCTGCCAGCGAATTCCCGGTGGTCGTGGGCGGCGGCGTGACCGCAGCCGATATGGCCATGCTCGCCGGCACCAAGGCCGCCGGCTGGTTCGCGGTCTCCGCCATCGCGGGTGCCGAGAACCCGGAAGAGGCCGCGCGCACCATGGTCGAAGGCTGGAAGGCCGTCCGCGGCGACAAGAAGCACGGCTACGCTCCGCGCGTCGTAACCCACACCCCCGCTACTGACACTCAGGCTGCTCAGGAAGGGGCCGCGAAGCCCGGTTCCGAGGCCACTGAGAAGAAGTTCACCAACGCCAAGGACGCCAAGGATGCCCAGAAGCTTGCCAAGCAGCAGCGCGTGGACATCGCCGCCCGTGGTTCCAAGCAGCGCGACAAGGCGCACATCCGCAAGACCAAGTCCGTACCGTTCACCTATCAGTATGGTTCCTACGACCTGGAAGTGCCGTACACCGAAATCAAGCTGAGCGACACGCCCGGCGTGGGCCCGAACCCGCCGTTCCACGACTACAACACCGAAGGCCCCAAGTGCGACCCGAAGGAAGGCTTGAAGCCCCTGCGTCTCGACTGGATCCGCGACCGCGGCGACATCGAAGACTACGAGGGCCGCCGCCGCAACCTTGAGGACGATGGCAAGCGCGCCATCAAGCGCGGCCGCGCCACCAAGGAATGGCGTGGACGCAAGCATGAGCCGATGCGTGCCAAGGACCACCCGATCACCCAGATGTGGTACGCCCGCCACGGCATCATCACCCCGGAGATGCAGTACGTGGCCACCCGCGAGAACTGCGATGTGGAGCTCGTGCGCTCCGAGCTGGCCGCCGGCCGCGCGGTGATGCCCTGCAACATCAACCACCCCGAGGCCGAGCCGATGATTATCGGATCCGCCTTCCTGACCAAGCTCAACGCCAACATGGGCAACTCGGCCGTCACCTCCTCCATCGATGAGGAAGTGGAGAAGCTGACGTGGGCCACCAAGTGGGGCGCCGATACCGTGATGGACCTGTCCACCGGTAACGACATCCATACCACCCGTGAGTGGATTCTTCGCAACTCCCCCGTGCCGATCGGCACCGTGCCGATGTACCAGGCCCTCGAAAAGGTCGAGGATGATGCCTCCAAGCTGAGCTGGGAACTGTTCCGCGACACCGTAATCGAACAGTGCGAGCAAGGTGTGGATTACATGACCATCCACGCCGGCGTGCTGCTGCGTTACGTGCCGCTGACCGCCAACCGCGTGACCGGCATCGTCTCCCGCGGTGGCTCCATCATGGCCGACTGGTGCCTGCGCCACCACCAGGAGAGCTTCCTGTACACGCACTTCGACGAGCTGTGCGACATCTTCGCCAAGTACGACGTGGCGTTCTCTCTGGGCGATGGCCTGCGCCCCGGCTCCCTAGCCGACGCGAACGACGCCGCGCAGCTTTCCGAGCTCATGACTCTGGGCGAGCTGACCGAGCGCGCCTGGGCCAAGGACGTGCAGGTGATGATCGAGGGCCCGGGCCACGTGCCGTTCGACACCGTACGCATGAACATCGAGCTGGAGAAGGCCGTGTGCCACAACGCCCCGTTCTACACCCTCGGACCGCTGACCACCGATACCGCTCCGGGTTACGATCACATCACCTCCGCTATCGGCGCCACCGAGATCGGTCGTTACGGCACCGCTATGCTGTGCTACGTGACCCCGAAGGAACACCTCGGCCTGCCGAACAAGGATGATGTGAAGCAGGGCGTGATTGCCTACAAGATCGCCTGCCACGCCGCAGACATCGCCAAGCACCACCCGCACGCGATGGATCGCGACAATGCGATTTCCAAGGCTCGCTTCGAGTTCCGTTGGCTCGACCAGTTCAATCTGTCCTACGATCCGGACACCGCCATCGCCTTCCACGACGATACCCTGCCCGCCGAGCCGGCCAAGATGGCGCACTTCTGCTCGATGTGCGGCCCGAAGTTCTGCTCGATGGCCATCTCCCAGAACATCCGCAAGGCATTCGGTGGCGAGGCCGCTCAGCAGCAAATCGTGAAGGAGGCTGCTGCAGGCATCGACTCCGAGGCACTGGCTACGGCCAAGGCCAATGTCGATAACGGCGTGGTGTCCGCCAACGTGCTCAGCCCCGAAGAAATCCTCGCCGGCATGGATGCGATGAGCGAAAAGTACACCGCCCAGGGCGGCAAGCTCTACTCCACCGCCCAGGAGTAAACCTCTCTGGCTCCCCTCTCTGAGGGGAGCCAATTATTATGCCCGGTGGTGTCTTAATTCGGGACGACGCTCGACTCGCTCGAAGGCGGTGCCGAAGTGTGCGCCATCTGGACCGAGGCCGTCGGAAGTCTCCAGGACCACGCCTTCGTTGAGCGCACGGCGCACGATGCCCACACGGGGCTTCAACGGCCACACATCATGCGGCACTTTGCGATAGAAATCCGTACCGACGAGCAACACGTCGCCCACATCGAACACTTCCTGACGCGGAAATGTGAGCTGTGTGGTGTGTCCGTTAGGCATTACGCCAAAATATGCGGTGAGTTCCGGTGATGCGCACCAAGACGCCGTCACGGCGCAGTACATCGTTATCAGCCATGCCTCCTCCCGAACATTTCATGAATCAATCGCAATCAGCAAACCTTCCCCGTCTCACCACAGGAGCGGCAAAACATCAAGGAAAACCGCTCCGAAAAACATCATGGGCCCCACTTAGAATGAACACTATGGCACAAATTGCAACATCTACACTTCCCGCTGTTCTCGCGATCTCCGGCTCCGACTCGTCCGGCGGTGCCGGCATGCAGGCCGATCTGAAGACCATGCTGGCCTGCGGCGTGTTCGGCATGAGCGCCATCACCGCGCTCACCGCACAGAACACCACCGGCGTGCGTTCCATTCAGGACACCAAACCGGACATTCTCGCCGACCAGATCAACATGGTGTTTGAGGATATTCCGCCGGTCGCGGTGAAAATCGGCATGGTGTCTGCCACTGACATCATCGACGTCATCGCTGAACGACTCACCTTCCATCACGCCACGAACATCGTGCTCGACCCGGTTATGGTGGCCACTTCCGGTGCCAATCTCATCAGTGACGATGCCATTGCGGCCTTGACCGGCAAGCTGTTCCCGATGGCCACGGTCGTGACTCCGAACATTCCCGAGGCCGAAGTGCTGACCGATACGCTGATTCGCGATCAGGAGGATATGGAGGCCGCCGCCCACCGCCTCGTGGAGCGTTATGGCTGTGCCGCGCTGGTCAAGGGTGGTCATGGCACCGAGGATGCCAACGATGTGCTTGCCGAGACGGATGGAACCGTGACCTGGTTTGATGGCGCGCGTATCAATAATCCGAACACGCACGGCACCGGATGCACGCTGAGCTCCGCCATCGCCTCGTATCTGGCGCTTGGCGACACATTGCCCAAGGCCATCAAGCATGCGAAGAAGTATCTGACCGGTGCACTGAAGGCCCAGCTGAATCTTGGCCACGGCTCCGGCCCGATGGATCATTTCTGGAAGTATCGCTGAGTCCTACTGGCTCTCCTCTCTGAGGGGAGCCAAGTAATAAAAGGAGAATTATGATTATTGACCGTAATGCCGTTACTCAGGAAGTGCCGATCGACCCGGAAACCGGCAAACCGTACCTCAATACCGTGGCCGCCATTCAGGTGTCGGCCAATGGCGTGGGCTCCGAGGTTTCGCCATACGTGGCTCAGGCCGTCGAGGTGATTCGCGAATCCGGCCTGCCGCAGGAAACCAACGCCCTGTTCACCAACGTGGAAGGCGATCTGGACGACGTGCTCAAGGTGGCCGGTGAGGCCGCCAAGAAGCTCGCCGAGCAGGGCTACCGCACTTCTCTGGTGCTGCACATGGATATCCGCCCCGGCTTCACCGGCCAGCTGACCGAAAAGCCCAAGCTGGTGGATGAGATCCTCGCCGACAAGCAGGCGAAGTAGCAAAGCATCGCTTCCACCAGCAAGGGCATGCTTTGTTATTACACGTTTCATGGGGCGGTAGCTCACCCATGGGGTGGTAAAACCCTCATGGGGCGGTAGTCGAAAACGGCTCTATTCTGCGGAAAGGCATAATCCGCTAACCGCCCCATGGGCCAAATACCGCCCCATGAGTGTTTTACCGCCCCATGGGAATCACGGTTCTGCCTTCTTTCGACGGGGTAAGAGCGTAAGTGGGGCATATATAGGAGCGTCACAACCTCTGTTATCGTTCACGATGTGACCGCAACGCGGCGTGCCACAAAATCGAACCTATAGTTAAGCCCCATGTAGTGAGCTATCTCACAACGATTGGCTCGCTACGTAGAATTCAAGACTTGGATCGCAAACGTCGTTCATCCCACACAATGGGAGGGCGAACGGAACACACAGTCCAATCAAGAGTTCGCTCGCCGCAACACCATTGAGCAGTTGCACGCGGGCAGGTTTGCAAGAAGAGGGCTCAAATATGACTGCTGCTGAACAGCAGATTTCCGGCAATCCCGCGGCTATGGAAAACGCACAAGCACGTACCACCGTGACGGATCAAGCCAAGGTTCAGGATATTATCTCGCGCATGGATCGCGCACATGAAACCCCGATGTTCCATCGCATCGTGACGCTGGTCGCCGCTGGCATGCTGATGGACAGCATCGACGTATATATTGGCAGCGCCGTCGCCTCCAGCACGTTGGCTACCCGCTGGTCCACCGTTGCGCAAAATTCCACCTTTATGTCCGCGGGCTTCCTGGGTCTGCTGGTCGGTTCGCTGCTGGCCGGCTTCGTCGGTGACCTGAAGGGCCGCCGCGTGGCTTACCAAATCAACCTGCTGCTGTTTGGCGGCTTCACCTTCCTCGGCGCATTCGCCCCGAACATGGCTGTGCTGTCCCTGTGCCGTCTGGGTGCCGGCCTGGGCCTCGGCGCTGAAATCGTCACCGGCTTCGCCATGGTCAACGAGTTCGCACCGATGAACCGCCGTGGCCACTGGTGCGCGATTGTCTCGCTCGTGGCCAACTGCGGTGTGCCAATCGCTATGCTGCTGTGTGCATGGATCATCCCCCGCTGGTCCTGGCGTCCGCTGTTCGTGGCCATCGGCCTGGTGGCCGCCATCATCTGGTGGCTGCGCCGCGACATCCCCGAATCCCCGCGTTGGCTCGCCGTGCGCGGCCGTTACGATGAGGCCGACGCCATCGTCAAGCAGCTTGAGGCCAACGGTTCCGAACCGATCGACGCAGCCGCCAAGGCCGACACCAGCGACACCCGCAACGCCGGAGGCCGTTCGCTCGGCATCTGCCTGCTTGTGGCTGTGGTTGCTGTGGCCGCCACGAACGTGTGCTCCTACGCCTTCACTTCTTGGGTTCCGACGATTCTGGTCAAGCGTGGTATTAACCTGTCCAGCTCGCTGCTCACCTCCACGGTGATGATGCTCGGTGCCCCGGTCGGCTGCCTGATTGGCTCTCTGCTTATCGACCGTATCGGCCGCAAGCGCACGATTGTGCCGGCCTTCCTGTTCACTGGCGTGTTCGGTTTGATGTATGCCTTCCAGACCTCTACCGTGAGCGCAATTATCGTTGGCTTCCTGCTCATGATGTGCCTGTACGTGCTTATGGCTTCCGTGGTGGCTGTGTACGCTCCGGAACTGTTCGCCACCAAGGTTCGCTTCCGTTGCGTCGGCTTCGCGAACGCCGTGGCCAAGCTGCTCAATGTGTTGATGCCGATGGTGGTGGGCTGGATGCTTACCTCGCTTGGTGCCACGTCCATCTTTGTGGCCATCAGCGCGATTGCTATTGCATCGATGCTGATTGTCGGCTTCTTTGGCGCGGAGACTGCGCAGAAGTCGGTTGGGTGATCGGTTTCCTCACAGTGGAATAACTGCTGATAATGTCCATTCGGCGTCTTGCGTGGTGATATGCAGGGCGCCGTTTTGTTGTTCTAGTAATTGTTGGTAACGGTTGAGGCCGGTGCCGGTGGATAGGTCTGCGTCTCCAGCGGACAATCAGCGTCTGTGATGTCACATGCAATGCCAGGAGCGGCATCAACGGTCGAATCATGCGGAGTCACTGCACTGTGCGCCGCTTCTCCCCTGCCTTCAATCACATCAATGACTTGATGCGTGCGATCCAATGCGCCCATAGACATATCCGTAACCAGCACGTCAGGCCGCTTGGTGGGGCTCAGGCATCGGCTGATGGCCACAGCACCCAAATCGCAGGTCTATATCACGGCAAAATCGCTGGACATACGTTCGATTAGCGTGCCGAACACTTTCAGCGCATATGGGTCATTGTCCACAATGCCGATGAGTATGTTGCGGTTGCGCGCTTCTCCCATTACATTCACCCCTTCAGTGTGCCCGACGCCGAACTGCTCCGTCCTGACATGTCATGGTCACTATGACAACTATCATTCCACATTTCCTGCGTGATTTACGATGGAATCATCATCAATCCTTGACAAGGCGGTAAAGGAGGACGGCAATGAACCGTGCACAAGCACTCAGCAAGCTCAACAGGAGCGATATGCGCAATGCCGCCGCCGAGCGCGGGATGCAACGACTGTTCACATGGAACCGCGCGCATTGGATTGGCATGGTTGTACTGATAGCGGTGTTGCTGCTACTGCAGTGGAGCTCATCAATGTATCTCATGCCCGACGAGGTTCTTGACAGGGCTGCCAAAAACCTGTTCGTATGGTTCCCCGGTATGGTTCTGCACTGGCCATTGGTGTTGGGAATCACCAACTTGATACTCGGTTCGACACGATCCGGCAGTCTGTCTTTCCCGTTGGCGAGCGCAATCATCGGACCACTGGCATTCGGCTGGACCAATCTTCGCTTACGGCCGGGGTTCCCATACCGTTCCTGGGCTCAAGGGAAAGCCGCAATATAATGAAAACAGCGATTTCATGCAATGATGCACGAGCCGATCCAAGCAAAGGGGCCAACCATGAGCGAGCAACTGATGGAACAGTACCGGTTGCGCGGACAACGCAAATGCCGTAACGCTTGTATCGCCGCCATCGTGACGGTAGTGCTTGTCCTTGCCGTCGCCGGCGGCGTATGGTGGACGGCCGGCGATGGCAGCGCATTGGTTCGCAATATGTTCAAGCCGAAGGCCACGCCCGCCACGCAGCCGGTAGTCAACAGCACCGCAGCCTTCGCCTACCGCACCGCACCGGAATTCCTGGCGATGGAAGCCGGCGACCGAGGCACCGGCAATGTGAACTACTCCCCTGCTTCGATGTGGATGGCGTTGGCCATCGCCGCGCAAGGCGCCAATGGCACGACCCGCTCGCAACTGAATGAGCTGCTGGGCTCCGGTTCGCTGGCCGACAGCGACTACCAATCGCTGCTAAGTTCGATCAACGGGCAATATTCGGGGGCGAAATCCGAGATGAGCGCCGCGAACTCGCTGTGGACCGATAACGACTACTCCCTTGCCAGCGATTACCAATCCACCGTCAAGAAGATATTCGAGGCCGAAGTCACCACGTTACCGTTCGACGATCAGGCCGCCGCAAAGATGTCCGATTGGATCGCCAAGCATACGAATGGTTCGCTCAAGCCGAAGATCACGCTGCGTGACCGTGAAGTCCTGTCCATCATCAACACCGTCTATGCGGATGACCGTTGGAAGGATCCGTTCGAAGAGCAGTCCACCGGCAACGGCACCTTCCACGGCGAAGCCGGAGATGCTCAGGTGCCGATGATGCACCGGACCTTCAGCCAAATGGCTTACGGACATGATGAGTACAACACTTGGCAGCGGGTGGAGATTCCGTTCGACAACGGCGGCAATCTGGCCATCGTGCTGCCGGCCGAAGGGCATTTCGACGAGTTGGCCGGCGATGCCGAGAAGCTCAGTTGGGCGTTCGGTACATGCTCGACGGCTTCCCTTGGCGAGGGCGCAATGGGTTGCGCCGCGGACAGTATGCCCGGATGGGGCGTCTCCGTCAACTCGGTCATGGTGAACGTCACGCTACCGCGATTCACCATCGACAGCATGTTCGACTCGGAAGCCACCATCAAGGCATTCGAAAAACTGGGGGTGACCGATGCGTTCAGTGCAGGCGACGCCGACTTCACCAAGATGATCGACACCGGTTCGCACGGCGAGAACCTGTATATCGGCTCGATTCTGCAAGGCACGCGCATCGAGGTGAACGAAGCCGGCGCCAAGGCCATGTCCTTCACCAAGGTCGGCGCAGACTCCGTTAGCGCGCCGGTGGACAACGTCGAGTTCACGGTGGATCGCCCATTTCTGTATTCGTACGTCACCCCGGACGGCATACCATTATTCATCGGTGCGGTGCGCAACCTCGGCGGAGTCGGTGGAGAAAACTGATACTTTCCTGGCAGTCCGTCAATTAGGGTGTATCGTTTGACGCATGGTTACGATGAAGGAAATCGCGAACAAGGCGGGGGTTTCCGTCTCTACGGTATCGCTGGTGCTCAACGGACGCGACGAGGGGCGCGTAAAGTCCAAAATTGCGGACAATGTACGCGCCATCGCCACCAAGCTCGGCTACCAGTCGAATCCGCTGGCCAGTTCGCTGCGTACAGGCAGGACGCACATCCTCGGTTTCATCAGTGAGGAGGTGGCCACCACCCCGTACGCCGGCGGTATGATTCTGGGCGCGCAGACCGCTGCAAGCCAGTTCGGCTATATGCTCATCACCGTGAGCACCGACGGCGAGAACAGCGAGAGCGAGGAAATCGCCGCACTCAAGCGATACGGCACCGACGGCTTTCTGTACGCCAAGATGTCGAACCGCATCACCCATGTGCCTTCCTCGCTGGCCAAGACGCCACTGGTGTTGGTGGATGCCACCGACTCGCTTGGCAAAATCCCGAGCGTGGAACCGGACGAGTTCCAAATCGGCTACGACGCCACCACCAGATTGGTTAAGGCCGGATGCGCACGTATCGCCTATGTGGGTTGCTTGGAGCCGCTGATTGCGCAGGACGATCGTTTGGAAGGCTATCAGGCGGCGCTCAGGGACGCCGGCCTCGACTATGACGATCATCTGGTCGTCAATGTGCTCAACAACGGGCCGGCACTGACCGCAGTCAGCGATTTGTTCGATGCCGAGCATCCGGACGGATTCTTCTGCTTCAACGATGCCCGCGCCTGGTATGTGTACGAATGCGCCGCACGCCGAGGACTCACGGTCGGCAAGGACATCTCCGTGGTCGGCGTGGACAACCATCGCGTGTTCGCCGAAACGCTGGAACCGATGCTCACCACTGTGGAACTGCCGCATTTCGAGATGGGCTACTGGGCCGTGGCCAAGCTGGTGTCGATTATCGAAGGACGCTCGATGGACGACGTCTCATGGCCAGCGACCACCGCTCCCCTGCCGCCGATCGACGCGCCGATTCCGGCGAAGATCCACTGCACGCTGATCGAAAAGGCCTCGGTGAAGTAACCGAGTCCCACACGATTTCTCAAGGCCTCCGTTCAGCACGGAGGCCTTTTGCGTGTCGAACGGATACGACACGCCGATTTACGTCAATCGATTGACGTAAATCGATTGACGTCGCATAATAATTACTACGCAACAACTTCTACAAAGGCACGGCCGCCCGAGCAGAAGCGTTACATAACCAATAACCAACCAAGTAGTAATCAAAGGATGATTATGGCAAGTGCAACCAAATCTGCATGGAAGAATCCTTCCTATCTGCAGAGCTCTTTCGGCATCTTCATGTTCTTCTGCTCCTGGGGCATCTGGTGGTCCTTCTTCCAGCGCTGGCTCATCTCAGGCGTTGGATTGACCAATGCTGAAGTCGGCACCATCTACTCCATCAACTCGCTGGCCACCCTGGTCATCATGTTTGTGTACGGCGTGATTCAGGATCAGCTCGGCATCAAGCGCAAGCTCGTCATCGTAGTCTCGGTAATCGCCGCCTGCGTTGGCCCATTCGTCCAATTCGTTTACGCCCCGATGATCCTCGCCGGTGGCACCACCCGCTGGATCGGCGCACTCATCGGCTCCATCGTTCTGTCTGCCGGCTTCATGTCCGGCTGCTCCCTGTTCGAGGCCGTCACCGAACGCTACTCCCGTAAATTCGGTTTCGAATATGGCCAGTCCCGTGCTTGGGGCTCCTTCGGTTACGCCATCGTGGCGCTGTGCGCCGGCTTCCTGTTCAACATCAACCCGCTGATCAACTTCTGGGTCGGCTCCGCATTCGGCCTTGGCATGCTCCTCGTGTACGCCTTCTGGGTCCCGGCCGAGCAGAAGGAAGAGCTCAAGAAGGAAACCGACCCGAACGCAGCCCCCACCAACCCGTCCCTCAAGGAAATGGTCGCCGTTCTCAAGATGCCGACCCTGTGGGTGCTCATCGTCTTCATGCTGCTGACCAACACCTTCTACACCGTGTTCGATCAGCAGATGTTCCCGACCTACTACGCCAACCTCTTCCCCACTGAAGAAATCGGCAACGCCACCTACGGCACCCTGAACGGTTTCCAGGTCTTCCTTGAGTCCGCAATGATGGGCGTGGTCCCGATCATCATGAAGAAGATCGGCGTGCGCAACGCTCTGCTGCTCGGCGCTACCGTGATGTTCCTGCGCATCGGCTTGTGCGGCGTGTTCCACGACCCGATCACCGTCTCCATCGTCAAGCTGTTCCACTCCATCGAAGTGCCGCTGTTCTGCCTGCCGGCATTCCGCTACTTCACTCTGCACTTCGACACCAAGCTCTCTGCCACGCTGTACATGGTGGGCTTCCAGATCGCTTCCCAAGTGGGTCAGGTCATCTTCTCGACCCCTCTGGGTGCCTTCCACGACAAGATGGCTCAGATTCTGCCGAACAACGACATGGGATCCCGCGTGACCTTCTGGGTCATCTCTGCCATCGTGCTGTGCGCACTGATTTACGGCTTCTTCGTCATCAAGCATGATGATCAGGAAGTCGGCGGCGACCCGTTCTACACCGACAAGCAGCTGCGTCAGATGGAAGCGGCCAAGGCCTGAAAGGACAGCCATGACTGACTTCACTCCCGAACCCCCTGTTCTCACCCCCATCCGCGACCACGCTGCTGAACTGGCAAAAGCCGAAGCCGGCGTGGCTGAGATGGCCGCCAAGCGCAACAACCGCTGGTACCCGAAGTATCACATCGCCTCCAACGGTGGCTGGATCAACGACCCGAACGGCCTGTGCTTCTACAAGGGCCGCTGGCACGTGTTCTACCAGCTGCACCCCTACGGCACCCAGTGGGGTCCGATGCACTGGGGCCACGTCTCCTCCACCGACATGCTCAACTGGAAGCGCGAGCCCATCATGTTCGCACCGTCTCTAGAGCAGGAGAAGGACGGCGTGTTCTCCGGTTCTGCCGTCATCGACGACAACGGAGACCTTCGCTTCTACTACACCGGCCACCGTTGGGCCAACGGCCACGACAACACCGGCGGCGACTGGCAGGTGCAGATGACCGCGCTGCCGGACAATGACGAGCTCACCTCCGCCACCAAGCAGGGCATGATCATCGACTGCCCGACCGACAAGGTCGACCACCACTACCGCGACCCGAAGGTCTGGAAGACCGGCGACATCTGGTACATGACCTTCGGTGTCTCCTCTGCGGACAAGCGCGGCCAGATGTGGCTGTTCTCCTCCAAGGACATGGTCCGCTGGGAATACGAGCGTGTGCTCTTCCAGCACCCGGATCCGGATGTGTTCATGCTCGAATGCCCCGACTTCTTCCCCATCAAAGACAAGGACGGCAACGAGAAGTGGGTCATTGGCTTCTCCGCCATGGGGTCCAAGCCCAGCGGCTTCATGAACCGCAACGTCAGCAACGCCGGCTACATGATCGGCACGTGGGAGCCGGGCGGCGAATTCAAGCCGGAAACCGAGTTCCGCCTGTGGGATTGCGGCCACAACTACTACGCCCCGCAGTCCTTCAATGTGGACGGCCGTCAGATCGTCTATGGCTGGATGAGCCCGTTCGTGCAGCCGATTCCCATGGAGGATGACGGCTGGTGTGGCCAGCTCACCCTGCCGCGCGAGATCACCCTTGGCGATGACGGCGACGTGGTCACCGCGCCGGTCGCCGAAATGGAAGGCCTGCGCGAGGATACCCTCGACCATGGTTCGATCACACTCGACATGGATGGCGAGCAGATCATCGCCGACGACGCCGAGGCCGTGGAAATCGAAATGACCATCGACTTGGCTGCCTCCACTGCCGAGCGTGCGGGTCTGAAGATTCACGCCACTGAGGACGGTGCCTACACCTACGTGGCTTATGACGGCCAGATCGGCCGCGTGGTGGTGGATCGTCAGGCCATGGCCAACGGCGATCGCGGCTACCGCGCCGCCCCACTGACCGACGCCGAACTGGCCTCCGGCAAGCTGGACCTGCGCGTGTTCGTGGATCGCGGCTCCGTGGAGGTCTACGTCAACGGTGGCCACCAAGTGCTGAGCTCCTACTCCTACGCCTCCGAAGGCCCGCGCGCCATCAAGCTCGTCGCCGAGTCCGGTAGTCTCAAGGTGGATTCCCTGAAGCTCCACCACATGAAGTCCATCGGACTGGAGTAGCTCTTTCACCTCCCTCTGACGAGGGAGGTTTTTTTGTGCGCCCTGTCGTTCGCCTTCGCCTATACTGATGGACGGCATATAACACGATCCATCACACGACCGGCAGGCGCGCAGGCTCCTCACCTTACTGTTCCACGCCCCGGCCGCAAGCGCCACCAGCAAACCGGACTGGCGCGGAAAGCAAGGTGACATCCCATGTCCATCGCCAAGCGCCTCAAGCGCCGCATGCCCACCGTCATCGCCGTCATCGTATTGCTGGCAGTCTGGGAAACGTGGGTGGATCTAGGACATGTCTCCCCCACGATGATCTCCGCGCCAAGCGAGATTTTCGCCGCCACCATCGAAACATGGAACACGCTCGGCCCGGCCGCGGCAATCACCGGCTATGAGGGCGTGGTTGGATTCCTGTTTGCCGTGTTCTTCGGCATTATGATCGGCATTGCACTGTACTGCTCGCACACGTTCAACGCGGCGTTCTATCCGCTGCTTGCCGCCGCACAAACCATGCCGCTGATTTCCATCGCCCCGTTGTTCCTGATTTGGTTCGGTTTTGAGATTTCCGGCAAAATCGTAATCGTGGCGGTATTCGGCCTCTTCCCCATCGCCGTGCAGACTGTGCGCGGACTAGAAGCAGTGCCCCAGTTCTATTCCGACGTCGCATTGACCTGCGGCGCGACCCCGGTCTGGACGCTCTGGCACGTGAAGCTGCGCGTTGCCGCACGTCAGATCTATGGCGGTATCCGAGTATCTGCCGCATACATCTTCGCCACGGCATCCACCGCTGAATACCTTGGCGCACGCAAGGGCCTTGGCATCTGGCTGCAGGCTGCCTACAATTCATTCCGCACGCCGCTGATCTTCTCCGCCACCATCGTCATTATCCTGATGACATGCGTACTGATGCTGGCGGTAAACGCCAGCGAGCGCATCCTGCTCGGCCCGGCCGGCGACGACGAAGACCCCGACGCGGACCAGTAGTTCTTTTTTACCGTCAAAGGCACGAGCCGGCGGCCAGGACCGACTGAACGAGGCGGCTTCTCATGAGGTCTCCAACCCTGTCTCTATAATGGAACAGCTTTACCAGCGTGTGGCAAACCGGCTTTCCCGAGCTTTCATAGGGAATGTCGGGGGCGCTGGTCGAACGGAAATCAAGGCCCTCCATATCGTTTTCTGCCGACTTCCGTTCGAAGCAATCCCAGAGAACGATAGAGAGACAACGAATTAGGGAACCATCATTATGAAGAAAAGCCTTGTATCCAAGGCCGCTGCCCTCGTGGGCGCCCTTGCCATGACTTTCGGTTTCGCCGCATGTGGCCAGACCAACACCGCCGACTCCTCCAACTCCAACACCTCCGACCTCAAGAAGGTCACTTTCATGCTTTCCTGGGCACCCGATACCAACCACATCGGCGTGTACGTGGCCAAGAACAAGGGCTACTTCAAGGACGCCGGCCTTGACGTGGATATCGTGGCCGTGGCCCAGGCCGGTGCCGAACAGGCCGTGAACAACGGTGTGGCCGACTTCGCCCTGTCCAACCTGACCAACGTGGGCGTCTACACGCTGAAGGGCGCTCACATCAAGCAGGTGCTGCAGGTGCAGCAGAAGCCGAGCGCCATTTGGTGCGCACTGGCGTCCAACACCGCCGTCAAGTCCCCTAAGGATTTGGATGGCAAGACCTTCGCCACCTTCGGCTCCAACGAGTCCGATGCCGTGGTGCGCCGCATGATCCAAACCGATGGTGGCAAGGGCGAATTCGACAAGGTGACCGTCGGCACCTCCACCTTCCAGACCATGGAATCCGGCAAGGCCGATTTCGGCGGCTTCTACGCCACGTGGGAAGGCGTGCAAGCCGACATGTACGGCCCGAAGCTCAACTGCTTCACCGAGCCTGACTATGGCGTGCCCGGCAACGCCGACACCATCGGCATCATCACCAACAACAAGACCATCAAGAACAATCCCGACCTGGTCAAGAAGTTCACTCAGGCCACTCAAAAGGGTTACGAGTACGCGTACGCCAACCCGGATGACGCCGCGCAGATTCTCGTGGACGAAGCCCCTGACGCCAACCTCAAGCCCGAATTCGTCAAGAAGAGCATGCAGGTTATCGTCGACGGCCAGTACTGGGGCGATCCGGCCAAGATCAAGGACGGCTCTTTCGTGCTCGGCACCAACGACTTCAAGGGCGCTCAGGAATACTTCGACTTCCTGGCTGAAGAAGACGCATACACCGACAGTCATGACAAGATAATTCATGAGGCCCCACAGGCCAAGGACCTTGCCACCGACGAATTCATCGGCAAGTAATTTCCGATATTCCGAGTTTGAATCTACGCAAAAATGCGTCCTTCCCATGAGGAAAGGACGCATTTTTGCGTATCGGCCGATAAGGTTATTCATAGCGGATTACGCTAACAAGGAGACGATTCTATGGTCCAATGTCCTGACCGCATTATTGCCAGCATAGATACGGGTGTTGATGATGCGTTGGCGTTGGCGTATTTGTTGGGGTCGACGGATGAGTGCGAGTTGGGTGGCGTGATTGCCGGTTATGGCAATGTGGATGCGAACACGGCTTATGCCAATACTTGCGCGGTGCTTGATTTGTTTGGTCGGGCGGATATTCCAGTGTTTTTAGGGTCTGAGCATCCTTCTTGGGCTGATGCGTTTATTCCTGATGCAGGGTGTGCCCAGTTCCATGGGGATGATGGACTGGGGAATACTCGGCTGGCAGGGTCCGGGGCTCTGGCTGATGGAGCTTGTGTGCCTAGTGATGATATGTCTGTGGATGTGCCCGATGAGGTTGTTTCTGTTGGCGGGTATTTGGCGGGGGATGTTCATGCTCATCCGGCGTTGGGTGCTTGTTCTCGTGTGAACCGCTCTCAGTCGGTGGACCATCCCCAGTCGGCTATGCCGACAGCTCTCGCCAGCGGGGGCAAAAGGAGGTGCTCCGTTGATGCTGCGGATGGGATTGAGTATCTGATTGAGCAGGTTCGCGAGTTTGGCCGAGACGTTACCGTGCTGGCTACCGGGCCGTTGACGGATGTGGATGCGGCTATTACTCGAGCACCGGATATTGCATCGAAACTCAGGCTGGTGATGATGGGCGGTACGCTTACCCAACCCGGTAATTGTTGGGATGCGGTAGCTGAGACGAATATCATCCAAGACCCTGAGGCCGCGAATCGTGTATTTCATTCCGGCGCAGACATCACAATGGTGGGACTTGATGTGACTCACCAGTGTTTGCTACCGCAATCGGCGGCCGACCGGTGGCGTGCGACGGGGACCAAGCGCGGGCGGTTCTTGGCTGATCTCGCGGACTTTTCCATCAAGGCAAATTTGGAAGCCGACCCCGCACTGTTCTCTGGCGGCATGCCGTTGCATGATCCGTTGGCGGCGGCGGTTGCACTTGATTCTTCACTGGTCGATTGTTTTGATCTTGCGTTGCGCGCGGAGACCAATACCGGTGATTTCAATGGAGTACGAGGCCGGACCACCGGAGACCCGGTTGGGCTGGTGAATCATTCCATGCCGCATGTGCATGTGGCACTTGGTGTGGATTCGGGACGTTTTTTGGATGAGTTTGTAGAGAGGATGGCTGAGGTGTGCCGGTAACTCCCCTCAGTCCGCTACACGGGCAGCTCGACCGCAATTACGGACAAGCTGCCGCTCGCATTCTTCTGGCTCGACTCTCGTCTCGACTTCGCCTACAAACAGTCCACCGGGCGTTTGCTTTACGGCTCAGCCCGTCAGAGGGGGCCTAACAAGGACTATTTCACACCGCCGAATCGGCGATCGCGGTGGATGTAATGGTCGATGGAGCGCCATAGCACGTCACGGCCGCAGTCCGGGAAAAGTTCGGGCACGAAGTCGAGCTCGGCGTAGGCGGCCTCCCACGGCAGGAAGTTGGAGGTGCGCTGTTCGCCGGAAGTACGGATCACCAAGTCGCAATCGGGAATGTCCGGATTGTACAGATGGTCGGCAATCATCTTCTCAGTCACACGGTCGCCGGAAATCTTGCCATCGCGCACTTCGCGAGCGATGGCGGCGCAGGCGTCGGCGATTTCAGCACGGCCACCATAGTTGATGCAGAACACCACATCGATGACCTTGTTGTTCTTGGTGCGCTCCTCGGCGGCTTCAAGCTCGTCGATCACCGACTTCCACAGCTTGGGGCGACGGCCGGACCAGCGCACGCGCACACCCCACTCGTCCATCTGTTCCACACGGCGGTGGATGATTTCACGCGAGAAACCCATGAGGAAGCGCACTTCCTGTGGCGAGCGCTTCCAGTTTTCAGTGGAGAACGTGTACAGGCTCAAATACCGTACACCGGCTTCGATGGCACCGGCGATAGTGTCGAACACCACCGGTTCGGCGGCCTGATGGCCATTGGTGCGGACCATGCCGCGCTGCTTGGCCCAACGACCATTACCGTCCATAATCACACCGATATGGCGGGGTACCTTGTTCTTGGGGAAGTCGGGAATACGAGCGGGGTCGCTGAACGGAGCTGCGGGAATGTCCAACGACGTGTAATCAACGTTCTCAAAAGCCATACTCATGAATCTATCAAGCGCAGCGAACGAATCGGGCGTTCGAGGTAATACTCCCCCCAATCTTCAACCAACTCCTGCACAACCCGCTCCACAGGCGCGGCATCAAGCACCGACCAATCGCCACGAATCAGTGCATCGAACTGGTTTAACACGAACGGTGCGATACGGCGCGCATCGGTAGTGTGGTCGGCTTCGCACATCACACCGCCGGACGCGATGGACAGGTACGCCGGCTCCGCCTTGCCGCATACCACGCAAGTGCCCAATCGTGGCGTCCAACCGGCCAAGGCCAAGGCGCGCATCACATAGGAGTCGCCTATGGCTTGCGGGGCGTGGGATTGTTTGGCGAGCGCGTTCAACGCGCCGATGAGCAGCCGATATTGGTTCGGCAGCTGCTCATGTTCGGTGCTGGCGATTTTATCGATAGTCTCAACGATGACGTTGGCGGCCTCATACGCCGCATAATCCGCCGCGATCGGAGCACCATAAGCGGCGACCGCTTCAGCTTGGGAGACCACGTCAAGCGAGCGGCCTTCAGCGATAAGCACATCGACTCGCATGAACGGCTCGAGCCTGGCACCAAAGCGTGATTTGGTGCGACGTACGCCTTTGGCGACCGCCCGAATCTTGCCATGCCCACGCGTCAGGATGGTGATGATACGATCAGCCTCGCCCAGTTTGGAGGTGCGCAACACCACACCTTCGTCTCGGTACAGCGACATCTCATCTCCTTTCCCCGCGACGCCTGGCAGACTCTACTCAATGAAGTAGTCAGTAAATAAACAGACCCCAGAAGGCGAACACCAACAGTATGTACAGCATGGTGAAGGCCACCAGCCAGAACAGGATTCGGCCCAGACGGGTGGAGGCCAGTACCGGGTCAGCACCGGTGACGATGTCTCGAACGGATTCGCGACGAGGGGGTATCTGAATCAGGCCGCGGACGGAAGCGACTTCTATCAGATGCATAAAGACGCGGGACCAAGCCCATAGCACCAGCACGGACACCACTTGGATGACCGGCCAGCTCCAATACATGACACCCGGCGTCTCGGTAGGTGCGCTACCCCATGCAAGTTTGACCACGCCCATGATCACCTGTCCGAGTCCGGCGAAGAAGATGAGCAATGTGGCAAGAGTGGTGAGGGTCAAAGTCAGCAGCGCATTGCCGAAACCATGTGCGAAACCGAGTACCACAGGCCGTTCCGGTATCAGCATGCCCGCACGTTTGGCCTCGCGCTTCTCTCGCCGCCATCGGGCATCCGCCGCGATTTTGCGACCCAGCGCCACCAGTGCCAGCACGATGGATGCGAGCAGCAGCAGTACCACCGTGACGTGCAGAATCACACCATAAATGGTGCCGACGCGTCTTGCCTTCAAAGCGCCCGGCAGACCGATTGATTGGTACAGATTGGTGCCGGCCACCTTTTCACTGGTCTGCGTGAGTCCGGCGGAAGTGCCGACGGCCCAGTCGATGAGATCGTCCACATAGGCGTCCGCAAACGGGGTGCCCGCTTCGGACTCATCTCCCAAGCGCAGCACATGGTTGGCGACCGGGTAGCTGCGCACGGTCATATTCCAGTTATCGGCTTTGTGGGCGTTGTAGAGAATCGCACGCACACCGTCGACCTGCGCCGTCATCACGTCTTTCGAACCGTAAGCCACATAGGTGGGTACGGCGTAGGCGGCGGGTTTGAGTGTGGCGAGGTCGAAATTGTTCAGTCCGAACAGGCCGGTGTCCGCGCTGAACACACGTTGGACGATGGATTGATAGCCTTCGTTCGCGCCAACAAGGGTGAAGTCCTGGGTGACGAAAAATCCCAGTGATTGGCGTGGGCTGAACACCATCGGGCTCAGGAGAATCTGGAAGGCGACGTCCGGATCGTCCTCGAGCAGATACGAGGAGATCCATGTCGATTCGGAGGTGGCATAGATGCCGACCTTGGCCTCGTCTACATCGCTTTGGTCTCGCAGGTATTCGATGACCTGATCATAAGCCTTGGCTGAGGCCGGATAATCGCGGTTGATGTCGGTGGTGTTCCAGACGGGTTTGTCGAGCACTGCGGTCACAAAGCCGGCCGAAGCCATACCGGAGGCCACGTCGCCAAAGGAGTTGTCACAGGTGCCGTATCCGGCACCGTGCATGAACACCACGCCGGGGCGCTTGCCTGATGCGTTCTGAGGTTCCCGAATCAATACCTTGATAGCTTGGACGCCGTCCGCATTGGCCTTGCCCCGAGCACCGGACTCCTTGGTCAGATTGCCGTCGCTGGTCATGTTCAGCGTGATGTATCGCTCGGTGACCTCATACGTGCCTTTTGCCGGCAGCGTTTCTCCGGACGGGTTATCGAAGGTGACTTCGGTATCGTCGGTGAGCGTGGCCATCGACTGGCCGGTGGGTTCGATGTTCCAAGGCACCGTGGTCAGATTGGAAATGGAGACCAGCACGCCAATCAGGATAATGAAGATGGGCAGGCTGACCATCAGCCGGTGGGTGCTGGTCCACGGCTTGGATCGAACAGTCAGGCGATGCTCTTCTTCTTGCGGCACGTGCGCTATTGTAATCTGACCGCGATATTTATGCCGAGGGCCTATTCGGCCGAATCAGTGACCGGGGTGCTGGATTGGGACCACGACCGGGCCGGTGGAATTGACGGGGACTTGACCGTCGGCCTCCATTTGGGCGGCGATATCGTTCGCTATGGTGAGCAGCGTGTCGACGATCTGGTCTTCGGGCACGGTCTTGATGACCTTGCCCTTGATGAAGATCTGGCCCTTGCCATTGCCGGAGGCCACGCCGAGGTCGGCTTCGCGTGCCTCGCCCGGACCGTTGACGATGCAACCCATGACGGCCACTCGGATCGGCGCGGTCACGTCCTTCAGGCCTTCGGTGACGGCGGAGGCGAGCTGGATCACATCCACTTGGGCGCGGCCGCAGCTCGGGCAGGAGATGATGTCGAACTTGCGGGGGCGCAATCCCATGTATTCCAAGAGTTTGCAACCCACCTTGACCTCTTCGGCCGGCGGCGCGGAGAGAGACACGCGAATCGTGTCGCCAATGCCCTCGGCCAAGAGCGCACCGAACGCCAGGCAGGATTTGATGGTGCCTTGCCAAGCAGGGCCGGCCTCGGTGACGCCGAGGTGCAGCGGCCAATCGCCCTTGGAAGCGAGCAGTCGGTACGTTTCGACCATGGTGATGACGTCATGGTGTTTGACGGAGATCTTGAAATCGTGGAAGCCGACGTCCTCGAACATGTGCGCTTCCTTCAAGGCGGAGGCCACCAGCGCTTCCGGAGTCGGGCCACCGTATTTGGCGTAGAGTTCCTTGTCCAGCGAGCCGGCGTTCACACCGATACGCAGCGAGATGCCTGCGTCGGTGGCGGCCTTGCAGATGTCCGGGCCGACTTCGTCGAACTTACGGATGTTGCCGGGGTTCACGCGCACGGCCGCGCAGCCGGCGTCGATGGCCTGGAACACGTATTTGGACTGGAAGTGGATATCGGCGATGACCGGAATCGGCGATTTGCGGCAGATTTCCGGCAGTGCGTCGGCATCGTCCTGACTCGGCACGGCCACGCGCACGATGTCGCAGCCGGCGGCGGTCAGTTCGGCGATCTGCTGCAACGTGGCAGGTACGTTGGCCGTGAGCGTGTTGGTCATCGACTGCACGGAGATGGGCGCTCCCCCGCCCACCGGCACCGGACCCACCATGATGCGGCGGGACTTGCGGCGCGGGTGCAAGGGCGATTCGCTGGTCAGGTCGACCGGATCACCGGTTTTGCGGAACGGCTTTTCGATGGGATTTTCCGTATTCAAGGTATTCATCATTGCTTGTTTATCAGGTCGTCGGCGCGTCGGCGGGCTTCAAGCTCAAGCTGGTTCATTTCCTCCACGTCCGTGAACAGCGGGTTACCACGAAGCTCGGCGTCCATCTGGTCCAGCACGGCTTTGACCGTGTCCACGATGCCGAGGTATGGCAGACGATGCTCGAGGAAGGCATGCACGGCCTGTTCATTGGCAGCATTGAGCACCGCCGTATGCTTCTCGGAGGCGGCCAGGCAGTGGCGGGCCAGTTGCACGGCAGGGAACGCCTCATCGTCCAACGGTTCAAAGGTCCAAGTTGCGGCTTTCGTCCAGTCGCACGCGGCGGCCACATTGGTCATGCGGTCCGGCGCGGACAGACCCAGCGCGATGGGCAGACGCATGTCTGGCGGCGAAGCTTGGCAAATCGTGGCGCCGTCCACAAATTCAACCATGGAATGGACGATGGACTGCGGGTGCACGGTCACGTCGATGCGTTCAGGCGGCACGTTGAACAAGCGGGACGCCTCGATGACTTCGAGGCCCTTGTTCATCAGTGTGGAGGAGTTGATGGTGACAACCGGCCCCATGTTCCACGTCGGATGATGCAGCGCCTGCTCGGGAGTGATGTTCTCCATGTCGGCACGTTTCCAGCCGCGGAACGGTCCGCCGGAGGCGGTGACCACAAGCTTGGCGACTTCGGCGTGGGTTCCGGAGCGCAGGGATTGCCAGATGGCGGAATGCTCGGAATCGACCGGGTTGATTTGGTTCTCGCGCACTTGCGCGCTGAACAGCAGATGCCCGCCCGCGACTACGGACTCCTTGTTGGCCAATGCCAGCTGGGAACCGGCCTTGAGCGCCGCGATCGACGGTTCGAGTCCGATGGAGCCGGTGATGCCGTTCAATACGACATTCGCACCGGAGCCGGCCATGGCGATGACCGAATCCGGACCGCCGGTCACGCGGACACCTTGTGCGCCGGCCTGTGCGAGAGCTGCTTGCAGCGCTGGAACCTTGGTCTCATCAAACACCGCGACTTCGGACACATGGAACTGTGCGGCCTGTTGCGCCAGCAGCTCGATATGTGCTCCGCCCGCCGCCAGACCGGTGACGGTAAATCGTTCAGGATGACGCGAGATGACGTCAAGTCCTTGGGTGCCGATGGATCCGGTGGATCCGAGAATGATGACAGTGGAGTTGGAGGCTATGCTCACTGTTCCTTCTTCGTATCGTCATTGTTCAGTGCGGGGAACGACAGGTCGGGGATATCCGAATCGAAGTTACCGCCAAGCGGGAACAGCAGCGGGAACGAATCGCTGGAATCGTGCTTATCCTGTGACGGCTGAGCTGCTTCCGTGTCATGGGAGGCGGCAACGTATTCAGATGATTCCGCAGCCGGACGGGAGATCGTGCTGTCTGCAGGCTGACTATCGGATACGCGAACCGGAATGGAGTTCGTGTTACGATCCGGCTTGCTGGTGGGAGCAAAGGAGACCGGCATAGCAGCGGACGCAGCCTCGTCAGCAGTGCTATTCACAGGCTGTACTGCCGGGGCGGAGGGTGCCGGGGATGAAACCGAACCCGGTACCTCATTCAATTTCAGCGCATTCGGTGCATCAAGGCTGGGCATCTTAGGAGCGAAGGACGGTGCATCCACTGCCGGAAGTTCCTGAGAAACCGCAGCCATGTGGGCGAGAGCGGCCAAAGAGGAATCGTTCTGCACCATATCCACGGGCTGTTCCGCGAACACCGACGGGGTCGATGACGGAGCTGCGGGTTCGTGAGCTGCCTGTGCCGGAGCAAACGAGGGGACGCTGCCAGCGGTCACACCGGAAACCGGCGCGGACGGGGCACTGACGGGAGGCTCAGCCGCAGCAACTGCGGTAGGAGCCACGGAAGGCGTCTCGGAGACGGGCTTCGCCGCAGACTCGTTGGACGCATGCACCAGGTATGCTGCGGGAGCAAAGGAAACCGGCTGTTCCGCATTGGTGCTATTGGTGCTTGTGGAAGCATCGAACGATGCAGGAGCCGACGCATAGGCAATCGGTGCCGCCGCGGCCGGCGCTGCGGGAGCAACCGGAGCCGGAGCAGTGAACAAGCTCTGCTCGGCCTGATGCAGGGCATCGAATGATTCGTCATGAGCAACGGCAGCCGGAGCAAAACGTTCGTCAGTTGCCGGGCGCTGCGTTCCGGAAGCGAACAACGGTGAGACGCCGTTCGCTTGAACGGTCACGTTCGTGGCGGTCTGGGCAGGAGCCGCAGGCTCGCCGGACACGAAATCGGCCACACGGGCATAGGATTCCAAGCGACTCAGCAACTGTACGCAGGCGTTCAGGAAGTAATCGACCTGTCGCTCGTCATAGCCTTTCTTGCCCTTGCGCTGGGTGAAGATCACATTGTTGACCGTATTCGCATTGAGATCGGCCAAAGACCGTACATCGTCTTCGGTAACGCCGTCAACGCCCAATGCGGCCGCCGCCTTGTCCACAATCTGGTCGACCAGACGATCCACCTGCTTCTTATCGTACGAAGGCTGCTTGGGCGCTCCGGACTTGAAGCGTTCGCGCTCGTTACGCTCCGCATGGTTCTGGACTTCGTGATACAGCTTCTCGGTCTTCGCCTTCCACGTCACACGCCCGTGCTGTGCGATCTCCCATGTGGTCTGCTTATCGACCACGGCACGTTCCAGACGTCCAAGCGCGGCGTCAACCTGTGCGATCACATAGCCGTTCTTGCGCAAATCAAAGGACACGTTCTGAATGTCATGCTGGGTGAGATTCATGCCCTCGCTGTCATACAAAGCATGGGCGCGCTCCAGGAAAGCGTCCACCTGAGCGGGGTCATACCCCCACTTGCGCTTGCCCGCACGTGCGATGCCCGACTTGCCGTCCCCTTCACGAAGTTCCTGCGCCATCGGCTATTCGACCTCCTGCTGGATATAAACACTCTGCCACAACTTTACGTGACTATTGAGACGCATCTGACCAAGAAGACCGAAATTCACGATTTTGTAGCAGTACTGCCGGTTTCCTTCTGCACGCATCTCATTGAGATTTCAGAACCCTTGCCGAAGACTGTCAGGGAATATCGTCACAGCCTATATCCGTGGAATGAGGGGATTCCATGAAGCGATGAAAAATGAAAGTGGGCAATGAGGGACTCGAACCCCCGACATCCACCGTGTAAAGGTGGCGCTCTAACCAACTGAGCTAATTGCCCGCAAATGACAACAATAGCGTATGGCCGGCACTACGCGACACGTGGTGTCGCATACGCGTGCCGTAGCGCTCAATCGCGATGACATTCAGTCACGCCCAGCAGCACTACGCAGCACACGACGCCGGTCAACACGCTTAAAGTCAAGCGTATTGATTGAGGCTTATCAGCGGCCCTTGCCGAATGCGCGCAGGCGGATGCCGTTCCAGTCCGAGCTGACGGTCAGCGGGGTGGCGGCGTTCATACCGGCGGTCTGTGCGGCGGACTGCACGGTGGATGAGCTGGTGGCACCCGGGCGGCCGGGCTTGGGAGTCAGTATCCACAGCGGGCCGTCATTGCCCAGTACCGCGTAGGCGTCAACGATCGTATCGGACAATTCGTCCTCATCATCGCCGTCGCGCCACCATACGATGACGCCGTCCACAGCGGAGTCGTAGTCCTCGTCCACGAGATCCTCGCCCGTGAGCTCTTCAATCTGGGCACGAATGGAATCGTCCACGTCGTCGTCCCAGAGCCACTCCTGGACGATATCGCCGGGCTCGAAACCAAATTCTTCAGCGTTCTGTGATGCCGTTTGATTCACAGGGGACACATTAGCAAGTCTTCGCGAACAAATGCGTTAACGCGGCCGAAAATCGCCGCATTGTGGGCAGACCCATGCGAGTCGTCTCACCAGAAACAACGACTGGCCGCGCGTGTCATGCCTCGCAATGAGGCAAATCGTCGGCCTGCCCCTTGCCGATGGCCACCAACGCCTGATACGCCTCGTTCAGCGTGGCGACCTTGACGTCGCGCAGACCATCCGGCACGCGGCCTGCCACATCCGAACAATTCGACGCGGGGGCCAGGAACCATGTGGCGCCATCGCGCTTGGCGCCAAGCATCTTCAGCTCTATGCCGCCGATTCTGCCGACTTTGCCGTCCTTGTCTATGGTGCCGGTGCCGGCGATGGTCTTGCCGCCGCTCTCGTTGGCGGGGGTGAGTTTGTCGATGAGACCGAGCGTGTACATCATGCCTGCGGACGGCCCGCCGATGCTGTCCACGTGCATCGTCACCTTGGCGTGTTGCAATGCACTGGCGTCAATGTCCAGTTCGTCCGCATGGGCTTTGGCATACGCCAGACCGACGGCACTGGCCGAATCCTGGGAACCGGCCATGTCTTGTTCGACTTTCTTCTGATACTGGTCCGCACTCTGGCCCACCGGTACCGTGGCCTCACGCGGCATGACCTCCACCTGCGGATTGCCCCAACCCCAGACGGCCTGCGCGTTGATGATCGGGTACCCGGGCACGCCGGACGCGTTCACCGTGGTCAGCAGCAGCTTGCCGGAATCCTTATACGTCGTCACGCCGGTACCAGTGATGTCGATAACCGCACCATCCTCAACTTTGCCCAGCACATCCTGGGTGGGTCCGGGCATCTCGATGACGTACGGGCTGGGCAGCAGCAGAATCACCACACCAAGCAACACGGCGAATGCACCGACGAAATGGCGTTTCGAACGAGCGGCCGCATAGGCCCGAGCACGGCTGATTCCACGAGATAGGCGCGAATCATGCTTCACTTCGAACGATGGCATGTGCTCATCTCCCGCTTCCGAATCCGCAGTCGGGCTCTCCTGCTCCTGGACGAGGTCTGGTTCCTGATTCCTGTGGCGTGCAAACATACCCTACAGTGTAAGCGGAGGGCCGAAATCGGCCGAAAACGAACATAAACCGAAAATAATGCTCGGCCACAAGCGAACAGGCCCGGGCAGACCCTACACTTGGGGTAACACACCGCGGCAAAGAAGGATACGCATGGACGACAACGCGATTCACGAGTGGCTGATCAAATGCTTCGGCCCCATTCAGGGTGAGATGGCCTGGCAGCAGATCAGCCAGTTGCCTGAGGAGATCCGTGAACAGCTGATGAGTCAGGACCCCAGCCGACTGCCCAATCCATCTGAAGTCCAGCAGATGATGGCCGCGTTCAGCGCCGGCGGACTCAACACGATGGGTGATATGCAGCGCACTGTCGAGGAAGGGCCGATCAACGTCAAGCTCGCCAAGTCGATTGCCTTGCAGCAGGCCAACGCCTCCGGTTCTGCATCCAGCGTGTCCGCCGTGGATGGCGAGGCGGCTCGCCGCGCGATGAGTGAGGCGAACCTGTGGCTGGATACCGCCTGCGAGTTCAATCCCGCACCCGGCGATCCGGATGTGCTGACCCGCGCCGGCTGGGTGGAGGGCACCATCGACCAGTGGGCGAAGTTCGCAGCTCCTGTGGCCGAGTCGATGAACGACGCTTTGGCTTCGGTGATTTCGGAGCGTCTTGGCGGCGCGTTCGGCGATGGCGAGATTGCCGGCATGTTCGCCGGACCGGTGCCGATTCCGATTCCCGACGGTATGAAAGACCCAGCCCAACTGATGAAGCTGCTGGGCAACACGTCCTTTGCCATGCAGTTGGGGCATGCGGCCGGCAATCTGAGCCATGAAGTGCATGGCAGCTTCGATCAGGGCATCGCGTTGCTGAAGAACCCGGCTGGTGGACTGATTGCCCAGAACGCCACCGAATACGCGAAGATGCTGAACGGTGAGGCTTCTGCGGCCGAGGCCGACACGGCCGGCACTTCAACCGACTCGGTCAATCCGTTCTCCACATCCACCGACGCTTCTGCCAATCCCATTGGCTTCACTTCGGCCGGCAACAGCGATACTCCGGCAACTGACGGTACCGCCCAAGTCTCCGGCTCTGATGCTTCCGCCGATGCCGCCGACGCCGCCGCGTTCGAGGCTGCGCTCTCCGGATTCGAGACCACCGAGAAAATCCCCGAATCTGAAGTGCTTTCCTTCCTGGCCCTGCAGGAAATGGCTCACGCCCGCCTGTACGCCTCGGTACCGTGGCTGATGCCGCGTTTCGAGGCGCTCATCGGCAAGTACGCACGCGGCATCTCCATCGATCTGGATGCGATGGAGGAACAGCTGCGTGACGCCACGTCGATGGATCCGGAGTCGATTTCCGGCGCGGTGAATCTCACCAAGGTCGGCATCCCCGACACTCCCGAACAGCGCGAGGCGCTGGCTTCGCTGGAATCGCTGCTGGCGATGGTCGAGGGCTGGGTGGATTGCGTGGTGTGGCGCGCCGGTATGGCCCATCTGCCTCATATCGAACAGTTGCGTGAGATGATGCGCCGCGAGCGCGCGATGGGTGGCCCCGCCGAGCGTACGTTCGAAAGTCTGCTCGGTTTGCAGCTGCGTCCCAAGCGCATGCGCGAGGCCACCGGGATATGGGAGATGATCACCGCCGCCGAAGGCCCTGAAGGCCGTGACGCCAAGTGGACGCATCCCGATCTGCTGCCTTCGCTGCCTGGCGACAAGCCCGCAGATGGCGCGTCTCCGTCATCCGACGCCCCTTCAGGTTCTTCTTCCGATGCCAACGGTTCCGCTTCTCACCCTGCCGCAGATGGCAAGACCGGCGATATCGATTGGGATGCCGAACTGTCCAAGCTGCTCGGCGAAGATGGCGAAGACGGTGAAAACGGCAACTCGGAGGATACGCAGGCATAGTCAACCGGCCTTCAGCCAATTCCCGCTCCTGAACGTTCAGGAGCATTCAGTATGCATTACAGACGCCCGTCACAAAAATCGTGATGGGCGTCTGCGCTGCGCTCCATAACCATCCTTGGTCCGTGCATACGACAAATGCAGCGAATCCTCAGCTCGGGTGATGCCCACATACATAAGCCGGCGTTCCTCTTCCAGCGCATCCCCCGTTTCCGGCGAACCATACGGCAAGAGCCCTTCCGAACAGCCGATCAGAAACACGTGCTTGAATTCCAGACCCTTGGATGCGTGGATCGTGGAAATCGTAACCCCGAGATCGTCGTTTGCGGCAAGTCCGGTGGCGTCCAAACCCATCGCCTCCAATAGTGCGCGTTTGGACGCGGCATCGTCGGCGAGCGCGGATGATTGCCATCCCGAATCCTTGCGGACGCGATATTTCAGTCTCGCAGCGCGCAAGGCGGCACCGAATACCGGCTGTTGGGCGTTGATGCGGGTGAGGATCGCGCAATCGGACGGCTTGGCCCCGTTGGCAACCAACCGGGCTATGCGTGCCGCCACGCCCTGTGCCTCTTCCATATCGCTCTCATAAGCGGTTCGGGTAACGCGCGGACCGGATTCACGGGCGGAAACCAGTTTCAGGTAATCCTCACGGTTCGGCGCGGCCGCAAGCACCCGGTTGGCGAGGTTCACGACTTCCGGCGTCGAACGATAGTCGGTGTTGAGATTGACATCGGCGGCGAGCGGCCCGAATTCATCGGCGAAACGCAGCAGATCCCAGCTGGAAGCACCGGCAAACGAGTAGATGGTCTGGGCCGGATCGCCCACGACGCATACGTTGCGGTTCATTGCGCTCTTGCCGTCAGGCCCTCCCCCGCCCAGCCACAGGGTCAGCAGCCTGTGTTGCAGGGGCGAGACGTCCTGATACTCGTCGACGGTGAGCCAGCCGATGGTGGAACGAATTTGGGCGGCGGCTTCGGGAAAACCATCCATGATATGGCATACGAGCAACAGAATATCGTCAAAATCGATTTCGCCACGCGAGGTCTTTTCCTGCTCGTAGGCGCTGTAGACGTCGGCGAACCGAGCGGTGTCGAGTCCGGCGGGCGGCTGCCTATGGGCGATGGCACATGCCCGGGCATAATCTTCCACCGCCACCAACGAGATTTTGGCCCAATTGATTTCGGCGAGCACATCGCGAACGGTCAGCGGATCGGCATCGGTACGTGCGGTGGCGCGGATGATCGCGCGGGAGACGACGTCACGCTGATCTTCGATCACATGCGGAAATGGAGCCTCGCATATGTCTGCCCAGACGCTGTTGAGCTGATGCAATGCCGCTGAGTGGAAGGTCGCGGCCGTGACTCCGGCAGTTCCCGCACCCGAACCGGAACGTCCAGTACCTCCCCCTACGCCGAGCTGGCCCAATCGTGCGCGCATTTCCGCCGCCGCTTTTACCGAAAAGGTGACGGCAAGCACCCGCTCCGGCTTCCATGCCCCGGTGGCGCAGGCATAGGCGATTCGCCGCGTGACCGTGCGTGTTTTACCGGCACCTGCGCCGGCGATAATGCGCACCGGCCCTTGCAACGTAGTCGCGGCGGTACGCTGCCGCTCATCGAGCCCCTCAAGAATCCCCTGCGCCTGTTCCATGCGTCCATTGTGGCACGATTCGCGCTCACGGCACGACTCATGCCTATGGCTGAATCGGGCTCACGACAAAACATCGCCAGAATCATGCGTTTTGCGTGTCATTCTGCGGTGCGAATCGCCACGGATGTATTAGTGTGGAAGGGTGATGAAACGTAGCGATTATATGTTGGCGGCACTCGCCTCAGCCGTCCTGCCGAATCTGGGGGTGGCCGGCGTACGCGAGAACGTGCAGGCCAGCGCAACCGACGAGGCCAAAGGCATCGATCAGACCGTGATCCAAGATGCCTCAGGCAAGTTGTACGACGTATACGCCACTGACACCAAGGAAGGGCGTACGCGTCTGATTCGCCGTGTGAAAGCGGCGCAGACACTGGCAGCCGCGCGCGAGCCTGGTGGCCTCGGCTTCGATATGGACCGTGTGGTCGCGTTCGCCCCGGGAGACGTTTCCCGACCCGGCCAGACGGCCACCGCACAGGCCGTGGGGCAGCAGACCCAGGCGGAGTCCACACCGCTGACCCCGCGCAAGCCCGGTCCCACAGGCGAGACGACCGTGATGATTGCCGTCCACCGTGATGGCCAGGCGCGGCCTCTCGACCTGTTGACATTGGATGACTGCGCGGCCGTCGGCACCGCCATCGGAGCCATTCATCGCCTGCCTTCGACTTTTCTGGCCAATGCCAAATATCCGGTAGTTACCACCGGTCAGATTCGTTCGCAGCTGACCGCCTGGATTCGCCGCTTACGCTCCGCCGGCCATGTTCCCCAAGAAATCACCGACAGCTGGGCGCGCATCATGGACACCGAGGGATTGTGGTCGTTCTCCACCTGCACGGTTCACGGCGGATTTTCCGACGGCGACTTCCTGTTCTCCGGTTCCACCATCACCACGGTGACCAACTGGCAGGATATGCAGGTCAACGATCCGGCACGAGACCTTGCCTGGATTTTCGGCAAGCTCGACGAATCCCATCGCAACGCCGTGCTTTCCGCATACGGCCGCATGATGGGCTCTCGACTTGACGATCTCATCATGCTCAGGGCCAACCTGTGGCTGCAGATGGAACAGGTGGGCGAATTCATTCAGGCGTTGAACCGTGCGGACAACGATCACATCATGCAGTTCAAGGCACAGGTCGAACGACTCGCACACCAGTTGGGCGTGATCAAGCACACTCCGGCACCGGCCCCAGCCGCAGGGTCGGCCGCCGCCTCGTCAACGAAGCCCGGTTTGCCTTCCACAATCACCGTCGGCACATTGTTGCAGGACGACCGTCATCAGGCACCCGCACAACCGCAGCAGTCCGACACCGGTACCGCGGCGGCCGAGGTCTCGGACGACACGCCCGATCCCGATCGCACCGGTTCCGCTGACATCGTGGCCGCTGGCGACGTGGATCTTACCCCGGAAGTCGAACCCGATGCTGACCGGACCGCCAATCACCCGCAAGCGAATGTCTCCGGCATCGCAACCGGTACGGGATCGACCAAACCGCAGCCCTCACATGGCGCTTCCCATTCTTCGGTGACGATCACGCTGAAGGAGCTCCTCAGTATGAACGGGCATAGCGGCACGACGTCAACCGACGCTTCCCCTGCGTCTCAATCCGCCGCCCCGACCGACGATGCGGTGAATGACGATACTCCGGACAGTCTCGTTC
Source organism: uncultured Bifidobacterium sp. (assembly GCF_959020155.1). Taxonomy (GTDB): domain Bacteria; phylum Actinomycetota; class Actinomycetes; order Actinomycetales; family Bifidobacteriaceae; genus Bifidobacterium. The sequence goes on from NZ_CAUERC010000001.1 coordinate 43,262, forward strand.
AGTACGGAGCCTCGAGTGCCCAAACCACGGTGATTCCGCTGTTGGAGCGGGAAGAACGCGCTCTGCGCGATGCCCGTGCCGGGTTGGACGGGTATGACAGCGAGGGCAATCCGCTGGCCGAATCGTCCACATCATCCAAATAATGTCGTGTGCGGTGTTCCGCGCCACGCCGAGCGCGTAACACCGCACATGACGACGCAGACACGCGGCACAATAGAGTACAGAACCTCGGCCGGCGACGGCCACTTACCATGATGTTCGTCACAAAGACGGCAGAACAAGGAGCCTTATATGGATATCGAACTGGGCATTCAGAACGTGGCACGACCGGTGAACTTCAGCACCGACGAATCAGCCGACAATGTGAGCCAGGCCATCGCGCAGGCCGTGGCCGACAACGCGACGATCGATCTGACCGATGACAAGGGCCGTCGCATCATCGTGCCCGCCAAGGCACTCGGTTACGCGATCATCGGCTCCGAAACCAAGCACGCCGTCGGCTTCGGCACGCTGTGACCATGAATCGCGCATAAGCGGCCTTGGGCATTATCTCAAGGCCGCTTTTGTATTGCTGAATCACCGATATAGCGGAAGCACGCCGCGATGAACGATCTCTTCGACAGTGGCCTCGTCGGTGAGGTTCTCCCCCAGTTTGTTCGGTTTGCCTTTGCCATGCCAGTCAGACCCACCGGTGACCAGCAGCTGGTGCCGGCGGCAGATGGTGAGCAGCCGTTCTCGTTGCTCCGGTGAATTGCCACGGTGCCATACCTCCAGCCCGTCCAGTCCTTCGCTGATCAATGCCTCGATCTGGTCATCGGACAACAGTCTGCGGTTACGGCTCACATCACCGGCATGGGCGATCAGAATCACACCGCCTGCTCCCTTGACGGCGGCCACCACTTCATGAGAGGTCGGCGAAGGCGTGGGAATATAGTATTTGGATGAGGCGCTGACCGCATCCGCAAACGCTTCCGAACGAGTCCGATATACGCCGGCACTCACCAAAGCATCAGCGATGTGAGGCCGGCCAATGGTGGTTTTGCCACCCTCCTTGACTTGGGCGAGCACGGATTGCCAGGTAATCGGATAATCACGAGACAACAATTCGACCATGCGCTGCGTGCGTTGCAACCGTGCGGCTCGAGTATTGGCGAACAAGTCCGTGATGTGCTGATTCGTGGGATCATACTGGTAGCCGAGCATGTGCACGGAGACGTTCTCATCCGTGGCGGTGATCTCGGTGCCGCGGAGCAACGGCAAACCGACCCTATGAGCCGCGGCTTCGGCCTCCGGCCAGCCGGCGGTGGTGTCATGATCGGAAATGGCCACGCCCTTGAGTCCCAATGCCTTGGATTGTTCGGCCAACGTGGCCGGCGTTTCCGTGCCATCCGAGAAGGCGGTATGGCAGTGGATGTCCCACCCGACGGCGGGCGGTTCCAAAGGCATCACATATCCAGTCATACCTTCCATCGTAACCTCATTTCAGCATTCCCACGCAAGGCGCAGACAGGTCGTCACCTTCTGCCAACGGCCGAAACCAGACATTCGGCACCCAGCTGACAACCGCAGAGGCTAATCTGGAGCGCAGCGCTATCGAAAGGGACATGATGACTCGTAACACCGCAACCGACACATCATCCAGCACCACGAACACCACGCCGCTTGGCTTGGCGGAGGCACGACCGTTGATTGGATGGCGCCACAGTGCCACTTGGACATATCTCATCATGCTGATTGCCTCGGCAGTGGCGTTGGGGGCCTCGCTCATTCTGTCCGCTGAGACTTTGCAATTGGCTCGGCATCCGGAGTCCGCGCTCGGCTGCGATCTGAACTCGGCGGTGTCCTGTTCGGCGGTGGCCCAGTCCTGGCAGGCGGAAATCGCGAAGTTCGGCGGGCTGAGCTATCCGAACGCGTTCTTCGGCATCGCCGCCGAATCGGTGTTCGTTACCATCGCGGTGATCGGTCTGGCGCGTGTGAAGGTGCCGCGTTGGTTCGCGACCTGCACGTGGCTGGGCGGACTGGCCGCTTTGGCTTACTCGTACTGGCTGAGCACGCAGTCGCTGTTCGTGATTCACGCGCTGTGCCCGTGGTGCCTGACCCTGATGTTCTCCACCACCATCCAGTTCATGGCGTTGAGCCATGCGACCGTGGCCGTGCAGGGATTGCCGTCGCGTAAGGCTGTGGCGGCTGATGATAGCGACGGTGAGGCTGAGGTCGCAATGGTGCCGGCCGGACTCAATAAGTATTACCGCCTCAACATCGACCTCATGGTCGATATACTGTGGATCGTGGCGATCGTGGTACTCATCATCGTCACCGAAGGCGCGGCCCTGTTCGCTGCCTGATTCCTTTACAACAAATCGATATCGGCGACCAGCGTGGCTGCTCCGGTCAGCTTTACGTCGCTGTCGGTGACGTCCACGCGCAGGGTACCGCCACGTACGGTGATGTCCCAGTGGCTGATGCCGGTCTTGGCCCGCAGCACAATGCCTGTGGCGCACAGGCCGGTGCCGCAGGACAGGGTTTCGCCGCAGCCACGTTCGTTGACGCGCATCGTGGCTTCACCCACGCCGGTGTTCTGGTCGATGTCGTCGACCCGCACGAATTCCACGTTCTGGTCGGATTCGATGACCGGAGCCACCACTGGTTTGGTGACCAAATCCAGTGATTCAACCACTGGCAGGGACGCGAAGGCATCCTCGATCACCGCGACCACATGCGGGTTGCCCATATCCACGAACGTACCGCGCGCCGAGCCCTCAGTGCCGGGGATGGTGACCTCGTAGGCGTCGGTTTCGCCGATCTTCCACTCCCCCATTTCGACCTGGAACACGTTGGCTCCGTACGGCCTCATATTGCCGCGTGGCGTCAGAATCTTGACGCCGGCACGGGTGCCGAGGCGGAACGGCTCGGTGGAGTCGGCCACACCCTCACGCTGAGCGAACAAGGTGATGGCGCGTGTACCGTTGCCGCACATCTCCGCCAACGATCCATCCGCATTGCGATAGTCCATGAACCATTTCGTGCCCCCGGCCAGTACGTCCGAAAGCTGATCATCGCTTAAATCAGACACGAAATCAGGCCGTGTCAGGCGAATCAGGCCGTCACCGCCAATGCCGAAGTGACGGTCGCACAGGAATCGGACCTCATCGGCGGTAGGCTCGAATTTGCCGGACTTGTCGAGGTATACCACGAAATCATTGCCGGTTGCGTGTGTCTTGGTTACTCGTTGCGGAAGACTCATGGCTTTCAGAGTACTCTAGGGAGCGAAACAACACCGCAAAACAATCGGCTTTGTGATCGGTCGCGGCAACATACGGTTGCAGGCATGGCTATAGGGAGGATTCAGGCATGAGCTCTTCGGCTCCAATCGGCGTATTCGATTCGGGTCTTGGCGGTATTTCCGTGGCTCGCCAAATCGCCAAGGATATGCCGGCCGAGCATGTGCTGTATTTTGGTGATTCGGCCAACGCACCGTACGGCATCAAGACGCCTGAACAAGTGAGGGCCCTGAGTTTCGATATTGTCGAACGGTTCGTGCGTCAAGGCGTCAAGGCCGTGGTCATCGCATGCAACACCGCCACTTCCGCCGCGGTGAACGATTTGCGCGAACACTACGATATTCCGATCATCGGCATGGAGCCGGCCCTGAAAGTGGCGTGCGACCGTGGTGACGTGCCTTCCGACCCGCATCATATTCCCCAGAGGGTGATTGTGGCGGCCACTCCCCTGACCTTGCGTGAGCGGAAGTTCGCCAAACTGATGGATCGATTCGATTCCAACAACACGATTTTCAAGGAGCCTTGCCCCGACTTGGTGGAGATCGTGGAATCCGGGCGGCTCGGCGACCATGACCTGGTGATGCGCACGCTGCACGGCTACTTCGACCAGTACGACATGGAGCATATCGACTCGGTGGTGCTGGGCTGCACGCATTTCGTGTTCTACCGCGACTACTTCCGCGAGCTGCTGCCCGAACGGGCTGCTGTCATCGACGGCAATGAGGGTACCGTGCGCCATCTGGGCGTGGTGTTGGAGTCCCTGGGCAAACTGGCACCCGAAGACGCGACCGGCGGCGTGGAGCTCGCCAATTCCGATCCGTCCGAACGGATTGCCGAGTTGTCACGCAAATTGCTGAACGTATGAGCCGTTCTTGGCTCCCCTCTCTGAGGGAAGCCAAGGAAGAACCAGACAAATTCACAGCACACTGCCCATATCGTTGTCCGTGCAGCACGCGTAAGCTCATACCAGATTCAAGTGAACAGGGGGTTGGTATGACAAAGACGGCGATGATTGATGTCGGCGGCGGGTTCCGCGCGATTTTCGGCTGTGGTGTTATGGACCGCATGCTGGAGGACGGCATCGACGTGGATATGTGCTACGGCGTTTCCGCCGGCGCGGCCAATATGACCTCATTCATCGCACGCCAGCACGGCCGCAACCACACCTTCTACACCAAGTACGCCTTCCGCAAGGAGTACGCGAGTGCGGAAAGCTTCTTCAAGAACCACAACTTTGCCAACCTCGACTACATCTACGGCACGCTGAGCAATCACGATGGCGAGAATCCGTTGGATTTCGCGGCGTTCGAGGCCAATGAGACCGGGTTCACCGTGGTGGCCTGCAATGCCGAGGACGGCTCGACCAAGTACTTCGACAAATCGCGCGTGCGTTTTGATGATTTCGACATCATCAAGGCTTCGTCCGCCGTGCCGGTGGCCTGCGAGCCGTATGTGGTGGATGGTGTGCCGTATTTCGATGGCGGCATCGCCGATCCGGTGCCGGTGCAGAAGGCGCTGGAGGACGGCTACGATCGCGTGATTCTGATTCTGTCCCGCTTGCGTGACGAAGTGCGCAAGCAGCAGAAGGATTTGGCTCCGGCCCGCATCCTCGAACGCTCCCACCCCGCCGCGGCCGAGAAGCTGCGCATGCGCTACAAGACCTACAACGACGAACTCGAACTCGCCAAGCATTACGAGGCAGAAGGCCGCGTGCTGATTCTCGCCCCGGAAGACCTCTATGGCCTCAACACCCTAAAAAAGAACTTCGAGGGTCTGGAAATGATGTATCGCAAGGGATACGCGGCGGCCGAGGCCATTCCGGCATTCCTTCAGGCATAGCGATAGTGAAGTCCCTCGCTTGGAGGGGCTTCACTATCGATGGATGGGGATTCGCAAACGGGGTGATTACTTCGTCTCGGAAGCGGTGAGCATGGCCTTGGTGACCTGCTCGTAGAGATCCTGATAACCGCCGGGCGTGGAGGCGGGCAGCACCACGGTCTTGGTGTTGTTCGATTCGGACAGCGAGCGCATCACGTCGAGGTACTGGTTGAACAGCACCACGTTGTTCACGTCGTTGATGTTCATGCCCACAGCCTGCAGACTCTTGATCTGGTCGACGATACCGTTGGCGATCTCGCGGCGGTAATTGGCCTGGCCCTCACCCTGCAAGCGAGTCTTCTCCGCATCGGCGGCGGCTTGGGTCTCGATCTGGATACGCTGGGCCTCGGCACGCTGACGGGTGGCTTCCTTTTCACGCTGGGCGGCATTGATGGAGTCCATCGCGTTCTTGACCTGTGGGCTCGGGTCGATGGCGGTGATCAGCGTCTTGACCACGGTGAAGCCGAAACGGCTCATTTCGGCGCCCACGGTCTTCTGCACGTCGAACGCCACATCGTCCTTGCGAGCAAAGGCATCATCCAAAGACAGTGCGGGGATAGCGGAACGCAGCGCGTCCTCCATGTAGGAGCGCAGCTGACCGGCCGGGTCACGCAGCTCGTAGTAGGCGGTGGCCACATCGTTCGGGTTCACGCGGAACTGGGTGGAGGCCACCACGGTGACGAACACGTTGTCAAGAGTCTTGGTTTCCAGCTGCACGTTAAGCTGGTTGACACGCATGTTGGTTTTCATGGCGATGCGGTCCACGAACGGGATGCGGATATGGATGCCGGCGAACTGGACCTTAAGGAACTTGCCGAATCGCTCAATGATGTAGGCCTGCTGCTGCGGCACGACGAAGAGTGCGGCACTCAGCAGCACGATGAGTAGCACGATGATAATCAGCGGACCAGCAAAGAATACGGCCATGATGTTTTCCCTTCACCCACGTCGAAACCGCCCTCGGCCTCGACTCGTGATTTCCATCGTATCAGCGTTCAAAACAAAGCGGTAGACATCGTACGCATATGTGTACAACTGTTCACTATGTGTGCATGCTGGCTTCTTATAAAAAAGTGCGGCATCCAATCAGTATGCTGCGGCCATGCCTGAGCCGACAGCCACGGCGCCGATACCGTCCCCCAGCGCGGCAAGCCGCTTTTCCAGTGCATCGACAGTGGGATTGGCCACACGGGAGTACTCGAAGCCGTCGATGTCACCGCCCGCGAGCGCATCGCCGCGCGCCGCGTCACCCAGGTCGAATGCGGCCGAGGCATAGATTGGCGGCACAGCGGCACGGCCGTTATCCAGCGGCTCGTAGCCGGCGTGGATGGCTTGCGTTCGGAAATCAACGTCCATTAATCCTTCTTCCTCATGCCGCTCTATTGTGGCGGGCTCGACTCTATTCCCGAACTTAGCAAGTCATGGTACGCGACACCGGCACATCGGTATCGCAATTGTCAATGCGCGCTTATAAGCAATGGCTATAGAATATCCGCCGAATGCCGGAACACACCAAGCTGCCCAGCCCTCTTTCAGCACCTCGGCCGCAATATTACGCTGCCTCAAATAATTCAAAGCCGCGTCAATCCGTACCGGTTCACCATCGAAAATGGCCACGATGCCCCCTATCGGGGTATCCGCGACGATGTCGATATCTCCAAAGATTATGTTGACATCGATGCCGAACCCTTTAGTAATTTGCGACACCAACGCTTCAGAAACTTCCTTGGACACATATTGCATCCGGACCAATCGTTGACCTTCAGACAATCTCATCAAAAGGGAGTCATGGTTCTCTTTTCATATCTGGCGATAACGCATATCAAATCAGCAATCAGCGCAAAGACGCTCGGTCACTCCATCCGGATAACAACTTTGCCGTTTCGCCTAAGGTGTCGATGACATGGTCAACCGGTGCGTCAGAAAGAGCTTCAGCATAGTTCTCGATGCGATAGTCGAAATAACGATCGGCGCCCAGCGCGCTGCTCTCCGAAAGCACCGGGACGAACGCCGTCAGCATTCGTAACGCCTTGGGAGCGCTCAAACGCGCGGGGCTCATCACAGTGGCACGCGGAACCGGCGGCGCCGAACTTGCCCGCACCCCCCAAGGAAATCACTCTGCTCGATATCCATCAGGCAGTGGAATCCACGAACCTCGATGATGTGATCGGCATCCACGAGAGAGGGAATCACACATGCCCCGTGGCTCGGAATATCCACGACGTTCTCAAAGATGCGTATGCTCCAGTGGCCAAAGCCATGTCGGATTCCATGAGGGAAGTTACGCTTGCCAATATGCTTGCCGACTACCGAAATCGCATTGGGGTCAAAGCCCGGCAACTGGAACAGTAGTGGGCACCGAAGCGTAAGCCCCCTACTCTCTGATCCGCATAAACAGATAAGACGTGCGCCATCAAGACCGATCGATGACGCACGCCTTATGCAGCTCAGACCACGGATTCCTAGTCAGCCAGCAGCCCCAGCTCCTGCAGCTTGTTCCTGATATCCACTGCAGAGGGTTCCACTTGGAACGAGCCGTCATCGTACCGCACCACCGGAATGTGCATCTGGCCGCTGATCGCCACGGCACGGTCGGCGGCACCTTCCTCTTCCTCGATGTTGTGCCAAGTGTATGCCGCGCCCAGTTTGTCGAGAGTGTTCTTTGCCTGGCGGCAGTCGCCGCACCATGTGGCACCGTAGACGTCGATGGTCATATCAGGTCCTTTCTTTGTTCCGCCGCGCTTGACTTTTACGCGGTGCACTATCAAACCGTATTCATCGTAACGGGGATGCTGTGATATCGCGGTTGGCATAATGCGGGCGGTCCGCTTAACCACCCCCAGTCGGCTACGCCGACAGCCCTCTGCCAGCGGAGGCGGAACCAGAGCATAAAAAAAGCGGCGCCGGTGTGGCACAACCGACGCCGCTCCCCAGGAGTAGAAAAATAGGCAGAAAAGTATTAGATCAGGCAAACACCCCCGAAGTCAGCTGTTGGAACACGTCGAAGTCGGCATGCCGATCGATGTAACGGGCGTAAGCGATATCGAACGCCTGGCCGAGATCTTCGATCAGATCGTTGGCGTCCTCGATGCCAACGGCGAGACGCACCAATTCATCGGTGATGCCGATCTTCAGACGCTCCTCGCGAGGCAGTTCGAAATGCGTCATACGACACGGCAGCTCGGCAAGAGACTCCACCGCACCCAACGACACAGCAAGACGGAACAGGTGCAGGTTGTTGAGCACGTCAGCCGGATCAACGCCAGGCACGACCTCGAAGCTCAACACGCCACCGACCCCCTTGAGACCTTTGGCAGCCAGACGCTGGTCGCCTGCGCCGGGCAGACCCGGGTAATGCACCGCCTTAACCAGCGGATGCACCAGCAGGTAGCGGGCGATGGCATTGGCATTCTCCTGCTGACGATCCATGCGAAGGGCCAGCGTCTGAATGCCGCGGCGCACCGCGTCGCACTCAGCAGGAGCCAACACACCACCCAAACGGTTCTGCGCGAAGTACACGCGGCTCGCCAGATCCTCACCGGAAACGACCACCAGACCGGCGTTCACATCAGAATGACCGGCCAGATACTTGGTGGCGGAGTGAATCACCACATCGGCACCCAAAGCAAGCGGCTTCTGCAGATACGGGGTCACGAACGTGTTATCCACAATCGAAAGCGCCCCGAAACGGTGGGCCACCGTGGAGATGGCGCGCACGTCGTTCACCTTGAGTAGAGGATTGGTCAGGGTTTCAAAGTAGACGGCTTGGGCAGGCACGATGCCGTTCGCGCGGTCGCCCTTGACGGCGGCCTCCAATGCTGCGATGTCCTGAGTGTCGACGGCCTCAACGATGATTCCCCAGCGAGTGAAGAACTCATTGAGCTGGGAATACGATCCGCCATAAATATTGTCACCGACCACGATGCGGTCGCCGGGCTTGAAAATGCTCAGCACCGCGTGGATCGCCGCGAGACCGGAGGCGAACGCAAAACCACGCGTTCCCTGCTCGAGCTGGGCGATCTGCTGTTCCAGGAAGTCACGTGTGGGATTGCCGCTGCGCGCATAGTCGTAACGGGGCATCGCGTCGACCCTCTCGAAAGCATATGTCGTTGAATTGTAGATCGGCGGGTTCACGGCTCCGGTGTTGTTGTCTCCAACCGGCAGTCCGTGGACGAGCTGAGTATTGAACCTGGTCATTGCGCACCCCCTTAAAGTGTTGCGTCATCTGCGCGAAGCCGTTCCCCGCGCGGCACGATTACGACCTTAACGCAAAACGCCGGCCCGAAGGCCGGCGTTGCTATATGTGTTGGTTATGGACGGGTATATCAGACCTCTCCGTCCTGCAAGAATGGACGGCCTGACGACCGGCCCAACACACCTCGCCGCTGCCGCGGCTCGGCGTCGCCTACGGACAGTCCACCGGACTGTCCGTCAGACGGCTCCGCCTTCTACCACGATGTCATCGGGGTTGACTTCGTTGCCGTAGACCGGCTCCAGAGTCTCCTGGTAATCCTTGTGGAAGAAGTTGTCTTTGCCGAGCTTGACGATCTCGTCGTTCACGAAGTTCAGCAGTTCGGTGTTGCCCTTCTGCACTGCGGGCGCGATGGTGTCGTCGTCACCAAGGTGGGTGATGCCGACCTTGAAGCCCTTGTTGGACTTGGCCCAGGCGAGCACCTCGGTGTTGTCGGTGGAGAAGGCGTCACCACGGCCGTCCAGCAGCGCGTTGTAGGCATCGGCGTACTGGTCGTACTTCTGCAGCTTGACGTTCGGCGCGTTCTTCTCGAACCAGGTTTCGGCGGTGGTGCCCTTAGCGATGATCAGGGTCTTGCCGTCGAGCTGGCTGACATCGGTGATCTGGGCGCTCTCCGGGGAGACCACACCAAGCGCCACCTTCATGTACGGCTTGGCGAAGTCGACCTTCTCCTTGCGCTCATCGGTGACGGTGAAGTTGGCGAGCACCAGATCGACCTTGTTGGAGGTGAGCACGTCCACACGGGCGGCCGGGTCGACCGACGTGTATTCCGGCTCCACACCCAGATCCTTGGCCAGCTGTTCGGCGAAGTAGACGTCATAGCCCTGGTACTTGCCGTCCTTGTCCACGTAGCCGAATGGCGCCTTGTCGGAGAAGACGGCAATCTTGATCTTGCCGCTCTTCTTGATCTCGTCGAGGCTGCGGGCCTTGGCGTTGGCGCTGGAGCTGGTGCCCGTGTCGGAGGACTTCGCTTCGCTCGGGGTGCCTGCCGACGGACCGCATGCGGCCATGGACGCCGCCATTACCAATGCCGCGCCTGCGGCAATCAGTGCTTTGAATGATTTCCCAACCTTGATACTCATTGGGTTCTCCTTCTCTTGTTGTTATTGATATTTCTTCTCAAATACGTCGATATGACACAATCGAATCACTCGAATTCGAAGGTGTGCAGGAACTGCTGCGCACGTTCGGTTTGCGGGTGTTCGAAGAACGCCTGCGCATCATACGATTCCTCGACGATGTGCCCGCCGTCCAGCAAGATGATGTGGTCGGCGATGGCTCGCGCGAACTGCATTTCGTGGGTGACGATAAGCATCGTCTGCCCGGACTTGGCCAGTTCGAGCACCACGTCGAGCACTTCACGCACCATTTCGGGGTCGAGAGCCGCCGTAATCTCATCGAGCAGCAGTACTTCCGGGTGCAGAATCAGCGCACGGCAAATGGCCACACGCTGGCGCTGACCGCCGGACAATTCGTGCGGCCAAGAGTCCTTGCGATCGGCAAGTCCCACGCGGCCAAGCAACCGGATCGCTTCAGCCTCCACCTCGGACTTATCGCGTTTCTGCACGAGCACCGGCGCCATGGTGATGTTGCCGAGCACCGTTTTATTCGGGAACAAATCGTAGCTTTGGAACACCATGCCGATACGCGTGCGCAGTTCACTGGACCGGTCGGATCGTCCGGCTCGTTCCGTGCCAGGCTTGCCGGCATCGATCACCTGATTGTTGATGGAAATCGTGCCGCCCTGAATCGGTTCCAGACCGGCGATGGTGCGCAGCAGCGTCGACTTGCCCGAGCCGGAAGGACCCAGCACCACGAGCACCGAACCATGCTCCACCTTGAAGGAGATGTCATCCAGCACCGGCTTGTCGGCATTCGCATACTGTTTGACCAGATGATTCACCTCGAAACCCTTGCAGGTCGTTTCGGGTTCAGTCATTCGACCACCTCTTTTCCAGTCGGCGGGCCACAATGGACAGCGGCCAGCACACGATGAAGTACATAAAGAAAATCACGCCATAAATCCACAAGGTTCCGGTCGGGAACTGGAATCGGTTCGCGTCGATAATCTGCTGGCCGACCTTGATGACCTCGACCACACCGAGCAGCACGGCCAATGATGTCGTTTTGACGATACGTGTCGCCAAGTTTACGGATGCCGGCAGCATACGGCGAACAGCCTGCGGCAGAATCACCCGGGAGAAGGTCTGCCACGGGCTCAACCCCAGTACGTAGCTCGATTCGTACTGCACTTTGGGAATCGACTGCAATGCGCCACGCACCAGATCGCCCAGCTCGGCGCCTCCCCACAGGATGAACACCAGCACGCAGGCACCGGTGGCATCGAGATTCCAATCGAACCATCGAGCAAAACCGTAGTAGGCAAGGAACAGCAACGCCAGCTGAGGCATAATGCGGATGAAGTCGAGGTAGATGCGCATCGCGGCCCGGATCACGGGATTCTTCAGCGTCATCAACCAGCCCATCAACAGGCCGACCGGGATGGACGCGCCTACGGATACGCCGGCTATCCACACGGTGACCCACAGGCCTTGCAACAGACGTGGGAATACGCCTGGCTGGAGCAGTATTTCAGCGCCGCTCATAATCGAACCTCCGCTCCAACCATGTGCCGAAGATGGAAATCGGCAGCAGAATCACCAGATAGGCCACGACCAGCATGAACAACGACTCATAGGTGCTGTAATACATGCCGATCAGATCCTTGGCCATGTACATCACGTCGGCGAGCGCAATGGCGGAGACGACGCTCGATTCCTTAAACAGGAAGATCACATTGGCCACTACGCCGGGAATGGCGGTGGACACTGCTTGCGGCAGAATGACTCGGGTGATGGTTTGCGTGGAAGTCAGTCCCAGCACGTACGCGGTTTCGCGCTGCACGTTGGGCACCGCTTCCAATCCGCCGCGCATTGCCTCGGCCATGTAGGAACCGCCCAAGAATCCAAGGCCGACTATCGCGCAGGTTTCGGCGGACCATACTACGCCGAGTTTGGGCAGGCCGAAGTACAGAAAGTACAGCTGTACCAGCAATGGCGTATTGCGGCTGAGTTCGATGTAGATTCTCACGATTTGCCGGGCGACCGGGATACGCGCGATTTCCACGCCAGCGCAGACCAGACCCACCGCGATGGCAAGCAATATGCCAAACACGGATATGAATAAGGTCATCAATGTGCCGTTGACGAAGAAAGGCGCGTAACGCTGCACGAACGACCAATCGAATGTCATTGGGCGCGCTCCTTCCTTTGCTTCTCGTTTCTTCTCCTGCGCATAAACGGTCTTAGCCACCCATGTACGATTTCGGGGGCCGAACATACCTGTCCCCCTGCCGTGTCATCGTAGAGTATCAGAACACGTGGCACGGCCGCTGCGCTATACGCATTACTTATGGGACGTTACTCGATGGGCGAACATCAGGGCATTATTGTCGCCCAAACGGTGGATACACTGAGGCTATGAAGATCACCAAAGCTCTGACCCGTTTGACCGGTCCCGAAACCGCTCCGGTGTTCGTGCTGTTGCACGGCTGGGGTTCCAATGAATACGATTTGCCCGATCTGCTGAACTATTGCGGTGCCGGTTCGGCTGATTATGCCAGTTTGCAGGCACCCATCGCCTATGGCATGGGATATACATGGTTCGGTGCGTGGGCGCATGAAGGTGTGCCGGAGGGCGAATCATTAGACAAGCAGGCGACTGAAGCCGCCCAAGCCATTGATGCATGGGTTGCGGAGCATATTCCCGCCACTCGGCCGGTGGTTGCCATGGGATTCTCGCAGGGCGGCCTCTTGGCCGCGCATCTGCTGCGTTTCAATCCGAAGCGATATGCCGCAGCCGTCTCCTGCTCTGGATGGCTGGCACCGGGGTCCGTTGCGGGCGATGCCGAATTGGCTGCGTTGAAGCCGCCGGTGTTCTACGGGCATGGTGCTGCAGACGACATCTTCCCGAAAGCCGATGTGACGGCGATGGGTGAGTTCTGGCACGAGCACGGCACGTTGACCGAACAAGTGTATCCGGGCATGGCCCATTCCATTAATATGCCGGAAATGCGCGATATTCAACGGTTCTTGGAGACCAACGGATTCATTCGGCCGCAGATTTGGTAGTCACCACCTCACATGGCGTAGTCTACGTGGGCGAATTCAGGGACCTTATACCATTTGACGGGGTAGCCGGCACCGTGGGCGCAGAAGACCGAGTCGGGGGTGTTGTCCAGATCTGCTTCGGGATCGTAAGCGGCGGCTGCGATGATCTGTTCGGCGTCATGGCATGGCTTGCAGCCGCCGAAAGTGGCGGAGAAACGGCCATGGCCGTGCGTGTACTGGTTCACGTCCATCGCATAGTCGCGCATCTCGGACACCGGCGCCTCGCCTTCGATCACGGCGTATTCGCCATCGGTGACCGGGGATTCGAAGGTGCCGGCCATGCGCTGGATGTCGCTCATGGCACGGCCGATCATGTCTGCTGGCACTTCGAGCCGGAACCGGTACCACGGTTCCAGCAGTCGGCAGTTGCCCTCCCCTGCGGTGTCCGGACGGCTCTCGACCGGCGTCTCGGGCCGGCCACTGACTCCAGCTCTGGCTTCCATAAGCCCCTGACGAATCGCACGATAGGTGGCTTGGCGGAAGTCGCCGCCTTCGGTATGCTTCAGATGCGCGCGGCCAGCCACCAAAGTCATCTTGATATCGGTGAGCGGCGCGCCAACGAGCACACCGAGATGCTCACGCTCGGTCAGATGGGTCAGAATCAGCCGTTGCCAATTGCGGTCCAAATCATTTTCGGACAGGGCCGAGGCCACAGTGACTCCGCTGCCCGGCTCCCCTGGTTCCAGCAGGATATGTGCTTCGGCATAATGACGGAGCGGCTCGAAATGACCTGCGCCTTCGATTGGCGCAGTGATGGTCTCACGGTACAGGATGGAGCCGGGGCCAAACGACACATCCAGACCGAACCGGTCGTGCAGGGTCTGCTGGATGATCTCCAGCTGGACTGCGCCCATCAATTGCACATGAATCTCGGCCAGCCGTTCCACCCACACCACATGCAACAACGGGTCTTCGTCTTCCAGCTCACGCAATGCGGTGATGACCTTATGCAAGGTCAGATCATCGAACTGGGGACGGGCCGGCGAGCTATTGTCCGCCGCGGTCTGGCGAGCGGTGTCGTTCTCCTCATTGCGGCCGGTTCCCGACTTGGCGGCATCATGCTCGGCATCGTCCTGATTCACGCTGTTATGGCCGGCGCCACCGCGTTTGGCCGCTCCCGAGGTGCCGGCCGTATCGGATTCCGCTCCGGCGGGCAACACCGTGTAGGTCAACACGGGTTGCAGCGACGGTGATTCGGCGTCCGGTTCCGCTCCCAGCCCTTCGCCGGGGAAGGTCCGCGTCAGTCCGGTCACCGCACACACCGATCCGGCAGGTATCTCGGTGACCGTCTCGAATTTGGCGCCATTGTAGACGCGCACCTGATCGACTTTCTCGGACCATACCGTGCCATCATCCCCCTGTACCGGCGACGGTGCTGTCGACGCCGCGGCGCACGAGGATGAAGAGACGATCTCCTTGGCTTTGAGCGCACCGCCGGTGACGCGCAGCCACGTCATACGGTTGTGCTGGCCGTCGTGGGCGATTTTGAACACGCGTGCGGCGAAGGCGGCCGGCCATTCACGTTCGCGGGTGAACGTCTCCAGCCCGTCCAGGAATTCCTCGACTCCTTCGAGTTTCAATGCCGAGCCGAAATATACGGGGAACAGCTCGCGCACGGCGATCATCGATCGCAATCTGTCCACGGACAGCGCGCCATGTTCCAGATAGTCGTTCATCGCCTCCTCGTCCAGGGTGGCGATATCCTCGGCAAGCGCGTCCAACGGTACCGCGCTGCCCTCAGTGGACTGCTCCATTGCCGGCAGCGGATATATCGCATCGCTCAGGCGTTTGCGCAACTGTGCCAGAATGGCCTCGCGGTCGAATCCGGCGGCGTCGCACTTGTTGACGAAGATGAACGTCGGCACACCGTATCTGGCCAGCAGACGCC
This sequence comes from uncultured Bifidobacterium sp., assembly GCF_959020155.1. Taxonomy (GTDB): domain Bacteria; phylum Actinomycetota; class Actinomycetes; order Actinomycetales; family Bifidobacteriaceae; genus Bifidobacterium. Next base: position 58,730 of record NZ_CAUERC010000001.1, read on the forward strand.
ATAGTGTCTCGGTATGGCCTTGCACGCCATCCGTGCCGGAGACCACAAGAATCGCGTAATCAAGCACACGCAGCACACGTTCGGTTTCGGCTGCGAAGTCCACGTGCCCCGGCGTATCCAGCAAGGTCAGGCGCAGGTCGCCGTGTTCCACCAATGCCTGGTGCGCGAAAATCGTGATGCCTCGCGCCTTCTCCAAGGAATTGGTGTCCAGAAACGCATCGCCGTGATCCACTCGCCCCAATTTGCGGATCTCACCGGTACGGTAGAGCAGAGCCTCGGACAGCGTGGTCTTGCCCGCGTCCACATGCGCCACGATGCCTGCCACTATCTGTTTCATCAGCTGTGCTCCCTTCCCGATGCGCCGCGCAATTGCCGGCCGCCTAACCAATATATCCGAGAAAATCCGGGAGGGAAAAATTGTACCGACAGACCGGGCTGCCGGTACAATAAGTCACCGAACACCGACTGATATGAGGAGCCTCCGTGACCACTTCCGGCATTACCGTTTTCGGCCAACCATCCCAGCCCAATCATGGTGCCGGCGGGCGAATCGCCATGGACGATGCCGTCTTCCCCACCGATTATGTGGCGCTGGATTTGGAGACCACCGGCTTTTACCCGAACAGTTGCGCCATCACGGAAATCGGTGCCGTGCGCGTGCGGGAGGGGCATATCGTCGATCAATTCCAGCAGCTGGTGAATCCCTTGCGGCCGATTCCGCGTCAGATCACCACGCTGACCGGCATCACCGATGCGATGGTGGCCGATCTCGATCCGATTGACGAGGTGCTTCCCCGATTCATCGCATGGCTCGCTACCCCGGCTGCCGGTCCCGCCGTTGAGCCGATTGTCGGCCATAACGTCAGCTTCGATCTGCGATTCCTGGATTACAACACCCGGCATATCGCCGGCTGCGGCTTTGCCTGCGCGGATTATGACACGATGCAGATCAGCCGCGCCCTGTTCCCCGCGCAGCGGCATCACCGTCTGGCCGACCTGATCGTACGCTTCGGCATCGCGGACAATGAGGAGCACCGCGCATTAAGCGATGCCATCCAAACCCAGCAGTGCTTCGAATGGATGCGGCATTACGTCACCGAGCATCACGAAACCGAAGCAATCCGCTGGAAGCAGGCGCCGGCCAAAAACAGCGCCGAAATCCTCCACCAGCAGTTGGTGGTAAAGAGGTAGTTTACAGCCCGTATTCCTTGGCGATGACGGACCAGAGGTCGGCAGCGGCCTGATCGACGGTTTCGTTGACGATGGTGACGTCGAATTCGCTTTCGGCGGCGAGCTCCACCTTGGCGGTCTCCAAGCGACGGGCCTGCTGTTCGGCGGTTTCGGTGCCGCGGCCGATCAGGCGGCGCTCGAGCTCTTCGAAGCTTGGCGGCGCGATGAACACGTACACCACTTCGAGGTCGAGCTCGGCGGCGCGCTGCTTGACGCGGCGGGCACCCTGCAGGTCGATTTCCAGAATCGTGGGCACACCGGCGGCCAGATGTTCCTCCACAGGCTTCAACAAGGTGCCATAATGGGCCATGCCGTGCACCACTGCAGTTTCCAGGAACTCACCGGCCGCCTCACGGGCCAGGAACTCGTCTTCAGTGAGGAACCAATAGTTGACGCCATCAACCTCGCCCGGGCGCGGAGCGCGTGTGGTGGCGGAGACGGACACCCACACTTCGGGGTGGTCGGCGCGCAGCTTGGCTTCCACGGTGCCCTTACCTACTGCGGTGGGGCCAGTCAGGACGATTAGACGGCCAGCATGGGTGTTTTCAGTCATGGGTTCCTCCGGAGATGATGTGGTGTGCAGCGATTATGAATCCAACGTGGTAACGGCTCACCGGCGAGATGACCGGTAACTGCTACAGCCCCGACGAACAGGGAAGAATATGAATCGTGATGCGACGTACGCGATGAGATAGACACGTACGCATGCCGCGACATCTGATTCCGTTCTGATTACTGGTTTTCCGAGCCTTCGACAGTGGCTTCCATCAGCGCCTGACGTACGTCAAGCGCAATCGACTCGGTGGCTTGGCTCAGTGCGGCGATATCCGGCCCATGCGAGGCGATAAAGCGGGACACGGTGACCAGCACGTTGCCGCGCGTACCGCGGAACACGGTTTTCAGATCCTTGGCCTCGGCACCCTGCCAACCGTAACCGGGGGAAAGAATCGGACCGGTGAACTTGGAGGGGTCCACGCCGGAATCCTGCATCCATTGGCCGATGGTGGCACCGATAATCAGACCAACCGAGCCCATGCCTTCGATATCCACGTTATGCTTCTGCGCGGTGGAGGCGATGCCGTAGGCCACGGTACGTCCCTTGTAATCGCCGCTCTGGCGCAACGCGGTCTGCAGACTCATGCCTTCCGGGTTGGAGGTCAGGGAGGCGATGAACACGCCGCGTCCGTTTTCCAGCGCTTCGGTAATCAGGCCGTTCAACGAACGCGCGCCATAGTACGGCAGCAGCGTGATGGCGTCGGCCAGCAACGGTGCACCGGGCTTGAAATAGGCGTCTGCGATGGCGGAAATCGTGGTGGACAGGCCGCCGCGCAGGCAATCGACGATGGTGATGACGCCCATTTGTCGTGCCGCGTAGAGCACGCGCTCGAGCGCTTCGAAACCTTTAGCTCCGTAGCGCTCGAACATCGGCGTCTGGAATTTGACTGCTGCGGCGCGCCCGTTGGCGGCCTGCAGCATACGCATGGAGAAGAGTTCGGCGCCTTCGGCGTCGACGTTGTATCCCCAGTCGGTGAGGAGCTTGCGATGCGGGTCAATGCCCACACACAGCGGCCCGTATTTGGCCATTGAATTGCTTAATCGCAGACCGAAATCCGAACGTTGTGCCTGCAATTCCTCACTGCTGAGTGTAGTCATCAGAACTCCCGTCGCTCCAATTCGAACAGCTGCTTCGAATGCTCCTGAATGCTCATGATCTGGTAATCATTATGCTTCACGGCCTCGATAGCGAGCAGTGCGGCCTGGAACTCGGTGATGGTGGTGAACTGCGGCAGATCGGCGGCAATGGCGGCGGCACGGATGGAGTAGCCGTCGGAACGGGAGCCGCGCGAGTTCGGCGTGTTGAGGATCATGTCGATCTTGCCTTCCTCGATGAGCTGAACCACGTTCTTGCCCACGGATCCGGCAGCGTGATGCACCTCGACCGGGGCTTCCGGATCGGTGTCCACGCGGGTGCTGATCTTGTCCACGATGTTCGACTCGATGCCGTAACGGCGAAGCACGGAGGCGGTGCCCTCGGTGGCCCAGAGCTTGAATCCAAGCTCCTCGAGACGAACGGCGATCAACGGCAGCTGACGCTTGTCGGTGTCGTTCACGGAGATGAACACGTTGCCGTGGGTCGGCAGGCCACCGTCGTAGGCGGCGAGCTGGCTCTTGGCGAAGGCGTGCGGGAAGTCACGGTCGAAGCCCATGACCTCACCGGTGGAACGCATCTCAGGTCCGAGCAGGATGTCGACGGTCTTGCCCACCGGGGTGCGGAAGCGCTTGAACGGCAGCACGGATTCCTTGACCGCGACCTGCTGGCCGGGGTGGATGTCGCCGCCGTCGCCCTTGGGCAGCAGCAGACCGTTGGCACGCTGATCGGCGATGGTTTCGCCGGCCATGATGCGGGCGGCGGCCTTGGCCAGTGCCACGCCGGTGGCCTTGGAGGCGAACGGCACGGTACGGGAGGCGCGCGGGTTGGCTTCGATCACGTACAGTGTGTTGGCCATGAAGGCGTACTGCACGTTGATCAGGCCCTGCACATGGCAGCCCTTGGCGATGGCGTAGGTGCCTTCACGCAGGCGACGAATCTGGTCGTCGGACAGGGTGGACGGAGGCAGGGTGCAGGCGGCGTCACCGGAGTGGACACCGGCCTCCTCGACGTGCTCCATAATGCCGCCGATGTATAGTTCCTCGCCGTCGAACAGTGCGTCGACATCGATTTCGATGGCGTCTTGCAGGAACTTGTCGATGAGCAGCGGGGAGGGCAGGCGACCGGAGACCACGGTATCGGCCTTGGCCTCGGCAAGTGCGCGGTCCACGTACTTGTTGAGCTGCTTGTCATCGTAGACGATTTCCATGCCACGGCCGCCGAGCACGTAGCTCGGGCGCACGAGCACCGGGTAACCGATGCGGTGGGCGGCTTCCTTGGCCTCTTCGAGGCTCAGGGCGGTGCCGTAACGCGGGGCGTTCATCTCCGCCTTCTTGAGCACTTCGCCGAACAGCTCACGGTTCTCGGCCAAGTCGATGGATTCCGGGGTGGTGCCGAGAATCGGCACGCCGGCGGCCTTCAGACGCGCGGCCAAGGACAGCGGGGTCTGGCCGCCGAGCTGGACGATGACGCCCTTGACCGGGCCCATCTTCTTCTCGGCCTCGTAGATCTCGAGCACGTCCTCGAAGGTGAGCGGCTCGAAGTAGAGGCGGTCGGACATGTCGTAATCGGTGGACACGGTCTCCGGGTTGCAGTTGACCATGATGGTGTCATAGTCCTTGCCAAGCTCCTGCACGGCGTGCACGCACGTGTAGTCGAACTCGATGCCCTGACCGATGCGGTTCGGGCCGGAGCCGAGGATGATCACAGCCTCGCGTTCGCGCGGGCGCAGCTCGGTTTCGTCGGCGTAGCAGCTGTAGTAGTACGGCGTGGCGGCGTCGAACTCGGCGGCGCAGGTGTCGACGGTCTTGTAGACCGGGCGCAGACCGTAGGTCCAGCGCAGTTCGCGGATGGTGTTCTCGCCTTCATCGCCCAAACCACGCAGGTGGGCCACCTGCACGTCGGACAGACCGGCGAGCTTGGCCTTCTTGAGCAGCTTCGGGGTGAGGGTTTCGGCCTCACGCACCGTCATGGCGGTCTCATTGATGAGGAAGATCTGCTTCAGGAACCACGGGTCGATCTTGGTGGCCGCGAACACCTGCTCCAGCGTGGCGCCGCCCCAGATGGCGCGCATAAGCTGCAGGTAACGGTGTTCGGTCGGGGTGTGGATGGCCTCAAGCAGTTCGGCCACTTCTTCGGCGGACGGCTTCTCGCCATCCCAATTGAAGCCCATGTGGCGCTTGTCGATGGAGCGCATGGCCTTGCCGAGGGACTCCTGGAAGTTGCCGGCCAGGGCCATGGCCTCGCCCACGGACTTCATGGAGGTGGTCAGGGTGGGGTCGGCGCCCGGGAACTTCTCGAAAGCGAAGCGCGGCACCTTGGTGACCACGTAGTCGATGGTCGGCTCGAAGGAGGCCGGCGTGGACTGGGTGATGTCGTTGCGAATCTCGTCGAGCGTGTAGCCGAGAGCCAGCTTGGTGGCGATCTTGGCGATCGGGAAGCCGGTGGCCTTGGAGGCCAGTGCGGAGGAACGGGAGACGCGCGGGTTCATCTCGATGACGATGATGCGGCCGGTGTCCGGATGAACGGCGAACTGGATGTTGCAGCCGCCGGTGTCCACGCCCACGCCACGGATGATGGCGATGCCGATGTCACGCAGCTTCTGGTATTCGCGGTCGGTCAGGGTGAAGCAGGGGGCCACGGTGATGGAGTCACCGGTGTGCACGCCGACCGGGTCGACGTTCTCGATCGGGCAGACGACCACGACGTTGTCGTTGCGGTCGCGCATGAGCTCGAGCTCGAATTCCTTCCAGCCCTCGATGCCCTCTTCGATCAGGACTTCGTCGGTGGGCGAGTAATGGATGCCGGCGCCGGCGATGCGGTGCAGCTCCTCCTCGTTGTGGGCGATGCCGGAGCCTAGGCCACCCATGGTGAAGCTCGGGCGCACGACCAGCGGGTAGCCGAACTTCTCGGCGATCTTGTCGACTTCCTCGATGCTGTGGGCGATGTCGGAGCGGGCGGATTCGGCGCCGGCCTCGTCAACGACCTTCTTGAACAGTTCACGGTCCTCGCCACGGTCGATGGCTTCCAGGGAAGCACCGATCAGTTCGACGTTGTACTTCTTCAGGACGCCGGCCTCGCCCAGCGCCATGGCGGCGTTGAGCGCGGTCTGGCCGCCCAAGGTGGGCAGGAGCGCGTCGGGGCGTTCCTTGGCGATGATCTGCTCGAGGATCGGGGTGGCGATCGGCTCGATGTAGGTGGCGTCAGCCATCTCCGGGTCGGTCATGATGGTGGCCGGGTTGGAGTTGACGAGGATGACGCGGATGCCTTCCTCACGAAGGACGCGGCATGCCTGGGTGCCCGAGTAATCGAACTCCGCAGCCTGACCGATCACGATCGGGCCGGAGCCGATGACCATCACGGATTTGATGTCGGTGCGCTTCGGCATATCACTTACCTTCCTTGGAGTTGTTCTTCATAAGTTCGCAGAAACGGTCGAACAGGTAGGCCGCATCGTGCGGGCCTGCTGCGGCCTCCGGGTGGTACTGCACGGAGAATGCGGGGATGTCCACGCACTGCAGGCCTTCGACCACGTCGTCGTTCAGATCGATGTGGGAGACGAACACCTTGCCGTACTTGCCGTTTTCAAACGGCGCGTCGACCTGCTTGCCGATCGGGGCGTCGACCGCGAAGCCGTGGTTGTGGGCGGTGACCTCGACCTTGCCGGTGGTCAGATCCTTGACCGGCTGGTTGATGCCGCGGTGGCCGAACTTGAGCTTGTAGGTGCCGAAGCCGAGTGCGCGGCCGAGCAGCTGGTTGCCAAAGCAGATGCCGAAGAACGGGTAGCCGGCGTCAAGTACCTGGCGCAGCAGCTCGATTTCGGGACCGGCCTGTTCCGGGTCGCCCGGGCCGTTGGAGAAGAAGACGCCGTCCGGGTTCAGGTTCTCGATTTCGGCGAAGGTGATGGTGGAGGGCACCACGTGCACGCGGCAGCCGCGTTCGGCCATGCGGTGCGGGGTCATGCCCTTGATGCCGAGGTCCACAGCGGCCACGGTGTACAGCGGCTCCTTGCCTTCGTACTCGCCGCACGGTTCGATGGTGTAGGTCTCCTTGGTGGACACCTCGTCGTACAGGCTCAGACCCTGCATCTGCGGGGTGTTCTTGACGTCTTCGAGCAGCTGCTCGATGGTCTTGAGCGCGCCGGTGGCCTGATCGGTCAGGGCGTCGCCGGAGAAGATGCCGGCGCGCATCACGCCTGCGGAACGCAGGTGGCGCACCAGCTTGCGGGTGTCGATGTGGCTCAGGCCGACGATGCCGTTCTTGGCGAGGTCGTCGTCCAGGCTGCCTTCGGCACGCCAGTTGCTCACGTTCGGAGAGGGATCACGCACAATGTATCCGGCAACCCAGATGCGGGAGGACTCAGGGTCTTCGCTGTTGACGCCGGTATCGCCGATGTGCGGGAACGTCTGCACAACGATCTGGCGATCGTAGCTCGGATCGGTGAGCGTCTCCTGGTATCCGGTCATACCGGTGGCGAAGACGATCTCACCGGTCGTCTCGCCGAGGGCGCCGTATGGCTCCCCCACATATACCTGTCCGTCTTCCAAAACGAGGACTGCATCGTCCTTGTCATACATCGGAATTGCGATGGTCCCGGACTCGTTCTGGCTCACCAAAACCCCCTTATGTTTTTCGGGTATTCGTACCAAGGTTAACGGCCAGCGCAGACTCACACGCCGTTGGACGCAAAGTCTCACCCCCGCTGGCGGGGCTGTCGGCAAGGTGCCGACTTGAGAATGTACGGCGGCACAAGTGTCCGCCCATGAAAAAGCCTCCCGAATGGGGAGGCTGAACAACAAATGACTAATCGACCGTCGGCTGAATCTCAGCGGACGGGGCAGCAGGCTCGTCGGATGCACCGGACGAATCGGGCGAATCGGAAACATCGCCCTCATCGGTCGGCTCGGATGCGGCGGCAGCGGAATCGGACGATTCCTCATCGGCCTCTTCTGCCACGGACTCCGGTGCCGGTGCTGCATTCTTGGCGGTGCACACCGCAGACAGCAGGCCATGGATGAAAGCGGGCGAATCGTCATCGCACAGGGTCTTGGCCAATGCCAGAGCCTCGTCGATGGCGACCTTGTCCGGCACATCATCGGTGAACAGAATCTCCCAAGCGGCGATACGCAGAATGTTGCGATCGACCACGCCCATACGGCGGACCTTCCAACCCGTGGAGTGTTCGTCCAGGGTCATGTCGATCTGACGACGGTGCTCGGCCACGCCCTTGACGATTTCAATGGCATAGTCGGGAAGCGGGGTCTGGGCACCGGGATGTGCGATGCGCTCGTCAAGCAGGGAGAGAATATCCTGGCTTTTTTCGTCGGCTTCGTACAGGGTGTTCAGAGCCCTTTTGCGCGCGGTGGAACGTGCCATACTGCTGCTGTCCTAGTCCTTTATACGGTCGGTCGTCTGTTGAGGATGCGGAGATCAGTTGTTCTCGCGGCCGGTGTAGGAACCGTCCTCGGTGTTGATCTTGACGCGGTCGCCCTCATTGATGAACAGCGGGACCTGAATCTCGGCTCCGGTCTCAACGGTGGCCGGCTTGGTGCCGGCGTTGGAGCGGTTGCCCTGCAGGCCCGGCTCGGTGTGGGTGATGGTCAGGACCACGGAGCCCGGCAGATCGACGCTCAGCGGGGTGCCGTCGTGGAAGGAGACCAGGCAGTCGGTGCCTTCGAGCAGGAACTTGGCCTTGTCGCCCAGAAGGGTCTTCGGAACCATGATCTGATCGTAGGTGGTCATGTCCATGAACACGAAGTTGTCACCGTCCTCGTAGGAGTACTGGAGAGTGCGGTTGTCCACGGTCTCGAATTCCATCTTCATGCCCGCGTTGAAGGTCTTGTCGACGATCTTGCCGGAGAGCACGTTCTTGATGGTGGTGCGCACGAAGGCGGGGCCCTTGCCCGGCTTGACGTGCTGGAACTTCATGACGGTCCACAGCTGCCCGTCGAGGTTCAGGACGGATCCGTTCTTGATGTCGTTAGTAGTCTGTGCCACGTTATTCACCTATTTCAAATTCAAACTAGCTTAGGCAAAGCCCAAAAATTGCCTCGGCTATTATGCCACACCGGGTATACAGGAAGTGAACGCTGGGGTTTCCCATGTGTCCCCGGCTAGACTGGATGAATATGCGATCCTTCTTCGAAGCCATATCCGTGTCCTGCGTCATCCCCGCGCAATCGCCGGCGGACGACGAACGCACGGTGTTCGAGAACCTGTCCTTTGCTGTGGAGCGCGGCGAGATCGTCGATCTGGTGGGACCGTCCGGCTCCGGCAAGTCGAGTCTGTTGACCGCGTGCGCCCGGCTCAACCCGCATGCGCACGGCGCGTTCGCCCTTGAAGGCAAGGGCAGCGGCGAGTTCACGCCGCAGCAGTGGCGGCGGGATGTCGCCTACCTGCCGCAGAAGCCGATTCTGACGGGCAAGAACGTGGCCGAGGCGATCCGCCTGCCCTGGACGCTCGCGATTCGCGGCAAGGGCGGCAAGGGCGAGCATCTGCTGCCCGACGAGCGCATCCGCACGACGTTGGACGCGATGGGCTGCGAGGACATCGATCTGGAGCGCGCCCCGCACGACCTGTCCGGCGGCCAGGCGGCCCGCGTGGCCCTGGCCCGCACACTGCTCACCGATCCGAAGGTGCTGCTGGCCGACGAGGTAGATGCCGGTCTCGACGACGACAACGCGGCCAAGGTGGCTACAATCATGGCGGACGCGGCCGCACACGGCATGGCGATCATCCGCATCCGCCACCGTCCGCCGGACGGACGGGCCACCCGCACGCTGACACTGGACAAGGGGCGGCTGACCGAACACGAGATGACGGATCCGGCGGCGCAGGACGCGAACGCGGTGTCTGCCGGCGCCGATGAAAATGAGGAGACGCAGGCATGAGCGGCGATCTGGGCAATTCCTACAACATCGATATCTGGGGTCTGCTCATCGCGCTGGGCATGGTGGCCGTGGCGGCCATCATCAGCGAACTGATGCACATGGGCATCGGCAAGACCCTGATGTGGTCATCGTGCCGCGCATTGGTGCAGCTGTGCGCCATGGGCTTCATCATCGGCTACGTGATCCGGTCGAACAGCGTATGGATGGTGTTCGCCCTGATGGCGGTCATGCTGGTGGCGGCCGTGCAGATCGTGATGTCCCGCGCACGCGGCATCCCCAAGGGCCTTGCCGGGCCGATCTTCCTGAGCCTGGTCATCACCATGCTGCTGATGCTGGCGCTGGTCACCGAGCTCATCGTGCGCCCGCACCCGTGGTACGCGCCCCAGCTGGTGGTGCCCCTGACCGGCATGCTGCTGGGCAACACCGTAACCGCCTTGGCGGTGGGATTGAGCCGTTTCTACGAGAGCATGGAGGAGCGGCGTGACGAGGTGGATATGATGCTGGCGCTGGGAGCGACCCCATGGGAGTCGGCCCGCCCGTCCATCGTCTCGTCGATTCGCCTGGGCCTGCTGCCCACCACCGCCTCGCTGGCGTCCAGCGGCATCGTGACGATCCCGGGCATGATGGCCGGTCAGGTGATCGCCGGCGGCGACCCGCTCAACGCCGCCAAGTACCAGTTCGTGGTCCTCGACGCCATCGCCGCGCTGACCCTGCTGGCCGACGGCCTGATCATGGTCATGATCTACCGCACCTGCTTCACCGCCGACGACCAATACCGCCCGCCCGAAGCGCGCTAATCAGCTAAGCTCCCTCTGATAAGCTCCCTCTGACGAGGGAGCTGTCGAACGCAACGAGACTGAGCGAGAGACCACCCTACGCGATGGTGACCAGCGTGCCGTCCGGCACCTGGTCATAGAACCATTGCGCGTCGGCCACAGTCAGGCGCACGCAGCCGTGCGAGGCGGGCTGGCCGAGTTTGGCACCCTCCTCCGGCAGATAGTCGCCGAAGGCCTCGCCGGTCGGCACCGAGTGGAACAGGTACGAACCGTAGAACTGCACCCAATAGTCGGCGCCCATGCCTTCTTCGGCATTGTAGAAGTGTTCGCCGCGTGTATCGATGGTGTACGAGCCGTGCGGGGTGGCGTCGTCGACGCCGGTACTGGCGATCATCGTATAAATGGTCTGGCCACCGGACTTGACGTACACCCGTTGTTTGGCGAGACTGACCTCCACGCTCAGGTCGGAGTACTGGGATAGGTCGGGCTGTTTGCCGGTCGGCCCCTTCCAGTCCACGCTTTGCGCGGCTTTGTCATCGCCGTTCTGCGTGTTCTGCGTCTTCCGCGACCCGCCCTGTTTGCCGCTATCGGGAACCTGCTTGCGGGTAACGGCCGTGGGCTCGTTCGCCGCTGCGGTTGCGGCGGCGGTTGCGGTGTCGGCTCGCGGCCAGCTGCGCTGCGCCGCCGCGGTCTCGACTCCGGCGCCGATCAGGCAGAACAGGATACAGCAGGCGACCACTCCGCGCCGAATCACGTAGACCCGATCGCGACTCCAATTCACGTTCAACGTCGGCAGCCTCACCATATGCCTCTTCTCACCACAAAGACCATTCGGGTCGATTGTAAACAGGCATTGCGACGCCCTACGCCTCGGTTTCAGCCGTGATCTCGACTGCAGGAACGGCATCGTCCGGGGAATCTTCGCCCGACGCCGGCACCGTCCAGCGCCGCCGCAGCAGCATCCACAGGCCGATGATCATGGTCACCGCACCAAGCCCGATGCCGAACAGTCCCGAGGATTGCGCCGCATATGCAAATGCCATCGCAATCGGAAACAGCGCAGCAGCCAGCGGCATCACCGCAAGCCCAGTAGCGAGGTCAACCCACAGCTGGCGGCGCGGGAAACAGGTCGCGCCGCCCAGTACGCGAATCCGGCGAGCTTCTACCGAGTCGCGAGGAAGAAGAAACGTGGGAAGGGGAAGATGATGCTGCCGTCCGACTGTGTGGGGTATTCCTCGCGGACTTGGGCGAACACTTCGGCCTCGAACTTCTTGCGCCCGGCGTCGTCAAGCGCTTGCAGATACGGCCTCATGCCGGTGCCACGATACCAGTCCATAACCGCCTCATGCGAGGGCAGCGTGTGCATGTACGTGACCTTCCACATGCGGAAGGCGCTGGCATGCGCATGCAGCAGCTCCCAGTATTCGGGCGGCGTGAGGTTGTAGAACTCGCGTTGCTGCGGCAGCTTGTCCGCGAACGCGGGCGAGTGCACGATACCACCGATGATGCGGTGAATCGGCTCCTCATAGTTCATCGGCGTCTGCACAGCCAGCACTCCCCGACCCTGAGCCGGGCGAGCAGTCCGGGAATCAGATGCGGATGGTCCGGCACCCATTGGATGCAGGCATTGGAGAAGACCACGTCGAAGTCGGCCGGCAGCTCGTCCAGCCGCGCGGACACGTCGCACAGCTGGAAATCGATGTCGGGATAGGTTTTGCGCGCTGTCTCGATCATGACCGGCGAGCTGTCGACGCCGAGAATCTTGGCATGGGGATAGCGCTCGCGCAGCACGGCCGTGCTGTTGCCCGGCCCGCAGCCAATATCCAGCACGCGCGTGACGCTGCCGTCGTCCGGCGGCAGCTGCATCGCCAGATCACGCGCCGGCTGCGTGCGCTCCCGTTTGAATCGCAGATACTGTTCCGAATCCCAGGTAACCATGCTCCCCACGCTAATCAGCCATTCACATATCGGCCGATATTATCTCACAATTCAGCCGAGCAGGGCGTCGCGGCGGGCGATGAGCCCGTCAATCGCGGCCTCGCCTTCGATGACGGTGAAGGTCAGGGACTTGCGTTCGCTGGCCTGCGGGGCGATGGCGTGCAGGTCGCCGCGCTGCTCGTGCCAGCCTCGGCCGTGGACGCTGGAGTTCGAGGGTTCGAGGCCGACCACGTAGTCGCCCGCACCCGTCGACTTCCATTCCATGAAGTATGGGAAGAGGCTGGCGTCGAAGTCGATGACGACTCCGAGTCCGAGCTTGCGGTTGACCACGGCGGCGAAGCTGCGGCCGTTCTCGTCGGCGGCGAGCTCGTGCAGGTACACGCTTTCGGGACTGATCGTCGCGGAAGGATTCGTTGGTCACCTCATCCTCGACCGTGATCGACAGCCGGCCGTACACGCTGGTGATTGTGCGACGCAGTACGAGGTTCTCGCCGCGGTATTCGAACTGGCAGACGTCGAGGGCGCGGTCGGCCATGGACACGAAACGCAACGGACCGTTCTTCACCTCGATGGCCTTGAGGCCGTGGGCTCGGCCTTCCTAGTATTCGATCGGGCGCACGTAGGCGGCCTGCTGAAGGCTGCCCATATGGGCCAGCATGTCGGCTCGCGTGCTGTGTTCTGTGGACGTCATCGTCGTCACCGATCCTTGATATTTATGCCTCACGCCTGCGCAGCGGCGGCATCCGCGGCGTCGTTCTTCAGCGCGCGCAGCAGGGCCTTGTTGCGGGATTCGATGATGCGCTTGCCGTCCTCGCCCTGCCAGGAGAAGAAGCCCTGGCCGGTTTTGGCGCCGAGATTGCCTTCCCTGACCTTCTCGGCGAGCAGCGGGCTCGGGCCGGTGCCGTTGTCCATATCGTCGAACAGGTAAGTGCTGATGTTATAGAACACATCGAGGCCGCCGAGGTCGATGCTGGCGATCGGGCCGACCAGGTTCCAGCGGCGGCCGAGGCTGTACTTCATCACGTCATCCACGGTGGCCGCGTCCGCGATGCCCTGCTGGACGATGTGGAACGCCTCGCGCAGCACGGCCAGTTGCAGGCGATTGCCCACAAAGCCCAGCGATTCCTTCTTGATCTTCGCCGGCTTCTTGCCGATCTTGGCCATGAGGTCGAAGGTGATGTCCACTACCTTCGGGTCGGTCTTCTCACCCGGCACCACTTCGACCAGCGGCATCAACTGCGCGGGGTTCCAGAAGTGCGCCACCACGAAGCGCTCGGGGTGCCCCATCACCGACTGCAGCGCGGTGGGGCTCAGGCCGGAGGTGTTCGTGGACAGAATCGCGTCCTTGGGGGCGGCGTGCTCCACTTCGGTCCAGACGGACTTCTTGATGTCAAGGTTCTCGGCCACGGATTCGATGACGAAGTCCACGTCCGCCACGCCGCTTGCATAGTCGGCGTAACCGGTGATGCGGGCCAGCACCGCGTCCAAGGTGTCGCCGTCCTTGAGTAGTCCGGCTTCGGCGAAGTCCTCGGCATCCGAACGAATCGCCTTCATCGCCTTCTCCAGCGAGGCCTCGCCGCGGCCGACCAGATGCACCGGATATCCGGCCAACGCGAACTGCAACGTGATCGCGTGGCCCATGGTTCCCGTGCCGACGTTCGCAATCGTCTTGATATCGTCCACTGTCTCAATCACGGAGACCCCTTCTTTCCGGCGGTTCGTCTGGCGTTGGTGTACGCATGAACAGCACCGTGCCGTTATGCGTTTGTTCGCATTCTATGCCGATTTCGCTACGTGAACATTTGCTGAACATTTCGCGGATTCGACTAGTACAAATCCCCATATCAGCACAAAAGCGTGGTGCCGCAACACCGAAGTGTTACAGCACCACGCTGAAATGTTCATGTCGTTACGCTGCCGTCGCGCACCCACAGCGGAATCGATAGGAAACCTCACCGGAGTAGGTGAACACGGGGGCGACCAGCATGGACGGACCGAACATATACTGACGGTCCAGCGTGCGGCATGCCGGGTCATCGGGGAACTCCACGAACATGGAACGCATGACCGGAGTACCGTTCACATGAGGCTGCAGGCCAAGCTGGTAGACATACGGCATGAGTTCAAGCTTGAACTTGGTGAACTCGCGCACCACATCCACGGCGGTCTGGCCGGGCACCAATGCGACGCCGTTCTTCTCGTCTTCCTCGTCGAACAGCCACGGCACACGGTACACGGTGGAACCGTGCAGTCGCGAGTGGGAGCCGAGCATGCCGAACGCCACCCAACGCTTGTAGACGGCCGGATCCGGGAACGCGCCCTCGAAGCCACCGATGCCGTGACTCCAGAAGCCGAAGCCGGAGGAGGTCAGCGACAGGCCGGCACGCAAGGACTGGGCCATGCCATTGAAGGTGGACTCGCAGTCACCGCCCCAATGCACGGGCTGCTGCTGGCCGCCGACGGTGGCGGAGCGCGCATACAGGCAGGCGTTGCCCTTGCCGTAGGTTTCTTCGATGGCTTCGAACACGGCCTGGTTGTACAGCTGGGTGTACCAGTTGTGCATGGAGAGCTTCGGAGAGCCGTCATACCAGACGACGTCGCGCGGGATACGCTCGCCGAAATCGGTCTTGATGGCGTCCACGCCCTGATTCAGCAGGGCCTTGACCTTGTCCTTGAACCATTCACGGGCGGCCGGGTTGGTGAAGTCCACCAAGCCCATGCCGGCCTGCCAGAAGTCGGTCTGCCAGACTTCGCCATTGGGCTTGCGCACCAGATAGCCCTTGTCTTCGTGCAGGCGCTTCAGCGTGGATTCGATGTCGCCGAAGAAACGCTTGTCCCACTCGAAATCGCACCAATGGAACTCGCGCATCCAGTAGCAGTCGTAGTGGAAGGCGGCCAGCGGAATATCACGCTCGGCCATACCGTCGATGAAGGAGTTGATGGTGGCCTCGGTGTTCTCGGAACCGATCTCAAAGGAGACATGGCCGCGGTTGTTGACCAGTACGCCATACCCATTGGAGGTCATGTAGAACGGGATGTCCTTGTAGCCCTGCTCGGAAGCAGTGCCGCCATCCTCATTCCAGATGTCGACGCTCTGACCATTCTTCACGTAAGCGCCGAAGCGTTCGCCCAAGCCGTATACGTCTTCGCCAACCGACAGATGCAGCTGGATGGCAATGAACACGTCGGATTCATCACGGGCGGAACCGTCCATGGTCACACCGAATTCGCTGACCGGCTGGGCGGTGACGTTCGATTCGGCACCGAGCTTGAATCGGCCCAGCGACTTGCCTGCGGACTCAGTGAGCACCTTGCCGTCCTCGCCGATGAAGGTCAGGTTCCAGGGGGCGCCCTTGACGACCTTCACGGTAAGTCCGCCAGTGGTCAGCGTGACATCCGCGCCATTGACGCCGACTTCGCCGTCGCCATTGCCGTTCGCCTGAACGGTCACGTAATCACGGTTGCCGGGTTCGTCGGCATTGAGCGGGAATCCGGGGTATTCGGTGGCGCCTTGCCAGTGTTCGGCACACACACGAATCACGCCTTCCGCAGGTGTGGTGATGTCCACATTGAATGTGGGCAGGTTCAGGGTATCGTATCGGCCGCGCACCACGGAGGTCGGGGCGAGGACGTTGAGGCTTTCGGTGGTGGCATCCGCCGCCAGTTCGTAGGCTTCACGAGCGTAGAGGGCGTCGACGCCGTCACGAATCATCCAGTAGCCGTTGGTGAACTTCATTGTTGCTGCTCCTTGGTGGAGAGGTGGTTTCGACCGCCAGGGAACAAGGCAGCCGAAACCAAAATCAATATGTGCTGCTTGTTGATTGAATTGCCTGTTGTGCGAATGACCTTACTTCACCGCGCCGGTGGTGATGCCGTACCAGTCGCCGGAGCCCATCATGCCTTGCTCATCGTACTTGCCGGTGTCGGCCAAGGAACCGGTGATAATCTTGTCCCAGCCATATTCGGACACGTAATCGTTGAGGTTGGTGAGCAGGCCTTGGCTGGCGAGCAGGCCGGACGTGGCGTTGCCCTTGTTGTATTCCGTAACGTCCGGAGCGTCGTCGGAGTTGAGGACCTGGGAGGCGTTCTGGCGAATCTGTTCGAAGGCCTTCTTCTCGAATTCGACCTTGACGCCGGTCTCACACATTTTCATGCTTTATGCAAAAAAATGTGAGGCATACGCACATTTCCCATCAAACGCACAGGTGCAAGAATGGCAGCAATTCGCCATTTTTGAAATCACCATGTGCGTTTGACGGCGCGTAAGCCTCACATTGTTCTCAGCAGGACCGAATTTCTGCGAGCCCCCCCCTATAGCGCTCCCCTACGCAATATGTCCGCAAACGACCACACCACATGGGCGATACGCGCCAATTCGGCGTAACGGCCGATGGACAGCCACTGCACACGGTACCGTTCGAACCACAACTCCAAATCGGCGGCAAGACGGGCGCGGCGCGAGGCATCCAGCGCACGGCCGGTCACATCCTTGGTGTCACAGGCGTCCTCGCCGCCAGCCAATACCAGCAGTTCCTCACCCAGTCTATTGAACAACCGCTGCCCATCCAGCATCACCCACAGCAGCTCCGGGTTCAATCCTCCTCGTGCCGAGCCATCGAGCACCGCGACAACCGCACTGCCGCAATCAATCAACGCCCGGTCGCAATCCCGGCGTCGTTCGAGACGGGCATGGTTCCGCAGGAGCAATCGGCGGCGCGCGTCGGCGCATCCCAGCGCACGGTCAAACATGAGCTCTCCCCCGCACGACCGTTCCACATACGATGCCACATCCGTATTCAGCATGCCGGTGCCGGAACCGTATTCCAGTTCCAGCACTTGCACGGCGAGGTCCCAGGGGAACGACACTCCATCGGAGTCGATGCGAGCGAGTGAATCCATAAGCCAACCGGATTCGTCGCCATACGCCAGATTAGAAATCCGATGGTTCATTTCGCATGCGTCAATTGCAACCGGGTTCCACGCGTTTTGCGCACCGTAGCACAGTCCCGGCACGCTCAACCGCGGATCATTGACATGCCCATAGTCACCCCAATCGGTGACCACCATGCCTTCCGCACCATATTTGAGCCCGGCCACCGCCATGCGGTACGTGTTCAGCCAGGCACCGTCATAGTCGGGGAAGAACCGGCTCCACGCACGCACGGCAGGGCACACGAATTGGCGGCGGCCTTGTGATGCGATGGTCTGGATCTTGCTTTCGTCGATATCCGGCTCATACATCCAGTTGAGCATCGTGATGTCGCCGGGCAGCAAGTCCATGGTGTGCGGATTCTCGAGCGCGATATCCGCCCACAGCATCGGTTGTAGACCACGATGGGCAAGCGTGCTGCATAGGTCTTTGACGAAATCGGCATACAGCTCATCGCGACTGGCGCCCGGCGAGTCCTGTACGGACCGGCCACGGCCCAAGTCGAAAGTCTCATCGCCACCAATATTGAAGGACCGCGAGCGGAACAGCGGCGCGTATTCCTCGATTAGGCGCGAGGCGAAATCGTGCGACTTGGGGTTGGCTGCGTTCAGTGTGTGGTGTTCCATTCGTTCGATGAAACTGAACGGACGGTCGGCGTCTTCGGGGAACTCTCCCAGTCCACGATGTTCACGGGTGCGCAGGTTCATATACATGTGCCCGAAAGTGGCCAAGGACGGCACCAGTTCGATGCCGTGGTGTGCGCAGTATTCGTCCAGGAACATGATGTCGTCGGCCGTGAGCGGGTCAGTGCCGCGCCACGCTTCGCTGAGCTCGCCGAAAGCGAAGGCATGTTCCACGTACAGCTGGAATTGGTTGTACTTATACAACGCCAGCTGGTCGATGAACCAGGTGAGGAACGCCATCGTCGGCACACGCCCGCGCGTCACGTCAAGACTGTAGGCGCGCACCGCGAACGCAGGCTTGTCTTGGATATGCAGGCAGGGCAAGGTCCGCGAGGTTTGCCTGATCATCTGCCGCAGTGTCTGCATGCCGTACCGCAATCCGCTTTCGCTGCCACCACGCACGGCGATGGTATCTGAGGCGAACACATCCAGCGTGTATTCGTCATGCGCCAATCGCGCATCCACACACAGCAATATGACGGTGCCGTTCATCGCTGCCGGCGCACCCGCGCCCGCACCCGCACCCACGCCCGCATCTCGCGCTTTTTCGGCGGCATTGGCACCGGCGTCGGCTTCATCTGTGGCTGTGAGTACTCGGCGCGTACGGACGGCGACGCCGCAGTAACGCTCGAGTTCGCTGGACAGCTGCTCGATTGGCAGCGTTTCCCAGGTCTCATCGGCATCTTCGGTGACGGCATATTCGGGAATTCGTTTCTCGATCGTCACCAAGGACCCGATCATAGCCGTGCCATGCGTGTATTCCAATGTCACCGGAGCGGGAATCAGGGTGAGACACGGCGTTGCGGCATCAGCCTTATATTCGAATGTGGGCACAGCTGTTCCTTTCATACTGTTTTTATTATCGTTCATCCGCTGACGGCAGGCGACACGCGGTCACGCCGCCATCAGCGGACGAATCGTTTGGTGAGGTACGGCGGCATACGCTATTTCACGGCACCGGTCGTCACACCCTTCATGATGTTGCGCTGGATGAGCATGAAGAACACCACCACCGGCAACGAGAAGGTCACCGAAGCGGCCATCTGCCCGCCGAAATCGGTGCCCATGGTGGGTGTCGAGAAGGACGACAGCCATACCGGCAGCGTGTACTTCGACTGGTCCTTCATGAACGTATAGGCGATCATGTAGTCGTTCCAGGCGTTGATGAACGCGAACACCGAGGTCGAGACGATGCCGGGCGCGGCCAGCGGGAAGGTGATCTTCCACAGGATCTGCCAGTCGTTCGCGCCTTCCACGGCCGCGGATTCGAAGATGTCCTTCGGGATGTTCAGGAAGAACCCGCGCATGTTCCAGATCGCGAACGGCAGCACCATGGCGATGTACGCCAGGATCAGGCCGCTGTATTTGTTGAGCAGGCCGAGCTGGTTGTAGATGATGATCTGCGGGATGATGCCGCCAGAGGTCATCTGGATGGCCAGCACGAACACCATGATCGGCTTGCGCCCGCGGAAGCGGTACAGGGTCAGGGCCGTGCACGCGAAGAACGCGACAATAATCGACAGGACGATCGAGAGGTGCATGGGCCAGAACACGGGGGTCGTGGTCATGATCTCATCGCGCGGCTTTACGGCGGTGATAATCATCCAGTAGACCGGGAAGAACCATACGACGCAGAACAGCAGGGCGAGGATAGTGGTGCCGGCGCGGCGCGCGATCTTGCCGGGGTTGGTTCGGCGGCGGGGCGGTGCAGACTGCGCTGCGCCATGCGATACGGCCCGTGGATTCTCAACACATTTCATAAGGACGACCCGCTATTTCAGGGATTCGCCAATATCAGCGTGCCAGTCGCCATTTCCGGCGTCGGCTATGGCAGCGCCACCCCTTCCCCACCGTCGACATCGACAACCGACTCGCTTCACGCAAGCTCACCGAGCATATGTTGGGGCGCGGGTATCGACGAATCGCCTATATCATCGGACCGTCGTACTTGCCGACGTCGACGCCGACGCCAGCGTGCCCGCAGCTGACCACCGTGCGCCAGCCAATGGACGCATTCGGCGTCAGCTTGGCTACCCTAGTGCTTGACCAGATCGAGGACCGGCCGTTCCAGCGCACGGGGCTCCTGCCCACCGAGGTCGTAGCCAGATAGGCGCGCAGAGAACGGTTCTCAATAATGTCTGTGCACACTTCTCTACGCCCGAAGCACACATGGAATATGCCCTAATCACTGCCATGTCGCCATTTGCGATGATGTGAGATTGTTATGTTCTTGTTCATTTGAGCGCACAGATACTACTGAGAACCGTTCTCTGCGCAAATAGACAATGTGGATAACTCCATAAGCTGGAACCACATTGCCCTGCCTGGCTTGCATTCAAGTCCAAATCAGCTTTACGGTCGCATCATGAGCTCTTTTATGCATGAGGATATTGTCGGCCGACGCCGAGCAGAACGTGAACGCTGCAATGATGCTGCGCGCCGTTCGAAAGGTCCATTGCTGGTGGGATACATCAATGCGGCCAACTACTACGGCGCGCCCATCCCCCGACATTGCACGCTATCTGTTGATGCCGTGCACGCCTGTGTTTCCAGTGCCAACAAACGCAGACGAATCAAAGGCGTGGTCTTCCATGTGTTTAAGGGAAAACTGGATATCCGCAAAAAGGATTATGAACAGTTCTGGATTGCCTCGCCGGTCATGATGTGGGCTCAGATGGCCCAATACTCTACATTGGAGGAACTTGCGGCCATTGGAGCCTCTTTGATGAGCCGCGATAAACGGCGCAGAATGGCCACTCGCAAGGATTTCGATACTTACTTGGAAATCAGTCCGCGGTTCATAGGTCGTAACAAATGCCACGAGGCACTGCCCTACATGACAGAGAACACGGATTCTCCGCCGGAAAACACGCTGTTTGGGATGCTGAAGGATTCAGGCTTGGGATGCCCCACCGCCAACTATCGCGTGAATATCGGCAACTCATACGTCATATTGGATATGGCATATCCGGACTGCCGCGTCGCGTTCGAATATCAGGGAGCCTATCACGCCGATCCGGCACAAATGCGAATCGACGCGGCAAAGCGAAACGCATTGCAACTGCTCGGCTGGATCGTCATTCTCGTCACTGCGGATGACCTGAGAACAGCCGACACGCGGCATCGTTTTATCGAGATGGCCCATGTCGTGGTGTCCCGGCAACGCAATCTCGCCGATTGGAACCGCTCATGGGCCATTACCTCTTAGCATCGCACCGACAATGCGCTATGCCGTTATTTACTGCGAGGCACCCGCCAGATATCGGGCTCAACGTAGATCTCCCATTCATACCAAGGCAGCGCGGCACGGCGTCCTCGTCCATGTGAATGGCCTGCAGGTTAATGAGCCTATCCACGCCGACAGTGCGCTCCATTGCCTCGACCACCAGGTCGCGGGTGCTGTGGTCAAGCGATTCGCCCACCAGCAGCGAACCGGACTTAAACGCCAACGCCGCCTACAAAAGTGTGAGGCTGCGCAGGCTCACACTGCCAACAGCCGTTCAGCCAACCCTCGGAAGGTCTGGCCAATGCCATCCGTACGCAAAGCGCCGTCGGCGTCCAGCACCGCCGGCCGGCCGGCCTCGCCGGTCTCGCGCACTTCGGGTTCCAGCGGCAGCTGGGCCATCAGCGGCACGTCATAGCCCAGCGCCTGAGTGAGCTGTTCAGACACGCGCTGACCGCCGCCGGCACCGAAAATCTCCAGCTTCTCGCCCTTGTGCTCGTAGTAGCTCATGTTCTCCACCACGCCACGCACCTTCATCGGCACCTGCAGGGCCACGAGTCCGGAGCGCACGGCGATGTCAGAAGCGGAGGGCTGCGGGGTGGTGACCACCACGAGTTCGGCGTTGGGCAGCGCCTGGGCCACGGAAATCGCCATGTCGCCGGTGCCGGGAGCCAAGTCGAGCAAGAGGACGTCCGGCTCGCCCCACCATACGTCAGACAGGAACTGTTCCAAGGAGCGCTGCAGTCGCGGCCCACGCCACAGAATCGCCCGGTCAGCACCGGCGAACATGCCGATGGAGATCAGTTTCACGCCCCACGCGGTGACCGGCATGAGCATGCCATTCAGATTGGTGGGCTGTGTATGCACGCCGAACAGGCGCGGCAGTGAGAAGCCATAAATGTCCGCGTCGATGGCGGCCGTGTCGAAGCCGAGGGCCGCAAACGTGGCGGCCAGGTTCGCGGTAACCGAGGACTTGCCGACGCCGCCCTTACCGGAGGCGATGGCGAAGATGCGGGTCTTGACACCCGGTTTGCTGAAGGGGTTCTGCTTGCGTTCGGCCTTGAGGTCGGCGACCAGATCGGCCAGCTTGTCACGGCTCATCGAACCGACTTCGATATGAGGCAGCAGCTGTGCGCCCGGATAGGAGCTGACCGCGCCATTGATCTGGCTGGTGATGGTCTCGCTCAGTGGGCATCCGGGAACCGTCAGCTCAACGTGCACGGTGACGTCGTAAGTGCCGGCGTCCGACGATGCGGGCGCGGCTTCGATGGCGGCAATCATGCCGAGGTCGGTGACCGAACGACCGAGCTCGGGGTCGATGACCTTGCTCAGGCGTTCGTAGATGTCGGCTTCGATCTGACGTGCGTCGCTCATAAATCCGTATCCTCCTTTAGGGCCTGTTCTACCCTAGCGTGTGATGCGGCGGCATGCCAGAGGGAGTGGAGTAAGTCACACTGGGGCGGGATTCGCTTTTTCTCTCCCCCAGTCAGCCTAAAGGCTGACAGCCCCCTCATCAGAGGGGGTTAATGAAGCGTCTGAGGGGGCTATTTTAGATGGTGCCGGTGGCTAGGAGCTGGGCGAATTGGGTTTCGCTCAGCATGGGGATGCCGAGTTCCTCGGCCTTGGCGGCCTTGGAGCCGGCGTTTGCGCCAATCACCACGTAATCGGTCTTCTTGCTCACCGAACCGGCCGCCTTGCCGCCGCGCTCGATAATCGCCTCTTTGGCGGAATCACGCGAATAGCCCTCCAATGAACCGGTGACCACCACGGTTTTGCCGGCCAGCGTCTGCGGCAACGAACTGGTCTCGGCCTCGTCGACGCCCACGCCGGCGGCCTGCCAAGCACGCAAAGTCGCGCCGCGCCAGTCGCCGGGTTCGCGGGTGGCGGCGAACCAGTTCACCACCGATTCGGCGATTTCCGGGCCCACCCCGTCGATGGCCGTCAGATCTTCAATCGTGGCGTTTTCGATGGCTGCCAGCGAGCCCATCGCCGAGGCAATCAGGCGTGCGGTAGGCGGACCGAGCCGGCGAATCGACAACGCGACCAGCACACGCCACAGGTCGGCGTGACGGGCCTTGTCCATTTCGTCGAACATCTTGCGCGTGTTTTCGCCGGGCCGAATGATCACCGGTACATCCGTGACGCCAGTGCGCGTGGTCTTGTGATCCACGCGCACGATAACCGCGTCGGCCGGCACGTCATACTCAGGATAGGAGGCTGCGGCAAAGCCCGGCATAGTACCAAGTGGCGCCTCAGCCCCGGTAGGTGCGCCGGTCGTCTCGCTGGCGGTACCTCCCTGTGTTTCGGCAGATTCGATTGCGGCCTCCCCTTGCGCGCGTTCGGCCAGCTGCTTGGCCGTGAGCTTTTTGGCCGGCGTGGGCGCGGTCCAGAAAGCAGGCACCTGATGCCACAGGCCAGAGCCGCCGACACGCTTACGCACCTTTTTCTTCTTACCGTTCGCACCGACCGTCTCATGCACCTCGACGATTGCGGCCTCACGCCACACGCGCACGTCGCGCAGATCGGCGGCGGTCAGGTTGAACAACCCGGATTCGTTAGACAACACCGGCTTCTGCGCGGCCGGCAATTCCAGCCCTTCCACCGGCTCGTACGGGTCAGGCTCTTCGCCGGGGGCGACCAGAACCTCGGTGATGTTCGGCGCGTAGGTCGCCACCGAATCAGGCCGGTTCTCCTCCGGGTTGGTCAGAGCGATGGCCGATTGTTCGCCCAAGTGCTCGATGTCGAACGCCTTGCGTGAGGCCAGCGAAATCACGCGCTCGGTCAACTGGGCCGGGCAGCTCTCCACATTCGGGCAGCGAATGTCCTTGTCACCCTCCTTGGCGGGTGACAGTTTCGCGCCGCATGAAGGGCAGAACTCGGGCATGACGAATTCGCGCAGCTGGTCCTCACGCCCTTTGCGCCGTTCAAGCACCGGGCCGACCAGTTCGGGAATCACATCGCCGGCCTTGCGCACCACCACGGTGTCGCCGATCAGAATGCCCTTGCGTTTGACTTCAAATCCATTGTGCAGCGTGGTACGAGCCACGGTGGAGCCGGCCACGTAGACAGGTTTGAGCACGGCGACCGGCGTCACACGGCCGGTACGCCCCACCTGCACGGTGATGTTGAGCAGTTCGGTGTTGACCTCTTCGGGCGGGTATTTGTAGGCGATGGCCCAGCGCGGCGCGCGCGAAGTGGCGCCGAGGGTACGCTGCAGGCCCAGGTCATCGACCTTGACGACGATGCCGTCAAGTGCATGCTCGATGTCGCCACGATGCTCGCCGTAGTACTCGATCATGTCCAGGATCTCCTGGAATGAGGTCACCGCACGATTGTGCGGGGAGACCGGCACGCCCCACTTGGTGTATAGATCGTAGGCCTGCGACTGGTCGGCGACCACGTCATGGGTGCCGCGCGGATGGTCCGGCCCCCAAGTGAGCTGCCCCAGACCATGCGCATAGAAGCTCAGGCGACGGGTGGCGGTGATGCGAGGGTCTTTTTGACGCAGCGAGCCGGCAGCCGCGTTGCGTGGGTTGGCGAAGGGCGCTCGTCCGGCGTCCTCCTGCTCGTTGTTCAGGGTGTGGAAATCATCCCAACGCATGAACACTTCGCCTCGGATTTCCACGAAGTCCGGAACGTCTTCCTTGGGGCCGCCGAGGTTTGCGGGAATGGAGCCGATGGTTCGCACATTCAGGGTGATGTCTTCGCCTGTAACGCCGTCGCCGCGCGTCAGTCCCTGTTCAAGCACGCCGTTGCGATAGATGAGGTTCAGGGCGAGGCCGTCGATTTTGACCTCGCAACTCATGGGCAGGGGCTTGGATTCAGGCCAATCGAGGTCGCGAATCACCGAGTCGTACCAATCCTTGAGTTCTTCGATGGAGAAGACGTCGTCAAGGCTCATCATGCGGCTGGGGTGGCGCACGGAGGCGAAGTCGTTGGAGAAGGAGCCGCCGACGCGATGGGTGGGCGACTGCGGATTGTCCAGTGAGGGGAACGCCGCTTCGAGTCGTTCGAGGCAACGCATGCGCGCGTCGTAAGCGGCGTCGGAGCTGACGGGTGAGTCGTCGATGTAGTAGGCGATCTGATCGGATTCCACCCATGCGGCCACGCGAGCCCACAGGCGGGCGGCGGCCTCAGCGGTCATCGTGTTCACGTCGAAACGGTCGAGGCGTATCGCGTCGTCGTCAGTGGGCTGCAGTGCGGCTATCCATTGTTCGGAGCCAGGGGCAAAACGTGCAATACCGGTATCAGGCCGGACCTCGGCCACATCCCCATCGTCGAAATCCCATGCCAGTTGTTCGTTCGTGCTCATGGTTGTCTATCCTAGCGGGCTCGGCTCCCCTCGGCCGGCTATACCGTCAACTCCCCTCAGGCGGCTACGCGGATAGCGAGCGCAGGAACTGGGCTTGGATGATGTCGATGTTATCGCCTTCGCCGTCATTCATGCGGGCCACAGCCACCGAGAGCGTGCGGGCCGGCACGAACATGTCCTCATCCACGCACACGCGAGCGGCGTCACGCACGATGTCAGCCA
Source organism: uncultured Bifidobacterium sp. (assembly GCF_959020155.1). Classification (GTDB taxonomy): domain Bacteria; phylum Actinomycetota; class Actinomycetes; order Actinomycetales; family Bifidobacteriaceae; genus Bifidobacterium. The sequence goes on from NZ_CAUERC010000001.1 coordinate 84,582, forward strand.
CTTCGATATGCGGCCAGACCGGCAGATCATGCGTGGCAAGCACATGGGCGGCGGCCTCCACCGATTCAGGCACCGGTATGCACTGCGAGTCCGCACGGGAAACCAGTTCCTGCAGTTCGCTTTCCAGCGAACCAATGGCCCCGGGAGCGATGTGATCGCTCATAATGTAGGCTGCGGCGGCTGTGTCGAACCGGTCAAGCATCCATTCGGCGTACGCGAACCGGTAATAGGCGAACGCGGCATCGTCGCGGTCCAAGGCCACGCGCAGAGCATTCAGGCAGGCGGCGCGTGCCGAATCCCAATCCTCATTGCGGGCCAGTTGAATGGCGAGCTTCAGATGTGAGAGCGGGTAGGCGGGCGCGTACGCCACCATACGGTTGAGATGCGGGATGGCCGCCTCGGCACCCTTGATCTGACTCAACACGTCAGCCAGCTCCATGTGCGCGTAGAACAGATTGTCCGGGATAAGCACCGTACGCTCGTCCAATGTGGCGAACAGCCGGTTGTAGACCACGCGCTCGGCATAGGAGTTGAAGTATCGAGGTACGCCATGGCCTGCCGCATACACCTGGTCCAAATGGGCCACGGCCGCTTCGGCCGCTTCGATGGCCTGATCGGCTTGGCCCGAGAACAGCATGTCTCGGGCGCGCAGACGCTCCTTGTCAAGATCGTCGGCAAGCGTGAACGTGAAGTCCGGCGTGTCCTTGCCATCGATCAACGCACTGGTGACCTGAGAGGCCAAATCGGTCAGTTCGGGATCGCATATCGATTCGATGACCTGCATGGCTCGCTGGGCCTTTTCCACGGAGCCGAGCGACGTGTTCCTGGCGATATCGTGGAATTCGTTGACGCCATGCTGCAGCAGGTCCACTCGCTGGATAGCCAGTCCGGCACTATTCTGTGCGCCCAGCACGTGAGCGGTCGCCGGGCTGAATTGACGGTCGGCCAGTTCGGGCTCCTCCTGGGATCCGGTGGGAGAGAACCGGCTGTCCGCCAAGTCGAAGTCGGCGCTGATGGGTTTCAGACCACCTTCGCCGTCCACGTCCATCACGGCACCGAACATGCGGTAGGTTTCCTCGGGATTGTCAAGCCCAGCGGTGTCCAGTCGCTTGAGGAAGGCATCACGGGTGAAGGTGACGGTGACCATATTGCGCACGGTGGGATTGCGGCGCAGCACACTCATCGGATCATCGTCCATGCCGGCGGCCCCATCAGCACCGTCAGTGCCGACGCCCTCGCCGCCGATACCGCCCAGGTCGTCGCCTGCGCCGGTATCGTCCGGCATGCCGAACGCCATTTCGTCGATATCGATGCCCTTCATCAGGTCTTCGAACTGCGAATCGATGGACGCAGCGCCATCGGCGTCAGCAGATTCGGCCGCGGCCTGATCCGTAGCATCCGCAGACGGTCCGGTACCGTTGCCTGCTCCCCCGGCCGTGCCGCGTTCGTCACCGGACGCCGTCTGCCCGAACGTCTCCTCATGGGTGATGGGGCGGGTCGGGTCGCCATGGAAATCACCATCTTTGGGGTCGGCTTTGGAACCCACACGCCCCAAATCGCCACTGCGTAGATGTTCGAAGGCGCTTAGGGCCTCGCTCATCATCGCCTCGATGGCGGAATCCTGTTCGGCAATCGCCTCTTCAAGACCAATGGAATCGATGTGCAACGACACCTGGCGCACGGATTCGCTGGTGCCGAAACTCAGCGCGGCCATCATCAGGCCGACACGCAGGTTGTAGGCGGCGCTCATTGACGCGCGTTCGGCGCTACTCAGCGCACGCCACGTACGTCGAGTGGTGTCATACCGGCTATCGGGCATCATCGAGGTGCCGGCGGTGGTGAAGCCAATGGCCACTTCACCCGAATCCAAGCGCGACCGGAACTCCACGTCAAACCGATACGGCAACCGTAACCGGCGCAACAGTGAAGAGAGGGTCTGACGATACACCCATTCGTCGCTCCTCGCCGGCGAATACGAAGGACGAGCGGCTTGAGTGTTGGTGTCGCTCTTATCGGTCCGTTCTACAGCGCCCTCAGCACTCTCAGTACTTTCAGCGCCCGCAGCATTCGTCACACCCGAATCCGGCACGTTCTGCTGGGTCAGCACATCTCGAGGATCGGGGAATTCACTGCGAATCTGTCCAGCCGTGCGTGCGGCGATATCGACCAGGCTCAGCACGGCCCGACGCTCCTGCTCGCCATCATACGGGTCAAGCGCCATAATCGCAGGGTTTTCGATGAGTTTCATGTCGATTTGCGCGGCCTCGGCACGGGTCACCGTATCTTCCGTAGGGTTGCGTCCCAAGGAAGCGTTGCGCTCCAACCAAGCGCTCACCGCAGCGAATCGGTTGAGGTTGCCTTCGATCTTCAAGGATTTCAGCGCCTGCCCGAATGCCAAGGACTTATCCCACGTAAAGAAATAGCCGCTCGAATACGTCGAGGTGTACAGGTGCAATGGTTCGGCGCCATGCACCGCTTCCAGTCCCGGCGTGGTGTCGAGAGCGCCGGCTTCGCGCATCAGATCGGCGAAATGATCCTCCAGACCGGAGGCCCGCATGCCGTGGGCACGTGCCGCCAAAGTGTCACGCACCGAACGGCGAATCGCACCGATTGGCGCCTCACGGTTGAGACGGCGGAAGATATTGCCGGAACCGAATCCGATGAGCAGACCATTGATCTGCGGCAACATATACGTGGCGAAGAACGCGATGGTAATGGCATCGCGGTATTCCAAATCATGACGCATCGCAGGCGGCAGATTGGCACGCATCTGCTCAAGCGTGTACCGGTTGCCGGCCTTGAGCCATGAGGCGAGCCACGTCATGCGTCCGGTGTCGTCACGCCCCACCACGCCACCGGTAATGGCCTTCACACCGTCAGCACCATGACCAAGGCCACGCCCCAAACCACGCCCATGATGCAGCGCACTTCCCAGGCCACGGTCTGTACGGGAGAAACCGGAACGTGAACGAGGCTCGTCGCTTTCGCCCAGCCGCTCACCGTCCGGCAATGTCACTTCTTTTTCCTTGCCGAACATAAATCGCGCCTGCATATCCTGCACGTCCATGTCGGGGTCGGTGCCCACGAATACGCGGCCATGCGTATCGGCGAACGCCACCTGCGCAAAATGATCGCGGTCGGGGAAAATGCCAAGCGAGAAGCCGCGGCCTCTGGTGGAGGGCAGCTGCGCCCATCCAAGCACCAGCCCTTCCGGCACGTTCTCCAATTCGGGGAAGGTGCGTCGCTTGATTACAGGACTCAGCGCCACTGCATGGCGAGTCAGTTCGTCGATAATGCCGCCTTTACGCTCACTGGTCTCCTGCAAGGCATCGCCGAACGGATTCGTATCGTGCTTCTTCGGCTTGGATAGTCCCAGATCGGCCGCGAGCGCGTTCATCGAATCCTTCAGTCCGCCCAGCAGTGGCGTGCGGTTGTGCTTCCCATGGTCCGATGTACGTTTTGGCATGATTCACATTGTCTCTTGTTTGCCCGACATCAAGCCCGAATAAAGCCTATAGAATAAATGCGTGCATTCCATAGACCACACTCGCGCAGATCGTCCGATGCCGTCGAATCATGAACGGCGCCTGCCCAGCCGTCCGGATACCCGGCACCGGCTGCGTTTGGTGCGCCTGCTGATCGCCTTGCTGGCCGCCATCGCCGCCATCGCCGCCATGGAGTGCATCGTGTTCAACCTGCCGTTCTGGCGTACGCTCGGAGCGAGCACGGATACGAACGCCGTGCATAACACGCTGGGTTCGGGTCTCACGCGCCGGAATGATGGCATGTTGACCGTCACCGATCCGACCAAGGCCTATCTTGAACTGACCGCGGACGGCACGTCGGATTACCTACGCATCGATACCGCGAGCAGCAAGGTCATCGATAAGGCCCGTGAGCAGGCCGAGGCCGAATCCGAAGCGAACGACGATAAGGAAGTCTTCAAACCGCTGGCGACCATTCATGTGCGCGCGGATGTCGATGGCATCACCGGCCAGGCCCAGTCGATGAATCCCGACGCTATTCGCAGCCATTATGTCAAGGCACCGGGTGCCGGCATCGTGCGTATTTGGATTCAGGAAGAGCGCGGCGCGATCGTACCGGTCACCGACTCCCGCGCCAACGTGCACGTACCGTTCGTCATCAATTGGATGCGCGTGCTCGCCATGGCCTTGGTGTTGCTGATGATTGCCGTCTGGAGGCCGGGATCGCACCTGTGGCGTATCACGCTTGACCCGTCCAGCACTCGGCAACGACTTGCTTTCGTGGGGCTTATGGCGATTCCTACCCTGCTTATCGGCGCATCCATCATCCACGAACTGTGGTACGCGTCTCCGCTCGTCTTCCACGTTTCCGGCGATTACACCTATGATTTCGACCAGTATGGGCATGTGGCCGATGCGCTGGTCGCCGGCCGGCCCTGGCTCGACTTGCCGGTTCCCGAACAACTGGCCGCCACCGAGCACCCCTATGACGTAGCCACACGTGCCCAGCTACTCGCCAATGGAGCCAGTCCGCTCTACTGGGATTACGCGTATTATGACGGTCACTGGTATTCCTATTTTGGCGTGTTGCCCGCAGTGCTGCTGTTCGTCCCCTATCGTCTGCTGACCGGTCATAATCTGCCGACATCCGCCGCCGAGTATATTCTCGTGCTGCTGTTCATCATCTTCTTCTCCTTGCTGGTGCTGCGCGTCATCCATCGCGTGATGCCGAAGACTTCGGTGGCGGCCGCGTCGTTAGTAGTGGTCTCATCGTTGGTGAGCGCGCAAGTGGGGTATTTGCTGTATCGCACGAACTTCTATCAGATACCGTTCGCCGCATCGCTGACGTTGACTTCGCTGGGACTATGGCTATGGCTCGGCGCGGACACGTCCCGCCGTCCGCTGAGACCATCGGACCGATGGCAGGCGGGCGACGCCAAGCCTCTCTCCCTGCCACGACTGGCCTTGGGCGCCTTGTGCATTGCGGCGAATTTCGGATGCCGACCGACGTTCACCTTGACCGCATTGCTTGCGTTCCCCCTGTTCTGGCCGCAGATTCGCGCGCTGGGCACCGGTCTGCGCACACGCCGTATCAAGCCGTTGCAGGCGTTGCGCGCGCCGCTGGCGGTAATCATCCCCGCCATTCTCGTCGTGACGCCTCTGATGACATGGAACATGGTTCGGTTCGATTCCCCGTTCAATTTCGGCAATGCGTATCAGTTCTCCATATCCGATATGACCCGGCATACCACCCCGTCCGCGGATATGCCCGCCAACATCTGGTATTACCTGTTCCTGCCGCTGCGCTTCATGGATCGTTTCCCGTGGCTGGCGGGCTCTCCCGCCCCGATGCCGCAATGGGGCTATTACGAGGTGATGGTCGGCGCGATTTTCACGGCCACGCCACTGACCTTGATGGCTTTGGCGCTACCCCTGCTGCGCAGATTGGAGACGCACGGCATGCGGCCATGGCTGATGTCTTGCTTGGCCGTGGCGGCGGTGCTGGTCGTATTCGACAGCCACGTCGGCGGTTTGGGATGGCGGTATTCCGCCGATTTCGGCTGGCTGATCTCGCTGGCGTCCATACCGGGGCTACTGTGGCTGGTCAATGGGCGCGAACCGAGCCGCTCATTGGCGGGGGCCAACGACGCCGCTTCAGGCGATGGCATCGCCCGCGTCACTCCGTGGCGTTGGCTGATGCGCTGGGTCGTGATGCTGGCCGTATTGTGGGCGCTGGGCATAGCCATACTAAGTTGCTTCGTGCAGTCGCGCAGCGATTCGATGATCGCCAACAATCCGACGCTCTGGCATCAGGTTCAGTCTTGGTTCACCCTGCTATAGGACCGGACCGCTCGGCGACCCGCCAAGCTTCAGTATTCTCCCAGCATTCCGGCCGGTGTTTTCCAAGACCTGCGGCATAATGTATGTGACGTAATTCACTAATCGTTTACCCATACTGTCGTGAGGGTTTCCCCGTGTCCACTGCCGTCCGTAGTCGCGTCTTCCAGCTACACCGTTTCCGCTGAGGGGTACCCGGATTACACGGCCAACGCCATCACCAGCGATGAGGCGGCCGCCGCATACCGTGAGGCCGCCGCCGGCGACGCCGACGGTTCCGGCAATGTCGGCGGTACCAGCACGGCGAGTCAGACGACCACGGTATCGAGCAATGACATCGCCTCCACCGAGCACGAGTTTCTGGTGTTGGGACTGATCCCCAAGGTCAAGAACACCATTACCCTGACCATCACCGACACCGACGGCAACCTCAAGGCACAGTACAAGATGGTGCTCAGTTCGGGATACATCTACCGCGTCTACCAGTACGGCTTCCGCGGCTTCTACTTCGCGTGAGGATTGGCATCGACCTCACGGCCGATGCCAATCCTCCAACGGCCGATTCCTATCTGCTACCGCTTCGCAGCCTCATACTTGCGGCGAATCAGATCCTCATAAAACGCCACAGCCTCAGCCGGCGCTCCGTCAAACGCGACCGCGTGCTCGTCCAGCACCAGTACGCGGTCGATGGCGTATTCGGGCCGGCGGATCATATCCGTGTCATGCGTGGCGAAAATCACCTGCTTGTTGTAGCTGAACAACGCCTTGGCCACATGCGCGGCGCCAATCTCATCCAATCCCTTGCTCGGCTCATCCGCCACAATCGCACTCGGCTCAAAGCTCAGCGCGGCCGCAATAGCCAGCAGGTGCCGTTTCTCGGAGTCCAGTTCGCTGGCCTTGGCCTTGGAGACCTGCGCCAAATCAAAATGCGCGAACAGATTGCCGATGCGCGCATGACGTTCTGACTCGGGCACCTTGTGCTTTTTCAGCGCTTCGGAAACAGCCTCGGAAATATTCGCCGCTTGGTAAAAGCTGTTCGGAATCTCCTCGCGGCGAACTTTGCCGACCAGATTATCGATGCGCTTCGCGTCCTTCTTCACAGCCGGGTCAAGACGTTCCTCACCGCCCGCAATGGTCACCGTGCCGGCGTTGGCCTTCAACGAACCGTCCAGCAGACCCAGCAATGTGGATTTGCCTGCGCCGTTCAGTCCGATCACAGCCACCCGCAGCTCGCTGATGGTGATGTCCGTGGGAGCAAGTCCCACGTGCCCATCATCATACGTATGCCCGGCCTGATCCAAAGTGAACGTCAGCGACGCCGGGCGTGGCAGTTCTTTCGGTCTAAACAAGAATCCCATGCCGCTATTGTACGTGGAGTACAGGCGTGGGGCCGGCAAACACCGGCCTATCGCAGCAAAGCGGCGACGGTATTGAGCACGGCGCGGATGCCACGCTCGAATTCGTCCGGTTCGGGTAGCAGGGAAACGGCCAGGTATCCATTGGAAGTCATGTCGAAGAAGTAGCCGGGCTGTCCGGTGAGTTGGTGCTCGTCAATCAACCGCAGCACCAGTTCGTTCTCATCGATGACTGAAGGCACTCGTAGCAGCACGTTCCAGCCGCCTTCGGCCCGTAGCACGCTGACCAGCCCGTTGGGATCGGCGTCAAGCAACTCGTGCAACTTGGCCAGGTTATTGCGCACGCGTTCCCCCACCCGTCTGGTCTGTGCAGGCGCGGCGTTCAATAATGCGGGAATCCGTTCGGCGATGATGTCACTCATCGGCAGATAATCATCGGCGATGACGTCCAGTCGACGCTGTGCCTCGGCAACGTCCTCGGCAGGTCCGGACACCTGAATCCACCCGACTTTGGCGTGCGGCGCGGCCAGCATTTTGGAGAATCCGTCTAGGGCGAAGGTGAGCACGCCGCGCTCCCCTGCGAGCCGTGCGTTGCCGGGGAAAGGTTCGAGAGAGTAATCGAAGAACACTTCATCGGCGATAAGGGCGATGCCATGCTCACGGCACAATGTCACGATACGTGCACGCTCGGTTGGTTTTACGTACGAACCGGTCGGATTGTTCGGGTTGATGAGCACCAATGCTCTGATGCGTTCGCCACCGGGCTCGCTGAGCAGCCGCTCGAGTTCGGCGATGTCGATGAACCAGGAGCCGTCGAATTGCAACTGGTATTCGACCGTGTCGACGCATTCAAGCCGTGCAATCGACTCGATCAGCGGATAGCCGGGTTTGGGTGCCAGCACCGCGTCGCCGGCATCGCAAAGTAACTTGATCAGCCACGAATACGCCTCGGACGTGGAGCTCAGCAAGTACAGGACGTCCGGGTCAACGCCCTCGATGGCGGTATTCGCATTGTTGAAAGCGGCATGGCGCTCGTTCCCGCCCTCGATGGCGGCGGGCGAAGCCAACTGAGGGCTGCTTGCGTCTACCACGTTTGCCGTATTGAGGAATGCGGCCAATGCTTCTCGTGCCGCACGCGGTCCACGTGGGTCGGCCGTATACACGCTCGGCACCAATTCGGGTGCCAGCCCGTGGCGGGTCGGATTGGAATCGTTGAGTTTGCTGAGTGCGATGCCGTTTGCCTTGGCTGCCGCCTCGGCCGCCGCAATGGGATTCGGCGCAGAAATATCCACACGAGAAGAGAAATGCACGCTCATACCCTCCCACGATAGAGCGTGGTGCCCCCTGTCCCGCTCTCAATCGCGCAACATTCCCGGAAATGCGTCGCTCTGGACCCGAATCACACCCTCAAACGCGGCACATTCCCGGGAACGCGTCGCCACAGACCTCCATACACGCTCACTTTGCGCAACTTTCCCGGGAATGCGTCGCATACCTTTCCTATGCAATGCGAAAGGCCGCCCGACTAGTCGGACGGCCTGAAGCATATTCGCGGGTCAGCGCTGCACACCCACGCTCACTGGCTCACTGCTGCTTGGTGCTGGCATAGTAGGCGGCACCGACGATGCCGGCCTGGTTACGCAGCTTGGCGGGCACGATCGGGGTCTTGATATCCACGTACGGCAGGAACTTTTCGCTCTGACGGCTCACGCCGCCGCCGACGGTGAACAGGTCCGGGTTGAAGTACTTCTCCATGAGGCCGTAGTACTTGGTCAGACGCTTGGCCCACTTCTTGTAGCCCAGTTCCTCATTCTCGCGAATCGCGGAGGAGGCATACTTCTCGGCGTCCAGATGCTTGGCGCTCAGGATGATGTGTCCAAGTTCGGTGTTCGGGATGAGCACGCCGTTGTAAATCAAGGCGGTGCCGATGCCGGTGCCCAGTGTGGTGGCGATGACCAGACCATCCTGGCCCTTGGCGGCACCGAACTGGACTTCGGCCAGGCCGGCGGCGTCGGCGTCGTTTACCACGACGACCGGGCGGCCGCAGGCTTCGGAGAACACTTCAGTAACGTCCACGCCAATCCAAGACTGGTCAAGGTTGGCCATGAAGTCGAGCTTCTGGCCGGGCTTGATCGGCGCGGGGAAAGCGATGCCAACGGGTGCGGATTCAGGCACTTCGAAGTGGTCGAGCTGCTGCTTGACGATTTTGGCCACGGCCTGAGGAGTGGAGACCTCGGGAGTGAGAATCTTCAATCGTGGCTCGGCGAAATCGCCCTTGGTCAGATCGACAGGTGCGGCCTTGATGCCGGAACCGCCAATGTCAACACCGAAAGCCTGTGCAGTTTCAATCATCGTTGACCTTCCTTTCCATACGTTTTCATCAGTTCGTAAGGTTGCGCCCAGTTTAACGCGAATTACGCTCAACACGAAACCATTACACACCAATTGTGCAAACGTGTGCATCGTCGCCGGTCACTACGTACCCTATTCGTATCGTTTTTTCAAGCCTGACAATGGGCAATGCATGCGATTTCGCATACTAGGAAAAATCGGCGTCTATGGTGGCCTGACTCTGTGTCGCGCGCGATAATGGGAGGTATGGCAGAACATACCCAACTTATTGATGCAATTAACATCCGCACCGCCGTACGCGCCTACGATGATGAGCCGATCGACGACGATACGGCCCGCCAGCTCGAGATGGCGCTTCAGCCGATCAACTTACTCGGCGATCTCAACATTCAGCTGGTGCGCGACCAGCCCAAGGTGTTCGCCGAAGCCAATGCTTCAGGTCATCTGACCAATGCGGCGAATTATCTGGCCATCGTCGGCCCCGCGAACGATGAGGAAGCCAAAGAGCGTGCCGGCTTCTATGCCGAACGCATGGTGCTCACGGCCACGTTGCGCGGCCTCGGCACCTTATGGGTCGCCGGCTCATGGGACAAGGCGGAGGCGGCCAAGCATTGCCGCGTCACCTCTGGCCAGGAGCTGTATCTCGGTGTGGTGATCGGGCATCCGAAGAATCATCTGGATTATCAGGCGAAATCCTATGAGGAGCTATGCGAAGCGCAACGCACGCACCGCGCCACCAAGACCTATGAGCAGTTCACCGCCACAATGAGCGATGAGGGGCGCGAGGCCGCTCCGGATTGGTTCAAGTCCGGCGTCGAGGCTGCGATGAAGGCGCCGAGCGCGATGAACCGTCAGCCAATCACCTTCTCGTATAATCCGGCCGACGATACCGCCGCCGCGCATATCGATCAGAGTGCGGAAGATGAGCATCACGCGTTCAATGACATGGGCATCGCCAAGCTGCACTTCCAGATCGGTGCCGGCCAAGGCCAGTGGGCTTGGGGCGACGGTGGCCTGTTCATCCATAAGTAACCTGTAGTGACCCCCCTCATAGAGGGGAGCCACTACTACGGCTACTTCAGCGACGGCATGGGCTTCCAGGTGGGGTCGTGCATCAGCTTGCGCGAGTCCCACCAGCCCTTGGCAATCTGTACCAAACCGGTCTTGAGGTGCTCGCGATCCACCATCACCAGGCGAATGACTTCCTTGGCCGCGGTGAGCACGGTACCCAGTCCAAACACCAGCGGACGGAAGTCACCATAGGTCATGAAGTACCGGGCCATGTATCCGCGGTTGCGCATGATGTGATACCGGTTCATGTCGGATGTGGAGTTGAGCTGGCGCACGCCGGCGATATCCCAATTGCCGATTTCGCGCGTACGGCGCAGGATCACGTCGGGCACCACAATCGGGTTGGTGACCTTGCTGGCGCGGTAGCCATACATCGTGTCATCCCAGTAGATGAAGAAGCGCGGGTCCGGCAGACCGATTTCCGTAACCACACGGCGGTTGAACAGGCCGCCTTCGAAGCACAGCGTGTCCATCACTCGGTATCCGGCCGGGCCGAATGCGGCGGGCGCAATCGGGTTCGGGATGCCCAGCGGCACAATGAAGTCGTACTGCCAGTAGAACGGGCCGCCATCGTAGTCGAATCGGGAGCCCTGAATCACCTCGTGCTTGTCGGTCCACTTGGACAGCTTGGCAATGGCGTCCGGCAGCACGGCCACATCGTCATCCATCACCCAGAACCATGCGGCACCCAGCTCGTAGGCTTTGGCCACGCCGGCGGAGAAACCGCCCGCACCACCCAGGTTCTCGGTCTGCGGCGCATAGACCACACGTTCTTCGTTACCGGACTGGTCGGCCACGGTGGTGCCCCATTGGCCGGTCACCTTGCCGGCAAACGCAGCGACCATGTCCGCCGTCTGATCGGACTGCTCATTGTCCACGATGACAATGCGCCACGGTGCCTGTTCAAGCGCCAGAATCGAATCGAACAGTGTCTCAAGCAACTGCTGACGTTTGTAGGTGGTGACGATCAGGGCAAGCTTGTCGATGGTGTTGTTGGGTTTCTTCACTTCAGCCATGGCTCCCATTGTTGCACTTGACCGGCACAAGACGAATTTCTGCACAGTGAAACGCGGGTTGCATACGTCCGGCGCATGGCGTATGAATAAGCCTGTCAGTTTCAGGGAAGGTGCAATTCCTTACTGGCGGTAACCTGCACCCCGGGTTTCATAACGGGGATGGCAGGAAGCCCGCGACCCGCGCAAGCGGCTGATCCGGTGAGATTCCGGAGCCAACGGTATAGTCCGGATGGAAGAAACGAGGGCTCATTATGAGTGTATCTTCGCGTATTCGCATGCAAGTTGTTCGTTCTGTGGCACCCGAGGCCGAGGGTTCGGCCAGCACGTCCACCGCCAGCACCAGCGCCAAACTTGGCTCACACACCACTGGTGTGGCCGATTCTGGCCGCTGGTCCACGCGCCGTATCGCCATGTATGCACTGTTCGTGGCGCTGGCGATGGTCACCAGCTTCATTGAATTCCCGATTACGCCGGTCACTTGGCTGAAGTACGACCCGTCCGGCATCGTCTGCCTGATTGCCGGCTTTGCGTATGGCCCGGCCGCCGCCGCAATCGTGTCTGTGCTCGGCTTTGTGCCGCACATGTTCGCCAATCCGTGGGGTTCGCTGATGGCTGTGCTGGTGGCGCTGTTCCTGTCTGTGCCGGCCGCGTTCATCTACCGTAAGATCCGTACGCGCAAGGGTGCCGCCATCGGCATTCTGGTGGGTGCGGTGCTGGCCATCGTGGTGGCGCTGGTGAGCAACCTGATTGTCACGCCGATTTACGCGCACATGACCTACCAAGCTGTGGCCGCGATGATTCTGCCGATTCTGCTGCCGTTCAACGTGGCTAAGATGGCGATTCACGCCGTGATCACCTTCCTGATCTACAAGCCGATCTCCAACCTGCTGTCCAAGCAGCAGTGACTGGCCTGAGACGGGCCGATGCCCGCCACGACTAACGACCACTCAAAGACCACTCAAAGAACCAGAACGCAGAATCCCGGCACGGGCCGGGATTCTGCGTTTTCGCCTATCAGTTACGGATTGCTGTTTCATGACCGTTGCACCCCATTCCTTCGACGCCGACGAGTTCCACGATTCTGCCGAACCTCACGCTTCCGCCGAGCCTGCCTCCCCCGCCGCCGTGCTCAAGGACATTCGTTTCAGCTATGACCGCGGCACCTCATGGGCTTTGGATGGCGTTTCACTCACGGTCCATGCCGGCGAGCGCCTATGCTTGGTCGGTCCGAACGGGTCGGGCAAATCCACGTTAGCCCGTCTGATTGCGGGATTGACCGCGCCGGACGGTGGTGAAGTGACGTTACTGGGGCAACGCGTGTACGCAGCCGGCCCGAATGCCGATGCCTATCGTGCTGCCCGCCGCGGCATCGGTATGGTGTTCCAGAATCCCGAGGATCAGCTGGTCACCACCGTGTTGGAGGATGACGTGGCCTTTGGCCCGGAGAATCTCGGGCTGGAGCGCGAGCTCATCGGCGAGCGTATCGTTGATTCATTGCAGGCCGTGGGGTTGGCGAACTTACGCCAGTCCGACCCGACCCGTATGAGCGGCGGGCAGCAGCAACGCGCCGCCATCGCCGGCATGCTGGCCATGAACCCGGCAATGCTGGTATTGGATGAGCCGACCGCCATGCTGGACGAATCCGCACGCGCCGAAGTTATGCGCATTTTGGATGATTTGCAGGCGCGCGGCACCACTATTGTGCATGTCACGCATCATCCAGATGAAACCGTTCATGCCGATCGCATCGTGCACATGGAGGCCGGGCGAATCATTGGTATCACTGCAGCCGTCGATAATCGATCCCCGCTAGCGGAGGCTGTCTCGCAAAGCGAGACTGAGGGTAGTATCGGCACAGAAGCCGCCCCCAGTCGCCCTACGAACGACAGCCCCCGCCAGCGGGAGCGCGAAGACGGCTCCGAACTGCCGCTGCTCTCCGATGGCATCGGTGATATGACGAACCCCATTATTCGCGTCTCGCATCTGATCTATCGCTATCCTTCGGCCAAACGGGCGGTTATCGATGACCTGTCGTTCACCATCGCGCGCGGTGAAACCGTGGCACTGATGGGCGTGAATGGTTCGGGCAAGTCGACGCTGGTGCGCATGTTGTGCGCACTGACTGCGCCGACCGCCGGCAGCATCGAAGTGGCCGGTGTTCCGGTGGCCTCGACCGGCAAGCGCGGTCGCAACGTGCGCCCGAAGTCGGCGAATCGCAAGCAATTAGCGCAATTGCGCCGGCATGTGGGTTACGTGATGCAGCATCCAGAGCATCAGCTGTTCGCTGACACGGTAGCCGAGGACGTGGCGTACGGCCCACGCAACCAAGGGCTTGGCGAGACCGAGGTAGCCGACCGCGTGCGCGAATCACTGGAACTGCTGCATATCGGGCATCTTGCCGACCGCTCCCCCTTCGACCTGTCCGGCGGGCAACAACGATTGGCAGCCATTGCCGGCGTGCTGGCTTGCAATCCTGACGTGCTCATCATGGACGAGCCGACCGCGAGTCTGGACGCCCAAGCCAAGAAGCGTATCCATGAGCTGTTGCGCACGCTCAAATCGCGTGGCGTGACCGTGCTCATCATCACCCATGACCGGGAGGAGGCCGAGCAAATCGCCGACCGCGTGGTCCGTATGCCGATTGCCGCCCCCGCATCCGGCGGCCCCGTCACGGCCACCGTCACCGAGCCGGCCGTATCCTCCAACGGCCCTGCGCACTCAGTGATACACCGACTTGACCCGCGCGTGAAGATGGTGGGCTTCCTGGCCGCCATGTTCACGATGTTCGCGGTGAACACGCCAACCCAGCTCGCGCTGGGCATCGCCATCACCCTGGCCGTTATCGCGGCGGCACGCCTGAACCCGTTACGGGTGCTTGAATCCATTCATCCGATTCTGATCCTGCTGGTGCTGATGGGCGTGGTCAATCTGTTTGTGGTACGCACCGGCACGCCGGTGGTGGCGCTTGGCCCGCTAAGCATCACCGATCAGGGCGTGACCATAGCCGTGCTGTACGCCTGCCGTTTCGCATTGGTAATCATTCTGGGCGCGGTGTTCCTCACTACCACCACGCCTACCGCCATGACCGACGCCTTCGCCACCTTGATCAGTCCGCTCAACCGGCTCGGTATCCATGCCCAAGAAATCGCGCTGGTCATGAGTCTGGCATTGCGATTCATTCCAACGCTGACCGACGAGACCCGTGCCATCGTCGACGCCCAATCCGCGCGTGGCGGTTCCATCGAAACCGGTTCGCTGGCCCAGCGTATCAAGGCGATGAGCGCGATTATCGTGCCGATTTTCGCCGGCACGTTGCGTCACGCGGACAACCTGAGCCTCGCACTTGACGCCCGCTGCTACGAGGAGAGCATCCGCCGCACCCACTGGCGTGCCCTGACCATCGCCGCGCAAGATCTCGTGTTCGCCGTCGCCGTCATCGCCTACATCGCCGCCATCATCGCGCTGTAGGGCGGCAAACAGCACAGACAGCACCGGTTGCTATGCTGGTGTGGTTATACGAAAGATGTAAGGAAATTCCCATGGCATTGACCAAGAAGCAAATCAAGCAGCTGCGCGCGATGGCAAACTCGCTGAAGCCCCTGTTCTATGTGGGCAAGAACGATTTGACCGAGTCGGCCGTCAATCAGGCCGATGAAACCATTGAGAA
This sequence comes from uncultured Bifidobacterium sp., assembly GCF_959020155.1. Classification (GTDB taxonomy): domain Bacteria; phylum Actinomycetota; class Actinomycetes; order Actinomycetales; family Bifidobacteriaceae; genus Bifidobacterium. The sequence continues at coordinate 99,865 of NZ_CAUERC010000001.1, forward strand.
GCACGAGCTCATCAAGTGCGCCGTGCAGGACGGTTCTGGCCTGACCGCCAAGGAAGCCGCCGCCGAGCTTGCCGAGCAGCTGAACGCCGAAGTGGTGCAGTCCATCGGCAATCGTTTCGTGCTGTTCCGTCGCTCCCGGCGCGACGATGTGGAGCATATCCGCTTGGTGCGCGAGTAGCGTTCGCCCCGCTCGATCCCGTAGCTTGATATGAGTAATGGCGGTTGGAATCAGTCCGATTCCAACCGCCATTACTCATATTCGCCCAGCGAGCACCGTCACTGATCCAAGATGGACCCGACGATTCCCGCAACAATGGTCAGAACCAAGGACCCCAGTACCGACCACCAGAAACCGTGTACGAAGACGCCCACGCCGAACAGACTGACCGCCAGCCAGCTGGCGAGTCGCATGAACAGCCAATTGATAATCAAGGTGACCAGCCCGAGAGACAGAATCGCAAACGGCAGTGCGATCAGATGCACAATCGGCTTGATTGACGCATTAATCAGCGCCATGAACAAAGCGAACGCGGCGATGCCGAGAATCGGAGGCTCCCCCACCGGGGTCATGCCGGGAGTCACCGCGACCATGACGGCGGCGGCGATAGTCATAATCAACCAGCTGGTCAGGAAACTTCTCATGGCCCAATCGTAGCGCGGCAGGTTTTACTATTGGGCAAAACATGAGATGATGTTGTGCAGAAACGGTAAGAAGGTATTGCCGTTCCCGATTGAGAGGGGACTGACCCGCATGACTGATAATCAACAACAACCGTACGGTTCGGACAGTGTTCCGCAGCCGGCACAGCCCGCACAGCCGGCACAACCGTCTTACGGCCAAGATGCCGCACAGCAGCCGCAGGGCTATGGCGCCCCACAGCCCGCCGCATACGCTCAACCCGCCGCCGGAAGCTACGGCCAGCAGCAACCGCAATACGGCCAGCCCGCCGGCGCATACGCTCAGCCTCAGTACGGCCAGCCGCAGTACGGCCAGCCCGCACAGCCCGCAGCGGGCTACGGCCAGCAGCCCGGCTATGGACAGGCTTACCAGCAGCCGAACGCCTACGCGCAGCCGCAATACACCGCCGCTCCGTATGCCGCCGCCCCGGTGGGGCAATCGTCCAAGTCCAAGCTGGCTGCCGGCCTGTTGGGCATCTTCCTCGGCGGACTTGGTGTGCACAACTTCTATCTCGGCAACACCGGCAAGGCCGTGGCCCAGCTGCTGCTGACGCTTGTCGGCTGGATTCTGCTCGGACTTGGCCCAATCGCAGCCGCCATCTGGGGCTTTGTTGAAGGCATCATCATTCTGTGCAGCAAGCCCGGCTCACCGTGGCATAAAGACGCCAACGGCTACGAACTATCAGACTGAAACTAACCTCGGGCCACGTTCATTGGGCCCCTGATCAACCACGCCTCTGCAGGTATCATCTCGATGCCGCAGTCGCAGCGGGATGCGACACGCCGGCCGTGTACATGAGTTCATGTACACGGCCGTTTTCTTTGTTGCTTTCACCCTCAAAACAAACATTTATCATGTTCACTTTTGCAAGATATGAACATCAGACATCACAGACTACCATAACTTCCCAATTACATTACCAATAGATTAATAACCGGCAAAACGGCTTATATCCGCCATTTTTCATGCTAGGCTTTGAAACCAGCACATCAACAAAGTGCACAATCCTTTTCTACAGAGAAGGTAACATGTTGTTCAATTCATATGTGAATCGAACAATGCCAGTACTTCCCTAGGTGCTTGCTTGGGGAACGCCATGCTGAAAGGAACACATTATGGCGGAGGGAAAAGTCATCATCGTCAACCCGGATATGTTCGGCAAGGACCCGGATTCGAAAACAACCAAGGCCAATGAAGTGGCCAAGAGCTTCGGCCTGAGCGACGCGGCGTTGGCCGAGGTCGAGGACTTCAAGGCACAACTCACCAAACACAACGCCTGGGATCTGCCGTTCATGGGATACGTCAACGAGGATGGCTACGGTTACGCCTACGTGCCCGGTGCCGCCGTGGTGTACGACCCGTACTGGGACGCCCACCAAGCATTCCTGGCGCTGCCTAAGGACGTGCAGACCGCATTCGCCATTCGTATGCTGTTCACGCACCGTCCGGTCGACCGCTATGGCGCCAGCATGTTCCTGCATTACCAGCGTGGCTTCAACGTGAAGTTCGAGGGTATCGGCGCGAACCAGTACTGATTGGTACTGACTATCAACCATCTTTTTCGGATTGCCCGATAAGGGGCGTATAACAACGGTGTTATACGCCCCTTATCTGTATTCAGTGTCAGGCGATGGCCGCCCGCCGCCCGACACAGGCGAATCAGTATCGCACGAGATTCAACAGTTCCTGCTGTTTGGCATAGCGGGAAACGTTGGTCAGGGCGATGCGGATGATGTGTTCGGAAGTCTTTTCCAAATGATTGCCGCCGGCCACATGCGGGGTGATCAGGCAATGCGGCTCATCCCACAACGGACTTTCCGCCGGCAACGGCTCAGGCTCGGTGACGTCCAATCCGGCACCGTGGAGCCGTCCATTGTGCAAGGCGTCAGCCAAGGCCTCGGGATCGATGGCGTCGCCACGCCCGGCATTAATCACGATGGCTGTGGATTTCAGACGACCCAGACGATCCGCATTCAGCAGATGATGGGTCTGCGGCGAGCGCGGCACCGCCATCGCCACCACGTCTGCCAATGGCAACAGCGTCTCCAGCCGCTCGAAGCCATACATCTTTTCAATGCCCTTGGCCGGCACGTCCGCATGACGGCGCACGCCGAAAGTACGCATACCTACGGATTGGGCAAGCTGAGCGAAATGCGACCCGATGTCACCGACGCCGATAATCAGCGCGATGCCACCTTCCGGGCTCAATACCGGTCCTTCATCCTGCCACTGATGATCACGCTGATTGGAGGCATACCGGTTGAGGTTCTTCATCAATGCCCACATGGTGGCGAACATGTGTTCCGACACGCTTTGGCCATACGCGCCGCTCGCATTGGTGACCATGGTGCCGCGAGGCAGCACACCCGGGCAGATGTACGCATCCACACCGGCGCTGAAGGTCTGCAACCATTCAAGACGGGTGTATTGGGAAGCCTGCGAGACCGGAAAGTTGCCGATGACTGCGGTAGCTCGGGAGCGAAGCTCCTCGGGAACAGCGGCCGACCAGACCATGTCGCCGCGGTGCGCTTCGTCGCCCACGAATTCCTGCGGCACATCGCGAGCCGCCTTGGCGAAAGCCCGCCGTTCTCCTTCGTTGAGTGGCAGGCAGTTGACAATCAGCTTATGCGTGTTCTCAATACCCATGGTTCACCAAACTAGGCGGCAGGGCAGATATTATCGCGGTTTCCTCATGCTGAACCAATGCCGAACTGCTACCGGACCAATGCCGAATCCGCCCCATCAAACCCCACCAAACCAAGGGACAACCCATTGCGCATCGACCGTAGCGTCCGCCCCGAACCGTACACTCACAGGTGGTTTTGTGATTCCATAGCGTGCAGCCAAGGCAGTACGATTGCCGGTTTATCCGCACGCACAGGTACCTACGCCGGTTGGTAAACCTTACATTCCATACCTTGCAACCGAACGTTTAGGAGCATGTATGCCTGAGCAGCATATTGATAACGAGAAGATTCCCACACGTCTTATCGGCGCGATTGTGGCTGTCGGCTCACTTGCCTTCATTGGCATTCTGACCGAAACCGTGATGACCGTGCTTTTCCCCGCACTGATGCGCGAATTCCATGTCGACACGGCCACTGTGCAATGGATTACCACGATTTATCTGTTGGCGGTGGCCGCTACCATGCCCATCAGCTCGTTTTTGAAGCGCCGATTCGCGCTGAAAACCATTTTTCTTGCGGCTGTGATTCTGGCCATCGTTGGCTCGCTGATCATGATCGTCGCCCAAGCCTTCCCGCTGCTGATTGTCGCCCGCATTATTCAGGGCATTGGCTCAGGCGTGGCCACGCCGTTGATGATCAACATCATCCTGGAGCAGTCTCCTCGTTCGAAAATCGGCCGATTGATGGGCGTAGGATCGCTGGTCATTACCGTGGCTCCGGCCATCGGCCCGACCGTCGGCGGCGCGGTGACCACAGTGCTACCGTGGCGCGCGATTTTCGTCATCGCCATTCCGCTGGTGCTAATCGCAGCATGCATCGGCATGAAGTGCATTGAGCAGAAGACACCGACCGAGGCTGCCTATCTTGACCCGATTCAGCTTGGGTCCATTGTTGTCGCGCTGGTCGGTCTGGTGCTGGCGCTCAACCAAGGTGGCGTGGCCATCAGTGCGGCGGTGTCCGGCAAGTCAGCCACACGCTCCGGCATTATCGCCATTGTCAGTCTGATTGCGGGCCTCGCCTTGTTGATCGTGTTCGCCATGAGTTCCAAGCGTGCCTTCTCCCCGCTGCTGCGCCTTGGCATTCTCAAGGATCCCGCCGTACTGTTACACGCCTGCGCATATCTGCTGCTGCCATTGGTCGCCATCGGCTACGGCTATGTCATCACCAATGTGGCACAGCTCTCGCTCGGCACCACGGCATTTGTGGCCGGCTCTCTGGTGCTGCCCGGCGCACTGGTCGGCGCTGTCTGTGCCCCGCTTGGCGGCTGGTTCTACGATAAGTTCGGCGCGGTCAAGCCGATTCTGATTCCGCTCGGCATCGCTATTTTGGGCCCAGTGCTTATGCTGGTGTTCTCGATGCAGCTTACGCCCGTGCTGCTCGCCGGATTCTATTTCATTTTCGGTCTGTTCTATTCCATCGGCAATGCGAATGTGATGACCAGTGGCCTGTCGGAGGTCTCTCCCGAGTTCAAGCCGGACGGCAACGCCATTTTCAACACGTGTCTTCAGTTTGGCGGCGCTGCCGGTACCGCACTGTTCTCCACGATTCTTTCCGTGGCTCAGGCCGGCGCAGGAGAAGAAGGCACCGCTGAGTTTGCTCACGCCACTGCCGTCGGCGGCACATGGACGTTTGCAACGATGACGGTTATCTGCCTGATTGGCTGGTGCTGTCTGGCCACCGCGTTCCGCATTCGCGCGGCACGTAAGCGTGCATAAATCCGATCATCAATAGAGTCCCAGCTTTCCAAACACGTGTGGGGCGTGCCCCGGGAGAACCCCGGGTCACGCCCCACACGCTAATGAAAGGAAGAAAAGGAGAAAGAAAGCTTTGGCGGGCAGTGCCGGCTGCTGTGACCTTGCCATCACAGCAGCCGGGCTGATCCCGCCTATTCAGTTATGGTGTGTGTCGTATTCGGTGCGGAGACCGAGCGGGCAAGCCCGCTATTTTTTATCTCCGCCGACCGCCATCACCGCGCGCTGAAGCACAACGAAGACGAGGATCATGAGACCGATAACGATGGTGGTCCATTCGGCCGGCACACCGAAGTCAGAGGTGAGCGGATCGAGGATGGAGCGGACCAGAGAGCCGAGCACGGAGCCGAGCACGTAGCCGAAGCCACCGGTGATGATCGTACCGCCGATGACCACGGAGGCAACGGCGTCGAGCTCCCAGCCAACACCCACAGTGTTCTTGGCAGAGCCGATGTTTGCAGTGTACACGATCGAGGCCAGGGCGGCGAGAGTCGCAGAGGTCAAGTAGATGATGTACTGCGTGCGCTTGACCGGCAGACCCATGAGTTCCGCGGAGGAACGGGAGCCGCCGATGGCGTAGATGGTGCGTCCGGTGCGGGTATGGTGCAGGAAGACGTAGCCGAAGACCACAACCACCAGTGCGATGATCACGCCGACGTTGAAGGACAGATCGTTGGAGATCTTCGGATTGTCGATGATCTTGATCACGTTGGAGATGAACGAGAAGTCATTGCCCTGCGGGAAGGTCAGCGAGTCGGTGGAGATGATGGAGGCAAGACCACGGGCCAGGAACATCGTCGACAGGGTCGCGATGAACGGCTGCATGTTGAATTCCTCGATCAAGGTGCCGGCCAGCAGGCCGAACACAGCGCCGATGAGCAGCATGATGATCATGACCAGGAAGGCGGGCACGCCGGCGTTCGCCAGCTTCAGGCCGACGACTGCGGTGATGGCCACGATAGCACCGACAGACAAATCGATACCACCGGTCAGAATCGGCAGGGTCATGGCCACAGCCAGAATAATCAGGTAGGCGTGGTCAATGAACAGGGAGGAGATGAAGCCCAGTCGAATGTAGGTGCCGAACAACGCCTGACCCATGATGATCATCAGGATGAAGATCACCACGGCCGCGAGGGTCGGGATCATCTGACGATCGAGCTTGAAGCCCTTCTTGGGAGCCTTCACTTTGTTTGCCGTAGCTGTTGTCATGCTGCCACCGCCTTAGCTTGAGCCTTGAGCGCGCGCTTGCGTTTCATATTCGCGCTCAGGTTGTGAATCTTCGGAGCCTGCATCACGCAGATCACAATCACAACGACGGCGAAGAAGGCCGGAGTTGCCTCGGCGTTGACGCCCAGGGTGATGATGGTCTTGCGGATCATGGCGATAATTACAGCACCGACAGCAGAGCCGGCGAGGGAGAACTTACCACCCAGCAGTGAAGTACCGCCGATGACGACTGCCAGAATGGCGTACATTTCGAGGTCCTGACCGGTCTTAACCACGTCGACACGCATCACGGATGCGGTGGCGAACAGACCAGCGATGGCCGCGAGGAAGCCGGAAATCGCGTAGACGAGGAAGAGGATCTTCTTCGGCTTGATACCGGTCATACGGGAGGCTTCCTGGTTGATGCCCACGGCCTCAATCATCATGCCCATAGCGGTCTTGCGGCACAGCAGGCCAACGAGAATCACAATGATAACGGCGATGACGAAGTTGGCGGGAATGCCCAGAATAAAGCCGTTGGCGAACCACTTCAGCGGTTCGTTGCCAGCAACTGCGGAGGCGTCGGTGTTCTCACCGGAGGTGATGACCTTGGCCATACCACGGCCGGCGAGCATCATAATCAGGGTGGTGATGAACGGCTGTAGGCCCAGGAAGGAAACCAGAGCGCCGTTGACGCAGCCAATGGCCAGACCAACAGCCAAGGCGATGAGGATGGAGAGCCACACGTTCATGCCATTGGACAGGGTCTGCATGGCGGCGGCACCTGCCACTGCCATAACGGAACCGACCGAAAGGTCGATACCGGCGGTGGAGATAACCAAGGTCATACCGGTTGCAATCATCAGGTATCGGGCAGATTCCTGGAGCATGGTGATCAGCGGGCCGGCCAGACCACCGGTGTTGCTGTTCCAGCTCAAAGCCAGGAAGTCATGCTGGAAGATGGTGCAGATGATGACCAGAAGAATGAATGCGACGATCGACCAGGTCAGGTTACTGCTCAGCAGCTTCTTGACAAAGTTGTTGCCCTCGGCTTTTGCCTTTTCAGCCATCTCATGCCTCCTTTCCGGTGTTTACGTTGGTGTTAGCGATGGTTTCGACGATGGTCGCCTGAGAGACGGTGTCGTCGTTTTCGATTTCTGCGATCTTGTGGCGGTCCTTGAGAACCTCGATGTCGTCGGACAGACGCACGACCTCTTCAAGCTCGGAGGAGATGAAGACAACGCCCATGCCCTGAGAAGCCAGGTCAAGCACGACCTGCTGAATTTCAGCCTTGGCACCGATATCGATACCACGGGTCGGCTCGTCCAGAATCAGCAGCTCGGGGTGCGTGGCCAGCCAACGGCCAATGAGCACCTTCTGCTGGTTGCCGCCGGAGAGATTCTTGACCGGGCGATCCGGGTCGGCGGGACGAACGTTGAGTTCCTTCATGTACTTGTCAACGATGGCGTCCGCTTCCTTCTTGGGAATCGGCTTGAACATACCGCGCGTTGCCTGCAGGGCGATAAGGATGTTCTGGCGGACGGTCAGGTCGCCGATGATGCCCTCATCACGACGGTTTTCGGTGGAGTACGCGATCTTGTTCTTCAAAGCCGTGTACGGATCGGAGATGTTGACCTTCTTGCCGTTGAGCGTGTAGGTACCCGAATCCGGCTTGTCGGCACCATACAGGAGTCGACCAAGCTCGGTACGACCGGAGCCCAGCAGGCCAGCGAAGCCAACGACCTCACCCTTGTAGATGTCAACATCAACCGGGTTGATGGTGCCCTTCTTGCCGAGGCCCTTGACATCGACGATCGGCTTCTCGCCAGGGGTGATTTCACGGCGAGCCTTCTTGGCACCAATCTGGGACAGCTCGGCGGCGGACTTACCAATCATCATGCCGATGAGTTCGTCGCGCGGGGTGTCCTTGGTCATGACCTCCTTGATGAACTGGCCGTTACGCAGAATGGTCAGACGATCGGTGATCTCATAAATCTGATCGAGGAAGTGGGAGACGAAGAGGATGGCCACGCCCGAGTCACGCACCTTGCGCATGATCGCGAACAGGTCCTTGACCTCGTTGGCATCCAGCGAAGAGGTCGGCTCATCGAGAATCAGCACCTTGGCGTTGATGACCATAGCGCGGGCGATGGCGACCAGCTGCTGCATAGCGATGGAGATGGAGCTCAGCGGAGTGTGCGGGTCAATGGATTCGAGGCCCATCTGTGCCAAATACTTCTTGGCGGCCTCGTGGGTCTTCTTCCAGTCGATGCCGAAGGGGCCGCGCTTTTCGTGGCCCAGCATCACGTTCTCACCGACGGAAAGGTTGGTGCACAGGTTCACTTCCTGATACACGGTGGCGATACCGGCGTTTTGTGCGTCGAGGGTGCCGTTGAACTGCTGAGGCTTGCCGTCCACCATAATGGAGCCGGCGTTGATCTTGTACACACCGGTCAGAGCCTTAATCATGGTGGACTTGCCTGCACCGTTCTCACCCATCAGGGCGTGAACTTCGCCCGGGTAGAGAGTCAAATCAACACCATCCAAGGCCTTGACGCCCGGGAATTCAATCGTAATGCCTTTCATTACGACGATGGGGTTTTTATCTGTCATGTCTTTGCCTTAAACGAGAATGAAGTGTTATCGTTTTGTGATATTTGAGCCACACATGAGTGATGGTGTGGAAGGAACATCCTTCTCACACCATCACATCAATTATTTGGTTCAGTTATCAATGAGTCGCAGCAGACTTATCAGTAGGCGCGGGTGTTGTTGTCCAGAGCTTCCTTGGCGGAGGCGGCGTCGAAGGTCTTGGACTCGATCTCGATGTCCTTCTCAACGGTCTTGCCATCCAGGTAGTCCTTGACGGCCTGAGCGGTTTCCTTGCCGAAAATCGGGTTGTACTCGATCACGTAGGAGAGGTCGCCATCAACAAGAGCCTGCAGAGCGTTCTTGGTACCGTCGATGGTGATGATCTTGACCTTGCCCTTGAGGCCGGCGGCGTCAACAGCCTGAGCGGCACCGAGGCCCATCTCGTCGTTCTGAGCGAAGATGAACTGCGGGTTGTCGGACTTGTACTTGTCGAGCAGACCAGCGGTCACGGTCTTGGCCTCATCAGTGGACCAGTTAGCGGACTGGGACTCAAGAACCTTGACGTTGGAGGCAACCTTGTTGCCCCAACCAGTGCCACGATCCTTCACCACGGACAGGCCGGCAGGGCCTTCGAGGATGAAGCCGTTGGCGCCATCCGGGAAGTTCTTGTTCACGAACTCGGCAGCCTGCTCGCCGCACCAGACGTTGGACGGTCCGATGTGAGCAACGATGGCCTTCTTGGCCTCGGCGTCCTTGACGTCCACGTTACGGTCAACGGTGAAGACCGGAATCTCAGCCTCAGCGGCCTTCTTCAGGGAGTCATCCCAACCGGAATCCTCGGTGGAGGACAGGATGATGGCGTCGACTTCGTCGTTAACGAACTTGTTGAACGCCTGAATCTGCTTCTGCTGATCGTTGTTCTGGGTCGGAGAGTAGGTCAGGTCAAAGCCGGCATCCTCGAATGCCTTCTGAATGTCCTTCTCGTTGGCGGTACGGAAGCCGCCCTCAGGACCGACAGCCACGAAGCCAACCGTCTTCTTGCCGGAGTCCGAGCTGCCACCTGCGTTGCTGGAACCGCATGCGGCAACGCTGACAAGCGCAGCAGCAGAAGCAACGAGGGCAATGGCCTTCTTCCAATTCTTCATAAATACTCCTCCTCGAGCAGTGTTTATTTTTTGGATGATCTTTCATCCTGTTTGGTGACTGTTCGTCATCGACAGCCTCTAGTATGACGCTCACAGGCCAAATGTTCAATCGCATGCGATAACAGTTTGATAACAGGTTTATAACAAATTAATAACAGTGGTTCAAAAATGGCGTCGCAACACTGTTTTGCCTTGATAACAGACCAATAATAGTGATTGGTTGCGCAGCGGCAATGCCGCTCGCCAGCCGAGCGACAAAGCCGTTGCCTCATACAACAAGAAAGGTTATTATGAACACTGTTTTTCTTATACCATCTACTGCGCACCGAGGGCAGTGACCTGGCTATCGGCGATGGTCCAGGAACCGTCGAGTGAGCCAGAAACGGAGCGAACAATACCCAAATCGTCCACAATGGCCAGGCGACGGGACAGGCTAATCTGCCCCGATGCCATCGACGTTATGGTTCCATTAGGCAGACGCTGCGCATTGGCCGGGCCTGGTGCCATTTGACGCCATGCCTCTTGTTGTTCGCTGTTTCCCTCAGGAGGTGTGGTGGCGTACACCAGATTCAGATCGTTGTAGAACGTGAGCATGGTGACGTGTCTGAGCACACTCACTTGGGTGGCCGCTTTGCTCAGACCGCTCAGTGTTTTATCACCGTTGCGCGCCACACCGGTCATCATCACGCCGTTCGTGTCCTCGCCCTCGACTGCCAACGCCAATCGGCACCCTTCCGGAGAAACCGCCAATGCCACAATGCTGTCGGCAGCGCCAAGCCAATCAAGCTTCAGATCGGTTTCCTTACCCCCATCTGACACATGCAATTCGCGCCCGTTCTCGGATACAGCCCATACTTCGCCATCCAGACCTTCGGTAATCGATCGCATCGACTCGCCGGAGAACATCACCCCACAGGACGCACCATCAGATTTCAGGCATTCGACGACACCGTCCGCACGCAACACCGCACCGCCGGATGAGGAAAAAACGAAGCCCCGAGCATCGTCATATCCGGGGGCCTCCCCTACACGCAACGGACTGGAGCTGGCCAGGGAAACGATATGACCACCGGTCAACGTGTATACGCCCGCTGTCGGCTGCTCGGTAGTAAGTTTCACATTTGCGTCGGCATCAGAATAGTCCACTCCGTCGCCGGTAATCTTCAGCGCGTATTCGGCATTGCCGTCGCCCATAGTCAGACGGATGCGATGTACCAGCAGGCCTCGTTCTTCCTCATTCAACGCATTGATACCGCTGTTAAGGTGTATCTCCACCACATTGTTCTTCACCGGCACGCTGTCGACCGCGAGTTTGATGGTAGACAAGCCGGCGCCTCGCAGCACTCCTTCCAACCAGGAGGGTGCATCCGAGAGCACTTCACCGACTGCCTGGGTGCGCCAGTTGCGCCAGCTCAACCAACGAATATCCGGGATAAGTTGCTTGCCGGAAGTACTCACCTGATACACGGATACTTGGCGGAACACCTGTTCAAAATCTGCGGTGGAAATCACCACGCCGCTTTCCAATGACGAGATGCGCCATTGGCCGCTTTTCTTCATCAGCGTATAGGGAAGCCTGCGCGTTTGGGTGCTGTTTGACGGCGTGTATACGCCATGCGAATCCAAGGAACCCACCACCTGAAGTTCCACTTCCACAATCAGTGAGCTTTCCGCACCTTGTGGCGCGCTTATGGTGTTGGCGCGTCGGCGGAAATCAGGCGTACCGCTGTAGACCAGTGCCGAGGAATCGCCATTCCATCCGGCCGACGCCGAACCGGTCAGAAACTCACGGGCCACACGGTAGCCATCGGACTGTACGCCGGCAGGCATGGCATCATAGAACCCTTTGACGATGGTTTCCGGCTGCGCATCGTCCGCAGGTCCCTGAGGATTGGTGTAAACACGCTGGGTCTGCTGTTCCACCGGTGCCAGAGTCTGCACCGAGCCGCTAATCGGCAAACCGAACGGACTTGAGCATGCCGTCATCGTGACGCAACAGACTATGGCCGCGCCTGCGGCGGCAATCGTTCTGGTCACTCGTCTCATAGCGGCCTCCCCATCATCGTGTCGCGGCGAACCTCATGATAATCATGTGTGACTTGGCTGGTGGCCACACCAAACCCACCGGTAATACGCAGGTCATCGGGCGTTTCAGAAGCAAAATTCACCGGCAGTTCAGCGTCCGCCACCTCACCTTGGTCGGGGTCACGCGGCAGCAATACCAAGAACCAGGTGCCCTCCCCCACTGCCGAACGTACACGGATAGTACCGTGGTGCAGCAAGGCATCAGTCATGGCGATGGCCAAGCCCAATCCGGTGCCGCCGGTAACGCGCGAACGTGAAGGGTCGCTTCTCCAGAATCGATCGAATACATGAGCGACTTTGTCTTCGTCGATACCAACGCCATAGTCGCGAACGCTGATGGCCACGGCTTTGCGGTTGGCCGCGACACGCACTTCGATCGGCCGGTCCTCAGCGAAATCGACGGCATTGGCCAACAGATTTCTGACGATGCGAATCACTCGACGCGAATCGATACGAGTCAAAACCTGCACATTGGGCAGATACGTGTGAATCGGCACCCGTTTGGCTTGGGCGATGCCGGCAACTTGGTCCACTGCCGTTTCAATTGGTTCGCATAAATCGGTTTCCACAAGGTCAAGTGCCGCATAACCGGCATCGTAGCGGGAGATTTCCAACAGATCGGCGAGCATGTCTTGGAATCGACTGATCTGGCCGGCCAACAGTTCGACCGTACGCTTGGTGGAGGGGTCGAAGCCGTCTTTTTTCATTTCGAGCAGGTCGGAAGCCATACGCATGGTGGTCACCGGGGTGCGCAATTCATGACTGACGTCGGACACAAATCGTTTCTGGAAAACGCTTGCTTCCTCCAGCTCATCAATCTTCTGGTTGAGCGCATCAGCCATCGTATTGAAGGATTGCTGCAGCACACCAAGCTCATCCTTACGATTCACGGTAACGCGCATATCGAGATTGCCGGAGGCCAGTGTTTCCGAGGCCGCTGCCACTCGTTCAATCGGGCGCACGATGCCACGAATCACCAGCCAGATTACTACGCCCACCACGATGGACAGCAACGCACAGATGACCACCAGACTGAGCTGAATCTGCGTCAAGGACTGCTGCTGGAACGTGTACGAATAAATGGCGAAGAATTCGAGGTTGCCGGCCACGCCAAAGTCCAATACGGTGCCGAGCACCGCTGCGGGCGTCCCGCTGCCCGACATGCCGGAATCACCGGGAATTTCGACCGGCTGATAGAACACGCTGTCATCCAAGTCGGAGGCCACGGACGAACGGATGTCATCAGAAATCAGACTTTGATAGCTGGGTTCGGTGGATACGGGGATGATGGCACGCGAGTTGGTATCACGACTCCACAAATACACACCTATCAGGCTGGAGGGCCCCTCGGATTGCAACGAGGACGCCAAGTCATTGACCAGCTGCTGGATCTGCACTGTGGCGGAGACATCGGCCGCGTCCAGACTGGTTTGGGCCTGCTGCACCATGTTTGAATAGTCGGCACGCGACTGCGAAGTGATTTGGGTAAGCAGCGAGGCGCGCACTGATACCATCGATACGCCAGAGAAGACGATGGCCACGGCCAGTGTAAGAATCACGGTGAGGGCCACGGTGCGGGCCTGCAGCGAGCGACGAACTTCAGCGCGTCCGTGGCGCAGCAAGCGTTTGAGGCTGAATCGAGGGCGCAGGTTCATTGTTCAGGAGTGACGAACTTGTAGCCGATGCCACGTACGGTCTGCACGATTTGCGGGTTCTCGGGGTCGTCCTCCACTTTGGCCCTAAGGCGTTGAACATGCACATTGACCAGGCGCGTATCGCCGGAATTCTCGTATCCCCAGACATTCTTGAGCAGGCTGGAACGACTGATGGCCTCGCCGGCGGCGGCCGCAAGCATGAACAGCAGCTCGAATTCCATCGGAGTAAGATTCAGGTCCTTGCCATCCTTGGTGGCGGTGTGTTCCAAACGGTCGATGACGATGGATCCGCGTTCCAGATGGTTGACGTTTGCATTGCCACCGCTTGCGCCACCGGTGGCACCGTCTTCGGCGGCCGGCTTGGCGATGCGGAAGCGTGCATGGATACGCGCCAGCAATTCGGCCACTTTGAAGGGCTTGGGCACGTAGTCGTCGGCCCCGGCTTCCAAGCCGGCCACGACGTCAAGTGTGTCTGATTTGGCGGTGAGCATGATAATCGGCACATTAGAGGTAGCTCTGATGCGGCGGGCCACCCCCGTGCCGTCCAGCCCGGGGAGCATAACGTCAAGCAGAATCAAATCGGGCTTGACGATGGGGAACATTTCCACAGCCCTCAGCCCGTCCAGGCAGGTCACGGTCTGGAATCCCTCGTTTTCCAAAACAAGACTAAGCATTTCGCCGATGGCCTGATCGTCGTCCACGATGAAGATGGTCGCCATGGTGTTTGTCTTCCCTTTCCCACTGTTATTGTTGCGTTACACTTTACTCCCCTATGTTCATTTCTGTTCGGGTTCCCCGCCATGCAACATCGGGCGAATCTTGGCAAGACGCTGGCTGACTTCGTGTTCGTAGCCGCGATCGTTGGGATGGTAGTACTCGGTGCCACGCAGCTCTTCGGGCATATATTCCTGTGGCGCCACGGCACCGGGCCAATCGTGCGCATACTTGTAGCCCTCGTGGTTGCCCCACTCTTTCATAAGCTTGGTGGGGGCGTTCCTCAAATACAGCGGAACAGCGCCGATCTTGCCGGCATCCACGTCCGCGAGCGCCTGGTTAATGGCGTTATAGCTGGCGTTTGATTTGGGCGCGGTGGCCACGGCAATCGTAGCTTCGGCCAAAATAATACGTGCCTCGGGCATGCCGACCAGCGCCACGGCCTGCGCCGCGGCCACGGTGACCTGCAAAATCTGCGGGGCGGCCATGCCGACTTCCTCGCTGGCGGCGATCATGATGCGACGGGCGATGAAGCGCGGATCTTCACCCGCTTTCAGCATGCGTGCCAGATAATGGATGGCGGCATCCGGATCGGAGCCCCGCATGGATTTGATGAATGCGGAAATCACGTCGTAATGGTCATCGCCGTCTTTGTCGTAGCGCACGGTGGCGGTGTCCATTACCGTAGCCACGATTTCGGGGGTGATGATGGGTCGGCGTGCGCCCTTTTTGCGGGCTTCGTCGCCAGTGACCGCGCCAGCCGCGGCCTCCAGAATCGTGAGACTCTTGCGTGCGTCACCACCGGCCATGCGCACGATGTCGGCGATGGCTTCGTCCGTGGCTTTGACCTCGCCCCTGAGACCGCGGTCATCAGTCAGCGCGCGCTGCACCAGTTCGATGAGCTGATCAGGCTCCAATGACTCAAGCTTGACGACCACCGAACGGGAGAGCAACGGTTTGATGATGGAAAAGCTCGGGTTCTCGGTGGTGGCGCCGATAAAGGTCACGTCGCGGTTTTCGACGGCGGGAAGCAGCGCATCCTGCTGGGATTTGGAGAAGCGATGTACCTCGTCGATGAACAGTACGGTTTCCTGGCCGCGTGACACGAGCCGTTCGTGAGCGCTGGTGAGTACGTCGCGCACGTCTTTGACGCCGGATGTCACGGCGGAGAGTTCCTCAAACACGCGGCCGGATTGGCCGGCCACGATGGTGGCGAGCGTGGTTTTGCCGACGCCTGGAGGGCCGAACAGGATTACGGAGCTCGGCGCGGTGAGACTGCCTTTGCTGGCCGGATTGGCGAGGCGGCGCAGCGGCGAGCCCTGGCCCAACACCTGCGTTTGGCCAATCACCTCGTCCAAAGTGCGTGGACGCATGCGCACCGCCAACGGCCGCGTCATCGACTCCGGCGCATCAGCCGCCCCAAACAAATCGTTCTCACTCATAACGTCCTATAGTACCCCAGTGTTCGAACAGACGTTCGAGCTGCACCCTGGCTTCCCTCAGAGAGGGGAGCCAAGAAAGGAATCAGTTACTCACCTTGTAGTCGTGGAAGACTACTTCGCCGGTGTCTTGGGTGGCGTCGAGGTCCACGATGCCTTCGATGGCCCAATCGTGATCGCCATCGGAATCATCGATAATCTGACGCACCTTCCACGTATGCTCGTCGTTCTCGTGCTTGTCATCCAACATGAACAGTTCGGGCGAGCGTGCTTCGGCGCCGATGCCCACGTACTCGTGCTCGTCGTAGTAGTCGTCGAGCACATCTTCCCATTCGTGCACGCCGTAGCCCCAGTCCTTGTCGAGCGCGCCGAGCTTGTCCGGCTGGTCAAGGTCCATAAGCCGCACACGGCGGAACAAGGCATTGCGCACCAGCACGGTAAGACCACGACGGTCCTCGACCACCGCGCTTTTTGCGCCGGGCGCGGCCAGGGATGCCGCAGCCTCGGATTGGTCAGCCGAGTCACCGGCGTTCTCCCATTCGTCCACCAGCGAGGAGTCGATGGAGCGCACGAGCACGCGCAGCCACGAGATGATGTCTTCGAGTTGCTCGTCACGCTTTTCGGGCGGCACGGTGCGCGCCAGCGTGCGGTAGGCGTCCGAGAGGTAGCGCAACAGGGTGCCTTCGGAGCGGGCGATGTTGTATCGGGTGATGTATCCGGTGAAGTCGGAGGCGGTTTCCACCATGTCGCGCACCACGGATTTCGGCGACAGCCAGTAGTCGTTGGCCCACGGCACATCGTGGCGGTACTGATCGAACGCGGCTTCGAGCATGTCTTCCAGTGGCTTCGGATACGTAATCTCCTGCAGCTTATCCATACGCTCGTCATAGTCGAGTCCGTCGGCCTTCATATCGGCCATCGCCTTGTCTCGGGCCTGACGCTCCTGGGCACGCAGCACCTGCTTGGGGTCTTCGAGCGTGGCCTCGGCCATGGAGATCACGTCCAGCGCATAGGTGTCGGACTCGGGGTCGAGCAGTTCGAGCGCGGCCAGCAGGAACGGGGAGAGCGGCTGGTCGAGGGCGAAGTCGTCCGGCATATCAAGGGTCATGTAGTAGTCCTTGCCGCCGTCCTTGCGGTCCTCGGTTTCGATGACTTCGGTATCGAACAGGGTTTGGAAGATCTCGTCGGCCCGCTGGTGCAGATGCTCCTTCTGGTCGGGGGTCTGCGCGGAATCGTCGATGAGATCGTCGATACGGGCACGGGCGTCACCGCCCTGCGCCACTTCATTGAGCACCATCGAATGCGTGATTTTCAGGTGCGGGACCAGGGTCTCCGGTTCAGCGTCGATGAGCTTATCAAACGTGCTCTGGTTCCAGGTCACAAAACCTTCCGGCGCCTTCTTGCGCTTGACCTTCTTGAGTTTCTTCGGATCTCCCCCGGCCTTGGCGATGGCTTTCTGGTTTTCGATTTCATATTCGGGAGCCTCGGCGATCACCAGTCCCTCGGTATCGAATCCCATACGGCCAGCTCGTCCGGCAATCTGGTGGAATTCGCGGGCGCGCAGGCGGCGCATCTTGGTGCCGTCGAACTTGGTCAGGGCCGTGAGCACCACGGAGTGAATCGGCACATTGATGCCGACGCCCAATGTATCGGTGCCGCAAATCACCGGCAGCAGACCCTGCTGGGCGAGCTGTTCGACCAGGCGGCGGTAGCGAGGCAGCATGCCGGCATGATGGATGCCGACACCGGTGCGCAGCAGTCGCTGCAGAATCTTGCCGAAGGCTGTGGTGAACTTGACGCCTTTGATGGCTTCTGCGATGGCTTGGCGCTGTTCCTTGCTGGATACACCGGTGGAGGCGAGCGCTTGCGCGGTCTCCAATGCGGCGTCCTGCGAAAAGTGGACCACGTAAATCGGGGTTTCGCCGTTGCGGAAGGCGAGTTCCACGGTTTTTTCCATCGGGTCGAGCGTGTATTCGTAGCTCAACGGCACCGGTCGCGGCGCGTCGGCGATTACATCCACGTCCGGGGTGTCGTTCAGATCGGAGAGCTTGTCGGCGATGGCGTCCACATTGCCGAGCGTGGCGCTCATCAGCAGGAACTGGGTCTGCGGCAGCGTGAGCAGTGGCACCTGCCACGCCCAGCCGCGCTCCGGATCACCGTAATAATGGAATTCGTCCATCGCCACGAGGCCCACATCGGCATGGGTGCCTTCGCGCAAAGCCTGATTGGCGAGGATTTCGGCGGTGCAGCAGATGATCGGCGCGTCCGCGTTGATGTGGCTGTCACCGGTGATCATGCCGACATTGTCGCGGCCGAACACTTCGACCAAGTCGAAGAATTTCTCCGACACCAGCGCCTTGATCGGAGCGGTGTAATAGGAGCGGCGGCCAGTGCATAGGGCGGCGAAGTGCATGCCGAGCGCCACCAGCGATTTGCCCGAACCGGTCGGGGTATTCAAAATCACATGGTCGCCGGCCAAGAGGTCCATAATGGCCTCTTCCTGATGCGGCCACGGCTCGATGCCCTTGACGTCTTCCACCCAGCCGAAGAACCGTTCGTAGATGTCGTCGGCCGTAAGATTCCGTTCGCGTCCGTCGCCGTCCCATTCGGGGGCCAGCCGCCCCAGGGATCCGTATTCCTTCTCGTCAGTCATAATGCTCAGTCTACCTAGTGGCCTATTCCGACGGCACGAGCCGCCCTCCGTCGCTATGCGACGCCTCCCGCCAGCGGGCGGAGCCATGCGAAGAGCTGTGCCATGCGCTTGGCTCCGCCAATGGGAGGATCGCTCACGCCAACCGGCGGCGCACCTCGTCGGGGTCCACCTCGGGTTCGAGGGGAGGCCAGGTCATGTTCATGTTCTTCAAGGTGGTGCGCAGCAGTTCGGAGACCACGGCTCGCGAATACCAGCGGTTATCGGCCGGAACGAGGTACCACGGTGCGGCGGCCGTGCTGGTTTTCTCGAACACTTCCTGCCAAGCGAACATGTACTCATCCCATCGGTCGCGGGCCTCGAGGTCGGAGATATCGAATTTCCAGAACTTGGTGGGATCATCCAGCCTCCCAAGAAAGTGTTTTTTCTGTTCTTCCTGGCTTACCACGAGGAAGATCTTGAGGATGGCGCATCCGCTGGCGGCCAGTTCACGTTCGAAATCGTTGATCTGGTCGTAGCGGGCACGCCATACGTCTTCGGGATAGGTGCCATAGACGTGCGGCATGACCACATCTTCATAATGGGAGCGGTCGAATACGGCAATCCACCCCGGCTTGGGCAATTCACGCTTCACACGCCAGAGGAAGTCGTGGTCGAGCTCCTCGGCCGCAGGCTTGCCGAAGCCATGGTAATGGATGCCCATCGGGTCACCTTGGCTGAACACGTGACGCACGATGCCGCCCTTGCCGGAGGCATCCATGCCTTGCAGCACGATGAGCAGCCGCCGTGTCGAGCCTTTGACGCCATTCGCGTACATGAGCCGCTGGTATCGGGCGATTTCGGAGGAGCTGATCGAAATGAACTTCTCGGCGTCCTCTTTATTGCCGTCGAATCCGGGAGTGGAATCGCCTTCGACATCAGTGACCTGCATGCCGTGGTGGAACATAAGACGTTGAGCGGGCGGCAACGACCATACGGCGCTGAGCAGTTCACTGGATTTCGCCGCACGTGCCAGTCGTTCAGGCACGCTGGCACTGGAGTCGATGGTGTCTATGCGATCCGCCGCGAGCTGTAATACCTTGTCGATCCGTCGATCGGTTTTGTATTCCTTTCCCTTGCCGTTCTTGTTGTTCTTTCCTGAGGATTTTCCGGCTGTACCCCACTTGCCGGCCTCTTCAGGCTTGTTGGTTCTGTCGTCGTCCTTGGCCATGCTCCCGATTGTACGTCTTGTAACTCAGGAGACCCAGCAACGTAGCGACATTCACATTCCACTTGTTACTGCAAATCTATAGGCATGCAGTCGTTCGGACCGTAATTGTTGGCTTTGCACCAATTCCAAGCCTCATCCGTCGAGTCGAAGCCCTCACCGGCAAGAATCACATAGTATTTGTCGGAATTGCTGCTGTAGGTGGGCCAGTCACCCGACCAGATAAGCAGTACGTTTGACTTCTTGTTGTGCATCGTGATGAATTGCGCAAGAATATCGTGGTAGTTCCAGGTCTTGCCTTCAGCTTCCATGCCCTTGCGCTTGCTGGACAGCTGCGCGGTATACGTGGAATAGACCCGAAAAATCGAACACGGCATCGGCCACGACATTATCGTCGCTGTCCTGCAACGTGAGTCGGGTGGCCGAATCATTGAATTTCGTGGATGCGTTCTTATCATCACAATTCGAAGTGGCCAGAATCGTGACTATCAGATTGTCGCTCTTGATCGAGGAGACTTTCATATCGGGAGCGGCATCGCAGGTTTTGGCAGGCTTTGCCTTGTCGGGGTCGATGTATGCCACCAGATATCCGCCGGCTTTGATGACGGTGTCCGTATTCGTTACTTCGCTGGCGCCGATGGTGTAGTGCTTCTTGGCTTTCTTGCCGCTGTCGTAGATGCCCCAGCCCTTCACGTCAACGTCTGTGGAGCCGGTGTTCTTGAGCTCGGCCCAATCGCAACGCTTGCTATCCGGGTCTCCGGCAGCTTTCGTATTGCCGGCATAGACCTCGTTGATGATTACGGATGGTTTGGCAGCCGTGTTCTGTTCGGCAGTGGTCTGCTGCTCGTCCGCAGTCGCAGCGGGCACGCCGATCAGGGCGATGCTGCTCAGTGTCACCGCAGCGGTGAGCAGCGCGACTGAACTTTGGCTGAATTACTGCTGAAGCTGGTTCTTGGATTTGCGTCGAACCGTCCGTATTCCGCCGACAATCGCGATTACAGCGGTACCGATAGCTACGCTGATCAACGCCGGTCGTTGCGCGGCATGGAGGGTGGCGAGATCCGGTTCGGCCGCAATGGCACTGTTTTCACCCGCCGAGCTATCCGACGCCGGGTGATTGCCCGCGTCGGTGTACTGGGCATTGACCACACTCGGGCCGGCAAGCGCCACTTGGTCAGCGGTCTCGACCTTGGCCACGTCGCCGTGCTTATCCAAGGTGACGCGGGCGCACAGGGCTTTGGCCCAGTTGATACGCTGCCAGCCGTCGCTCGATTGCCATAGGGGGTATCCGGAATCCAAGGCGGTGGCTTTCAAAATCGCGTTGCGCTGATCGGCGTGCAGTTCGGGATAGGCCAGTCGCAGCACGTCCGCCGCCCCGCGCGGGGCCACGAAATCAGCGCCGGACTGGGCGGTGTCTTGCGGGAAGGTGTAGGTCAGGCGTGCGGTGTAGACGCGCACGGCCGAGGCTTGGTCCGCGACCGGCTCGGTGGCCACCGGGTCCAGAAAATCGTTGGTGTAGCCGCCCGAACCGGAGGCCTTGGTGTTGGCGATGCAGGCGGCGAGGGTAGTGCCGTGGCCGTCCGCGGCGCAGCGGGACACCAGATAGTCGCGCAGCTGCCGGGACGCGGGCACGATGGACGAAGCGAATTCGTTATGCCAGTACTGCCCGTTCTGGGCGGATGCGCCAATGCGCCCGCCCATGATGTCAAGCGGATAATGCACGCCGAGCACGATGCGGTTGTTGCCAGCCTCCGAAGTGCGGGCCATGATTTGCGGCGCAAGTTCGGGAATCATGCCGGCCAGCGCGATACCCCACGAATAGGCGCCGGTAGTGTGGCCGGAGGGGTAGGAACTGTTTTTCTGCAAGTTCGAGTAGCCGGGCACGTGTTCGAGCCATGAGGGCGATTGCTTGATGTCAAGCGTGGCGGGCAGTCCGGCGAGATCGTTAGTGCCGCCGTAGCTGCTTTCCGCACGGTTCAGATAGGGGCGCGGATGCATGGCCGCACGTTTTGAGGCGTAGGTGGAGGCCACGTTAAAGGAGAAGATATCGGCGACGGCGTTGAGTTTCTCGGATTTGAGCCCTTCGCTCATATATTTGCCAAGCACCGGACCGAGCGCGTCCGGCATGGTTTCCTCGGCTTGCAGATCGGAGTCGACGAGTGCACGCTTGCGTTGGGCGTTCAGGCCATCCTTATCGAGATTTTCGGCGGCTTTGTGGTTAATGGCCACGGCCAAATCTTCGTCGAGTTTCATGGTATCGGCGTGGAGCACCTTGCCACCGTGTCCGGCATCGGTGGGGGCCTGCCAATAGTTCTTTTCGTAGTCGGAGAGCAATGCCACCCAATCCGGGTTGGGCAGCTGGTCGGCCTGTGCGATTGCAGGCGTCGCGGCTAGCGTGGCCGCCAACGCCAGCGGCGCAATGGTCGCAATAGCAAAAACGGAGGATAGGTGCCGGAACATCTTCATATGTTCCAACCTATCCTCCGTGAAGGCTACGTAGCCGGAGCCCAGTCAAACACTCAGTAAATTCTTCGTGCTGGCTTAGCGGCGATTGAGCTGACCGTCAGGCCTCTGGCTTGTCTTCGGGCTTGCGGAACGCCGGGAATTCGCCGGTCTCCGGGTCAACCTGTGACTCGGGCTGGGTGGTGTCATATCCCTGTTCGTAGCGGGTGCGCCGCCAGTTGCGAATCGAGGCGTTGGTGCCACGGTGATGCACATGGTATTTGCGCGGCGTACCACCAAGCGGCAGCTCTTCGACCTCCTTGGCCACAGCAATCTGGTTGACATTGGACGGGTCGCCGGCGGCGATCGGCGCCAGTGGCTCGGGCTCGGCGGGTGCAGCCGTACGCTGCTGCATGCGCGCGGGCAGCCATTCGGCGAGCCTCGACAGCAGCCAGCAGGCGATGAAGTAAATCACCGCGGCCATGACCAGCGTCTGCAGGATGTTGAAGTACATCGAACCGAGTCGGCGCGATTCCTGCAGCAGGTCGGTATACATGATGATCGAGCCTAGGGCGGTGTCCTTCAACACCACGACCAGCTGGGTGACGGCGGCCGGCAGCATGGCGTAGACGGCCTGCGGCACCTCGATCTCCATCAGCGACTGCGTTTCGGTCAGGCCCAAAGCGAGCGAGGCCTCACGCTGGCCGCCCGGCAGATTGCCGACGCCGGAGCGCACCAGTTCGGCGACCACCGAACCGTTGTACAGCACCAAGGCCAGCACCACGGCCCAATAGGACGGGCTGGGCAGGCCCGCGAACGCGAACCATCGCCAGAAGAAGATCATGAGCAGCAGCACCGGCACCGCACGGCAGAACTCGACGATCACGGCGGAAACGCCACGTACCAGCGGGTTCGGCAGCAGTCGGCCCACGCCGAACACCAGACCGAACACCACGGCACCCACCACGGCCACGACGGTGGCCTTGATGGTCATCCACAGTCCGGGCAGGTAGAAATCGGTCCACGCTTCACGTTCGATGGCGGGCTTCCACAGCTCCCAGCTGAGCTGATTCTCGCCGTCCGGCGGGTTGTGCAGGCGCATGAGGATAAGCACGAGCACCACCGCGAACAGAATGCCTGCGATCCAGTTGACGATGCGAATGGTGCGCCGGCCCTTGGGACCGGGCGCGTCGAACAGCACGGAATTCGAAGTATCGGCCATATCCGTCACCTCCTTACGGCGAGTTTGTTGGACAGGTACGTGGTGAGCATGCCGATGGGGATGATCAGGATCACGTAGCCGAGCGCGAAGATCAGGAAGATTTGGATGATCACGTCGGGACGGAATTCGATCATCTCGCTCATCAGCGAGGATGTTTCGGTGGCCACGGATGCGGCGGCGGCCACGGTGGAGTTCTTGAGCAGGGCGATCAGCGTGTTGCCGAGCGGTGCCACGGAGCCTCGGAAGGCCTGCGGCAGAATGATCTCGGTGGCGGACTGCATGAAGCCCAAGCCCAGCGCTCGTGCGGCCTCGGCCTGGCCAATCGGCACGGTGTTGATGCCCGAACGCAGAGATTCGCACACGAACGCCGCCGTGTACAGGCTCAGGCCGGTGACCGCGAGCCAGAAGAAGTTCGTGGCGAAGGTGTCGGAGAAGCTGAGCTTCAGCTGCGCGTAGGCACCCAGCACCATGAACACCATGATGATGGTCAGCGGCAGGTTCTTGAACAGTTCCACATACGCACCGGCCACGGCCCTGAGTGAGGAAATCGGCGAGATGCGCATCACCACAAGGATCACGCCGAGGATCAGGGAGAACAGGGCGGACCACAAGGTCAGTTCGATATTGACCAGAAACGCGCCGAGCACGTCATACTGGCTGAAGAGTTCCAGGAATCCGCTCATCAGGCCTCCTCTCCTTCGTCCGGGATGGGCGGGTTGTAGCGTACGTCGGGCGTGTAGTTGGTGCCCTTGGTGTTATCGCTGATGGCGTTCTCCCACGAGCCGTCCTGAATCATGTCCACGATGGCGTTGTTGATTTTGGTGGCCAGCTGCGTATCGCCCTTCTTGATGCCCACGCCGTAGTATTCCTGCGTGAACGGTTTGCCAACCACCTTGAGCTTGCCGCGCGAGGCGGAGGCCAGGCCGGCCAGGATGATGTCGTCGGTGGTTACCGCGTCCACAATGCCGGAGAACAGGGCGGTGGCGCATTCGGCGTAACCGGGCTGTTCCATGAGCTGGACTTCGGAGGCGAACTTCTCCTTGACGGTGGCGGCCGAGGTCGAACCGGTGACGGAGCATAGGCGCTTGCCGTTCAGGTCTTCGGGGCCGTTGATGGAGTTGTCGTCCTTGCGCACGAGCAGATCCTGTCCGGCCACGAAGTACGGGCCAGCGAAGGAGACGGCCTTCTTGCGCTCGTCGGTGATGGAGTAGGTGGCGAGGATCATGTCCACGTCGCCGTTCTGAATCATGGCCTCACGCTGCTTGGAGGGGGCTTCCTTCCAGATGATCTGGTCTTCGGAATAGCCGAGTTTCTTGGCGACGTATTTGGCCACGTCCACGTCGAAGCCCACGTAGGTGCCGGACTTCTTGAAGCCCAGGCCAGGCTGGTCGAATTTGATGCCGATGCGGATCTTGCCGGTTTCGTCCGCGCCGCAGGCTGCCAGCGACATTGTGCAGGCCACGGCGGCGAGCGCGGCGATCACGCGGCAAGCCTTCCGTTTGAACGTATTGGTGAATGTCATTGGATTGCGTACCCGTCTTTCAGTGGGTTCGTCAGTGGGTGAGGATCTTCGAGAGGAAGTCCTTGGCACGGTCGGTCTGCGGATGCTCGAAGAACTCGTCGGGCGTGTTCTCTTCGAGAATCTGGCCGTCCGACATGAAGACGATGCGGTCGGCGGCCTTGCGCGCGAAACCCATCTCGTGGGTCACGCAGATCATCGTCATGCCTTCATGCGCGAGTTCGACCATCACGTCGAGCACTTCGTTGACCATTTCCGGGTCGAGTGCGGAAGTGGGCTCGTCGAACAGCATGACCTTGGGGCGCATGGCGAGCGCGCGGGCGATGGCCACACGCTGCTGCTGGCCACCGGAGAGCTGGGAGGGCATCTTGCTGGCCTGGGAGTCGACGCCCACGCGGGCGAGCAGGTCCATGGCCAGTTGCTCGGCTTCCTTCTTGTCCATGTGACGCACCTTGATGAGGGCCAGCGTCACGTTTTCAAGAATGGTTTTGTTGGCGAACAGGTTGAACGACTGGAACACCATGCCAACTTCGGCCCTGAGGTTCGCGAGCTCCTTGCCTTCCTGTGGCAGGGGCTTGCCGTCGATGCGGATGTCGCCGGAATCGATGGTCTCGAGGCGATTGATGGTGCGGCACATCGTGGACTTGCCTGAGCCGGACGGGCCCACGACCACCAGCACCTCACCCTTGGCGACGGTCAGGTTGATGTCCTTGAGAACGTGCAAAGCACCGAAGTGCTTTTCGACGTGGGTCAGTTCGACTAGCGGACGGTTCGGGTCCTCTTTGCCGGGAACCAGCGGGGTCAATTTGGCCTTGCTCGGTGATGTTGTGCTTGTCGCGCGCGAACGCACTGCTGTTTCATTGTTCGTTTCAGACATGAGTGGGAGGATAGCACACCGACGTTTCCAACGTGTTCACAGTATGTCCACACAGTTGCTCAGTCGATGTCTCATTTCCGCATCAGACATCGTGAAGGCGGCATTGGGCATCGGCATACATTCTCGCTGAGTCGCGCATCGCTCGGCGTCTGCTGTGCGCTGATTGCCTGCTGCGTGGTGGCTGAGACGTTGCTGCGACGGCAAAGCGGGCACGTGTTGTCCTATCTGCTGATTCCATGTTTGGCCTTGGTGTCGTTGGCGTTGCTGCCGTGTATGCCGCAGTCGGGCGCATGGCTGGCGGTCACTTTGTATTGTGTGGGGCTGGTCTCGCCGTTTCCCATGTCGTATTCGTATAAATGCGCTAGGCATTTTGAGCGTGGCTAGCTGTTCGCACACGATGAGTGCTGTTATACGGTGGACGACACTCCCGAAGCGCGGTGGATAACCGGGCGCGGCACACGATATGCCGGTGGATAACCGGTTCGCGCCGCTTAAGTTATCCCCATTTTTCGGTTTTGCCCCTGTGCCACCGTGGAATGCGCTACGCTCGGCGCATGAACGGATACAGCGAAGTGCCGCACAATGGCGAAATCAACAACTATCTGCGCAAAGATCTTGACGCCAAAGCCACGGCCAAGAACACGGCCTGTTGGAATCTGCTGGGCAAAGTGCGCACGAAACGCACGTTGTGTTTCTCGCTGTATACCGCATTGGAATTATGCGGCGTGGAGTTGCCGAGGCACAGCACGTTGCCGCAGAAGGATTTTTATGTGACGGTGAGGAGCAAGGGGACCCGCTCTTCATTGGACAATGTCGACTATCGCATATGGAATGCAAAGTTCAACAGTATCGCTTTCTCAAACGGCGTAACCTGCATGCATCCCATGGATGCGTGGATACAGTTTGCCCAATATCTCAACCTCACTGAATTAGTGGTGCTGGCTGAAGCGCTCATCAGACGTTATGGATATGCCATTGAACAATTCACTCAACGACTAACGGCCTTTCACCGCGTTATTGGCCGTGCGCGTTGTGAGGCGGCGCTGAAGCTCGTAAAACCATCGGATTCCGTTCAGGAAACTCGTACACGCTTGGCGCTTATGCTTTTCGGCCTGCCCATACCGCAAACACAATATGGCATTACCGATTCAGAGAACGGATACACCTACACCGTTGACATGGCTTATCCACAATACAAAGTCGCTATTGAATATGATGGCGATCATCACCGTCGCTTCCGCAAACAATATGTGCGGGACCAGCAAAAACGTCGACGTCTGCGGCAATTGGGCTGGACCGTCATCGAGGTGTTCGCCGATGACCTGTGGAACACCGCCAAACAACGTGCCTTCGCACAAGAGGTTGCCACCGCGATGCAAATACCGCTTCCTGGCCGTCCTCAACCTTCATGCCGGGTATTAATAGACGGCAGCCTTACCATCAATGCGCGCAAAGGGGAATACAGGAGGCGGAAACAAGCAAAACACAACAAAGCATCACAACATTGATCAAATACGGAGTTGCGATCGCTCCTCATGGGGCGGTAATTTGCCCATGGGGCGGTTTGAAGAAATTGTGAAACCGCGGAATTAAGCCATTTTGACCTACCGCCCCATGGGGTTTTCACCGCCCCATGGGTTGTTTACCGCCCCATGAGGAAGTTACCGCCCCATGGGGGGATAATCGGCAAACGCCAAAGGGGACACCGCATGGTGCGAGGTTTGCCGCATGGCGGAGGTGCCATCGGGCGGAGTATTTGGCACCCCTTGGCAGGTATTTGGCACATTGGGCCCCACCCGCAAAAAGCAAATGGCCCTTGGAATTATTCCAAGGGCCATTTGCGGCTAATAGCACCGGAGCATTACTCCTCGAAAATTAATCTACGCATGCGGAGACCGCCGTTCGAAGCCGAAGGCGCACTAAGGTGCGTCGAGTGCTGAGGAAAGGCGGTATACGCTCCGTAGATTAGTTTTCGTCGGCGTCCGGGTCGTAGTCGACGCCGGTCTCGGCGCGCTGCTCGTCGGAGATCGGGGCCGGAGCACCGGTCAGCGGGTCGCGGCCGCCGCCGGCCTTCGGGAAGGCGATGACGTCGCGGATGGAGTCGGCACCGGCCAGGATGGACACGGTGCGGTCCCAACCGAGGGCCAAACCCGCGTGAGGCGGAGCGCCGTACTTGAATGCCTCAAGCAGGAAGCCGAACTTCTCGTCGGCCTCTTCCTTGGTGATGCCCAGCACATCGAGCACACGGGCTTGGATGTCGTCACGATGGATACGAACGGAACCGCCGCCCATCTCCTCACCGTTGCAGACGATGTCGTAGGAATCGGACATGGCGTGCTCGGGGTCCTTGTCGAACTTGTCGATCCAATCCTTGGAGGGCATGGTGAACGGGTGGTGCATGGAGGTCCACTTGGAGTGGCCGACAGCCACATCGTCATCATCCGGGTCATCCGTGGGCTTGAACAGCGGGAAGTCCACGACCCAAGTGAAAGCGAACTTCTTCGGATCCAGCAGGCCTTCGCGGGAGGCGAGCTCCACACGCACGGCACCCAGCAGCAGCTGGGCGGACTCGCGGGAACCGGCGGCGAAGAACACGGCGTCGCCTTCCTCGGCACCGACGGCCTCGCGCAGGCCGTTGCGCTCCTCATCGGACAGGTTCTTGGCGACGGGGCCCTTGAGCTCGCCGTTCTCGCCGAAGACCACGTAGGCAAGGCCCTTGGCTCCACGCTGACGTGCCCAATCCTGCCAAGCGTCGAACTGACGACGCGGCGTGGCGGCACCGCCCTTGAAGACCACGGCACCCACGTACGGGGCCTGGAACACGCGGAACGGCGTGTTCTTGAAGTACTCGGTCAGCTCCACCAGCGGGTTGCCGAAGCGCAGGTCCGGCTTGTCGGAGCCGTACTTGTCCATCGCATCCTTCCAGGTGATGCGCGGCAGCGGCAGCTGGACCTCATAGCCGGCGGACTTCCAGATGGCGGCGATGACCTTCTCAGTCATGGCCATCACATCTTCCTGGTCCACGTAGGCCATTTCCATATCGAGCTGAGTGAACTCGGGCTGACGGTCGGCGCGGAAGTCCTCATCACGGTAGCAGCGGGCGAGCTGGTAGTAACGCTCGACACCGGAGACCATGAGCAGCTGCTTGAGGAGCTGCGGGGACTGCGGCAGGGCGTACCAGGAACCGGGCACCAGACGGGCCGGCACCACGAAGTCGCGGGCGCCTTCCGGGGTGGACTTAATGAAGGTCGGGGTCTCGACCTCGGTGAAGTCCATGTCTTCCAGCGCGTGGCGGGCGGCCTTAGCCATGTCGGAACGCAGCTTCAGATTGTGCTGCATGGACGGGCGGCGCAGGTCAAGGTAACGGTACTTCAGACGCACGTCCTCGCCAGGCAGCTTGTTCTCGGACTCATTCTCAAGAGCGGTGGAAACCTGGAACGGCAGGGCGTCGGACTTGGCGAGGATCTCGATGGTCTCGGCCACAACCTCGATCTTGCCGGTGGCCAGATGGGTGTTCTCGTTGCCATCCGGGCGCAGGCGCACTTCGCCGGTAATCTGAATCACGAATTCGCTGCGCAGCGGGCGGGCCATATCCTCGTCGTAAATGACGACCTGCACGAGACCGGTCGAATCACGAAGGTCGATGAAGGCCACGCCACCGTGATCACGGCGTCGGTCAACCCAACCGGCAAGGGTGACCTTCTGGCCGACCAGGGCCTCGGTCACTTCAGTGGCATGATGTGTTCTGTAAGCCGTCTGGCTCATTGTCTTGTTTCTCCTCGATTTTTCGCGCGAATACGTCAGATTTCGACGGTTTGCTGGGCAACCACAGTATCCGGCTCCCACGACGTGCAATCGGCGGCAACCTGCTCGCCCGTGACGATGTTCTTGACCTCGTCGCCAGCGGGCTCTGCGCCTTCCGCACCTTCGGCAGCGGTGGCCGGGAACCACACGTACGGAATGCCGAGTTTGTCCGCGTACTTGATCTGCTTGCCGAGCTTGGCCGCGGTGGGTGCCACGTCGGTGGCGATGCCGCGCGCACGCAGTTGGTTCGCAATACGGTTGGCGGCCGGGCGGTCCTCTTCATTCCACACAGCGACCAGCACGGCGGCCGGGCTGACACGGTTGGCGTGAGCGCCGGCGGTGTGCAGCATGTAGCTGACCAGTCGGCTCAGGCCGATGGACAGGCCCACGCCCGGGTACTTGCGGTTGCCCTGGGAGGCGAGATTGTCGTAACGGCCACCGGAGCAGATGGAGCCGAGTGATGCGGCACCGTCGAGGAAGGTCTCGTAGACGGAACCGGTGTAGTAGTCGAGACCGCGGGCGATCTTCAGGTCGGCGATGACGGAACCGGGGCGGATGACGGCGGCTTCGTCGACGATCATGGCCAGGGTATCGAGTCCCTGACGAGCCAGCGTGTAGGCCTCGGAATCCTTGGCGATGCCGTGAGCCTCGCACAGCGCATCGAACTTGGCGGCAAGCTCGGCACCGTCGGAGGCGTTGAGCTCGGCCAATTCGAGGCAGGCGCGTGCCTGTGCTTCGGTGGCGCCGCAGGTCTCGGTGAGCAATCGGGCCACCTCATCGGCACCGATTTTGTCGAGCTTGTCGATCTCGCGCAGCACGCCCTCGACATCCGTCAGACCAAGGCCGCGGTAGAAGCCTTCAGACAGCTTGCGGTTATTGGCGTGCACGGTGGCCTTGGGGAGGCCATACGCGCGCAGCTCTTCCAGCGCGGAGACCATGACCAGCGGCAGTTCCACTTCATAGTGGTCGGGCAGGTCGCCGGCACCGATCACGTCGATATCGGCCTGCACGAACTCGCGGAAGCGGCCTTCCTGCGGACGCTCGCCACGCCACACCTTCTGAATCTGCCAGCGCTTGAACGGGAACGCCAACGCACCCGAGTGCTCGACCACATACCGGCTCAGCGGCACGGTCAGATCGAAATGCAGGCCCAACCGCTCTTCAATCGGAGTGTCGGATTCATGACCGACCTCCTGCAAACGGCTCAGCAGGTAAATCTCCTTGCTGGTCTCGCCCTTTTTCAGCAAAGAAGCGCCGGTTTCCACCGCTCGCGTCTCAATGCCGATGAAGCCGTTGAGCTCAAAAACCTTACGAAGCGTATCGATAACACGCTGCTCCACAACACGTTCGGAGGGGAGCCACTCCGGGAATCCTGATATTGATGCACCTTTAGCCACGAAATCAATATAATAGGTGAGGGTTGCGTCAAAACTTCCTGGTTCGCCCGGGATGGGAGACGCTCCTGCTTATGCATTCTACGCTTTAAGGAGCTGGCCATGGCCGACGAAACTGTCACCGAACCCGTAAACACCGCTGCGCCCGAAGAGCAGGCAACGACACCCGCACCCGAAGCCAGCGCGGCCACGCCGGCGCCGACTCCGTCCCCCGCTTCCATGCCGAAACCGCACGCGCCCTCCCCCGCCGCCTTCGCCAAGAAGACTCCGGCGGCCAAGCCGCGCGCTGCCGCCCCGGCCGCCGCCACCGCCGCCTATTCCGAGGCTGATGTCAAGGCCGCCGAGGCCTTCGGCCGCGTGGATGACAACGGCACCGTCTTCGTCAAGGATGGCGACGCCGAGCGCGAGGTAGGCCAGTTCCCGGATGTCTCCAAGGAAGAGGCGTTGGCACTGTACGCCCGTCGTTTCCTGGATCTCAAGGCCAAGCTCGATCTGCTGGCCACCCGCCTGGCTTCCCCGAACATCAAGGCCCGTGAAATCGACGAATCCGTGAAGCTCTTGGGTGAAGAAACCTCCGAGCCAGCCGTCGTGGGCGATCTTGCCGCACTCAAGACCCAGTACGAGGAGCTGAAGGCTGCCGGCGAGGCCAAGAAGACCGAAATCGCCGAGGCACGCAAGGCCGCCCAGGCCAAGGCCGTTGCCGAGCGCACCGCCATTGTCGAGAAGGCTGAAGCACTGGCCGCTTCTCTGGGCGACAACACCAACTGGCGCTCCACCGCCGACAAGTTCCGTAACCTGTTCGACGAGTGGCAGAACCACCAGCGCACCACCGTGCGCATCGACAAGCCGGAGGCCGAGGCGCTGTGGAAGCGCTTCTCCGTCGCCCGTACCACCTTCAACCAGGCTCGCCGCAAGTGGGCTCAGGCTCGCGACAACGAGCGTACAGCCGCCAAGGAAGCCAAGGAAGCGATTATCGCCGAGGCCAATGAGCTCAAGGATTCCACCGCTTGGGGTGAGACTTCCCGCAAGTTCAACGATCTGATGGACCGTTGGAAGAAGGCCGGCCGCGCTGGCCGTAACGAGGACGACGAGCTGTGGGCCAAGTTCCGCGAAGCCGCCGACACCTTCTTCAACGCTCGTCAGGCCGATCGCGATCAGATCAACTCCTCCGAGAAGGAGAATCTGGCTGCCAAGGAGGCTCTGCTGGTCAAGGCCGAGGCTCTGGTGCCGGTGAAGACCGACGCCGAGGCCAAGAAGGCCCGCCAGGAGCTGGCCAAGATTCAGGAAGAGTGGGATCAGATCGGTTACGTGCCGCGTGACGATATGCGCCGCATCGAGAACCGTCTCGACGCCGTTGACAAGCAGATCAAGGCCATCGAGGATGCCGCTTGGAAGCAGACCGATCCGGAGGCCGACGCCCGCAAGTCCAGCTTCGAGGAGCAGCTCAACGCCCAGCTCGCCGAGCTCGACGCCAAGATCGCGGCCGAATCCGACCCGAAGAAGAAGGCCAAGCTCGAAGCCGAGAAGGCCACTAAGGAGCAGTGGCTGAACGCCATCAAGTAAGGGTCTCGCCAGGTGCCCCTCAGAGAGGGGAGCTGGCAGCAAGGCTGACTGAGGGGAGTTTACGGTTATACCGCAAGCTCCCCTCAGTCGTCTACGGCGACAGCTCCCCTCAGCGAGGGGAGCTTCGTCATATTTATGCCGTTTTCTCCTGCCCTATACTCATAACTTCACCCCATAGTTCCTCAGTCACCCAGCAATTGGTGTCTTACGCCTGAGTCCCTACCGGTACTGCAACAACTGCCGTGAGCCCTTGATGTGCGGCCAGATATTCATGCAACGGCTGGCTGTATGGCATATCCAGCTCGCCGTAATTGGTTCCGGCACGGAAGGCGGGGTAACTGTCGCCGCCCTGAAGCAGATATGAATTGGACGCGATAATCACCAGGTCATCGTCCGCAATCGGTCGGCCGTCAACGGCGAGGTTCGCGATACGAACCGCCGCATGTTCGTCGGCAGCACACTCGTCAGCGTCAGCGTTGGTATCAGCGCCGGCATCGGCATTGCCGCTCTCACCAGCCGTACCGCATTCGGCATACCGATACGTCACGTTCGAGGAGATGCCGAGCCAGCGCCGCTCCAGTCGCCCATCGTCACGGCGAAATTGCTCGGCGAGCACTCTCTTCACATCGCGCCCGGTGAGCGTCTCATGCGCGGCCTTGAACTGCAAGGCCATGAGACTATCCACCTCGCGCACGGTGACTTTGCCATCGCCATTCATATCAAGCCGTGGAGTCCGCAGACTGCCATTATTCGAAAATCCGATTACCGGCAAGCGATTCCCGGCATACACATGCTTCATGATTGACTCTCGGTTCGCG
Organism: uncultured Bifidobacterium sp.; assembly: GCF_959020155.1. Taxonomy (GTDB): domain Bacteria; phylum Actinomycetota; class Actinomycetes; order Actinomycetales; family Bifidobacteriaceae; genus Bifidobacterium. Next base: position 133,317 of record NZ_CAUERC010000001.1, read on the forward strand.
TCCGCCACCAGCACACCGACCGTATTCCCGTGCTTGTCCGAACCTTGTTTGTCGAAATTCACGCCGGAGGCCAAGGTGCCAATCACCGCGCTGCCGGTATGGTTCGCATATGTTGCCGACGCCTGGTAAATATGCTGTGCGCGCGATACCTCATCGTTCTCCTCAGCACCGGCAGACATCCAAGCGGCTTGCGCCGGATGCGCATTAAGCCCATCCACGCCCAGCACGCCGTCAACCGCCGTATGGCTGGTGCCATTGCCGAGGTCCACATCGGCCACTCGCACCGTGGCGCGACGCCCGGCACCGGTGATGATCAAATCCTGCACGGCCATGTTCCGCCCGAAGCTGCCCGCCTCGTAAATAGGCGCGCCACCCGCGGTTGTACCACGCTTGATCGCGTGACTGTGACCGGTGTATACCACATCAACATCTCGCCCAATATCGGCGGCGGCTGAAGCATCGGCATGCAGCAAGGCCACCACCGCATCCACCTTTCCGGAGCGCTTGAGTTCACGGGCCACACGATTGATCGCGTCCACCGCCCGTTCGTCAAGATCGGCATCACGAGTGATCTGCGGAGTGGCCACCGAGCCGAGCGCATCAGTAAGGGCGCCCACGAAACCGATCCGCTTGCCGTTCACCGTTCGAATCGTAGAGTCACGTACGTGGCTCAGCAGTCCGTCAGGCGACTTATTGGCGGCAGACGCGTTGGCGCACAGCCAGTCGATGCCGTTGCTGGGATCAGCGATACGATTGTTGAAATCGGCGACACCGCGGTCGAACTCATGGTTGCCTATCGCCGAAATCGTCAATCCCCACGCTTTGGCCATATCCAGCGTGGGTTGGTCCTTCTCCACCGCCGACTCATACGGGGAGCCTCCCACCAAATCGCCGGTCGATACCGGAATCATATTGCCGGGATTATGGCTGTCGGCCACGGTGAAGGCGGTGGCGTTGTCCGCACCACGTTCGATATGCCCGTGAAAATCAGTGATGTCGGCGATGGTCACCGTACGGGTGCCGGAAGATGGATTATCGCCGGAAAAAGGAACGGCTCCCGTGGTTCCCGCACAAGCATAAGGAACCACCAGAGCCGTAAGGATAAGCGCTACTGCACCAAAAACGATCCACGATCGCTTGCCGGTCCACCGCCGGTTCTTCATATTCCTGCTCACACCAGTCACGCTAGAATCGTCGATTGAACGGCCATGCCTAGAAAGGCGACTCTCAGGTGAATTCTTAGCGGCGTCTTGGGATGGGAAAGGCCTGACCCCGTACTATCAGGGTCAGGCCTTTGCAACCCGAGTCACTACGAATGCGTCAGCAAGGGGAGATTACTCGCCAAATTCCTCGGCGCAGATCTCAGCTACCGCATCCACGCACGCCTCGGCAATCAGACGGCCGCGTTCGGCGCTTGAGCCGGCCGGATTGGCGAGTCCGCCGTGAGCGGGAACGTCACCTTGGCGCACAGGGTAGCGGACATAGGATTTCGCCGTGGCACCGGCTTCCTCGACCATACGGTCCATGTGCACCAGTTCCGGCGCATAGTGGAGCATCAACGAAGTTTCGGTGACGGCCGCATGCTCCAATGCCCAGCCGGGGAACACCAATCCATCGAACACCTTGTCGATAACCGACTGCGGAACTGGATCCCACCAATTGGTTTCCACGATGGTGGCCACTCCCCCGGTTTCGCGGGTGACCAGGTCGATGGCCTCGACGATGAACGCCTCGTTTTCAAAATGCGCGTTCATGACGACGATCTTGGTGAAGCCATCGGCGATGAGTTCGCTCAGCACGTCGTGCATTTGGTTGATCACTGTCACGCCGTTCATGTCGATAGTGCCCGGGAACAGCGGCCCGCCACCGGAGAGCGGCTTGGACTTGTATCCGTAGCTCAGGGTGGGCAGCACGGTGCCGTCGATGCGTTCCGCCAGATCTTCGGCGACCCGCGTGGCGAGTACCGCGTCGGTGCCGATGGGCAGATGCTGGCCGTGCTGTTCGGTCGAACCGATCGGCACGATGACGGGACGAGTCTTCGCCTCCTTGAATTCCGGCCAGGTCATGTGGTCCATACGGCGGTTGCTACCCATTGCAGTACTCCTTTAGGTTGGTGGTGGATTGGATGGTCGATGAATACGCCCGGCTCCCTCGGGGAAGGAGCCGGAGCTGAGGAGATCAGATGTGATTCAGATCCTTGTCGGTGTTTTCGTGGGAAAGGATCATCGCGACCAAGGCGATGGCCGCAACGCCCACCATGTACCAGGCCGGGGCGATGGACGAACCGGTCAGGGCAATCAGGACAGTGGCGATGAACGAGGCCGTACCACCGAAGATGGCGTTGGCCAGATTGAAGCTGAACGCGAATCCGGTGAAGCGCACGGAGGTGGGGAACGTCTCGGTCAGGTAGCTGGACAGGGTACCGTCGTTGGCGGTCAGGGTGGCGCACATTGCCAGCTCAACCAGCAGCACGGGCCAGAACTGGGAGGTGTTGAGGATGAGGAAGGCAGGAACGGTGAGAACGATGAACGCCACGCAAGCGCCGATGAGCACCTTCTTGCGGCCGAATTTGTCGGAGATGTGGCCCATGCCGAACACCATGAACACGTAGGCGACCAGGCAGATGGTGGTGATGGTGCCGGACTGGGGGGCGTCCATGCCGACGGTGTCAGACAGATAGGTCGGCAGGTAGGTGAGCACGGTGTAGAAGCCGACCGCGTTCAGCACGCAGGCTCCGAAGCTGATGATCAGAGCCTTGAGATGGTTGTGGAACAACTCGGCGAGCGGGGCGAACATGCCGCTCTTGGCAGCGATTTGACCGTCGGCGGAGGCGGCGCCCTTGGACTCAAGCGCATCGTTCATCGACTGGTAGACGGGGGAATCAGCGAGCTTGGCGCGGATGTACAGCACAATCAGACCGAGCGGGCCGGCCAGCAGGAACGGCACACGCCATCCCCAACCGACCATCGCGCTAGAGTTCATGTTGGTGGCCATCAGCGTGGCCAGAGTAGACCCGGCGAGCAGACCGATAGCGGTGGAAGCCGGAATCAGCGAGCAGTAGATGCCGCGCTTTGAAGTGGGCGCATATTCGCCGAGGAACGTGGCCGCACCGGCATATTCACCGGAGGCGGAGAAGCCCTGCACCATGCGCAGCAGTAGAAGCAGAATCGGCGCGCCAACGCCAATCACCGAGTAAGACGGCAGGCAGCCGATCAGGAAGCTCGCACCGGACATGAACATAATCGAGTGGGCCAGTGCGGCTTTACGGCCTTTCTTATCTCCATAGCTACCCCAGAACAGTGCGCCGATTGGGCGAAGGATGAAGGATAGCGCGAACACGCCGAAGGTCTGCAGCATGGCGACGGTGTGATTGTCGGTTGGGAAGAACACCAGGGCGATAGTGGTGGCGAAGTACGAATAGGAGGCGTAGTCGAACCACTCGATGAAGTTGCCGAGGAAGGAGGATACCGCGACTTTCCTGACCATGGCCTGTTCTTCAGTTTGAGGGGTGGAATTCATCAGTCGTACAGATGTAGTAATCGTTGCGGAACTCATGATGTCACCGTCCTTTCAAGAATGTGCTGTTCGTGTGACTGAATGGGATTCAAGTAGGAATCCGTTTCGCAGCAGGTCGACCAGCGCCGCGATAGCCTCGACTATGCCCTTGAGTATTTGCTGAAACGTGAATCGTCGATTAACCCGTTCGGCGTAGAAGTGGACAGGTTGCCCAGTGGTGCTGGCGCATTATTCACCAAGCTGTTCTTGCCATGATTTCGTGAGTTTGGCGGCGAATAGCAGCATCGACCAGTTCGGTTTGTCGTTATAGTCGACGCCGACCATTTGTGTCACTCTGTCCAGTCGGTTGTACAGGGTTTGCCGTCTGATACCCAATTGCTCGCACGCGCCGGTTTTGCTATCGAGGTTGTCAAAGCAGGCGCACAGTGTGTCCAGCAACAACGGAGAGGCGGCGACCTCGAATCCGATGGTCTGCACCACGAGCATGCGCATCGCCTTGTCCATATCAGAGGATGCGACGAAACGGTCGACGAGTGCGGACATGGTACTTACGATTCGCCCGTATGCCGGTTCCTGATTGGCGATGTCACGCAATACCGCGAACCCGTCGACCAGCGTCACCGTGTCCAATGCCACTCGGCCATGCACCACGTATACACCGTCGCCTTCCAGCACGGCAAGCGCATCCATGCAATGGCGTCCGAATGCGGCCGCACCGTCTGAGGAATCGGTGGTGGAGCACCATCCGACCATCAAGTCACCTTCCAGCATGCAGGAGACGGCGCATCCCGACAGTTCTTCGAACCGTTCGACCATCGTCGATACATGGTTGATGCCTTCCACCACCGATCTGAACCGAAAAGCGAATGGCATATAGATGCATGATCCGGCAAAACCCAGCGCTTCGAGCATCGCATGCGCTTCCTGCGCCTCAAATGTATTGACGTGCACGCCGTCGGCCGGACCCATACTCAGATGATGCATCATGCCCATGCGCGCACCGCCGTCAATATAAAGGGCGGCCACCGGAGACACGATGGTGGCGATGGCCCGACGCATCGTGGCGTCGGAAGTCATGGTGCGTTGCGTGATCTCCAATGCTCCCACCGGCCGGGAGCGACTTTCAAGGGCGATGACGGCGCTCGATTCGTTGCCGGCATCGAACGCACGACCCGCTCGAGCGGCCAACAGACCGTCACCATCGAAAATGGCGACGCTTTCGCCGAACAGCGACGCAATGGTTTCGGCCACAGCCTCGATATTGCCGGTACGGGACAATCCCTCACGTAATGAAGTGGACATTGTGTCCACCTCCAATTGCAAGTGCATCTGTTCGTGCACGATAGCGGTATTGACGCTCTGACAGATGTCGACAAAAGGTACGCGAGATTTCAAACCAATCAACGTCAACCCATGCAGCCTGGCCGCAGACACCAGTTCGTCCGGCATCCGCACCACACCCTCCACCAGTTCGACCACCAGAGCGGCGACACCAGCCTGTGCCAGGCTTGCTACATATTGTCCTAGCGTGCCGTGCCAATCGGCGGCGAGCAGAGCGTTGCCCTCGATAATCAGCATCTCACCGCCCGAAAGGAAGCTGGAGACATCCTCTCGCTCGTTGGTGAACACCCATCGCACTGGCATATCGAGGTCTTTGCCTTCGACCTCCACCACAGGATCGGCTCGTTTGAACTGCGTGTTATGAAGCACACTGCGAATCGATACAGTCATACAATCTGTCCATTCCCCCGCGGAACACCGGTCGTTCCGGTTAACCTCACCGCAAAGCGTGCTGTTGACAATAACCTCAGTTGGTTACGCGGGCAGTCGGTTCACGTAACCGTTCGGCAACACACCAGTTGAAGGAGCGACGATGACTACCACACTGTTCACCAACGCACATATCGCCACCGGAGAACCCGGAAGCACGGCTGCAAGCACCCTGCCATTGCAGGACATTCTCGTCACGGATGGTGTGTTCACCGCATTCGGCCCCGGACTCGCGCAACAATATGAGGCTCAGGGTGGTGATCTGGCGGCCATTGAGGTGGTCGATCTGGGCGGCAAACTTGTCTGCCCACCGTTCTGCGATACGCATCTGCACCTTGATTACGTATTCACGGCCCGCAAGCCCGGTGCGGTGAATGAAAGCGGAACCTTGTTTGAGGGCATCCAGCGATGGAGTGAGACCAAGTCCGACTTGACGGTCGACGAGATCAAGCAGCGCGCGAAAATCGGCATTAAGAAAGAAATGCTGCATGGCGTGCAGCTCATTCGATCCCATGCCGATGTGACCGACCCGAACCTGACCTCGTTAAAGGCGCTGCTGGAGCTTAAGGAGGAATTGAAGGATACGGTCACTCTCCAGATCGTCAGCTTCCCGCAGGAGGGCATGTACTCCTACGAGGGCCCGCATGGCGAATCGGGTGCCGAGCTGGTGGAGGAAGGACTCAAGATGGGTGCCGACTGCGTGGGCGGCATCCCCCATTTCGAACAGTGCCGTGAGTTTGGCGAGCATTCCATGCACACGGTAGTTGAGTTGGCTTCGAAATACGACAAGCTCATCGACGTGCATTGCGATGAGACGGATGATCCGAATTCCCGTTACGTGGAGCTGCTTTCGGCGCTGGCATATAAGGCTGGCATTGGCCCGAAGGTCACCGCCAGCCACACCTGTTCGCTGGGATCGGCGGACAACGCCTACTTCTTCCACCTGACCAAGCTGCTTAAGGCGGCGCATATCAACTTCGCCTGCGCCCCCACCGAGAACCTGTATTTGCAGGGCCGTCAGGATACCTTCCCCAAGCGCCGTGGCATCACGCGAGTCAAGGAGCTCACTGAGGCGGGTGTCAATGTGTCATTGGGCCAGGATTCAATGCAGGACCCGTGGTACCCGTTGGGCAATGGCAATATGATGCTCATTCTTGATTATGTGCTGCATTTGGCACAGATGATGAGCTTTGAAGAAATCGACGATGCGTTGAAGTTCCTGACCGTCAACGGTGCCACTACGTTGGGCCTGCGCGATATGTACGGCTTGGAAACGGGCAAGCCAGCAAACTTCATTGTGCTGGACGCCGATAGCGTGTTCAACGCCGTGTATGAGCGCTGCTCGGTATTGCGTTCGGTGCGCGCCGGCCGCACGCTGTTTACCCGCGAGGAGACCATCGACACCGGACTCGCCCTGCTGTAATAATCCGACACAAACAGTAGCTCCCCTTGACAGGGGAGCTGTCGCCAGAGGCAACTGAGGGGTAGACCACAAACGTGCACATCATGTGTGCGCAGGTCTACCCCTCAGTCAGCTTCGCTGACAGCTCCCCTGTCAAGGGGAGCTTTGCTGGTATGCGCTAGCTACGCTATCGAAACGGACTACTCCTGCGGAGCGTCACCGGAATCGGCGGGAGCGGATTCGGCCGGCTCAGTGGCCGGAGTGGCGTCGGCTGGAGTCTCGCCATCAGTGGCGGCACCGTCTTCGGCGGGCTTATCGGCGGCGGCCGGCTCCTCGAACTCCTCACCCTTGAAGGTGAATTCGCCGAGGATACCCTCGCCTTCCGCATCCACAATCACGCGCTGACCGTCTTCGAGATCGCCCATCAGGATCTTCTCGGAGATGGCGTCCTCGATGTCGCGCTGAATCACGCGGCGCAGCGGACGGGCACCGAGCAGCGGGTCGAAGCCCTTCTGCGCGAGCAGGTCCTTGGCGGCGTCGGTGAGTTCGAGCGACATATGACGGTCGAACAGGCGGTCGTTGAGCTGCTTGACGTCCAGATCCACGATCTGGCGCACCTGCGGCTCGGTGAGCTGCTTGAAGACGATGATGTCGTCCAGACGGTTCAGGAACTCCGGGCGGAACTGCTGCTTCAATTCGGAGCTGACCTGGTCCTTCATGCGCTGGTAGCTGGACTCGTTGTTGGCACCTAGGTTGAAGCCCGTGTTGGCGGCCTTGGCGATGTCTCGCGTACCGAGGTTGGTGGTCAGGATGATGATGGTGTTCTTAAAGTCCACCTTGCGGCCCTGACCGTCGGTCAGGTGGCCGTCATCGAGCACCTGCAGCAACGTGTTGAAGATGTCCGGATGAGCCTTTTCGATCTCGTCGAACAGCACCACGGAGAACGGCTTGCGGCGCACCTTTTCGGTGAGCTCGCCGCCTTCCTCGTAGCCGACGTATCCCGGAGGCGCACCGAAGAGTCGCGAAGCCGCGTACTTCTCGGAGAACTCGGACATATCCACGCGAATCAGCGCGTCCTCATCGTCGAACAGGAATTCGGCGAGCGTCTTGGCCAGCTCGGTCTTGCCGACGCCGGTGGGGCCGGCGAAGATGAACGAACCGGACGGGCGCTTCGGGTCCTTCAGACCCACGCGAGTACGGCGGATAGAGCGGGACAGGGCGGAAACCGCCTCGTCCTGGCCGATGATGCGCTTGTGCAGTTCGGCTTCCATGTTGAGCAGTTTCTTGGACTCGGCCTGAGTCAGCTTGAACACCGGGATACCGGTGGTGGAGCTGATGACCTCGGCGATCACGTCCTCGTCCACGACCATCTTGACGTCGGACTCGCCTTCGCGCCAGGAGTCTTCCTTCTGCTTGCGATCGGCTTCCAGCTTCTCCTGCTTGTCGCGCAGTTCGGCGGCCTTCTCGAAGTCCTGGCCCTTGATGGCCTCGTCCTTGTCGGCGGCGATCTTGGCGATCTTCTCGTCGAGTTCCTTGAGCTCAGGCGGGGCGGTCAGGCGCTTGATGCGCAGGCGTGCACCGGCCTCATCGATCAGGTCGATGGCCTTGTCAGGCAGGTTACGGTCCTGGATGTACCGGCTGGACAGCTCTGCGGCAGACTGCAGCGCGCCATCGGTGATGGTCACGTGGTGGTGGTTCTCGTAACGGGAACGCAGGCCCTTCAGGATCTCGATGGTCTCGGCGATGGTCGGCTCGTGCACCTGAATCGGCTGGAAACGGCGTTCCAGAGCCGCGTCCTTCTCGATGTACTTGCGGTACTCGTCGGTGGTGGTGGCACCAATGGTCTGGAGCTCGCCACGGGCCAGCATCGGCTTCAACATGTCGGAGGCACCCAGCGCGCCGTCAGCCGAGCCGGCGCCCACGATGGTGTGAATCTCGTCGATGAACAGCACGATGTCGCCACGAGTCTTGATTTCCTTCAGCACCTTCTTCAGGCGCTCCTCGAAATCACCACGGTAGCGGGAGCCTGCCACCATGGAACCGAGGTCCAGCGAGTAGACCTGCTTGCCCTTCAGGGTTTCCGGCACGTCGCCGGCTTGGATCTTCTGGGCCAAGCCTTCGACCACAGCGGTCTTGCCCACGCCGGGCTCGCCGATCAGCACCGGGTTGTTCTTGGTGCGGCGGGAAAGCACGACCATAACGCGCTCAATCTCGTTGGTACGGCCGATGACCGGGTCCAGCTTGCCTTCAGCGGCTTCGGCGGTCAGGTTGCGGCCGAACTGATCGAGGATGGCGGAACCGGACTTGTTCTGCTTGTCCGTCACGCCGCCGGCGTTGGCCAAGTCGCCCTTGCCGTCACCGGTGCCGGTGCCGGAGTTGCCGCGAATCATATCGATGGTCGCGCTACGCAACTCGCCCAGATCGACGTCCATCTTGATGAGCACCTGGGTGCCCACGCCTTCGCCTTCGCGAATCAGGCCGAGCAGGATGTGCTCGGTGCCGATGTAGCTGTGGCCCAGCTGCAGGGCTTCACGCAGCGAAAACTCCAACACCTGCTTGGCGTGCGGAGTAAAGGGGATGTGCCCGTTCGGAGCCGCGTTGCCCTTGCCGATCATTTCTTCAACCTGCTTGCGGGTGGCATCCAGCTCCACGCCCTTCGAGGCGAGTGCCTTGGCGGCTACACCCTCACCTTCGCGGATCAGGCCGAGCAGCAGGTGTTCGGTGCCGATGTAGTTGTGCTGAAGGGCCCTCGCCTCTTCCTGCGCCAACACGATCACGCGCCGTGCACGGTCGGTAAACCGTTCGAACATGCTTGTCCTTCCTCAATTGACATTCCGTCTTACTCTACCGATTCACGATGACGTTTATTCATCGGATTCCACGAATTGCGCCGTGAGAGGAGAAGAAAACGATATGCTGGTTCTAGATTCACCCGTAGTCGATTACAAGGAGGCTCGAAATGAGTGAAGCTGCAACCAAGCCCGACATCGTTGTCGGTGTGGATGGTTCCGATGAATCCTTTGCCGCGCTGAAGTGGGCGCTTGAGGAGGCCTCGTTAACCGGCCAAAGCGTCAACGCCGTGTTTGGCTGGACGCATTCCTGGGATATGGGATCCGAACCGGACAGTGACGAGGCCTGGGCCAAGGTCCGCCACGATATTGCCAACGAGCTGCGTGTGTGGGTCGACAAGGCCGCTGCAGGCATCGACTTCGATCCGGCGAATCTGAAGCTCACCTCGGTGAAGGCCTCCGGCACTTCGGCCCTGCTGCAGATCGGCCATGATTCGCAGCAGATCGTGGTCGGCCGCCGCTCGCTGAGCCGTATGGCCCGCTGGTTCATGGGGTCCCTGTCCGCTTCGCTGGCCGAGGCCGCCGAAGTGCCGGTGACCGTGGTGCGCATCGCCGGCAGCGAGGATGAGACCGTGACCGACGCCATTGCCAACGCCCTGACTCCGGGAGACAAGCCCGTTCACTACACGCAGCCTCAGCCGGTGGTCGAGGAGGCTCGCCGCCCGGTGGTGGTTGGTGTGGATGGTTCCGAGACTTCCCGCCGCGCGTTCGATTTCGCACTGGAAGAAGCACGACTGCACGACGCGCCGCTGCATGTGATGTTCTGCTGGCAGCTCAAGGATTTGGGCGTTATTCCGGGCTATGAGAACGCCGTGGCACCGGTGAAGGTCGGTCAACGCCGCGCCGAGGAGATTCTCGCCGAGCTGATGGCCAAAGCCGAGATTCCCGATGGCGTCAAGGTCAGCACAAACGCCTTCCATATTCCCGCATCCAAAGGTCTGATCGCGGCCTCGCGGTACGCCAGCCATCTGGTGGTCGGCTCGCGTGGCCTGTCCGGGCTGGACGCGCACTTCCTGGGATCGGTGTCCCGCCAGATCGTGAACTTCGCCGAGTGCACGGTGACCGTGGTGCACTGATTCACCGAAATCGGCATGGAGTGCTAACGCACGCCTCGGTGATGGGTTTGCAGGGAGGAATTCTTTATTCCTGCAACCCCATCACCATCTACTTTTCGCGGAATTCGGAGTTTATTCTTCGTCCGCCCTGTTCTGGCGCAGCTGCTCGATGAGATCGATGACGGTTTCGAGTTCAGGAGCCACATCGTCTGAAGGACGAGCGTTATCCTCTTCGTCGTCCATCTCATCATCCTCATCATCATCGGCAACGGTGTTGTTGAGGATATCCTCTTCGGTGGCCTCGTCGTCAGCATCAGACTTGGACTCGTCGCTGGAATCAGCTGCATCAACATCCACAACGGAATCGGATGCGTTCTGTGCAACGGACTCATCACCGGCAGACTGGGATTGCGAGGTCCCGTCACCTGCCGTCCCCTCAGCGGGCTCAGTATCGACGGCGTTCCCGTCAACAGTCTTCTGTGCTTCGATATCATCGCCGGCAGGCTCGCCTGTCTTGTCGGTTTCGCCTTCGGCCTCGTCCTGGGCAGCCGGCTCCTGCTTGCGCGGACGGTTGGCCACCACGTCGATATGCAGATCGTCGAAAGCAGGCTTGGACTGCACCCACAGCTGGCTTGGCTCGGGAGGTTCGATTTCGGAATGCTCGCCGCAGCCGTGGTCCAGGGAAACCACGCGGCCGTCATCCGGACTCCACTTGTTGGCGCACACGCCGAACATACGGTCGAGTTCGCCCGCGAGCGGCACGAAGAAACCACAGGTGGAGCACAGGTTGCCTTCGGCGGTTTTGGTGCTCAACGCTTTGGGGCCTCGCGGACCTTCATACCAACGCTTGGCAGCCTGCGCACGACCCAACGAGGTCAGCACGTGACGGCGGGTCAGTCGGAAGGTCTCGACGGCGTCGTTGACATCCTGCAGCGAGGATTCCTCGACTTCGCCTTCCTCGATGCGCTCGTCATCCGGATCGGTACCGATCGAATCGGTGGGAGCCAGATCCGTGGGCTCGAGGCGATCCTTCCAAGGAATCCACTTGGGCGGCATCAACGCGCCCTCAGTGGGAATCAAGGAGGATTCGTTGACGGTCCAAGAGTCGATCTCCTCGTCGTGATACAGCGTCACCGACCATTGCCATCCTTCGTAGCCACGGATATTCGCGGCGAAGCGGAAGTCAGTGACGTGATCCTCAAGATCATATGAGGTAACGAAATCCCCCACCTGATCGCTCTCGTCGGCCACTTCGAGCAGCACGGCGCGCGCGATGGCGTGAGGGTCCGGTGTCACGATGGTTTCGGTGGTATCAGTCATAGATCAGATCAGTCCTGTACATCGAATTGATCCGCCACCGCACGCAGCAACGTGGCCAGCTTTTTGCTGTCGGCAGCAGATGGGTAACGGTGACGGCGCAACGTATTACCGGCCGCATCAAGCATCTTGATGAGGTCCTCGCAGATGGCGGCCATGTCATCCGCCTTCGGGCGGGTGGCCTTGACCAAGCTGGGAGCGGAGGCGATCAGGCGAACATCCATGGCCTGCGGCCCACGACGGCCGTCCACCACGGAATACTCCACCTTGGCCCCCTTGCGCAACGTGGTGGCGCCAGTGGGTAGGGCCTGAGCCGGCAGGAACACGTCCTTGCCTTCCTCACTGGTGATGAAGCCATAACCCCTGGCTGCGTCAAACCAACGAACTCGACCGGTGGGCATTGCGAACCTTCCTTAATCCTCAATGGAAATAGTAAACCGAAGGTACAGTTTACCTCACAGGGCTTGACCTCACGCTTTGGGCTGAGTCGCCTGAGTCTTACGCTCAGAGCTGAACCAAGAAGTCTTCTGTTTGGCGTCCTTGGTTTTGCCGGTGGACTGCTTGGGCTCAGGCGCGGCGATTTGCTCAATCGGCAGCACCACGGTGAAGGTCAGGCCTCCCCCATCGGTGCCGGTGGCGCAGATAAAGCCGTGATGTGCTTTGACCACGGATTGCGCGATGGCCATGCCCAAACCAGTACCGCCCTTTTCTCGGGCACGGGACGGGTCCGCGGTGTAGAAGCGTTCGAAAATCTTCGAGCGTGATTCAGGCGGCACGCCGGGGCCATGGTCCACAAAACGCAATACGGCGTATCGATAGCCGGTCTGCATCGAGGCACCTACTTCGGCGGCGTCGATGAACCGCCGCATTGACGCGTCGCTGGCGGGCATGCGAGCGAGCTGTCTTGGATCGATGGCGGCCGGCATCACACCGAGCGCGGCTTCAGCGGGCGAATCGGCAGGCGTGTAGCGGTGGATGTTGCCCACGATGTTGGTCACCACCTGGCGCAGTCGAGAGGCATCACCGGGCAGTACGACCTCAGGCCAATCGCCTTCGGCAAGGTTGAATTCGGCGGGATGGTTCAAATCGCGCGCCGGTTCGAGGGAAATCCGCATGCGGCGAACGGCACGGTCCGGGTCGAGCGCGTGCAAATCGTCGACGGCGTCGGTGACCAGCGACGAGAGTTTCACCGTGCCGGTCATATCGATGCCGCGCCCCTCATCGAGACGGGCCAAAGACAGCAGATCCTCAACAAGAACAGTCATGCGCTGGCTGGACCGTTCGATATGTTCGATGGACTCGTCCGCACGCTCCAAGGCACCAGGCATATCGCGCTGCATCTTATACAGCTCCGCATAGCCATGGATGGCGGCCAACGGGGTGCGCAGCTCATGGCTGGCGTCGGAGACGAACCGTTTCATCTTGTCGGTGGTCTCCTCCTGCTCATGGAAACTGGATTCTATTCGGGTGAGCATGGAATTCAGCGAGGCGGCCAGAGAGCCGACCTCGGTGTTTTCCGGCGCGGAAGGAATACGTTGGCTCAGGTCACCGGCTGCAATTTTCGCGGCGGTCTTCTCGATGCGCTTCAGCGGCGTCATCGTGTGCTGGATGATCAGCGTGGACAGGGAGCCGCCGAGCAGCACCACGGCGATGCCGACCACAATGCAGTATCGGGTGAGTGTTTTGACGGTGTCGATCTGGTCGGCCAGCGACAAGCCGATGTACACCACGGCCCGGTCCTTGCCGTTTTGTTGGAAGGTCACCGGCAGAATACGCCATGGTGCCCTCGCCGTGACGATGGCGGCATGGTTGGCATTGACAGTGGGGTTGGCCAGTACCTTGGTGATGGTGTCAGAGGAATTGGAGTTTCCGTTGGCCGAATCGTTCTGGTTGTCCGCACTGTCGGACTGCACCGTAATGATCTGCTTGGCCACCGCCTGCGTAGTGAATGCCTGACCGAGCGTGATGCCATTGGTATCGCCATAGGTAGGCAGAATCGGCACCGATACGATACCGTCCTGCATCTGCGGCATCAGCGGAGTCACGACCAGAGGATTGCCTTCTTTGTCTTTGGTTCCGTCGGTGTATTGAATCTGCAGAAAGTACGAGTTCGGCCCCGATGAGTCATTTTTTGACAGCAGATCGATATTGTTGACCACCAGTTGGCTTTGCGAGCTTAACTGGGTGTCGGTTTTCTGCAGCATGTAGTTGTTCACCAACGCGCGGATGGAGAAGGAAATCACCGACACGCCGATGAGCAGCACGGCGATGGTGCAGGCCACCAGCTTGCTGCTCAACGAGATACGGTCGATATGCCGCATCAGCATGTTTTTCTTACGCTCGCGCTGCTCTTGGAAATGGGCGGCGAACGGCGACATTGCAGGCATGGGATTCGTGTTCGGGGCGGCGTTCGGCGTGCTGCTCGGCGGTACGCCGCCTGACTGCTTATCGGGGATACTCATGAGATTGCGATACGTTATGGATGGAGGCGATTAGTTCTTCGGTTCGCGAATCATGTATCCGATGCCGCGCTTGGTTTCGATCAGCGGAGTCACCTTGCGCTTGCCGCCTTCGCCGTCGTCGACCTCGATGCCGTCGACTTTCTTGCGCAGGTAGGAGATGTACGATTCGACGATGGCTGCGTCGCCGCCCCAGTCGTATTGCCAGACATGGTCGAGAATCTGTGCCTTGGACAGTACTCGGCCCTCGTTGTCCATCAGGTAGCGCAGCAGCTTGTATTCGGTAGGGCTCAGGTCAACCGGCTGCCCTGCACGGGTCACGTCGTGGGAGTCCTCGTTGATTTCCAAGTCGGCAACGCGAATAATCGGGTCGTCTTCCACCTGTTCGCGGGTACGGCGCAGAATGGCGCGGATGCGAGCCACGACTTCCTCGAGGCTGAACGGCTTGGTGACGTAATCGTCACCGCCGACGGTCAGGCCCATGATCTTGTCTTGGGTGTCGTCACGAGCGGTGAGGAACAGCACAGGGGCGTTAATGCCTTCCTGGCGGATGCGACGGGTGACGGTGAATCCATCGATGTCAGGCAGCATGACGTCCAACACGATGAGATCAGGCTGCACTTTTTCGATAACCTCAATGGCTTCGGAACCGGAAGCGGCGGTGTTTACCTCGAATCCGGCGAAGTGCAGGGAAGCGACCAGCAGTTCTCGGATGGACGGCTCGTCGTCGACAACAACAATCGATGCTTCAATAGGCTTACTCATGTTTCCTAGAGTGTCGCGCTCTTCTGGGCGTTTCCTGAATGTCATCTTGGAGTTCGGCCTTGGAATCCTTCTTGATCTCCTCGCGCCGACGAATCACCACCATGACCACGATGATGATGACCAGCGCCACCAACACCACGCCCATGATGATTATGCCTACGGTCACCGTGGACGATGGGGTGGAGGCTTTTTTGGATTTCACGATTTGATCCATCATTGCCGTTGCCGCGCCAGACCAGCTCTGCGGTTTTTCCAGTAACGGCTGCCGCGCGGCGTCGGATAGCTTATCGACGGTTTTTTTATCGAGAAGCCACTTATCGGAGTTCTTGGACACGACGACCACCAGGTTGCCGTCATTCGAGGCCACGGCAAGCATCACTGTGTTCGGCTTGGGATTCATGGACTCCATCACGGTTGCCGCCCAGTCTCCTGGTTCCTGTTGACTATTGAAACTGGAAAGATACAGCAGATGCACGTGTACACCGGTTTCCTTCTCAGTTTTGGCGATGGCATCCGTGACTTCGGCCACATGGGAGCCCAGGAGATTTTCCGTATCCGTGATGTTCTCGGTGATGGTCACGCCGCTGTCGGTGCTGCTGCTGGAGCTGTCAGAGCTGTCGCCTGAGTTATCCCCATAGGCATTTGCAGTTATCCACATTGCGTTCATCGCTACTGCAGCAAGGGCGCAAATGGCGCAAACAAGCCATTTTCGGACCATATTCCCGAAGGCCGAATAGGACGGCTCCGAAGCTAGGACCACAATAGTTGTTTTTCCGTCTTCCCGATTCGTTGTTGACATATCCTCCACCTTAACGGCCGGTATTGGCAAGCGGCCGCCATACATACCATTAACTCTCTAGAAAAGGAGCAACGATGCCCCAATATCAGGTAGATTCCGAGCGAATCCAATCATCCTCGGCCGCAGTGGCCACTTCGATCTCGCAAATCAGGCAGGCCGTGGGCGGCATGTACACCAATCTCAATGCCTTGCAGGACGCATGGCGAGGTTCGGCGGCCACCCAGTTCACCGCGGTAGCCGAACAGTGGCGTGCGGCCCAACAGCAGATGGAGGCCTCACTCGAGTCCATCCAACGCTCGCTGACGCAAGCCTCCACCGTGTACGCTGACGCCGAAATCCAAGCTTCGCGCCTGTTTGCCAGCTAGTTTCTTGGCTCTCCTCCCTGAGGGGGCTGGAATACAAAAAAGGGGACTCCCGAAGGAGTCCCCTTTCAGCTCAATCAGCTAGCGATCGTTTGCGGATCAGTAGCCCATGTCGGCACCGGCGGCCGGGGCAGCAGACTTCGGCTCCGGCTTGTTGGCAACGACGGCCTCGGTGGTCAGGAACAGACCAGCGATGGAGGCGGCGTTCTGCAGAGCGGAGCGGGTCACCTTGACCGGGTCGGTCACACCGGCGGCCAGCAGGTCTTCGTAGGTGTCGGTGGCGGCGTTGAAGCCTTCGCCATCAGGCAGGGAGCGGACGGTGTTGATGACCACGTCACCGGACACGCCGGCGTTCTCGGCGATCTGCTTGATCGGGGCCTCGATGGCGCGGAACACGATGGCGGCACCGGTAGCCTCTTCGCCGGTCAGGGAGGTGACGGCCTCGGTCTTCTCGGCCTTGGCAGCAGCCTGAACGAGGGCCACGCCACCGCCGGGCAGCAGGCCTTCCTCGATGGCGGCCTTGGCGTTACGCACGGCATCTTCGATGCGGTGCTTGCGCTCCTTGGCCTCGACCTCGGTGGCAGCGCCGACCTTGATGACAGCCACGCCGCCAGCCAGCTTGGCCAGACGCTCCTGCAGCTTCTCACGATCGTAATCGGAGTCGGTGTTCTCGATCTCAGCGCGGATCTGGGCCACGCGAGCGTCGATGTCTTCCTTGGAGCCAGCGCCCTGAACGATGGTGGTCTCGTCCTTGGAGACGATGACCTTCTTGGCGTGGCCGAGCACGGAGGTGTCGACGGACTCGAGCTTCAGGCCCAGTTCGTCGGAGACAACCTGAGCACCGGTCAGGATGGCCATATCCTGCAGCATGGCCTTGCGACGGTCGCCAAAGCCCGGGGCCTTGACGGCGCAGGACTTGAAGGTGCCACGGATGTTGTTCAGGATCAAGGTCGGCAGTGCTTCGCCGTCGACGTCCTCAGCGATGATCAGCAGCGGCTTGCCGGTCTTCATGACCAGCTCGGCCACGTGCACGATGTCCTGCTGGGAGGAGACCTTGCCGGAGGTCAGCAAAATGTACGGATCTTCGAGCACTGCGGTCTGGTCGTCAGCGTTGGTGACGAAGTACGGGGCGATGTAGCCCTTGTCGAAACGCATGCCCTCGGTGAAGTCGAGGTCCAGGCCGAAGCGGTTGTTGTCTTCAACGGTCACAACGCCGTCCTGGCCGACCTTGTCCAGAGCCTCAGCGATCTTCTCGCCGACCTCAGGGTCAGCGGCGGAGATGGTGGCGGTAGCAGCGATCTGGTCCTTGGTCTCGACGTCCTTGGCGGCAGCGACGAGTTCCTTGACGATGACCTCGGTGGCCTTCTCGATGCCGCGACGCAGGGCGATCGGGTTGGAGCCGGCGACCACGTTCTTCAGACCCTCGTGAACCAGGGACTGAGCGAGCACGGTTGCAGTGGTGGTGCCGTCACCGGCGACGTCGTCGGTCTTCTTGGCGACTTCCTTGACCAGCTCGGCGCCGATGCGCTCGTACGGGTCTTCAAGGTCGATTTCCTTGGCGATGGACACGCCATCGTTGGTGATGGTCGGAGCGCCGTAGGTCTTGTCGAGCACGACGTTGCGGCCCTTCGGGCCCAGAGTGACCTTGACGGTGTTGGCGAGCTTGTCAAGGCCCTCCAGCATGCCCTGACGGGCTTCCTCATCATAAGAGATGATCTTTGCCATGGTTGCGTATTCCTCCAAATGGCTAGGTATACCGGTTATCACTCGCAAGCGTCGAGTCGTGACGACCAGCCGTCAGCTGCCGATTATCACTCTCGACCTCCGAGTGCTAACCCAGACATTAGCACTCGCGCCCGCCGAGTGCCAACACCATCGGCGGCGATTGCGCTTTGGGCATGAAAAAGCCCCAACCGTCGAAACGGTCAGGGCCTTCAAAGCACATCCTTGCGTGCGTGTTGCTCACTCGGAGCGGGCTTCACCCGAAGACAGCTTGACAACATCCTTTGCCTGCGTGCCTTTGCCGGACGAAGCGGGCGTATACTCCACGCGATCGCCTTCGTACAGCATTTTGAACTTATTGGTGCTGCCGTCGTCCTTGATTTCCGCGTAGTGCACGAAAACGTCCTCGCCGCCGTCATCCGGCTGGATAAACCCGAACCCCTTCTTGGCAAGGAAGAACTTCACGGTACCTTGTGCCATATCTGGTCTTTCCTTTGTTCCCTTGGGCGTCGCGACACAAAACCTATAGGGAACGTAGAAAGAACCGCATCGCGCTCCCCCTACCTCGCGACTAGATGACGATTGTACAGTGACGAGGGAACAATCTCAACCGCAGTGGCACATTTTCGGTACGAATTATTCCATAGGCGTGAGAACGCTCACAGTTTTCGATGTATTTCTCGCCGATATCAGGGGCGCATCAACAACGCTAGTTGAGCAACACCACCGTAATGGGAACGGCGAGTCCTTGCACCTGCTCCACAGCCGAAATGCCAAGCGTGGTCGCCACATCCTCAGCGGTGGCCTTATCGGTCTCATTCTGATACCACACCACGGAAGAAGCCGGCAATGTGCCGCTCGGATTGGTCGCCTCGACACTGGTGTAACCGGCGGTCTGCAGCACATCGGCCTGCTGACCCGCATATCCTTGGATTCCTGTGGCGTTGACCACACGCACCTGCGTGGCCTTATTCACAGTCGCGATGGCTTCGGACTGCTGAGACTGCTGATCGGAGTTTTGATTCTCATTCGAGGATGTCGTGTCACTGTCGGTATCGGACTTTGCCGAATCCGAAGTCGAGTCCTTGGACGAATCGGTCGAAGTGGACGAGGAATCATCCTTGGTGCTGTTCTTGGTCTCAGCCTTGCTGGACGAATCGGACTTGGACGTGGTCGCCGTCTGGGACGATCCTCCCACTACATTCTTGTATTCTCCGGAAATCCATGCCCAGGCCCCGACACCGCACAGCGCGGCCACCAGAATAACGACGATGAACGGGCAGAGGCGGGCCATTACCGAACGAGCGCCACGGTGAACTCCCACCGGTCCCTTCGGAGGATTGTCGAAGGAATCCGGTTCATAGGATTCGTAGGTCATCGTGTCGCGTGCCATAATCGCCCTTTCTTCCTATCAAAACTACCCATGAGTGTAATCGGCAAACAACTCATCAGTCCACCACACCACGCCCCATGCACCGGATATGCACGTTTGACTACAGTGGTGAGTCATGATCAAACCATTGAGCGAACTGGTAGAGCCAGGGTGGGCCCATGCCTTGGCCGACGTGGAGCCCACCATCCACCATATGGGCGATTTTCTTCGTGTGGAAAACGCCGCCGGGCGCCCGTGGCTGCCGGCAAGCCACAATATTCTGCGCGCGTTCACCATCCCGTTCGATTCCATCAAGGTGCTGATTGTCGGCCAGGACCCCTACCCGACCCCGGGTCACCCGGTGGGTTTGAGCTTCTGCGTGGCGCCAAATGTTCACCCGCTGCCGAAAAGCCTGATCAATATTTATAAGGAATTGGTTGACGACCTTGGGGTGCCCATGCCCACCAACGGCGATCTGACACCGTGGACGGAACGTGGGGTGATGTTGCTCAACAGATGTCTGACTGTCGGCGTCGGGCGGCCAAATTCGCATCAGGGCAAAGGCTGGGAGGAAGTCACCGAGGCCGCGATTCGTGCGTTGAACGCGCGCACGGACGCCGACGGCAAGCCCCAGCCGCTGGTGGCGATTCTCTGGGGGCGTAATGCGCAAAGCCTCGAGCCATTGCTGACCAATGCCTTCATTATCAAATCGCCTCATCCGAGTCCGCTGTCCGCTTCCCGCGGATTCTTCGGCTCCAAACCATTCTCCAGAGCCAATCAAGCCCTAGTCACCATGGGTGCCGACCCGGTGGATTGGACTCTTTAGGCAGGCCAACAGTCATTGTGAGTAGTTACAGTGGGGGGCATGACTTTGTTCCCCACGCAACCGAACATACCTTCGCCGACCACCGCCGCACGACCGGTCGCCGTTCCCGCGCCCGGCGTGTCGGCTCCGCTGGGTGCCGATGACGCCAAACGCGCACGTATCCTGGCCGACGCCATTCGGGCGAGGTTCGCCCAGACACTGGTGGGTCAGGATAATCTACGCGAATCGCTTATCGTGACCTTGGTGGCCGGCGGGCATATTCTTATCGAATCCGTGCCGGGCTTGGCCAAGACCACGGCCGCCCAGACGCTCGCCACCTGCGTATCCGGCTCGTTCAAGCGCGTGCAGTGCACTCCTGATCTCATGCCATCTGATCTGGTGGGCACGCAGGTCTTCGATTTTGCGTCGCAGAAGTTCACCACGCAGATCGGTCCGATTCACGCCAATTTCGTACTGCTGGACGAGATCAACCGTTCGAATGCCAAAACCCAGTCCGCCATGCTTGAGGCCATGGCCGAGGGTGCCACGACCATCGGCGGGCAGCGTATCGCCTTGCCCAAGCCGTTCATGGTGATCGCCACCGAGAATCCGATCGAGGAGGAGGGCACGTTCAACCTGCCCGAAGCCCAGATGGATCGTTTCATGATGAAGGCCGTCATGACCTATCCTTCGCCCGACGAAGAGGCTCGGATGCTGGCCATGCTCACCCGCCGCGGCTCCGATATGATCGGTCCCGACACCATCACCGGCGAACGCATTTCCGTGTCCGACGTTGTTTTTTTGCGCAAGGCGGCACGCCGCGTGCATGTTTCCGACGCGATCATGCGTTATGCGGTCGATATCACCGCCACGTCACGAGGTGCCGGCTCCCGCCCCATCAAGGGACTGTCGTCCTTGGTGCGTTTGGGCGCCTCGCCGCGCGCCACCATCGCCTTGACCCGTATCGGCCAGGCGAAGGCGTTGCTGTCCGGGCGCGACTATGTGGTACCCGAGGACCTCAAGGCGTTCGCTCATGAGGTGCTGCGCCACCGTATTATGCTGACGTTCGAGGCACTGGCCGATGGCGTGGTCAGCGATCAGATCGTCGACAAGATCGTCGAAACGGTTCCTGTTCCGTGAGTTCCGATTCCGTTCGCAAGAAGATCGAGGCCCTTGGCACTCAGCTGAGCCTGCCTACCGTAAGGAAGGCTTTGGGCGCGCTGGAGGGCGAACACGCATCCGGGCGTCGCGGCGGCAGCGGCGATGCGATGGATGTGCATGCCTATGAGCCAGGCGACGAATCCCGTCTTATCGATTGGAAGACCAGCGCCCGCCAAGGCCGCCCCATGGTGGTCGAGCGCGAGCGCCTGTCGACGTCACGGGTCTGGTTGCTGATGGACGTGGGCCTGGAGATGACTGGCGTATGCCCTTCCGGAGAACGCGCATGGCAGGTTGCCGCCAATGCGCTGCGTATGTTCGCCGCACTGTCGTTGCGCCGGTCGGACGATATTTCGCTGGTGTTCGGCGATGAGTCCAGTATCACCCGCGTGCCGTTCAACGGTGGGTTCGCGCAGTTCGAACGCACGCTGGACAAGGCGCTTGACCGTGATTGGGATCATCACCGTAATATCGACGCGCTGCTGGAATATGCGCGCCGTATCAAGGATCGCGAGGCATTGATCGTATTGGCCACCGATGAGCATGCGATGGAGGAGCGGCATATCACCACGATCCGTCGTATTACCCGCACCCATCCGATGGTGCTGATCGATGTGGCGACGATGAATCCGTTCAAGGCCGTCTCATCCCGCCACGCTCCCACCGACGGCTTGAGTGCACGGCGTGTGCCGGCATTCCTGCGCAACGCCAAGGCAGCGGCCGAGGTCGATACTCATCGCGCGTATATGGCCGCGGCTTTGGAACAGGAGCTCACCCGTGCCGGTTCCCATATCATTCGATCCGCATCCAGCGAATCCATGTTCGATCGTTTCGTCGCCCTGGTGTCCCGGGCATTGGCCCGCACCACACGCAATAGACTGGGTACTGCACCCGAACTGGTCGGACTGACTTTGGCTGGTGATCTATGATGCACAGCATGTTCCCCATCATCCCGCTCGCCACTGATCCCGGCGATCTCAGGCCCGTGGAGTCGTTGGCCTTGACCACTCCCCTGGTGGTGGCCATCATCGCATGCCTGTTGCTGGCGGTAGGTCTGATCGCGTTGATCATCATGCTGTCTCGCCCCGCACGCAAACCTCGGAACAGCGACCGCGCGCGTGGCGCTCATAGCAATGCCAGCTCCAAGGCCGAGTGGCGTGCCCGCATCGACGATGTGGTGGCCCGTCATGAATCCGGAGTACTGCCCCGGCATGAGGCTTTCGTCGAATTGTCCGTCATCGCCCGTGATTTCGCCGGTGCCGCATCAGGCAAGGAGCTTAGTTCCAGTACGCTGACCGATTTGGCGTACCTGAATCGCACGCCCGCGAATCGCCAAGGATTGGACGCATTGAAGCAGACCATTGGCGCGTTGTATCCACCGGAATTTGCCGATGATGCCCGCAACCGAATCGCCCAGACGACCAGCGTGCAGCAGGCCGCCGAGTGGGTGGCGAATCTGGTGGAAAGGTGGCGTTCATGATGCTGGCATGGCATTGGCCTTGGGCCGCTCTGGCCGGCGTCTTGGCGACGCTGGCGATTATCGTGCTGATTGTCGTGTTCGCCCGCCGTAACGCCGCCGACGACACCCCTGTATTCTCGATGGACGACGATCTCAATACCGAGCACGCTTCCCGCCTGTTCCGTCAATGGCGCGCTTTGGGCCGTCTCGCCATCAGCGTGCTGGTGCTTGCGCTGGCGCTGGCCATTGTGCTGGTGGCTCGCCCCAGCCAAGTGGATGCCGGTGACGAACGCGCTTCCAGCCGAGATATCGTCCTGTGTCTGGATGTGTCGGGGTCCACGCTCCCCTATGATCGCGAGGTCATCGACACCTATTTGGAACTGGTCAAGCATTTCGAGGGGGAACGTATCGGTTTGAGTATCTTCAACTCGACCTCACGCACGGTGTTCCCGCTGACCGACGACTACGAACTGGTCACCAAACAGTTGACCTCCGCCAGCAAGGCGCTGAAAGGCGTCGAGTCGCAGGATGACATCGATAAGATGTCCGATGCCGAATATCAGGACATCGCCAATTGGCTCGAAGGCACGCAGAACCGCAAGGACGCCACCTCCTTGATTGGCGACGGCGTGGTGTCTTGCGCGGCGATGCTCCCCGGTTTCGCTTATGGCGAAGCCAATCATGCGAATGCCGACCGTCAGCGTGCGGCATCCATCGTGCTGGCCACCGACAACGTCGTGTCGGGCAAGCCCACCTATTCGCTGACCGAAGCGTTGGATTTGACCCAGCAGACCAAAATCACCGTGGACGGCCTGTATTCCGGGCCGAAAGCCAGTGAATCGGACCAAACCACAACGGATATGAAGTCCGCGATCGAGTCGCATGGAGGCATCTTCCTCACCCAATCGAATGGCGCGTCGATAGATGAGCTGGTACGGGATATTCAGTCGCGTAGAGATACGGATGTGGAGAACAAGGCGAAATCCTCGATGGTGGACGCTCCCGGTCTGTGGACGCTTGCTCTGGCCGTGATACTCATTATCTGGATCGTATGTGCATGGAGGTTGAGGCGATGAACGGATTCACCTTCTCCCCCGCCTTGGGCTGGGTCGCCGGCGGACTGCTGGCGGCCGGGCTCGCCGTACTGGCCATTCTCGAAATCGCATTATTTGTTCGTCGCCGTGCTTCCAGTGACGAGACCGTGTGGGCTTGCATACGACGTACGCTTATGCTGCTCATCGTCGCGGTGATGGTACTGACTCCCAGCGTGGTATCGTCTACCACCTCACAGGCCATCAATGCCACCGACGTCATTGTGGCGGTGGATACCACCGGGTCGATGGCGGTGGCCGACGCCACATACGGGTCCGAGAAGACCATTACCCGCATCGATGCCGCACGCCAGGCCGTGCATGATGTGACCGCCGCTTATCCGGACGCCAGTTTCGCGGCGTTACGGTTCGGTGCTTCGGGGACGCTTGATGTGCCGCTGACCCCGGATGCGCCGGCCATCGATAATTGGGCCAACACGTTGGCGGTGGAAGCCACATCCGTGTCGGCGGGCTCCAGTCTGGATGCTCCGATCGATCAATTGCTGCTGACCGTGAAGTCGATTCGTGAAGCGCACCCGGATGATGCGATTGTGCTGTACCTCATCACTGACGGCGAACAGACCTCGAATGTGACGCGTCGTACGTTCTCGTCACTGCGCCAGTATCTCAATGATGGGTTTACCGTGGGCGTCGGCTCGACCGAGGGCGGCAAGATTCCCGTCATCGCCGATGGCGTCAGTGCCGGCGATTCCAACACCACGGACCACTGGGTGGTCGACCCGGATACCGGCGAACCCGGCATCTCCAAGATGGATGAGAAGAACCTTAAAGACATTGCCGACGAGATCAGTGGCACGTATGTGGCCGTGAACGCTTCACAGACTTTGGCGGATTCGGTTTCGGCCAAGTCGTCGAAGCAGTGGCGCATGACCACCACGGTCAGGGAACGCACACGCACCACGCCGGTGGTATGGCCGTTGGCCATTGCGTTGGCGATATTGCTTGCCATGGAAGTCGGTGCATGGATCGCAACCTCAAGGAGACTGCTGTGAGAAACAGTAACGAAATCCACGAGAACGATGGCTCGGCGAATACTCGGATGCGGGCGAAGTGTCCGCTTTGGGCACGTATCGTCCTGGCTTGTGGCGCCGTATTGCTGTTGCTGGTTGCCGGCGTGGCGGCAGTAAACCTGTCCGCTTCGATTACGTTCAATCAGGCCACCGCATCATTGAACGCCAATATCAAAGCGGCTCAGGACGAGTCCACGGATATCACCACGCTCAAGGCGCAACAGCAGCAGACCGACGCGCAATTCGACGAGGCCGGGCGAATGCGCACGCTTCTGTTGCCGCAAGTCAAGGACGCCATCGACACCAATGCTTCGATTTCTTCCGAGCTGACAAAGATCACCCTGAAACAGGCCGAGGCGCAGAACAGCGGTTCCGATTCCGGGCAAGCCCAGTCGGTACAGCAATCCGAGAATTCTTCATCCAATGCCAAAAAGGGCGGCGCGTTGACCGACGAACAGAAGAAGCAGGTCGAGGAGCTGATGAAGGCCAATCAGCAATCCACCGATACCCAGTCGAACACCACCCAATCCGAGCAGAAAGCGACGCAGAACAAGGGTACCGGGGCTACCAAGCCGTGGTAAGCAGTCGTTCACAGTTGTTCTTTTTTCTCACACCCTCACGGGTCATGGCTTTATCGCGGCTGTTTCCCGGTTTCGGCTGTCGGCTTTGGCATTTATCCAATTTTCGATAGGCCATGGCTGATCCAAGGTATGTCCAAACAGGCTATTTGTGGATAATCGTTACGACTATGCACAACACTTGGGGATAACTTCACCCAAAATCGGCAAGCTAGAACCACATTGGTCGTTCCGGCTGGACAAGCATGAGTCTTGTCCTTTTAGCTGGATATATGAATACCTACACCAGCAACCCAGCACCCATCGATCCCACCGGCGGCTTTGCCGGCAATACGGTGACGCCGTTCGATTACGGCACTTGCCCTTGCCATGCGGCGGTACAGCGTAGTCGCGACCTCGTGTCCGTCCAGCGTGCGGCCACACTGGCGCAATCGGACCAGACGGCGGTGGCCGTGAACCGCTCCAGCAACATCGTGTGGACCGGTAAAGCCGCCGATCTATTCCGATCGCGGCTCAGTCGCACCGCACAGTATTCGGCCAGTCTCGCGCAAGACATGGAGACCACCCACCGATTGGCTTGGGGGTCGTCATGAGCGAGCACGATTACTGGCAAGTGGAATCGTCCGTTTACGGCGGAGTGGGATATGCGCCAGCCACTCTTGAAGAATATGCCGCCATAGCCAAGGCTCTCGATGACGAGGCGGCAGGATTTGCGGCCATAGCCACGGCTTGGGAATCGGCCGCATTACAGTTGCAGTCACATCGGCATAGTGCGCCGATGTGCGTCACCTTGCAGTCGGGCGATCCGAGCGCCGTTGTTCCCGGCCATGTCACTGCACCATATGCCGCGCTGGGCAATCGGTGTTATGACCATGCAACGGCATGTCAGCGGTTGAGCGATGATCTGCGTGGCGCGGCCGATCTGCTGATTCGCGCACACTCTCTGTATTCTCAGGCGGAGATGACGGCTCGGCGCATGTTTACCGAATTATTGCAGGCCGGCACACAGGCCAAACCGGGATATGCCGCGGCGGGTGTTGCCGCTGTGGCGGCGGGCGGCTTTCTGGCCGGCTGGACTATTGACGGCAAACCGAACCCGGCATGGATGTCCACGTTCACCTATCCGTTCCAGGAAGGAGTGCTTAGCGGCGCGGGCGGAATCATTGGCGGCGTACCTATCGGCAAGAGCATTGCGCACACCGATGAGGTCAACAAGGCTGCGGGGAAAATCGCCAATTTCTCCGGCCCGGCGAAAGACGTCGTCCAAGGCAATCATCTGGACGTGCGCGAGGTGCAGGCGAATGCCGACGTTGTCCGCGCAAGCGGATCGGTGGCCGAGTCAATGGAGAATCTGCGCAGGCTCGCCGAAGAGCGGCTCGGCAAAATCGAGCTGAACAGCGGACTCGAATATGGGACCATCGCCATTCAACGCTATGAACGATCTGATGGAACCAACTCCTGGCTGGTCACCATCCCGGGTACCGATGGACAGCCTGACTCACCATTTGGCTGGGCGCAGAACGTGGAACTGATGAGCGCCGATCAGGAGCGCCGCAGGAAAGCGGACAGCGCTCGCATGGTTGCCGAGGCGATGCGTCAGGCAGGCATCGGCAAGGATGAGCCCGTGGCGCTGATCGGCCATTCCCAGGGTGGTATCGTTGCCGCCACGCTTGCCTCGGATTGGGCGGAGGAATATACCATCGAGCATGTGGTGACAGCCGGATCGCCGGTGGCCAATCATCCGATTCCGCAACGCACGTGGGTCACCAGCGTGGAAATCGATGATGAACTGGTCGCCGCACTGGATGGTGCCGCCAACCCGGTCACCGATAACTGGCTCACCGTACAAGGGCATGTATCGCCCGCGCCCGCGGCAACACCATCCACAGTGCATTCGGACGGCTCATGCACTCCCGGCGCAACGCCCATCACCGGTCTGACCCCATATGACGCCGCACCCGTGGCTGGTTCGACCAACGGCAGGGAGTTGTCGCACTGGATCAAATACCATCAGGCCGCCTATCAGAACGCCACCGACCTCGGCTCCCCCGCCGTGCAACGCCACGAAGCCCATTTCCAGGAAGTTATCAACGGAGAGCTCAAGGAAACCCGCTACTACCAAGGCCGCATGACCCAGTCCGCGACCATTGCCCCTAGCGAGCGAACCACCGAGTTCAGCACGTTCGGCGGTTAAAAGTAAATACCACACTTGACAGAGTTGTCAAGAAAGGAGTTAACAATATAATGACGAGTAGGAGATGGCTCATCAAACTGATGAAGCAAGCGGCAGAACGCAAGAATGTCACGTTTGAAAGTATCAGGCAAGGAGGGAGTCATGAGATATTCCAACTCGACGGACTTATGATTCCCCATCCCACGACATAACGAAATCGACAACAACCTCGCGGACATTATTTGCAAAGAAGCAGAAGCCAAACTCGGGAAAGGCTGGTATCAGCAGTGAAAACATATCAGGTCATCGTTCGCCCTGGCGAAAAATACTGGATTCTTGAGATTCCCGGTATCGGTTTCACGCAGGCAAGAACAACAGCAGAGATTGAAAGTATGGCACGCGACCTTATCACCGTCATGACACAAGATGCTGATTTCGCACTCACCGTAGAGACAAAGCTGCCGCAATCCGTGCAGGAGCATCTTGATGAAGCTCGGCGACTGCGCAAGGAAGAAGCGGAATGCAGATCGAACGCAGCGCGGGAAACTCGCGCCGCGGCACAAGAACTACATGGCATGGGTCTCGCCCTACAGCAAATAGGCGATATACTCGGGGTCTCACGGCAACGGGCACATCAACTTGTCAATGCTTAGCATCAATCGGCTACCCCACAATGCAATCACCGCAGAGACGCGGCTAGCGCCACTTTCCCGGGATTGTTGCGCCAGCATGCCCGAAACCCCCCTCTATCAGCGCAACATTCCCGGGAGAGTGGCGCGCAAAGAGTGTCAGGCGCGTCGCTCGATGAGTGCGCGGCCGGATGCGAGGCGGTCGAGCACACCGGTTTTGGCGATGGCCAGCATCAGATACCAGGCCATCACGCCGCTGATAAGCACGCCGCCGGTGACCTCGGAAATCATGTGCACAATGCCACGCGGGCTGACGAATGACACACCCACGTAGCGAAACAGCATCAGATATGTGCCGTATTCCAAGGCGACCAACGCACCGGATGCAATGGAAATCGGCAGATTGAACATGCGGTAACGGGTCAAGGCGAACGGAATCTCAGCGAAAACACCTTGCAACAGCGCCGAGATAATCACGAAGCCCAAATCGAACTGGCTACCAATCACCGTTTCGACCAGCGTGCCGATAAGGTTCACGTACAGCGCCGCTCCGGGTTTGCGCAGAATCAGCACCGCCAGCGTACCGGAGAAGTACCAGACGGCGTGCACGATGCTGGCGAAACCGGGCAGAATCGCGCCGAATACCGAAGAGATCGGCATGTACGCGAAGTTGAATCCCCAGAAGATCACGCCGCAGGCCGCGCCCAGTGTGGCACCGACCGCGATGTCCAACGGCTGCCATTTCAGCGACGATACGGCGACCGAACGTTTCGGAAGAGTATGAATGGTGGTTGCAGGCATGGTGATCTCCTAGCCTTAAAGGCCGCACACAGTAATCGAATCACGGGCGTTCCTTGACCTGTGCGGCTCGGGCGGGAACGCCACACCACAGTATAGCCGCTCGGTTCACGGCTGGAAGTACCCTTGGAGGTTATGAAGCTTACCGATATTTCCCCCGCAATCGCATTGACCCCGCTCGACGGCCGTTACCACAAGGCCACCGCCCCGCTCGTCGAATACATGAGCGAACCTGCCCTGAACCGCGAACGCATGCGTGTCGAAGTCGAATGGATGATTCTTCTGGCCAACGGCTTTGAGGGCAACGGCAACCAGCCAATCGTTGACGGCGTCAAGCCGTTCACTGCCGAAGAGCAGGCCTTCCTGCGCGCCATTCCCGAGGACTTCGGCGCCGAAGGCATCAAGCAGCACGCCGCTCATGAGGCCATCACCCACCACGATGTGAAGGCCGTGGAGTACTACATCGATGATCAGATCGACAAGGCTCCGGCCGAGCTGGCCAACATCAACGACGAGCTGAAGACCCTCGTGCACTTTGCCTGCACGTCCGAAGACATTAACAACCTCTCCATCGCCCGTTGCGTCAAGAACGCGATGGAAAACGTGTGGACCCCGGAGTTCAAGCGCATCATCGACCACCTCGCCGGCAAGGCCGAGGAATTCAAGGATATGCCGCTGCTCTCCCTCACCCACGGCCAGCCGGCCACACCGACCACGCTCGGCAAGGAGCTCGCCGTCTACGTCTACCGTCTGAACCGTCAGCTCAAGCACATCGAAAACCAGGAGTACTTGGGCAAGATCAACGGCGCGACCGGCACGTTCGGCGCCCACCTGGCCGCATGCCCGGATGTCGACTGGGTCGCCGTCTCCCGCGAATTCGTCACCAACCGCATGGGCCTGACCTGGAACCCGCTGACCACGCAGATCGAAAGCCACGACTGGCAGGCCGAGCTGTACTCCACCGTCTCCCACGCCAACCGCATCATGCACAACCTGTGTGTGGACGTGTGGATGTACATCTCCCGTGGAGTGTTCGCCCAGGTGCCGGTCAAGGGTGCCACTGGTTCCTCCACCATGCCGCACAAGGTCAACCCGATTCGTTTCGAGAACGCCGAAGCCAACTTCGAAATCAGCTGCTCGCTGCTTGACACCCTCTCCGCCACGCTGGTGGAATCCCGTTGGCAGCGCGATCTGACCGATTCGACCACCCAGCGCAACATCGGTTCCGCGCTCGGCTACTCCTTGCTCGCCCTGACCAACCTCATGGGCGGCCTTGAGTCCATCCACCCGAACACCCACGTCATCGAGCGTGAGCTTGATGAGAACTGGGAGGTGCTTGGCGAGCCGATCCAAACCGCCATGCGCGCCTGCGAGCTCAAGGGCCTGCCGGGCATGGACAAGCCGTACGAGAAGGTCAAGGAGCTTATGCGCGGCCACACCATCAACAAGGAACAGGTCGAGCAGTTCATCGACCAGCAGTCCTTCGACCCGGAAACCGCCGCTCGCTTGAAGGCTCTGACCCCCGCCACCTACACCGGTGTGGCCAGCCAGCTCGTCGCTTTCGGCCGCTGAGATAGGCGCGATGCGAGTCTCTCGAGTCCCTCGAGTCCCTCGAATCCTTCGCATCCACCACACTACTGCGCTGAGTCACAAACCGAACCGCAAACTGAACCGAACAAGGACAGGCGTCAGGTGACCATTTCATGACTACTGAACAGGATCAGTCCACTACGGAAGATCGCCCGAACAAGGCGACCTCCTCCACTACCGACCGGCCGATCGCCTCTGGTGACGGCCGGTCGGCCAGTTTTGCTGTCAGCGGACCGGACAGCCCGGCAACCGACGACAGCAACGATTCCGGACCATACATCGACGACATCGCTCCGCGCCGCACGCGCGACTTCGGCGACCTGACCCGAGCCGGTCTGTCGCTATTGATGGCCGCCGTGGTCATGGTGTTCGCCGTGTATCTGGGCGGCATGACGCGCGGCGTCGAATCCGACGCGCATACCGCCGCCCAAGCCATCAACTGGCTGGCTGCTTTCCCCTCCACCGTACTGACGCAGCTGGCCACCACGGTCATCGTAGTTATCGTGCTCGCTCAGTTGCTCTTGGCCCGCGAATGGCTGCAAGCTGCGGTGTCCGCGCTGGCCATGTTTGCCGGATACGGCATTGTGTGGGTCATATCGACGGCAATCAGCAGTCTGAACGATTTCACCCTGCCAATGGCACTGGTCTCAGCCGCCACCTCATACGGCTCCGGGCTGTTGCCCGACATCTACGCCGGCATGGCGTCCTTCCTGACCGCCGCCGGGCCACGCCGTACCCGCTCCACGGTCAAATGGAGTTGGAATATCCTGTATGCCATCGCCGCGGTGATGGTGGTGCTTTCGTGGCATTCGGTTACCGGCATGCTGGTTTCGATGGCCGCCGGTCGCACGGTGGGCATGCTGATCCGATTCGTGGTCGGCACGCAGAACAAGGGCGTGTGGGGCCAAGATCTGGTCGCCGCCCTGAAAGGCATCGGACTGGACACCGCCTCGCTGATTCGGCATCAGGAGCCCGGCGTCGGCCACGGTTCACTGGCCGTCACGCTGGACGACGATCTGGCCGAAGGCTCGCGCATCTACGATCTGGATACCACGGACAACCGTCGTTTCATCGTTTCCGTCATCGACGCGCAGACCCATACCGTCGGCTATCTGAAGCAGTTGTGGGACTGGGTGCGTTTCACCAGTGTGTCCATCCGACGTGACCGTTCCGTGCGTGACGCCGTCCAGCATCATTTCGCCATGCTGCTGGGTCTGCACAATATCAAACTGCCCGCGCCCGCACCCTACGGCATCGCCGATACCGACGAATCCGCGATTCTGGTGCTGGATGCACACACCATCGAACTGCCCGCCAACCTGAACACGCTTACCAAGGCGGATGCCGTGGCCTACATGCGCTACCTGTCCGTGGCGAGCCGGCGCGGCTATACGCACCGGCGCATCACGCCGGACACACTCGCCCGGCTTGAAGACGGCACCGCCGTGATTGCCGGCTGGCTCAACGGCGACAACGCTTCCGGTCCGGCCAACACCGCGCTCGACAAAGTTCAGCTGCTAGTGCTGTTCGCCGCGCTGATCGGCGTGGAACCGGCGGTGGAGGCCGCCCGCGAGGCGTGGGGAGACACGACTCTGACGGCCTTGGCCCCGTTCATTCAGAAGGTCGCGGTCCCCTCCCCCACGCGCGCGCTGGAATCCTGGGACAAGCAGCTGCTCAAGGGCCTGAGGAGTCGTATCACCGCGCTGGCTGACGAGGAGACGGTGGAATCCGCCGAACCGGTGACGCTGGCCCGATTCTCCTGGCGTTCGATGATCACCATGCTGCTGGTCATCGTGGCCGTGGTCGTGGTCTTCACCCAGCTGAAGCCCGAGGAGATCATCACCGCGCTGACCAACGCCAACCCGTTGATGGCGGTGGTGACGCTCGCGTTCGGTGTCTGCGGCTGGATCGGCTCGTCGATTTCGCTCGGTTCCCTGATGGCGCGGCACAAGCGTGACAATATGGGCGTCTTCATGAGCCAGGTGGCAGGCGGCTTCGCCACCGTATCCATGCCAGCCGGCGTGGGCCCCTCGTTCGTCAACCTGCAGTTCCTGCGCAAATCCGGCTATCGCAACACCCCGGCCACCGCAATCATGAGCGCCGCGCTCGTAGTGTATTACGCCGTGTACTTCTCCATGCTGGTCATCATCGGCCTGTTCACCGGCCGCAACATGTTCTCCGGCGCAATCCCGACAAACACGTTGGTTATCGTGCTGGGCGTGGTGGTCGTGGTGCTGTCCATTGCGATGATGATTCCGCCGTTGCGCCACTGGGTGACCCGTCGTCTTATGCCGCTGGCCAAGACGTATATCAACCAGCTGCTGGACGTGCTTTCCCAGCCCCGACAGCTCACAGTCAGCTGCCTGGGCGCGCTGTTCCAGAACGCGACCACTGGGCTCGCTTTCTGGGCGGCCCTGCAAGCGTTCGGCCATTCATCGAATCCGATTGAAACGACGTTCGTCTTCCTGCTGGCCTATGCATTGGGTTCCGCAGTGCCCACTCCAGGCGGTCTGGGCGGTGTGGAAGCGGCGCTGACATTCGCGTTCGTGGCGGTCGGAGTGCCGCAGGGCGTGGCGCTTTCCGCCACTTTGCTGCACCGCGTGGTGTTCTACTGGCTGCGCATTCCGCTGGGCGCGGCGGCCATGAAGTGGCTTGACAAGCATAATCTTGTCTGATTCGTCTATTTTCATACCCCCTTCGGGGAAATAGATGTGAAAACCCTTATAAAACGCGGGTTTTCGCAGAAACATGCGCTAGTATCATTGATGACAACATGGACTAAGCAAAAGTGCTTGTCCCCTGACCCAAGAAGGATGCTTTATGGCATACAACAAGTCTGACCTCGTTTCGAAGATCGCCCAGAAGTCCAACCTGACCAAGGCTCAGGCCGAGGCTGCTGTTAACGCCTTCCAGGATGTGTTCGTCGAGGCCATGAAGTCCGGCGAAGGCCTGAAGCTCACCGGCCTGTTCTCCGCTGAGCGCGTCAAGCGCGCCGCTCGCACCGGCCGCAACCCGCGCACTGGCGAGCAGATTGACATTCCGGCTTCCTACGGCGTTCGTATCTCCGCTGGCTCCCTGCTGAAGAAGGCCGTCACCGAGTGACCTTCTGCTCGTAGCGATTACTTCGAGCATTACTGACGACAAAGACCCCGACCGAGATGGTCGGGGTCTTTTTGTTGTGGTGCTGTGACGTGTTGTCCAACCGTATTATTCCGGACTAGTTCAGCGCTTCCATAAGCTGCTCGAATCCCAGGGTGGGCTCGGCCTCGAAGGGATCGAGGAGTATGGCTTCCCGGCGTTCGGGGGCGGTCAGGGCCAGGTGGGTCCAGTCGGCGGAGAACTGGGCTCCGACGTTCAGGGCCGCGTCCACGAACCGGCCACGCAGGGCGGCACGGGTGTCGGTCGGCGGATTGTGCACGGCGTATTCCACGTTGTCTCCTGTCAGCAGCTCACGCATCTGGTTGCGGGCTACGAGCGAACCGTACAGGCGACCGTTGGCGATGTCGTGGTAGTCGAGCTCAAGCTGTTCCATCTGGGCGAAGGTGACGTCCGGGCGACGGCGTTTGAGCGCGTCGAACAGACGCTTCTTGGCGGCCCAGTCCACGCGGTCGGCGAGCGCATCGTATGCACCACGCTCCAGCGCGTCCAGAACGCGGCTCCACTCCCCCATAATCGTGTCGATCGTGGTGGCCGGCAGCGAACTTGCCAGCGCATCGCCATGGGTTTCGATGAAGGCCTTGACCGCCGCATAATACCGGCGCTGCAGACCCAGTGCGGACACGGATTCGCCTGATTCGAGCGTCAGTTCGGCGCGCGGATTGTCAAGGAATCGACTGACCGTGCGATTGGCGGCAGCCGGATCAGCAAAGGCATACTGCTCGAATCCGGACGGAACGCCATGGCGGAAGGCGTCTTCGATCGCGCACAGCACAAGGTGCGTGACGGCAAGCTTCATCCATGTGGACCATTGCGAACGGTTCGAGTCGCCGATGATCACATGCAGCCGGCGGAAGGAGTCGGGGTCGGCGTGCGGTTCGTCGCGCGTGTTGACCATCGGGCGGGAGCGGGTGGTGGCCGAGGAGACGGCCTCGTCCAGGAAGTCCGCGCGCTGGGTGATCTGGAAGCCGTCCGGGGTCATGCGGCCGGCACCGGTGTACAGCTGGCGGGTGATGAGGAACGGCAGCAGCTGGTGTTCGATGGTCTCCAACGGCACGAAGCGGCGGACCAGGTAGTTTTCGTGGCAGCCGAAGGCGTGGCCGGCGGAGTCGACGTTGTTTTTGAACACATGGATCGTGGCGTGTGCGCCGTAGGATTCGCGCAGCTTGCGCTGGGCCTTCAGGGCTAGGTTGCGCATCACGTGTTCGCCGGCGAGGTCCTGGGCCAGGGCCTCGCGCGGGTCGCGCGCTTCGGCGGTGGCGTATTCGGGGTGGGATCCGACGTCCAGATACAGACGTGAGCCATTGGCCAGATACGTGTTGGTGGAGCGGGAACGGGAGACGATGGGCTGGAACATGGTCATCGCCACCTGGCCGGCGTCCACGGGGCGTTCGGCACCGGTGACCGCCACGCCGTATTCGGTTTCGACGCCGAAAATACGGCAGAACCCGTCCATCTCGGCGGATGGTACGGGTTCCGTGGCGTGCAGGGAGCGGGTGCCGCTGTCACGCAGTTGGGGCATCACTCGCCGCCTTTTTGCACGAAGCTGTTGACGTATTCCTCGGCGTTGGTTTCCAAGGCGGATTCGATGTCGTCGAGGATGTCGTCCAACACGTCGGCTTGGTCGGTGGACTCGGTTTGGGCGGCGGCCTGCGTGGTGGCGAGGGCGTCGTCTTCCTGGGTCGCGGCCTGCTGTGCTTGAGGTTGTTCGAATTGTTGTGGCATGTTGTCTTCTTCTTGGGTTGTCAAACTCCCCTCAGTCAGCCTTCGGCCGACGGCTCCCCTCACCCGAGGGGAACCGGAGGAGACAGGAATTATCGAATTATCGCTGGTTGATGGAGTCGGGCCACGGATACTGGTGCAGGTAATGCTGTAGTTCGCGGATGATGAGTCCGTTGGAGGCCACTACATCGTTATCGTGACGCCAGTGGATGCGTTCGCCGTCCCAACGGCTCAGCGTGCCCTGCGCCTCCCAGACCACCACGGTGCCGGCGGCGATGGCGGGGATATCCCACACGTGCAGCATCGGCTCGAAGTAGGCGTCGTAGGTGCCGTCGGCCACTTTGCACAGGTCGAGCGAGGCAGGGCCCACACGCTTGATGTCGGCCGGGCGTCCGGCGAGCGAGGATGCCACGTCGAGCGCACGCTGCGATTCGCCGGGCAAGAAGGACATGCCGTAGCCCAGCACGGAACCATCCAGTGAGGAGGTCATCGACGGCACGACTTTGTCGCGCTTTTCGCCGACCGTGGTTTTGTGGATGCGCACGGCGCCCGCTCCCCTGGCGGCCAGGTAGGTCAGGCCGAGGGCCGGGGCGTGCACGATGCCGATGATCGGCTTGGGCTCATTGTCCGGGCCGAATTCGAACAGGGCGGCGGTCACTGTCCATTCGCTCATATGGCGTACGTAGTTGATCACACCGTCGATTTTGCCGATGTACCAGTAACGCTGGCCGGGGCGGCTTTCGGCGGGTCGGGTGGTCCAGAAGCCGTCGAAGTGGGCGATGTCGGCGATTCTGGAGCTCATAAAGCGCAAAATCTTGCTGTCGACTTCGAGCTTATAGCGGGGACCACGATCCGCGTTCTCGGCGCTCGGCTGGGCGAGGTTACGCGGATTGAGCTGGTCGTGGAGGGCATGCTGACCG
>NZ_CAUERC010000002.1:0-153572 GCF_959020155.1 uncultured Bifidobacterium sp.
CGCCCTTGGCCACGTACAGCTTGCCGCCGTTGTTGTCGGACGACTTGCCGTCCAGCGCGAACGCGAGACCGGTCTGCGCGCCCTTCGTGTCGGGCACGGTCACCTTCCACCAGCCGTCGCACGCCTGGACCATCTTCGCGTTGCCGGTCGAGTTCGGGCTCGTGTACACGCGCCAGTACGCCGTGACCTGCTTGACCGTCTTCGATGGCTTGTACCACACCGTCATCGGCTGCTTCGACGCGTTGCAGTCCGGAGCCTTGGACGACATCTTGCCGTCCGTCACGGCGAGTGTGCCGCCCTTGGCCACGTACAGCTTGCCGCCGTTGTTGTCGGACGACTTGCCGTCCAGCGCGAACGCGAGACCGGTCTGCGCGCCCTTCGTGTCGGGCACGGTCACCTTCCACCAGCCGTCGCACGCCTGGACCATCTTCGCGTTGCCGGTCGAGTTCGGGCTCGTGTACACGCGCCAGTACGCCGTGACCTGCTTGACCGTCTTCGATGGCTTGTACCACACCGTCATCGGCTGCTTCGGCACGTCCGTGACCGTCACCGTGACGCTCGCGCTCTTGCCGCCCGCGGTCGCCTTGATCGTGGCCCTGCCGGCCTTCGAGCCGGCGGTGACCACGCCCGTGCCCATCACGTTCGCGACGCTCGAGTCCGAGCTCGTCCATGTGACCTTGCGGTCCGTCGCGTTGTCGGGCTTGACCGTGGCGGTCAGCTGCGCGGACGCGCCGGCCTTCAGGCTCAGCTTGCCATTGGACACGCCATCACCCGAAATCGAGACGGAGGAGACCGGAACGGTCGTGTCGCAGGTGATCGCGGTCAGAGCGGTGGACGAGCCGTCCCAGCTGACGGTACCGCCAGCGTAGTCGAGGCCAGGCTGGCGGGAACCCGGGAACTGCTGGGTGCCGCCGTCGTTGAAGATCACCTTCGCGCCCTTGGCGAGGTTGTCCGGAACAACGTACTTGTAACCGGTCTGATCGCAGTTGTCGGCCACTTCCATCTTCTCGCCCGGCCATGCGGCGTTGTTCACCGCGGTCGCGCCGTCGCCGGTGTACACGTAGGCGTACATCTGGCTCCAACCCGCAGGCTTGGTGGCGTAGATGGTGTTCGCAGCAACCGGCGGCTGCTTCTTGATGCCGGTCACCGTAACGGTGATCGAAGCGGTGGCCTTACCGGACTTCGCGGTGATCGTGGCCTTGCCGGCCTTCACCGGGGTAACCACACCCTTTGAGTTGACGGTCGCGACCGCCGTGTTGGAGGAGCTCCACGAAACGGAGTTGCCTGCCGGGTCGGTGGTGGCGGTCAGCTGCTTGGTGGTGGCGCCGTCGGTGATGTCGGTGGTGTAATCACCCTGGTTGATCTTCACGGACTTGGTTTCGACCGGAGGCTCTTCGCCGCCGATGTTGGCCATCTTCACGCTGAACATGTCGTCATCGGACTTCTCGAAGGAGTTATTCACCTGAGAACCGGTGTCCGGCAGGTCGGCATTGTCGTTCATTGCCAGATCGTACGGCAGGGAATCCATGGCGGACAGACCGAAGGTGGCTGCCAGCTCGATGCCGATACCGTTCGAGGCAATGCGATCAGCGGTGGTGCCGATCTCTTCCAGCGGGATGGCGATCTCGTAGTGATCATCCATCTGAGCGGAATTGTGGCCCTTCTCGTTGAAGTTGACCCACTTGGCCTTGCTCTGGTTCTCGGCCTTCATATCGCCGATGAAACGACCGTTGTTTTCACCCCAGCCACCGTCGATGCCGATGACATCCTTGCTTAGAATGCCATTGCCATAGCCGAACTTGATGTTCGACTTCTTGGTGTTGGTGGCAGCGTTAGCAGCCGGACCATACGCAGCCTTGGAGTTCAGACCAGTCTCGTCGCCCTTGTAAATCCACGGACCGTTAGAACCGTTGGTGGAAATGGTCACCACGTTATTGAGCTTCTGCTCGCCACCCCAAGTGATGTTGGACGCCCACAGGGAACCGCCGGTCTGCAGACCGCCGTTGTTGCCGATGCGGGTGCTGTCATCCTTGGTGTCGATGGCGATGTGGAACGGTAGGTTCTGGGTCTGCCACAGGTGGCCTTGGCTCAGGGGGTAGTCGTCGCCAGTGTCGACGACATCCTGCACGTTAGTCATTTCCCACATGAGGTAGAGGTTGTCGTCATCGTAGGCGCCATACAACGCATACAGATCGATCGGAACCTCATACATGGAATTCGGGCGGTACACGCGCGGGTCGTCGTTGGCGGCGCCCTGCGCGATCAGCATGGAGCTGTCCCAGTCAGCGATGCTCGCGTCCTTTCCGGCGTTGAAGTTGATGGTCTTCTTGACGCCCATGCCCACCTTGTTGGTACTGTACTGCGCGGCAAGGTTCTGCTTCGGGACCTCCACCTTCTTCACGGTCACGGAAGCGCTCAGCGCCTGACCCTTCTTAACCTTCTTGCCATCCTTGGCGGCGGTGCCGGTCACCTTGACGGTAGCGGTCTCGCCGACGGAAAGAGTTTTACCAACGGAAATGACCTTTCCGTCAGTGAAGGAGCCGCTCTCGCCCTCGGTGGTGGTGTACTTCAGATTGTCGGCATCCTGCGCGCGCAACGTGACCTTGACATTGTCGGAGGAGAATTCCTTGGAAGCCGCTTCCACGGACACGTTCGGATCGGATTCGCCCTTCACGTAGAAGACGCTGACCGCGCCGCCCTTGGCGGTACCGGAAACGATCTTATGGTTGGAGACCACAAGCTGGCCGCCATTGACCTCATCCGGGTAGGTGCCATCGTCAAGTGTGGTTTCCATGCCGGAAAGGCTCTTGTCGCCACCCATGTTGGCAATGACCACACCATCGTTCTGAATGCCATCAGACGTGGAGCGCTCAATCATCAGGCAGGACTTGTCGCCGCAGTTCTGCAGGTTCTCGCCCTTGCCATCCATGGCGTTACGGAAGTGGTTGACTGCCGCGACGGACTTGTTCTTCCACATGTCGTCACCGGCGTCACCCAGCTGGGACTGCTCGGCGAACTGCGGGTTGGTGCCGCCAGAGCCCTTCGGACGGTTGAAGTACAGCGGAGCGCCGGCCCTACGGGAACCAACGACCGCCCAGCCCATCATGATCTGATAGTCGGTGAGGCCGGTGGATTCCTTGTCGCCGTTGGCGTAGTTATCGTGGGACTCAACCCAGGTGACCAGCTGGTCTTCGCTTGCGCCGCCGGTATCGATGTTCTTCACCATCTTGACGTCAAGGTTGTTCGAGCCGACAGCGGCGCGAATGGTCTTGCCGTAGTTGGAAGCGGTGTTGCCGCCGCCATCGGAGGAATTGTCGCGGAACATGTTGGCGTATGCCTTGTAGTCAAGGCCGGAATCGCCCTGCAGCACCTCGCCGTACTGGAACTGGGAGCCGTTCTTCAGAATGGTGTTCCAGTAGTTCGACTGCTTATTGTCGAAGACTTCGGTCGGCAGCTCGACGTGCTTTGCCGCATCGTAGCGGAAGCCGTCAACGCCGTCCGCCACAGCGGTCTTCAGGAACTTCTGCATACGATCGGCAACAGCCTGGTTCTGCGTATTCAGATCCCACAGGCCAAGCAGGTGGCACTGCGTCACCTTGTAACGGTTGGAATAATCGTTGATTTCACCGTTGGGGCCGTCGCAGCCGGTACGCTTGTGGAAGTACTCCTTGTTCTGCCAATCGGGGTCGATGGCGTTCCAATCGGAGGTGAAGTGGTTGGCGACCACATCCACGATCACACGCACACCATACTTATGGGCGGTGGCGGTCATTTCCTTCAGGTCAGCCTCGGTGCCGACCACGAAGTTGCCGATGGAGGTGTTCGCCGGCTGGTACACGTAGTACCAGTTCTCGGTGAACTTCTTGCCGTTGGCGGCGACTTCCTTGATCTTGCTCATAGGCTCGGTCTGCACGGAAGTGTAGCCCGCCGCGGCGATCTCAGGCATGTGCTGCGTGATGGTCTTGAACGACCACATCCATGCGTGCAGGATGGCGCCGTTCTTCATGTGCTTGGTCAGACCGTACTGGTTACGGACCGCTTCGAAAGAAGAATTTCCGATGGTGTCCTGGTAGCTGTCACGATCGGCGGCAAGTGCGGTGGATGCCACACCCATACCGCCGAACAGCGTGGCGACCGCCACCGTTCCCGCCGCTACTTTCTTCCAGGTTTTGGCCGCACGAGCCTTGCGGGCCGCGCGCCTACGCTCTGCACGGGTCATCAACTCCGGTTGATCGTCGTGCGGAGGCTCTTTTCTGGTGAGTGCGTTCGCCATACCCGCGAACGTATGAGTGCTGAGTCGCACCTTACCCTCCCTGCTTCCTTGCATCTAACTTTGACAACGTTTGCCACTAGCAGACGTTGCGTCAAAAATACCACATTTTTCCTTTGAAAAATGAGTGATTTTTATTGAAAAATGGCGGTTAAAACGCAATTGTTTTCTGCTCTGTTGCAAACGCTGTCAGCAACAGATACACTCATACCAGCACCCCGTAGCACCCACTATCGTTGCAAATTCACATATGCAAACGTTTCAGAAAATTTTCCAACCAATACCACCTTGCGACGCAAAGCACCCTCGCCCCATCCCACGCCACCGACAGCCCACCCCCAACAATCCTGAAATTAATCTTTCAAGAGATGCTCAAAAAGGGCTTCTTTACCTCTTATGGCATGCAACATGCCAATCAAATCAAAATATCAATAATAAAAAATGGGTGAATATCACAAACACGCTCGGACTCAAAAAAATAGAGTAGGGCCAAGCTATGGTGAATCAATCCATGGACCTAAAAGAATTATCAGGCAACGATTTGGGAGCGGATGGGGGCGGGGGTTACCGTACGGTGCTTGCGCATGCTTTTCAGGATTTTACGGATCGCACCGTTCGTCTGTTCGGCGGCGACGCAGAACATGCTGAATTCGCGGCCATGCGGGTCGGCGATGTCCTTCGGCTGGGGAATCATCGGACGAATCATCGAGGACTTCTTGATTACCGACTGAAGACGTTCCTGGATGGTCAGTCCGGCAATCATATTGTTGCGAGCGCAGTAATCGCACATATTCGCGAAATCGTCAAGCAGGAACGTGTATCGTACGGCGGCTGGCGCCAACGTGACGATTTCCTT
The DNA here is from genome assembly GCF_959020155.1 of uncultured Bifidobacterium sp. Classification (GTDB taxonomy): domain Bacteria; phylum Actinomycetota; class Actinomycetes; order Actinomycetales; family Bifidobacteriaceae; genus Bifidobacterium. Next base: position 5,127 of record NZ_CAUERC010000002.1, read on the forward strand.
GCGCTGCTGCTTTTCGAAGCAGAGGATCAGGTCGGCTTCGTCGGCCATCTGTCGGGTCAGTCGTCGGGAACGGAAGCCGCTCGACTCAATGCCGACGCTTTGCATAAGGCGGCCGCTCGACGGATCGATCGGATGCATCGGCAAACCACGCGTGCCGGCGCTTGACACCTGCACGGTGGTGCCGTTCAGATAGTGGGTCATCAGAAGCTCGCCCATAGGGGAACGGCAAATGTTGCCCGTGCAGACGAACATGATGTGCATGCCTAAACCCCTTAACCGTTCTTCCAACGTTTCGTGTTGCGGTTTTGCGAAATCCACCATGGCTTCCGCAACCCGCCAAACGGAAATTTTAGCGCGAGGCGTTCCCCGCATGCGGCAAATCGTCCAATACGCGCAGAATCATTGCAGAAATTCGGCGCGGGCGGTGGCGGTCAGCGAATAGCGGATCGGGCGGGAGCCGTGGAACTCGAGCAGGTTCCTGTTCACCAGTTCCGCGAGCGCGGTGTTGGTCTTCCGCTCCCCCACGCCAAGCCATTCGCGCATTAGGCGGCGCGATATGGGTTTCGGAGCATCGTCGAAAAGCTCCTCCTGCAGCAGGAAGTACAGCATGTTCCGCTGCAGTTCCGTAATGCCCTGCGTTCGCGCATAATGTTCAAGCCTCTTCCGCGCGGTGTCAAGCAGGGTTTTCTTCTCGCCGAGCACAGAGATGATGTTCTTCTGGGCGGTGGCGATAAAACGGATCATCCGATATGAGAACAGCGAGACGTCAGAACAGTTCAGCGGATGCTGCGCATCATCAAACGCCTTGTAATACCGGCCTTTTGCGTCAGCGATAACCGGACTCAGGCTGATCGCCGTCGGTATGGACAGGTGCTTGCTCAGCTGCAGAGCAAGCAGGAACCGGCCCGTCCTGCCATTGCCGTCATAGAACGGGTGAATGCATTCGAAGACGTAATGGCACATCACAGCCCGCAGCAGCGGAGGAATCGCCTCATCCGAAAGCAACGCCAGCCATTTGGTCAATTGCACTTGGATTTCCGATTCCGGCCATGCGCCTTGATGAATCTCCCGGTCAAAGCCGTCACACACAGAGACTTGCTTGGCTCTGAATACCATTCCGTCAGGCTTGTCTTCCTCCCGTAGTTCCCCAGCCATCACCTGATCGTAAATATTACGTATGTCATGCAACGTTTTCGGTAGTTCCAACGTTGCGGAATTTTCGCCGGAGAGTCCGAGAAAGAGTTTGGCAAGCTCACTCAACCGCTTGTGCGGCCCGTCCGCGACCGCCGCATCCAACGCGTCTGAGATTTCCTTGCGCGTGGTGTGCACGGCTTCTATGGAGTTCGTGCTCTGCATTTCCGCGCCGATGAGTTCCATCAGATACGCCCTGCGGGCAATCGGCGGCAATGCGGCCCACAGCGATTCGACCTGCACTTCCATGCCACGGACCGAATCCATGACGTTCAACAGTTCCCTGAACGCCACGGCGAACATCTCATGACCTTCGAATTCAATACCTGACCGGTATGTTGAATAGCCGTTGAGTCTTTTTTGGTATTCCTCCTCAGCCGCATCCTTCGGCTTGGCCGTGGATGATGACATTGCCAATGCCTGCCGTATGCTTTTGTACTCCATAACCATCATCCTTATAACCGTCATTTGTGCAGAATATGCAGGTTCGGGGTGAATATAGACTATTCCTATACCTACATAATGTCAAAAATGTCGATATAGCAGCAGGCGTGTTTGCGGCTATTGGTACGTTGAGGGGCATATGTGGGGATACGTGCGGATATGTTTGCTATGCGCAGATATGTTCAAGCGCAGATTAGGTGCGGGTCAGGCGACTTCGAGCGTGGCGAGGAGAGCGCGGTGGTCGGAGCCGGCGATGTACTTGGTTTCCAGATCGCCCACGTTCACGCCCTTGTCGTGCACGATATGGTCGATTTCGGCGATCGGCATCATGGCCGGGTACGTCATGTGCAGGCCTTCGCCCGCCTGCTGGCCGGAATCCAGGAAGCGGCTGCCGAGCAGGTATCGGAAGCTGGCGTGGTCCCATGTGGAGTTGAAATCGCCCATCAGCACGTACAGATTGTCGTAATGCTGCAGTTGGGCGAGCGAGTCGAGACTACGGTTCCACAGACCTTGGTTGCGGGGGCGCGGCGAGAACGGGTGGACGGAGCCGAAGCGCACCTTGCTGCCGCCGAAATCGATCGTCGCGGCGGAAACGCTGCTTGATTCCACGGGAATGAGGTTCTGTTTGGCGTTTTCCATCGGCGCGGCGCTGTACAGCACGTTCACACCGCCGTTGTCATGCCACGTTTGCTGCGCGGCCACGGAATACGGCAGATAATTGGCGATTCCGGCGCCGTTGAGCCGGTTGAGCAGGTCCCATGACACTTCCTGCAGCGCGAGCACTTCCACATGCTCGTTTTTGACGATTTCGACGATCCGATTGGCGTCGGCATGCCCTTCCCTGGTGTTGAAGGTCATGATGCGGGCGTACCGGTCGGACGTGTTGGGCAAGCCGTTGGACGAGACTTGCGTGACTGCGGTGCTGGCCGCGTCGGAAATCGTTTGCTGCGGCCTGATATAACCCCAATGCCAGCCGATTTGCACGACCACGCACACCACGCTGACGGTGGCGAGTAGGACGCGTCCGCCTATTGCACGGACGGCTATCGCGGTGATCGCAATAATCAAAGACAGTATGCCCAGCCACGGCATCAGCGCGACGATAAGCGGCACGTACCGTTTGCCGTCGAGGTTGTTGGGCAGCATGCGCAGCAGCATGGCCAGCAGGATGACGGCGGTGGCCAGCCAGAGCACCGCGGTCAGAAGGTGTGTTGCTGCGGTACGGCGGGTCATGCCATGTTGAGCACGGTCGAGGGGGCGGCTGGCGCATGCTTTGTCGAGCTGCGCGCCCAGATCCTCGATTTCGCTTTCGCTTGTGCGTTCGCGTTCGGCATCGTTATTGCCGCCGTTCTCACGCTCGCTTTCGCAGGTTTGCCGCATGGTTGCCTTTCATTACGTTCCCGTTCACCATACGTAACACGGCACGGGTGCGCCACCTCCTTCCCGCGAGGTTCACAGTGCTTTTACGTGCACCCGTACCGCATGCCACTATGCGGACATTTCTCTCTCATTTCCTGCTGCGGGGAATGGCGGCACTTGAGCAAACCACGCTCATGACATGCCTACGGAACGGCGAAAATGCGGTAAGAGCGGACAGGTCAGGCTAGGCGGCGTGGGGGTGGACGCGATTGAGGGCGCGCTGGACGGTGTCGCGGGTGGAGCCGGCGCCGTTGCCGCGGACGCCGAAGAAGACCATGACCACCATGATGAAGCAGATGGTGGCGCTCACGCGCAGCGCCCACTGGATGCCGAACACGTTCGCCACGGCATACATGTTCTTCGCGCCGCCGATCGCAGCCCAGCGCAGGGCGGTAAACGTTTCCATCAGAATCACCAGCACGGGAGCGCCGATGGCACCGGCGATCTGGCGAACCGTGTTCGTAACGGCCGAGCCGGCGCTCACCTCCTCGGGCTCCAGGCAGTTCAGCGACCACGTGGTAATCGGCATGAGCACGAATCCCATGCCGATTTGGCGCACGAACTGCCAAATCGACACCCACCAAATCCATGAGGTCATGGAAATCAGGCTCATCATGATGGTGCCGAACAGCAGGGTGATCGAGCCGATCAGCGCCACCGGACGCGCGCCGAGACGGTCGAGCGCCTTGCCGCCGAAGAACTGCGCGATGCACTGGCCGAACGCGCCGGGCAGCATCACCAGGCCGCTGATCGTGGCGGAATAGCCTCGGCAATCCTGAATGTAGAGCGGCATGATCACCATGATCGAACTGAACGCGAAGAACGACAGCGCGGCGGTGACGGTGCCGACGGTGAAGCTCTTGTTTTTCAGCACGCTCAGGTTGAGCAGCGGAGGTTGCTTGGACGGGTCGGCCGACTGCCGGCGAGCGCCGTGGATCTGCCGCAGCACGAACCAGACGATGCCGACCACACCGATAAGCATGGCGAGCCACACCATCGGATGCGTGAACGGATACGATTCGATGTTCGTGAAGCCGAACATGAGTCCGCCGAAACCGAAAATCGACAGGCCGACGGAGAAGAAGTCGGCTTTGGCGGACGCGTCGCGCGTGCCGAAATTACGCAAGCCGAAAATCGCCAAAAACAGTGAAATCACGCCGATAACCGTCAGCGTGAGGAAAATCGATCGCCAGCCGTTCAAATCGGTTTGCACACCACCCAAGGTGGGGCCAATCGCGGGCGCGACGCTCATGGCCATGCCGACGGTGCCCATCGCCATACCGCGGCGGGACAGAGGATAAATGGAGAATACCGTGATTTGCAGGACCGGCCACATCACGCCGGTGCCGACGGCTTCCAGCAGACGGCCGATCAAAACCAGTACGAACGATGAGCCGAGCCAGGCGAACACCGAGCCGAGCGTGAACACCGCCATCGACGCGATCACGATCTGGCGGGTGGAGAATCGGCGGGTCAGGTAGGCGGTGAGCGGCACCATAACGCCCATGACGAGCTGGAAAATCGACGTCAGCCATTGGCCGGTCGTCACGGAAATGCCGAAATCGGACACGATGGTGGGCAGTGCGGCGCTCAACTGCAGCTGAGTGAAGTTGCCGACGAACGTGATAAAGGTGAGAATGGCGATCGATACGAACGCGGCATGCGTCAGATGGTCGTTTTTATACGATTCCTCGCCGGTAAGTGGCTGGGACAGGCCGTGGGTGCGGCCCTGTTTCGCGTTTATTTTCTTTTCCGGCTTCACTTCCGACCTCTTCTCCGGTTTCGACGGCAAACCGACCGCCCTCCATCACTCATCCGCGCATACTCGCAGCGTATTGCGCAACTCCTGCAAAAACAGACTCAAAAAGTCTAGTACTGCGGGTGGTCGAACGCGAGATGAAACTATTCGAACACGTTCAATTCCAATTCAACCGAGAAAAATTGGCAAAACTTCGTATTTGTTCATCTCGGGGTGGTATACATATGCGTTGGCAGTAACGGCACGATACAGGGAAGGAATACGCCGCGCAGGGGGTTAGGAAGTATGACCGTAGTCACGTTATTCAACATAGCGATGGAGCTATGGGGCGTTCTCATCTGCATCGTTTGCGCAGGTGGCGTCTACGTGGGCGCGATACGTAGGACGCGGCGTACCTATACGAAAGTTTCCATGCAGCTTCTATGTGCGCTGATGCTGCTGGCCGACGTGTCCGCCTGGTATCACAACGGCGGCTGCGACAAGCTTGACTTCTACATGACGCGCATCGGCAATCTTGGTGAATACCTGATCAATTTCATCTTCATCGCACTGTTCGCCAACTATATCTGGCAAACCGTCAGCGGCGACGACATGCTTGAAAACGTCAGCCCGCACGAGTGGAGGGCCAGAATGAGCGGCGGAGCCAAGCGTAATCGTAAGAACCAACGTTCGGCCAATGCCCGATCCAAGCCGAAAAAGCCGCGTTCGAAGAAGCTTGACGTCATCTACGCAGCGTCCGCGCTCGGCATCGTACTGACGATTGCCACGCAGTTCAACCATATGGTCTACTACATCGACAGCCAGAACTACTACCGCCGCGGACCACTGTTCGCTATCCCGCAGATACTGGGTCTGGTAGAGCTCGCGCTGATTGTGATGCTGATCATCGAAAACCGCAAAAACCTCAGCCGACCGCTGTTCGTCACGTCGCTGTCGTTCTTCGTGCTGCCGATTGTGACAACCATCGTTCAGATTCTCCATTACGGACTGGCGTTGCAGGCCATCGCGATCACGATTTCAATCCAGTTCACGTTCGTGGTCGACACCATCGAAATGAACAAGAAAATCCGTTCGCAGGATGACGCCTATCAGAAGGCCAGCTACGAGGCGCAGCACGATGGTCTGACCGATTTGTGGAGCAAGAGCGCCGGCCGCGAGCAGATTGAGAATTATTTCGCGCACATGCAGGAAGGCGACCAAGCCGTTCTGATTTTCGTTGACATCGACGATTTCAAGCAGATCAACGATACGTACGGCCATAAAGTGGGCGATTTCTGGATTCGTGAAGTGGCGCAGACGTTGAAGCGGCTGTACCGGCATGATGACATCATCGTCCGTTTCGGTGGCGATGAGTATGTGGCGCTGATAAAGAACACCGCGAACGAGCGCGTGATCGAAAGCACGCTGGACCTGTTCCGCCGCCAGTTGGCGCAGGCGTCCGCGCAATACGGGCAGGACGTGCATTGCAGTATCGGCGCATGCCGCGTGCTGTCCGGCAAGAACGTCGATCTGAACCTCTGCTTGGGATTCGCCGACCATGCGTTGTATCAGTCCAAGCGTGAGGGGAAGGGCATGTACACCGTGGTCGATTATGACAGCGGGAAGGTGCAGGCGGCGTAGGCAGTCTGCGGGATTGCTCCGCGAAAGCCTGCGGAGATCGACGTAAAAATCACGGAAAATCAGGCTTTGCCGAGCATTGTCAGCACAATCAGCACCACGTTCAGAGCGACGATCAGCGCGGCGACCGCGATATTGACGATGTGCTTGACCGGACCGTCCACGTACTCCCCCATCAGCGTGCGGTCGTGCGTGTAACGCATCAGCGGAATAATCGCAAATGGAATGCCGACCGACAACACGACCTGGCCGACGATCAGCGCTTCCGTCGGATTGTTGGCGAACCATAGCACCACCAGCGCGGGTACCAGCGTCACCACTCGGCACGCCCACATCGGCGCTTTGATACGCAGCAGGCCGTGCATGATTTCGCTGCCGGCGTAAGTGCCGACCGACGTGGAGCTCAGGCTCGACGCAAGCAGACCAATCGAGAAAATCGTGCCGATCACCGGGCCGAGCACATGCTGGATGGCCCGCTGCGCGCCTTCGATGGTGTCGGTGCCGGTCATGCCGTACAGCGAGTTCGCGGCGAGGATGAGCAGCGCGAGGTTCACCGAGCCGGCAAGTATCAGCGCCCAGGCAACGTCGATTTTGCTGCCGTGAAGCAGCTTCTTCACGCTCGGCTTCGCTTCGCCGGGGGCGTAATGGTCGTTGACGAGCGTGGAATGCAGGTAGATGGCGTGCGGCATGACCGTGGCGCCCAGCATGGACGTGGCCATAAGCACGGTATCAGTGCCTTTGAAGCGTGGAATCAAGCCGGCGACGACTTCTTTCGGATTTGGCGGGGCGATGAACAGACCGGCGATGAAACCGAACGTGATCACCAGCAGCAGGCCGATGATCAGTTTTTCGAAAATGCGATGCGTGACGCCTTTTTCGAAAAACAGCAGCACCGTCGACACCGCGCCGATGATGCAGCCGCCGACGAACAGCGGCAGACCGAACAGCAGTTTCAGCGAGATCGCACCGCCGATCACTTCCGCCAGATCGGTGGCGATGGCGATTACCTCAGCCTGCATGAAAAACATGAAACGGCCCGCGTCGCCAAGCCGTTCGCCCAGGATTTCCGGCAGGCTTTTGCCCGTGACGATGCCGAGTTTCGCGGACTGGTATTGGATAAGCACGCTCATGCAGTTGGCCAGTACCAGCACCCACACCAGCAGGTAGCCGTAGCGCGCGCCCGACGTGATGTTCGCCGCCACGTTGCCCGGATCCACGTATGCGACCGCCGCCACGAACGCGGGGCCGAGGATGCCGGCGAGCGCGTGGCCGTGGTGGTGGGACGGTTGGGAGTGGTGGTGCGTGGGTTGCTGGGCTCCTGCAGGCCGTGCGTCCGTGCTCTCCGCGGGCCGCACGTCCGCGCTCTCCGTACTCATAGTGCCGTCTTCTTCGTTCTCTGTATCCGACTTCATATCCAAATCGTTCTTCATATCCGGGCAACGTTATAGCGCGTCCGCCCGCACGGAATTGTTACGTCTGTTACGGGAGGTTGAATAATCGTTGGATATGCGTCTGGTGCGGGGTAAGCGCAGGGCTCCAGTGCGGGTTGTTGGTGCAGGTTGTTGACGCAGACTGCCGATGCAGGTTGCCGATGTTGCGGACACAGGTTCAGGCGGGCTGCCACGCACAGGTTCAGGCGGGTCGCGGACACAGGCCGGACAACCTACGAGCGCAACAGCCGCTACACTGGTGCGAAGAACATTGCATTTCGACTCAAGGGGTTGTTCCATGGCTGTTTTCCACACTCCGATGATCACGCTTTCCGACGGCAATCTGATTCCGCAGATCGGCTTGGGCGTGCTGCGTATCGACGATGAGGGCGTTACCCCCGTGGTGGAGAGCGCGCTGGAAGCCGGTTATCGTCATATCGACGGTGCCGCGGGGTACAACAACGAGGCGGGCGTGGGGCGCGCGCTGAAAAACGCGGGGTTCACGCAAGGCGAAAATCGCAAAAATCTGTGGGTGACGACGAAGCTGCGCGACTCCGAGCAGGGGTACGATTCCGCGCGCAAGGCGTTCGACCGCCAGCTCGGCCTGCTGCAGCTCGATTATGTGGACATGTATATGCTGCATTGGCCGACGCCGTTCGACTGGCGTTCCGGTGAGACTTGGAAGGCGTTCGACGAATTCCGCGCGGAGGGCCGTGTGCGTACGCTTGGCGTGTGCAATTTCCTGCCGGAGCATCTTGAGCGGCTGCATAAGGAGACGGGCGAGTATCCGGCCGTCGACCAGATCGAGCTGCATCCCACGTGGCAGCAGCGCGAGGTGGTGGCGTACTGCAAGGAGCACGGCATCGCGGTCGAGGCGTATTCGCCGATGGCTCGCGGCGCCGACTTGAACGCCGGCGACGGCGTGATCGCACGCATCGCCGAAGCGCATGGCGTCACGCCCGCGCAGGTGATTCTGCGGTGGCACATCGAAAACGGCACGATCATCATCCCCAAGTCGGTGCATGCGGACAGGCAGAAGCAGAACCTCGACTTGTTCGGATTCGTGCTCAGCCCGGCCGAGCATGCGGCCATCGATGCGCTCGACGGGCCGACGCGCGCCGGGCACGATCCGATGACGTTCACGTACGCGTGAGACTGCTTAGGGTGCGATGACAAGGCACGGATCGCGTGACGGCACGCATTTTCGTAAGAAGCTGCTCAATGCCGACGGGCCGGTGGAACGCATACTGATTCTGCTGGTGATCGCCGTGGTGGCGGGCGTCACCATCGGCCTGCTCATGCCGAAAGCAAACCCGACCGTCGGCGAAATAACAGGCGAATACACCGCGTCCGGCAGCGCCGCACAGACGCTGCAGCAGCTGACGGTCGACGATAATCAGCGGCACGCCGGCTACGATCGCGACCTGTTCGGCTTCCGCCAAACCGACGACGACGGCAACGGATGCGACGTGCGCGAAGACGTACTGGCGCGCGACCTGACCGACGTGCGCTACCGGCAGCATGGATGCAAAGTGGAATCGGGCACGCTGGCCGACCCGTACACCGGCAAAACAATCCACTTCGTACGCGGCGCGCGCACCTCGTCGGCGGTGCAGATCGACCATGTGGTGGCGTTGGAGAATGCCTGGCGGTCGGGTGCGAACCAGTGGGACCGTACGAAGCGGTACCGGTTCGGCAACGACATGTACAACCTGCTGGCGGTGGACGGGCCGGCCAATCAGGAGAAGGGCTCCGCGTCGGCCGCGTACTGGCTGCCGACGAACGGCGCATACCGTTGCGATTACGTGGCCCGTCAGATCGGCGTGAAAGCCAAGTACGGGCTGACCGTCACGACGAAGGAGAAGCGGGCGATGCTGTCCGTACTGCGTGCCTGCCCGGCGCAGGCCGTGCCGGAAAAGTAAGGGACGATCGCAAGTACGGTCTGTTCGCCGACGTAACAGGGTACGCTAACGAAACATGGAGCGCAGGCGGAACGCACCTCAATCGCCCATATATAGCAACGTTTGCACGCTTACGCGTCTACGCGCACGTGGTGGCGCGGGCGATCACGCGGGTCTGCGTGGTGATCAGTTCCGGCTGAAGCACGCGGCTGCCGCTGATGCGGTCGATGATGCGACTGACCGCGGTCGGCGCTATCCAGTCGAGGCAGGAATCCATGGTGGTCAGCGGCGGCTGGAAATACGCGGATTCCTCGTTGTTGTCGAAGCCGATCACCTGCACTTGGTCGGGCACGGAAATGCCGTTGGCGGCCAGCGTCGACAGCGCGCCCATCGCAAGCTGGTCGTTCAATGCGATCACTCCGTCGAACGGCACCCCGGAATCGATGATGCGTTGCATATTGCGCGCGCCAGAGCCGATCGACCAATCGTGGCCGACGTTGGGCATCAGCTCAGTGGCAAGCGCGATATTGCGGTCACAGCACGCTTCGAACACGCCGCGCATACGAAGCTGCGCGTTGCCTTCCGTAACATCACGCAAAGTCGAAAGCTGCGCGAAATCAGTGCGCGAGCCGACCACCGCCGGCTTGCTGACGCCACGGTCAAGCAGATATTCCGTGGCAAGACGCGCGCTTTGCACGTCATCCGGTGTAACGTGGTCGGCCTTATAGTGCGTGAAACGCGCGCCCACGCATACCAGCGGATAATCCACCGACAAGTCTTCGGGGGTAAGGTCCTCCATTTCGGACAGTGACAGGATCATGCCGTCCGAAATGGTGGAATTGAAGTTGCGCAGCAGCGAAGTGACCCCATGCGACGTGCCTTCGGCGTACGTGGTGACGTACACGGAGTAGCCGTAGATGCGCGCCGCGTCGATCACCCGGTTGGCGAGCTCCGCAAGATAGGGGGCGGTCAGGCATGGCACGGCGAGTGTGATGAAGCCGGTCCGGCCACGGTTGAGGTTGCGCGCGGACACGTTGACGCGGTAGCCGAGCCGATCCACGACTTTCTGCACTTTTTCGCGTGTGGCGTCGGTCATACGGCCGGTGTGGTTGATGACGTTCGACGCGGTTTTGAGGGACACTCCGGCCTCTTCGGCCACGTCACGCAAAGTGACGCGCTTCTTTTCTGATGGCGATTTGCCGGTTTGAGACGCGAAAGGTCTCGCTTCGCTCATGGTTCCCCCGATACGCTTCGAAATACTGCCCAGTATCCCTGCTACAGGGGCGATTCTAGCGCCTCACCACGAGAACCCCGTTGCGGCGCACGGTATACGAGCCGTTTTCCTCACCCCGTTCCGTCTGGAACAGGACGACCGGCTCGCCCTCGACGCCCTGCAATTCGACTTCCTTCTTGCCGCGCGGCAGATAGAAATCGAACGCGGCGTCGGCAGACTTGCGCACGGTGTGCAGAACGTCGGTATTGGCTTGCGATTGCTGCGATTGTGCCGGTGCCGCAAGATATGTCCGAATCAGCTTCGTCAAATCGGCCACGTCCAGGTCACAACCGACGAAATACGCTTCGCCCGCGCCGTACGGATTGCGGGTGACCGCGGCCATGCCGTCGAGCTCCCATTCGTCGGCCTCCTCGCCTGCGTACATGGCGAGGACTTGCGTGCGATCGCCGGTAACGGTCACGTCGTTCTGCCACAGGCGGGTCGTGGCGCCGTTCAGCGCGGCTGCATCTTCCAGCGCAACCTCACCGCCGGCACCCAGCCGAATCGCCTCCGGCTCGCCTTCCACGCCACTGCCGAGGATGTTGAATTCCTCGCCGCGGATGCCCAGCATATCGCGCAGCAGGCCGTTGCCGGCACCCGGGTAGCCACCGAGCCACGTGTGGAAATTCTCGTCGATCAGGCCGGTCGCGTAACCGACCACCACCCTGCCGCCGGCCGCCGCGAAATCGGCCAATCGCCGCGTATCGACGGCGCTCAGCATCAGGACGGTCGGCAAAACGACGGTCTTGTAATCGCTCCAATCGTATTTCAGCGGCACAATGTCAGCACGCGAACCCGCGTTCAGGAACGCGCGATACCAGTCGCGCACGTCGTGCCAATGGTTGAGTTTCATGCTCGGCAGGGTTTGGGAACGGGTAGCCCATTCCGATTCGGCGCTGAACAGGATCGCCGTGTCAGAGCGTTCCAGCTCACTACCCTGCACACCCGCATCGGCCAATGTTCGCAACGTTTCGCCCAGCTCGCACACTTGACGGAATAGCTTCGTGTCTTCTCCCGCGTGCGGAACCATGGCGGAGTGGAAGGATTCGGCGCCAAATGCGGACGCGCGCCACTGGAAGAAGTTGATCGCGTCGGCACCCATGGCAACGTGTGCAAGGGAATCGCGCACCGTCTCCCCCTTGCGCTTGCGCATGTTGAGCGGCTTCCACTGCACGGCGGAAGTGGAGTGTTCCATGACATACCAGGGCTTGCCGAGTGCGAACGAGTCCATCAGCGCGTCGGAACATGCCAGTTCGTCAAGGTGCATCTCACCCCCTTCGTGGAAGTAGTGGTCGTTCGAGACGAAGTTCACTTCGTTGGCCCAATCAGCGTAATCCATGCAGCACTGGTCGGTGGAGACCATGAAATTCGTGGTGAACGGCTTGTCGGGGCAGATTTCGGCGATCGCGTCACGTTCGGCCTTGTAGAAATCGAGGAGCATGTCGTTGCCGAAGCGCTCGAAATCAAGCTTCTGACCGGGGTTGACCATGGAATCGGCACCCATGAACCGCGGAATGAGCACCTCGTCGAAGCTGTTCATTTCCTGACCCCAGAAAGTGGTGCCCCACGCCTGGTTGAGCGCGCCGATGGTGCCGTACTTGCGTTCGCACCACAGGCGGAAGGCGTTGAGCGCGTTGTCGGAGTAGTCATTGCGATTGTTCCACCCGTACTCGTTGCCCATGTGCCAGGCGGTCACGTACGGGTTGGCGCCGTAGCGTTCGGCGAGCTTGCGGCACAGGGTGAGCGCGTATTCCTTGAATACCGGGCTGGTCGGGCTCCACGATTGGCGCGAGCCGGCGTTGACGGGGTGGCCGAATTTGTCGCACGGCAGCACTTCGGGATGCTTTTCGTACAGCCACAGCGGCGCGGTGGCCGTGGCGGAGGCGAGGTCTGTTGCAATGCCGGCTTTGCCGAGCTTGTCGATGATGCGATCGAGCCAGCCGAAGTCCCAGCGATTTTCCTGCGGTTGGATGCGGTCCCAGCTGAAGATGGCGAGGGCAACCGTGTTGACGCCGGCTTTCTTCATGAGGCGCACGTCGTCGTCCCACGTTTCTTCAGACCATTGGTCGGGATTGTAGTCGCCGCCGAATGCGATTCCACGGCCGTTTTCCGTCAGCAGTTTCGGCCACGCAAAAGGCTGGCGATTGGGGGTTGCGGTGGGTGTAGCGGTTGCGGTGGGTACGGCGGGTTTGCTGGTATGGATCTGCACGTCATTGCCTTTCCGAACGTATTTGGTACAACCGTGTACCATTTGATATTTTTAATCTTAGATACTTTTGCGATTCTGTCAAATCCAGACATACGCACGTATTTGCGATCGACTGGCGCTCGACTGGCAGAATCGCCCTCATTCGATATCGCTTTTCGCACGCATCCGGACGAAAGTCAATTTTCCGCAAGACGTGAGCGAAAGAGGGTGGTGCAGGACGGGAGAACACCCCCATCCGCTCACGGAACGACGAAACGGGACGAAATCGCAGGACGTGAGCGAAAAGCCTCTCCTTCAAAAATCGGAATCGTTGGAAAATAAAGGAAACAGCAACGGACAAACCGAAGCGGAATGCACCCTTCCGTTCACAAACGAATGAAACAGACAAAAATCGCAAGACGTGAAAGAAAGAGGGGGCCACAACACAGAGGAACATACCCCCATCCGCTCACGGAACGACGAAACGGGACGAAATCGCAGGACGTGAGCGAAAAGCCACGAATCTCATAAAAACAGAACCAGCAATACCCTCATCAAATGCAGAGGAAACAGTACCCCGCCACACAGGACCACGAGCCAGCATAGGATGCGCTAAATCACCAATGCGGCAGCCTCGACATAATCAGCCTTTCAAGCCGCGAAGAGAGCATTTCTACCAGGAAACCGGCGTATGCAACGCAACCGGATGACCCGATTTACGCGCACGAATCATGGCGACGTTCATGGCGAGCGCGGCACGATGCGGTTCATCCGACAAATCCAGTTGGGTGACCGCGACAATCGTCCATCCCATACTTTCCAGTTGACGGCGCTTCCAAACATCGCGACGCCACTGCATCTTATCCGTACGGTGGTGGTCGCCATCATATTCAATGCCGATCTTCAATTCCGGATCAGCGAGATCGAGCGTGACCGCAGCCCCATTCTCAAACGAAATTCCCGAAACCACGTATCCAACAGCGAAACCAGACAGACCATACGACAGTAAGCACAATCGCAATTCGGTCTCTTTGGGCGAATCACTGCCCGATTCCACCAGCAACAATGCCAATTGGCACTTGCGACGGCCACGAAAGGAATTTCCCTCGAGGAAAACGGCAAGTTTTTCCTTCGTCGTCCGTCCATGACGCATCTGCGATTCAGCCAATTCGACCAGCATATCAACGCTCAACGTTTCCGCCATTGAAGCCCATGTCGGCTCTGGAGCAAGCACGTCGATGCCGTCTTGCGTATGACAGATATGTTCTTCGGACAGCCCTTTCCATACATGCGCGACCACTCCCGGAATACCTTTTCGGCGGTTTCGCGCGGTCTGTACCACGACATGAACCACGGGAACACCATCTGCCGTCCGCGCCGAATCCATCGACGGATCTGGCACACCCCACATTGCGATCGCGGAGTTCCGCGTCAGCACGCCATACAACTCGTTACGATCTTTCAACGCGCGGCATACGTTCCACACCTCCTGCTGCCGTTGCGCGATCGACTGCGCCTCCAACGGCTTATAGTGCTGCTGGCCGTTCGGACCATTCACATCGTTGATACCATTCATGGTCCGAAGGTATTGCTTCCGCCGATTCGATGTCCAGCTGCACCGGGGTTGTGGTCGGAGAACGCAGAAAATACACATGTTCGGCGTGTCTTCGGCGTGTCAGGCGGGGATAACTTGCGATTATGGTAGATGCTTTGTGCCGGCACGGCACGCTGCGGCATGGAGTGTGTATAAATCAGTGGACAAGCGGGGATAGGATTTCTGTGCGATTCCCCGCATCTCTGCTTGTGTATTTCGATTGGACGTTCCGTTTATGAACGGGCGGAATGGGCCCGGAACGCAAGACGTGAGCAAAAGAGGGCGTAAGGCCGTACGGGACGATACCCCCATTCGCTCACGAACAGACGGAACGTGCGAAAATCGCAGGACGTGCGCAAAATCACATCAAACGCAAAATCAAAATCGTTGGAAAATCAAGGAAACACAAACGAAAGGACCGGCGCGCCACACCCCTTTTCGCTCACGAACGGCTGAAACGCATGAAAATCGCAAGACATGAGCGAAAAAGGGTAGGAAACCATACGGAACGAATCCCCCTTTCGCTCACGAACGAACGAAACGGGCGAAAATCGCAAGACGTGCGCGACGAGCCGGAATCTAGAGACTCAGGAAGAGCTCGTGAATGCGGGTGTCGTCGGTGAGTTCGGGATGGAACGCCGTGGCGAGAATCTTGCCTTGGCGCAGACCGACCACATTGCCGCTCACCGAGGTCTCAACGGTCGCGGCCGACCCGACCTCGGCCACAAACGGTCCACGAATGAACACTAGCGGGAAATCCTTCAGCACGATGGAATCGGAGGAAATCTCAGTAGTCGAACCCGCGCCCGACGCGGAATCAGCGAACCCCGGCACACGTTCGCCCGGCTCAACCAAAACGGCGGAATCGCCAGTAGCAGAGCCGAAATCGGCGGTGGCGGCGAACGAACCAAGCTGACGGCCGTACGCATTGCGTCGCACGACGGCGTCAAGCGCGCCAAAGTAAATGTTCGAATCATTATCCAGCTTGCGGGCTAGCAGAATCATGCCGGCGCAAGTGCCGAATACCGGCTTTCCGGCGGCGATGTGCGCTGCGATGGGTTCGAACAGGCCGGTCGATCGCAGCAGCTTGCCCTGCGTGGTGCTTTCGCCACCTGGCAGGATCACGCGATCGATCGAATCGTCGAAATCCTCGGCGGCACGCAACAGTTTCCACGGCGCGCCAAGACGATCCAGCATGGCCGCATGCTCGGCGAACGCGCCCTGCACCGCCAGAATGCCGGTCACGCCGTGCTTCGCGGATGCCGAGCCTGCGGCGACGTCGGCCGACTCTTCCTTTGAAATGTATTCAACTGCTACAACCAACGGATGCTCCTCATTCAGGTTGTTCAACAAATCGTTCGGTGAATCGCCGAACATCACAACAAAAAGCGGCAGGCACGTGCAGCACCGAAAATCACACGCACCCACCGAGTCCTTCAAAGTCGATCACACGACCGGCTTATGCAATCCTCGCGGAATTGCAAGCAATCAAGCAATCGACGAATCAACAGATCATTCGCCGCGCGCCGCCATGATGGTTTCGATCTCGTCCTCGTTGATGCCGACCATGGCCTCACCGAGGTTCTCGGACAGGCGCGCGAGCAGATCGGCGTCCTGCCAGTTGGCGGTGGCCTGCACGATGGCGGCGGCGCGCTTGGCCGGGTCGCCCGACTTGAAGATGCCGGAGCCGACGAACACGCCTTCCGCACCAAGCTCCATCATCAGGGCCGCGTCGGCCGGGGTGGCCACACCGCCGGCGGCGAAGTTGACGACCGGCAGACGGCCGTTGTCGTGCACGTACTTGGCGAGATCGTACGGCACGGCCAGCTGCTTGGCGGCCTCGTACACCTCGTCGTCGCGCAGGGAGACGAGCTCGCGGATCTGCTTGTTCATGGTGCGCATGTGACGCACGGCCTGGATGACATCGCCCGTGCCCGGCTCGCCCTTGGTACGAATCATGGACGCACCCTCCGCAATGCGGCGCAGCGCCTCGCCCAGGTTCTTCGCGCCGCACACGAACGGCACGTCGAACTGGTTCTTGTCGATGTGGTACACGTCATCGGCGGGGCTGAGCACTTCGGATTCGTCGATGTAGTCGATTTCGATGGCCTGCAGGATGCGGGCTTCGGCAACATGGCCGATGCGCACCTTCGCCATGACCGGGATGGACACGGCCTCCTGAATGCCCTTAATCATGGCCGGGTCGCTCATGCGGGAGACGCCACCGGCCGCGCGAATATCGGCCGGAATGCGCTCGAGCGCCATCACCGCGCATGCGCCC
Organism: uncultured Bifidobacterium sp.; assembly: GCF_959020155.1. Taxonomy (GTDB): domain Bacteria; phylum Actinomycetota; class Actinomycetes; order Actinomycetales; family Bifidobacteriaceae; genus Bifidobacterium. The sequence goes on from NZ_CAUERC010000002.1 coordinate 22,224, forward strand.
GCGTCCTGCGCGATCCTCGCCTGCTCGGGGGTGGTGACGTCCATGATCACGCCACCCTTGAGCATCTGCGCCAGATTCTTGTTCAGTTCGTTCCTGTTGTTGGCCATCGCCAGCCTTTCGTCGAAGGATTTGCCTTTGACACAGATACTAACGATTTCCCATTTCGATTTCACGCGAACTGAATCTTATAACCTACCAAAAAGTCGGTTTTGCTAAATTTGCAACCTTATTTTCACGATTGTTTCATTGGCTTATGATTTCGATTCCGTCGACATTTCGTCGGTTTCGTCCGTTTTTCTTGCTTTACCTGCGACTATGGCTTTCGATTCGTCCGCTTCCGTACGCCGTCGCGCGCGCTATAGGAAACACGAATGACATGCGATTTTCATACGACCACATTGCGGACGTGCGGCGCGTCCGTATGCGGCCGCATGGGCATGGGCACCTCACCAGGCCCCGCATTACGCCGATTCACACGCTAGTTCGCACGCATCGGCTCGCCGCATCAGTTCGCAATCCGCACGCGCCAGCTCACATGCGCACGATGCGGTCCGCGATGCGCATGGTGGAATCGCGGTGCGAGACGAGCAGCACCGCGCTCCCCTGCTGCGCCAACGCGTCAATCGATTGCAGAATCACGGATTCGTTGTAGGCGTCGAGGCGACTCGTCGGCTCGTCGAACAACACCAGCGACGCGTTGCGCAGGAAGACGCGAGCCAGGCCGATGCGTTGCCGTTCACCCTCTGAAAGCCGCCCGCCCAACTCGCCGACGGGGGTATCAAGGCCCTGCGGGAGCGAGTCGACCAGTTCAAGCGCGGAAGCCTTGGCAAGCGCGGCGCGCAGCACGTCATCACCGACAGAAGGGGTCGACCGGGTGGAAAGCGCGGAATCAGCGGCATTCCACGAAACGGGAGGAGCGGGCGGGGTAAGGAGCGCTCTGCCGGAAGTCGCGGAATCGTCCGGATCGCCAGCATTACCAGCCCTATCCGCATCGCCCCTGTCGCAGGCCATAAGCAGGTTTTCACGGATAGTGCCGTCGAACAGGTAGGTTTCCTGCCCCATCATCGTTTGCACGCGACGGCGATGATGCGCGTCGATCTGCGGCAGTGGCACCTCGGACAGGGCGACTAAGCCGGATTGCGGGTCCCAGTAACGCATGAGCAGCTTCAGCAGGGTCGATTTGCCGCGGCCGGACGGGCCTTGGACGTCGAGGATGCCGTGTTGTGGTATGTCGAACGAGACGTGGCTGAGGATTGGCTCGGCGGACGACTCGGGGGCATCCGCATCGCTTCCGGAAGTTGGAGCCTCGCCCGAATTGCCGTAGCCGAACGTGACGTCGTGCATGGACATGCCGTGGTAGCGCGGCAGGAAATCGCCCCGCTCCTCCACTGCGGGGGTTTCGTCCATCAGCGCGAACAGGCGGCGGGCGGCGGCAAACGTTTGCGTGAGATTGGCCGGCAGCGCGCTCAACGCGAGCGTCGGACCGAACGAGCTGGCCAGCAGCACGAAAGCGGCGGTCAGGCGGGCGGCGGGCGCGGAAAGGACGGTCTGGATGGTCGCAGCGGCGGCGGAAGCGGCGGAAGCGATGGGCATCGTCGTACCGGACGTGACCATCGCCAGCAATGCCGCGATGGCAGTGAACAGTACGACCAGCACCGCGCCGAAGCCTGCGAAATCGCCATTCTTGGCACTCAGCCGGGCGCGGCGGCTCCAGAGCGAGCGCGTGCGTGACGCGATGCCGGCAAGCCGCGCATGGCCTTGGCCGAATCGGATGATTTCGTCGAGACCGCGCATATCGTCGAGCATTTCGTCATCAAGTTGGGCGGATTCGCGGCGAATATCCCCACCGAGACCGCCTACCGCCGTGGCGAAGAGTTTCGGCAGCACGATGCCGACGGTCAGGTGCGCGATGACCAGCGTGATAGCGATTGCAGGGCTCAACGTAAGCAATGCGACCGTGTAAAGCACGGTGGTCGCGATGGCGATGACAACCGGCGAAATGGTGTGCGCGAAGAAGATTTCCAGCAGTTCGACGTCGGTGGTGACCAGCGCGATCAGGTCGCCTTTGCCTTTGCCGGACAGTTTGGCGGGCGCGAGGCGACGCAGCGCGGCAAACGTTTTCGACCGGAACAGCGCGAGCAGGCGGAAGGCGACATTGTGGTTCATGTACTGTTCGGCGTAGCGCATGCCGCCGCGGATCAGTGCGCAGATAATCATGGCTGCGATTGCCGCGGGAAGGCTGAGATTCCAGACTTTTGCGCCAGCTGCGGCAAACAGCGCGGCGACGCCGAAAACCGGCAGGAACGTGGCGGCGAGGTGGCCGAGGATGCCGCACGCGCAGGCGATGGCCATGGGTTTGCGCAGTGGGCCGACTTCACGCAGCAAGCGGGCGACGACTTGGGTTGTTGGCATGTCCGATTTGGCGCCACTGGCGTTCGATTCGGCGGAACCAGACATCCGAGACACGGCAAACGCACCAGACGCATGAGTCATACGCGATACGCGCGGCGCGACGCGACCAGACAATCCCACCCGTTCCACGCTTTCCTGCGCCCGGAACAGCTTGGCATACGTGCCGTCCGCGGCCATGAGATCGTCATGCGCGCCCTGCTCGACGACGACACCCCCATCAAACACTACGACATGGTCCGCGTCGGCCGCGTTCGCCATGCGGTGCGTGACCATCAGCACGGTTGCGCCGGCGTCGGCGAGCGCGCGAATCGTTTGCAAAATCAACGTTTCGCTGTCCGCGTCGACGCTGCTGGTCGCCTCGTCGAAAATATAGACGGCCGACCTGCGCAACAGTACACGGGCGATCGCAATGCGCTGTTTCTGCCCGCCGGACAGATTCGCGCCGTCCTGCGTGATCGGCATATCGAGTCCTCGCGATTGCGCGCGCACGAAATCGTCGATATGCGCGGCTTCCAGCGTCTGCCACAGCTCGTTGTCGGTGGCGTCGGCGCGGGCCATGAGCAGGTTGTCGCGCAGGGTGCCGGCGAACAGGTGGCTGTGCGCGGAGACGATGGAGATTTCGCGGGTGAGCGATGCTGCGGTGAGGTCGCGGATTTGGTGCGATTTCAGGGTTTCACTGTCATCCGGCGCCGCACTGCTTAACATAGCGCCCAGCACTTCGTCCCGCATTCCGGATGGCATTTCGGACAGCAGCACATCGCCTTCATATCCGACAAGCGTGCCGGCAAGCAGCTGGACGGCTGTGGATTTCCCGGAACCGGATGGCCCGACGATCGCAGTGACTTCGCCGGGCAGCGCACGGAGGGCCACGTTGCGCAAGGCGTAGCGCGTTTCGCGCGCGTCACCCGCGCCGCCGCCCTCATCAACGCTGTCCGCATCCGCGTTCCGCATATCGGAATGCGATGTGGACGATATACGACGGGGACTCGCAACACCGGCACCCGCAGACCCGGCAGCGTCAGGCCCCGCACCAGCAGTACCCCCAGCATCCACATCCGCGTCCGCATACCGGTACGAAACACCACGAAACTCCACGCCGACACCACGCCCGGAAGCCCCGAATTCCGGCAGTTCCTTGCTGCCATGCTCCGGTTCGGGCGCGTCGAGCAGCGCGAAAATACGTTTCGTGGACGTCATGCCGTTCATCGCAACGTGGAAATACGAGCCGAGCTGTCGCAGCGGAATGAAGAAATCGGCGGCTAGCAGAATCGTCAGCAATACCGCGGCGATCGGCGTCAAACCAAGCGGCAGCACGCCGGACAGCGCGAAAACGCCAGACGGCGAGAGCGAGCCGGATACAAATCGCCATATCGCAACGCCGATGCCGGCGGCCGCGCCACCGTACGCCACGGCATCCATCGCCGTGAGCGAACGCAGTTGGATCTGCAGCACGTTCATGGTCATCACGCGGAACTGTTCGGCCTTCTCGTCCATGACTCGTGCGGCGCGCTCGTCCGCGTCGAAGGTTTTCAGCGTCTCAAGTCCCTGCAGATTGTCGAGGAACGCGGCGCCCATATCCGTGTATTTGCCCCAGTATTTCTTGAATACGCGGGCAGCACGCATCGCCACCATGCCGACGATGAGCACGATGAGCGGCGCGCAGGCGAGCAGCGTCGCGGCGGTGGGCAGGTCGATCGGCGCAAGCACGGCGAACAGCGTGATGGGGGCGAGCACGGCGTAGCACAGTTGCGGCAGGAACAGTTCGAAGAAGCTTTGGATTTGTTCGATGCCTTCGCCCGCGGACTGCACCACGCCGGCGGTGCGCACGCGCTGCGCGTAGGACGGGCCGAGCGCGAGCATCTTATTGAACAGTTTCTCACGCAGCGCGAGTTTGACGCGTTCGGCGGCCTCGCTACCGAAACGTGCGGCGGCGCGAATGGTGACGAATCGCACGACCGCGGCAATAAGAATAATGACGATGCAGGGCGCGGTGGCGGACGGTACGGGCGCGAACAGCGGTTGCAGCATACGCACCACAGCCACGGCGAAGGCGATGTTGGCCACGAGGCCCAGCCATTGGCAGGCGACTTTCGCCGCGATCAATCGACCGACGCCGTCAGCCAAGGAAAACAGCCGCTTGTCGAACATCATGCCCCTTTTCCAATCGTTTGCAATCCCGCCATCCGCTCCAAGCGTATCGGGCATACCGACGAAAGGCAATGACGGAACGGCAATCGCAGAAAATCGTCGGAAAAATATAGAAAACCATCAGAACTCGCAAGCAAATGCACAACAGCAAAACCACAGAAAACCAAGGGAACGGCGAAAAGTGAGGCGGCTGAATGTTCGCCGTTGAGCAAACAGCCTAGGCGCAAGGGGTAGTTGCGCCAAACTTGAGTGTACACGGAACATGTTGTGGTTCGCAACGTCACTCCGCCCAGTTTTGCCGCATTTTCCACCGTTTTCGCCCGTAAGGGCCACCCCTCTCGAACCCGTCGCGCAACCCGTTGGACACCCTGCGATCGAACGCGTCAAACCTTTTTTCGAGATGATGCATCCGTGTACCAATCCCCCGTTCCGTTGACGTTTCGTGCCACTTTGTCAGTTCAAACAAACCCGTCGCCGTATTTCTTGTTGTTTCTTACAATGCGGACTTACGTCACCGTAACTTACGATATGCGAGGCGCGACACAGGACGCGAAAAGCACGTCACCGATCACCGCAATCGCAGCGATCGCATATATCGCAAAACCCACGAAAACCGCGGAAACGCAAGAAAAGAGAACACTTCATGCTCACCGAGTACACGACCCCGGGCGCATCCGTCGAAGTACGCGACGACGAATCCATCTACTCCCTGCTTACCGAACGCATCAAGCGCACCGGCGAAGACACCGTGATCGCGGAACGCAAAACCGCTCCGGGCCAGTGGACCAAGGTGACGACCGGCGAATTCCACAAGAATGTGCTCTCCGCGGCCAAAGGCCTGATCGCGTTCGGCATCGGCAAGGGGGATGCCGTCACCCTCTTCTCCACCACCCGTTACGAGTGGGGCGTGCTTGATTTCGCACTGGCCGCAATCGGCGCGGTCAATGTGCCGATCTATGACACCGATTCCGCGGCGCAGGCCGAACGCATTCTCAACGATTCCAACGTGAAGCTCGCCATCGCCGACGATCGCGAACGCTTCGACCGTCTTGATTCCGTGATTGGCCGCTGCCCGTCTCTGAAGCATATTCTGATGCTCGACGCCAATGCCATGGGCGCGCTGGAGGGATTGGGCGTCACCGTGTCCGACGAAGAGCTGGACGAGCGTATCGCGTCGGTGCGTGCCGACGATCTGGCCACCATCGTGTACACGTCCGGTTCCACGGGGGCACCGAAGGGTGCCGAGCTGTCGCATCGCAATTTCGTGTCGATCACGCGTGCCGGCAGCCTTGCGCTGCACGAGATGATTCTTGAAGACCATCCGCGTCTGCTGCTGTTCCTGCCGCTCGCCCACTGCTTCGCGCGCTTCATCCAGTACGCGTCGATCGCTTCCGATGACGGCGTGGTCGGCTATCTGCCGGACACCAAGACGCTGCTGCCGGATGTGCGTTCGTTCGAGCCGACGTACCTGCTGGGCGTGCCGCGCGTGTTCGAGAAGGTGTACAACGCGGCTTCCCGCAAGGCCGGCATGGGTTGGAAGGGCCGCCTGTTCCTCAAGGCCGCCGAATCCGCGCGCGACTGGTCGCGCATGCAGCAGGCTGGCGAGAAACCGACCATGAAGCAGACCGCCGAACACCTGTCGTATGAGGCGTCCGTATACCACACCGTGCGTGGCGCGTTGGGCCCGCGTATCCGTTATGTGGCGTGCGGTGGCGCTCCACTGGATGTGTCGCTCGCGCATTTCTTCAATGGCATCGGCCTGCCGATGATCCAGGGTTACGGCATGACGGAAACCGCGGCGCCGTTCGCCGCGACCCGCGTCACGGACAATGTGATCGGCACCGTCGGCCAGCCTGCGCCGGGATCGTCCGTGCGTATTTCCGACGATGGCGAGCTGCAGGTCAAGGGACCGAACGTGTTCATGGGTTACCACAATCTGCCGGAGAAAACGGCCGAGGTGTTCACCGAGGACGGTTGGCTCAGGACCGGCGATCTTGCGTCGATCGACGATGAGGGTCGTATTACGATTACGGGCCGCAAGAAGGACATCATCATCACCGCCGGCGGCAAGAACGTGTCGCCGATTCCGATGGAGCAGGAGATTGCGAAGTGTCCGATTGTGGAGCATGCCGTGGTGGTGGGCGATAATCGTCCGTTCATCGGCGCGCTGGTCACGCTCGATCCGGAAGGATTGGCGGCCTGGCTGCCGTCCGTGGGCCTGTCCGCGGATACGCCGCTTGACCGCGTGGCGGCTACCGCCGCCGTTCATGACGAGATTCAGAAGTATGTGGACAAGGCGAACGCGACGGTTTCGCGCGCCGAATCCGTGCGTAAGTTCGTGGTGCTGGATGCGCAGTTCACGCAGGAGAACAAGTGCCTGACGCCGTCGCTGAAGGTGGTGCGTCCGGCAGTGAACCGCGTGTTCGCCGACGTGATCGACCAGCAGCTGTACGCCGGCAAGCGCTGAGCCGCACATAGGTAAACAAAAACAGCACGGCGGGGAACGCTGCGTACAAAAGTACGTCAACTTCCCCGCCGTGCTGTTTTTTTAAGCGCACCCCGTATCGCTGAGATAACGCGTGCTGTAACAGTGCGGCAGGAAACGCCGGCGTACGAAGGTACGTCAAGTTTCCTGCCGTGCTGTTAACGCTCCGTTATTTCAGTGACGGTTGTTGAGGCGGTGGTACATTTCGCTCAGCTCCAGCTCCTTCTCGAACTGGCGGGCGTTGGTGTTCTCGTCGATGACGGCGAGTTCGACGCCGGCGATGCGGGCGAAGTCCTCCCAAGCCTCACGACCGACGGACGTGGTCATGCAAGTGTGGTGGGAGCCACCGGCGGTGATCCAGCACTGCACGGCGGTCTTCAGGTCCGGCTTCGGCTTCCACACGGCGCGGGCGCACGGCAGGTTCTTCAGGGAGCCCTGCGGTTCGACGATGGTGACCTCGTCCATGAGCAGGCGGAAGCGTTCGCGCTCGTCGGCCATGGAGACCACGACGGCGTCGGCCGGCTTGCCGGAGAACACCAGACGGACCGGGTCGGACTTGCCGCCGATGCCCAGCGGGTAGATGGCCAGCTTCGGCTTGGCGATGGTGCCGATGGACGGGGAGACTTCCAGCATGTGGGAGCCCATGTCGAACTCGTTGCCCGGCACGAAGTTGTAGGAGTAGTCCTCCATCAGGGAGGCGCCACCCTCAAGGCCGTAGCCCATCACGGCGCCGATGCGCACCAGCACGGAGGTCTTCCAATCGCCTTCGGCGGAGAAGCCCCAGCCGTACTCGGACGGGAAGCGCTGCGGGCCGACGCCCGGCAGCTGCGGCAGGGTGCCGAGGTCTTCGAAGTTGTCGACGCCGGCGGTGCAACCGTTCTCACGCATCATGTTGACCATGGCGGCCTCTTCCTTGGCTGCGATGAACAGCTCATCGTAGCGGGAATCAAGCAGCTCGGGGGCCACGTCGTACTTGGCCTTGTAGTCTTCGATGAGGTCCTTGACCTGGCTGTCCTTGACCTTCTCGTAGGCGGCGACGAGGTCGTTGACGGCCCAGGTGTTGATCGAAGCGCCGAACACGCGTTCGGCTTCGGTCTTGTCGCCTTCGGTGACGGCCACGTTGCGCATGTTGTCGCCCCAACGCATGACCTTCATGTTCTGGGAGGCATCCCAGCCGGCGCAGGCGCGAGCCCAGGTGCCGACCTTTTCGGCGACTTCCGGATCGGTGTAGTGGCCGACGACGATCTTGCGCGGAATGCCCAGACGGGAGACGATGTAGCCGAACTCACGGTCGCCGTGGGCGGCCTGGTTCAGGTTCATGAAGTCCATGTCGATGGTCTCCCACGGGATTTCCTTGTGGTGCTGGGTGGCCAGCTGCAGCAGCGGCTTGGTGAGCACTTCGAGACCACGGATCCACATCTTGGCCGGGGAGAAGGTGTGGCACCAGGTGATCACGCCGATGACGTTCGGGTTGGCGGAGGCTTCGGTCATGAAGGCCTTGACGCCGTCGGAGGACTTCAGGGTCGGCTTGAGCACGATCTTGGCCGGGATCTTGCCGGTCGCGTTGAGGAAGTCGACCATCTCGCCGGTCTGCTGGGCCACCTGGCGCAGCGCCTCCTCGCCGTAGAGGTCCTGCGATCCGACGCCAAACCAGATTTCCTTGCCTTCAAATGGGTTTTCCATTGCCATGTTGGATTATTCCTTACTTCGTTGTTGGGTTTGTCGTTTCAGTTTCCGTCGCGTCAGTGCTGGCCGTAGACGTTGGTGTAGCGGTCGTTAAGGCTATCGATGTCTTCCTGGGAGATCGGGATGATGTCTCCGAGCTGCTTGGCGGCCCACATGGTGTGCGCCACCTCTTCGGTCATGGCGGCGGCCTTGACGGCGGCTTCCGCGTCCTTGCCGATGGTGAACGGACCATGGTTCTGCATGAGCACGGCCGGGGACTTCGGATACTTCTTCAGGGTTTCGACCACGCCTTCGCCGATGGCTTCGGAGCCGATGAGGCGGAACGGGCCGACCGGCACCGGGCCGCCGAACTCGTCGCCCATCATGGTCAGGCCGCACGGAATGTTCTGGCCGGTGGCCGCCCATGCGGTGGCGTAGGTGGAGTGGGTATGCACCACGCCGTACACGTCGGGCATGTGGCGGTAGATGTACGCGTGGGACGCGGTGTCGGAGCTCGGCGCTTCGGCGCCGTCGACCACGTTGCCGTCGAGGTCGCACACGACCATCGAGCTTGGGGTGAGGTACTCGTAGCGCAGTCCGGACGGCTTGATGACCATCAGGTCGGCGGTGTGCAGGCGCTGCGAGACGTTGCCTGCGGTCCACACCACCAGATTCCACTTGATGAGCTGCTCGTGCAGGGTGGCGACCACTTCGCGCACCTGCTTGACTTCAGCTCGTACTTCCGGGCCGTAATCAGCCAACGTTGCCATATTGTGTTCCTTTCGTCAGGCTTGCTGTTGTTGCGATGGACGGTTATTTGGTTTCCAGCGGGATGCTTTCGATGGCGGCATGCTCGATCGGCAGCCCCTTGCGGAAGCGGTCGAAGAAGGCTTCGAAGCCGGCCACGTCGTTGGCGTCCGGCGCTTCCGTGGTGGAGGCCGCGTCGGCGAAGACGCGGGTGTCGAGGTAGTCGGCGAGCGGCTGGTCGGCGTGCCACAGATAGTCGGCGAGCACGGCCATGCCCCACGCTCCGCCTTCGGCGGCGGTGGCCATGACCTTGATCGGGGTGTCGAATGCGGCGGCGAGGATCTTCTGCGCGACCTTCGGCGTGGTGAAGATGCCACCGTGGCCGACGAGCGAGTCGACGGCGACGCCTTCGTCCTTGGTCATCACATCCATGCCGATCTTGACCGGCGAGAAGGCGCTAAACAGCTGGGTTCTCATGAAGTTGCCGAGGCTCATGCGCGCCTCCGGGCTGCGGGCGAACAGCGGTCGGCCTTCCGGCAGGCCAGCCAGGAATTCGCCGGAGCGGAACGGATAGTTGAGCAGACCACCGCAGTCGGCGTCGACATCGTCCGCGATCGCGGCGCGGAACAGCGTGCCGTACAGCGTGCCGGCATCGACCGGCTGGCCGATCGCGGCGGCGAACTGTCCGAACAGGCCGACCCAGGCGTTGAGATCGGAAGTGAAGTTGTTGGCGTGGCTCATGCCGGCCAGGTCGCCGGCTGGGGTGGTGACGAGGTCGACTTCCGGATGCAGGCGCGCCAGCTTGTGCTCAAGCACGACCATGGCGAAGATCGAAGTGCCGGCGGAGACGTTGCCGGTGCGCACGCGCACGGAGTTGGTGGCGACCATGCCGGTGCCCGCGTCGCCTTCCGGCGGGGCGAGGACGACGCCCGGCTGAAGGGTGCCGGTCGGGTCGAGCAGTTTGGCGCCTTCGGCGGTGAGCGTGCCGGCCGGGGTGCCCGCCACGAGCGGACGGGGCAGCAGGTTCTCAAGCTTCCACGGCTGCGCGGCGACTTCCTCGATCGCGTCGAATCGCTTGATGAACTCGGTTTCGTAGGTATGGGTGGCCGGGTCGATGGGGAACATGCCGGAGGCGTCGCCCACGCCGAGCACCTTCTCGCCGGTGAGCTTCCAGTGCACGTAGCCGGCGAGTGTGGTGATGTAGTCCACCTTGGAGACGTGCTCCTCGTGGTTGAGCACTGCCTGGTAGAGGTGTGCCACGGACCAGCGTTCCGGAATGTTGTACTGGAACAGCTCGGAAAGCTTCTCGTGGGCTTCGTGGGTGTTGGTGTTCTGCCAGGTGCGGAACGGCACGAGCAGTTCGCCGGACTTGTCGAAGGCGAGGTAGCCGTGCATCATGGCGGAGAAGCCGATGTGCCCCACGTGGGTCAACCGTTCGCCATAGGCGGTTTCGACGTCGCCGGCCATCCGGGCGTATGCGGTCTGCAAACCCTTCCAGATTTCCTCCTGGGTGTAGCTCCACAGCCCGTCCTCGAGATGGCTGGCCCACTCATAGTCGCCCGCCGCGATGGTGTGGTAGGCGTCATCGATGAGCACCGCCTTGATGCGGGTGGAGCCGAACTCGATGCCCAGGCTCGTCTTGCCTGCGCGGATCTTCTCGGCGGTCACTGCGACCTGCTCTTGCGTCATAGTTCACGAACTCCTTGCGTCCGAGCGCCTCGCAACCACTCTGTCAACTGAATGTTAGCGCTCACTGTTAACGCTCACTATTGTAGGCACAAACCCGTGACGCACCAAATCCGACGTGTCATCGGAGCAATGAATATATAAACAAATCGAGAAGAAGCAGCGCCTTAGCGACGGCGGACAGGACCTAGGGAGCTGCGGTTGACCATCTGCGCCGACACCAGTCCGACGCCATGCTGCAATGATCCGAAGGAGTTCTCCTCCCCCGCGCCCAGCAAGTACAGCGTCTCACGCATGGCGGCGACACCCAGCTGCTCGAAGCCGGGACGGACCGTGGTCAGCGGCGGGAACATATTGTCCATGGCAGGCATGTCGTCGAAACCCACCAGGCTCACATCCTGCGGAACGCGCACGCCATGCTCATGCAGCGCGCGGGCCACACCCACGGCCTGGCTGTCGTTGGCGCAGACCATGCATGTCGGCAGATTGCCGCCGGTGCGGCCGATGTTGTCGAGGATGTGGTTCATCTTGCCGTACGCTTCGGAGGATTCCCAGGTCTCGCACTGCACCGTCACGGAATTGACCGCATTGGCCGCGCATAGCTTGTTCCATGCCAGCAGGCGCGTCGCCGCGTCGCGCCACTCCTTGGGACCGGCGAAATACAGCACCGAACGGTGCCCGTATTCCACGACGAGATGCATCACGTCGGCCATCGCGGACCATTGGTCCATGCCGACGACGGATACGCGGCGGCGGTCGGCGGACTTCATCAGCCGCAGGCCGTCCTGCACGCCGATGCCACCGTGCGTGGATGTGACGATCACACGAGGCTGCGCGATCCGCGTCCGGCATGCCGCGGAGAACATGACATCGGTGGGCGTGAGGAAGATGAACGCATCGACGTTCATCTCGTCGAAGGTGCGGCACAGGTCGTCGAATTCCTCCTGCGAGCACAGCGCCTCATGCACCATGCTCACCGTCACGAACAGGCCATGCTGGCGGGCCATCGTCTCAATCGCGGAAATCGTGGAGATCGGGCCATAGAAATGCTGGCCGCCGGCGATCAGGCCGATGGTGCGGGACCGGTGCGAGGCGAGCGCGCGGGCGGAGTTGCTGGGACGGTATCCGAGCTGGTCGATGGCCCTCTGCACCTTCTCACGGGTGGCGTCGGAAACGTCCGGCGAATGGTTGATGACGCGCGAGACCGTCTGGTGGCTCACACCAGCCAGCTTCGCCACTTCGAACATCGAAGGACGCCTATTGCCCGCATTGCGTTTGTCTGCCATGCCCCATCGCCTTTCGCACACAACTGTTGGTACGTTCGCCTATTGTACACGCAACTTCAGTTAGCGCTAACAGCCGTCATGTTCCAAGGATGCGGCACACTGCGCGCAGGCTACCGCACGGCCGCCAAAGCACGCAGACGTGCCGCGAAGTTAGGCCAATCGGTGCGCATGGCAGTCAACAGCTTGCGGTTGGGCACGTCATCGATCGGCACCCATTCGATCTCCATGCTTTCGTCGTCGTTGGCCTTGGGGTCGACGCGGTGCCCCGGCCTTTCGAAGGCGAACACCGTGGTGTACGACCATGGGCCGTGGTCCTCACAGTACGAGCCGACCACGTCGATGTCCTCCGGCGTGATGTTGGCTTCCTCGTACGATTCGCGCAGTGCGCCCTCGATCGGGCTTTCGCCATCGGCGGTGGCGCCGCCGGGAATGCCCCACGTGCCGCCTTCCGCGCTCCATACCGCGCGGTGCTGCATGACGATGTGCGTCACCTCACCGGTCGTCTCGCTGCGGCGGGCCAAGAGCACGCCGGACGCGCCGTTCGTGCCCCAATGCTTGCGGCCGCAGGCGCAATCGACCCAGCCGTCTCCCGGCTGGTGCACGTTCTCCTTGGGCGGCAGCGGCTTCGCGGCACCCGTTTTCGCATCATATTCGGCGTCCGGCGCAAGGTCGGAGCGGGTGACGTTCCACAGGTCGGTCCATTCGACGCCCAATTGCGCCGCCAGACGGCGCGCCAACGGCAGGCTCAGGCCGATGATGCCGTGCGGATCGCCTTCGATCGAGTCGATGAACGCGCCGCCGAAACCTTCCAAAGTGAACGATCCGGCCACTTCCAGCGGCTCGCCGGTGGCGATGTAGCGTTCGATATCCAGGTCGGAATATTCGCAGAAGTGCAGGGTCGCTTTGCTGGCGCCGCGCACCATGCGGCCCGACGCGAAGTCGATGAGGCAATGGCCGGTCCACAGCTCGCCGGTGGCACCGCGCATGGCACGCAGCCGTTCGCGCGCTACCTCTTCGCTATGCGGCTTGCCGTAGCATTCGCCGTCCAGCAGGAACATGGAATCGCAGCCGAGAATCAGCGGGCCGGCCTTCGAACGGGTCAGGCCTGGACGGCCATCCACGAAATCGGCGATCGGCTCGGCGACGGTGGGAATGGCGATGCCGGAGAAATCGCGGGTCTTCGTCTCGTCGGCGGACTGCGCGCTGTCCGTGCGTGCGGCTGTGCCCGCCGAGGATGCGTCGCGATCGTCTGCTGCCCGGAGCGGGAAGCCGACCACGCGCTCCCCGCGCGCGTGCGCCGCGGTATCGGCGATGTTGCGATACGCCTGGTGCACGGCCTCGGCCTTCGCCGTGGCGAGAATCATCACACGCTGTTCGACGCTCAGGTCGTTCACGGTGACGCCAAGCGCGGCCGCCTCGCGTTCAAGCGCGGCAGGCTCGTCGACGTGCGAGACACGGATGGTCGGGCAGATGCCGGCGGAGAACAGCACGTCACGGCGTGGACGGGACTGGGAGGCGAGAATCAGCGGGATGCTCATGCGCGTTCCACCTGCACACCCTTGGTGTCGACCGCGAGATGCAGCACACGCCAATGGCCGGATGCCAGCTCTTCGGCGGCGATCTGTTCAAGCTCCTCGTGGGCGTCGCCATGGTGCAGCACCAGCACGCATGGGCCGGCGCCGGACACGGTGGAGGCGAAGCCGTGGGAGCGCATCTTCTCGATCAGCGCCCAAGACGGCTCCATCAGCGAGGCGCGGTACGGCTGATGCAGGCGGTCCTGCGTGGCCGCGAACAGCAGTGCGTTGGCGTTCTGACGCGAGCCGGAGGCCAGCATCGCAGGGTTCATGGCGGCCGGCAGCAGGCTCACACGGGAGACGTTGTGCACGGCGTCCTTGAACGGAATCTCAGTCGGCAACGCCTGACGGGCCTTTTCGGTGGACAGCTCGTAGTCCGGCACGAACACGGCCGCGGTCAGATCGTCCGCCACGCGGTAATTGATGGTGTGGAAGCCGTTGCGCATCGGCTCGCCGCCTGGAATCGGCACGGATCCGACACCTTCCGCGGTCTCCATGTCCCAGGACATGGTCAGGCCGCCGTACACGGCCGGGGCCACGTTGTCCGGATGGCCTTCGATGGCAGCGGCCAGCTCGAACACGGCGTCGCGATTGAGGTCGTCATCCTGCGCGAAGGCGGCCGCGGCGGCGATGCCGGCGACGATGGCCTCGGCGGAGGAACCCATGCCTCTCGCCTGCGGGATGTTGTTGTGCGCCTGCAGAATGAATCCGACGCGTCCCAGACCGAAGGTCTGGCATGCGCGGCGGAACGTGGAGACCACCAGGTGCGTCTCGTCACGAGGCAGGGTGTCCTCGCCCTCGCCTTCGATCATCACCTGCGCCGCGGTGTTCACCGGGTCGGCGCTCAGCGTGAATTCAAGCTCGTCATGGTAGTCCAAGGCCAAACCGACCGTATCGAAGCCGGAGCCAAGATTGGCGCTGGTGGCCGGAACCTTCACACGCACCTTGCGGGTAACTGGAGTCATCTCTCGTCGTCCTTCGTCACATCTTCATTACAAATCAAGCACCGTATACCGTGGCAGTGCCAGAGTCAAATTTCAGGGGGAACCGCACCCATGTATCGTATTCGGGCCCATGATGGCGGCTTGGCATGGCTTGCATGCCAATCTCATCATGGGCCCGAATCGCATCCGATATCAGTTCAGCACGCGCAGGATCGACGGCTCTCCGCACACGCAATCCAGCTCGCACACGTCCTTGACGGTTTCGCGCAGGGTGAGCTCGTCGGTCATGTGGGTGACCAGACGCAGCTGCTGCAGTTCGCCATCGTAGCCCGGATCCTTCAGCGTCGGCTTCAAATCCTGGTTCACGCCGTTGATGGACACGCCATGGTCGGCGAACTTGGCTGCGATCGCGGCGAGCACGCCCGGATTGTCGTGAATCACGAAGCGGACAGCGAACTCGGCCTTGGAAGCCTCGATCGGAGCCTTCTTCAGATCCTTGTACAGCGGGATGGACGGGCCGGTGCAGCCCTGCGCGATATGGCGGGCTTCGGTCACGACGTCTCCGACAACCGCGGAGGCGGTCGGAGCGCCGCCTGCGCCGCGGCCGTAGAACATGAGGTCGTCCGCGGCTTCGGCCTTGACGAACACGGCGTTGAAGGAACCGTGCACGGAGGCCAGCGGATGGGTATTGGAGATCAGTGCCGGGTAGACGCGCGCGGACACGCCGGCATCGGTGTTCTCCACGACGGCGAGCAGCTTGATCACCTTGTTTTCCGCGGTGGCGGCGGCGATGTCGTCGGCGGTGATCTTGGTGATGCCTTCGACGGAGACGTCGTCGATGGTGACGGAGGTATGGAAGCCGAGGGTGGCCATGATGGCGGCCTTGTTGGCCGCGTCGTAACCCTCGATGTCGCCGGTCGGATCGGCTTCGGCGTAACCCTTGGCCTGTGCGTCCTTGAGCACGTCATCGAAATCGAGACCCTTGGTGGTCATCTCGTCGAGGATGTAGTTGGTGGTGCCGTTGACGATGCCGAGCATGCTCGTCACCTTGTCTCCGACGAGGGATTCGCGCAGCGGCTTGAGGAACGGGATGGCGCCGCCCACGGAGGCTTCGAAGTAGATGTCGACGCCCTTGGCTTCGGCGGCCGCGTAGATTTCCGGACCGTACTTGGCCAGCAGCGCCTTGTTGGCGGTGACCACGGAGGCGCCGGATTCGATGGCGGCGAGCACGAACTTGCGTGCCACGCCGGTGCCGCCGATCAGCTCGATGACGATGTCGGAATTGGTGGCCACGCTCATGGTGTCGGTGGTCACGATGGCCTTGTCGATCCACGGGAACGGATCGGTTTCCGCCGGGTCAAGGCAGGCGACGCCGGTCAGTTCGATCGGGCGGCCGATACGTGCGGCAAGCTCGTCCTTCTGCTCGACCAGCAGGCGTGCGGTCTGGGAACCAACGGTACCTGCGCCCAGCAATCCAACGCGAATCGGCGCAATATCTTCCTGTGCCAAGGCATCCTCCCTTGAATGTGAAGTATTGGTGTGACCTTGCTTATTGTACGGTCTCAATATGACGTAAGGCCGCGGAATATCAAGAAAATGGACGGTTTCCGAAGCTTTCCTCGCAAGGAAGCCCGAAAACCGTCCATACCGTGAGACGCAATCGTGGACTATTCGCTGACGTCCCAGCCCAGCAGATCGTCGATCGTCTGCCGGCGGATCATGACGTGCGCACCGGCCTCGCCGACGCCGACCACGGCGGGAATCAGCGCCTGGTTGTAGTTGCTGGCCATCGTGCGGCCGTATGCGCCGGTGACCGGCACCGCGAGGATGTCGCCACGCTTGATGTCGGCGGGCAGCCGCACCTCGTTGACGACGATATCCCCCGATTCGCAGTGCATGCCGACCACGCGGCACAGCTTGGTCTCGTCGGATCCCTTGCGATTCGCGATTCTCGCGGTGTAGTCGGAGCCGTACAGCGCCGGGCGGATGTTGTCGGACATGCCGCCGTCCACGGACACGTACACGCGTTCCGTCACCGGATTGCCGCCCTTGTCTTTGGCTTCACCGTTCAGCTGCACCGGCTTGACGGTGCCCACGCGGTACAGCGTGACGCCGGTGGGGGCCACCGTCCAGCGGCCTGGCTCGAAGGAGATGACCGGGGCCGGCATGCCGAGCGCGCGGTTCACGGTGCTGACCGCGTCGGCGAGCCTGCCGAGCTCCACGTCGATGTCCATGGAATCCTCACCGTCGGTGTAGGCCACGGAATAGCCACCGCCCAGATCAACCTCCGGCAGGGTGTACGCATCGGTGGCGTAGAAGGTCTTGCGCAGCAGCATCATGCGCTTGGCCGCCTGGATGAAAGCGTCCGCGTCATGGATGTTGGAGCCGATATGCGAGTGCACGCCGACCAGTTCGAGCACGTCCTGGCGGCGGTAGATGTCCTTGAGCACGGCGAGCGCCGGGCCGTCGGCCACCATGGTCATGGCTTCGGCGAGCCTGCGGTCGCCTTCGGAGACTTTCTCGTGGCTCAGGTCGTACGGGTATTTGACGTCGTACTGGAGCTTGCGTTCCGCGTGGCCGGCATGGGCGGCTTGATCGGCGGCATCCGCAGCGTTCTCGCCCAAGCGCGCGTTCGATCCGGCCGGCGTCACGTCGGTCAGGTCGTCGAGCACGCCGAGTTTGGCGGTATCGGCGCCGGCGGGGAGCAGGGCCACGCCGAACTTCTGGTCCTCGTGCGCGGTGGACACGAATTCGTGGCCGCCGGCGTGGATGCCGGAGGTGACGCGCAGCATGACGCGGGCGCGCTTGCCGAGCCGCTTGGCGATCGCGGCGATGCGTGCCGGCTCATCCGGCTCGTCGATCACGATTTTGTTGAAGCCCTGTTCGATGGCGAGTTCGATTTCCGCGTCGGACTTGTTGTTGCCGTGCAGCACGAGCCGGCGGCCGGGGACACCCGCGGCGAGCGCGATGCGCATCTCGCCCATGGTGCAGGTGTCGATGAGCATGCCGGATTCGGTGACGATTCGGCAGATTTCCTTGCTTAGCAGCGCTTTGCCGGCGAAGCTGACGTGGGTGACGGTGTTGTTGAACGCGTGGGACGCGGCGTGCACGAATTTCGTGGCGCGGGCGCGCACGTCGTCGGTGTCGATGACGTAGAGCGGCGAGCCGAATTCGTCGAGCAGGCTTGCGGCGGTGCGGCCGTGGAAGGTGATCTCACCTTCGGCGTTCACGGCCGATCCGGCCGGCCAGATTGGACTCACAGACATGGTTTGCGTTATCTCCTGCCGGTCACATCTTGTCGGGGGCGGTGACGCCGAGCAGGTCGAGGCCTTCGGCGATGACCGTCTGCACGGCGTCGTTGAGCTTGAGTCGGGCGGCGGCGCGCGCCGGTTCCGGAGCCTTGGCGATGCGGATGGCGTCGGCCTGTTCCCCGCGGGCCTCCGGGTCGGTGAGCTCCATCGGCACGACGCGCTCCACGTTGTACCACTTGTGGTAGGTGGCGGCGAGGTCCTCCAGGTAGTGGGCCACGCGGTGCGGGGCGCGCAGGTCGCCCGCTTCGCGCAGCAGGGCGGGCCACTGGGCGAGCGCGGCGAGCACTTCGCCGTCGGCGGTGGTGTCGAGCAGGCTCACGTCGGCGCCTTCGTAGGTGATGCCGGCGGCGGCCGCGTTGCGGTCCACGTTGCAGGAGCGGGCGTGCGCGTACTGCACGTAGTACACCGGATTCTCGTTGGAATGCGAGGACAGCAGGTTCAGGTCGATATCCACCGGGGAGTTGTAGTCGGTGCGGGCCAGCGAATAGCGGGAGGCGTCCACGCCGATGGCGTCGGTCAAATCGTCGATGGTGACGACGTTGCCGGCGCGCTTCGACATGCGCACGGCCTTGCCGTCCTTCATGACGTTGACGAGCTGGCCGATCAGGATCTGCATGTTCTCGCCCGGCTTGTCGCCGAAGGCTGCGCACATGGCCATCATGCGGCCGATGTAGCCGTGGTGGTCGGCGCCGAGCATGTAGATGGCGATGTCGGCCGGGTTCACGTCGCGGTGGCGCTTGTTGCGATAGTAAGCGATGTCGGCCGCGAAATATGCATAATTGCCGTCGGACTTGATGATCACTCGGTCCTTGTCGTCACCGTGCTTGGTGGATTCGAACCAGGTGGCACCGTCCTTCTCGTAGATGTCGCCGCGGGCGCGCAGATCGGCGATGGCCTTGTCCACTTCGCCATCGGAATACAGGCTGTTTTCGTGGAACCACACGTCGAAGTTGACGCGGAAGTTCTTCATGGACTTCTGAATCTCGTCGAACATCATCGGTACGGCGCGCTTGCGGAATTCCTCGCGCTGCTCGGAATCGCCTTCGCCGAGCGGTTCGCCGTCCTTGTCCACGCCACCGTCGACGCGCGGCAGGCTCAGGATGTCGACGCCGTCGGCCTGGGCTTCGTCGATGACGCGCTTGGCGATCTCGTCGATGTAGGCGCCCTTGTAGCCGTCGATCGGGGTTTCCTCGCCGTGGGCCGCGGCGACGAGCGACTTGGCGAAGCGGTTGATCTGCTCGCCGTGGTCGTTGAAGTAATATTCGCGCACGACTTTGGCGCCGTTGGCTTCGAGCACGCGGGCCATGGAGTCGCCGACGGCCGCCCAGCGGGTGCCGCCGATGTGGATCGGGCCGGTCGGGTTGGCGGATACGAATTCGAGGTTCAGGGTCTTGCCGGACAGGTGGTCGTTCTTGCCGTAGTCGCTGCCGGCTTCGAGCACGGTGTCCACCACTGCGGCCGCGGATGCGGAGTCGAGCGTGATGTTGATGAAGCCGGGGCCGGCCACTTCCACGGACTTGATGCCGTCGGCATTGGTCAGTTCGGCGGCGAACAGTTCGGCGAAATCACGCGGCTTCATGCCGGCCTTCTTGGCCAGCTGCATGGCCGCGTTGGACGCCCAATCGCCATGTGCGCGGTCCTTCGGGCGCATCACGGCGAACTTGGCCTGCGGCGGAATCAGATCGGCGGTCAGGGTGCCTGCCTTGCCTTCGGAGACAAGGGTGTTGGCAATGTTGAAAATCAGTTCACTAAGGGCTTCTGGACTCATTCTTCCAAGAATACCGGGCACGCTGACAGAATCAGTCTTCCTGTCCATCCTCACGATGGGGTTGCGATACGTCCTGCGGAACGCTTTGCAAGGCGTTCTGAGCATCGTCCTGCCCGCCATGCCGTTTCGCACGCCACGCCACGGACGCGTAGTAGCCCGTGTAGCACAGCGCCACGAACGGAATCATGTACAGCAGCGTGGAGCGCTGCGACGGATCGCAAATCACCAGAACCATCGCGCCGACGCACATCACGATCGCGGCGATCGGCACGAACGGGTAGCCAGGCGCGCGGTACTTGAGCTCGCCAACCGTATGTCCCTGCGCGAGCCATTGGTGGCGGAATCGCAAGTGGCAGACGGAAACCGACGCCCACACCACCAGTGTGGCCAGGCCGGAAACCGCGACCAGCGCGAGGTAGACGGTCGAAGCGGCCACCACGGAGGACAGCAGCGCCAGCAGCGAGCCGGCCATGCTGAACATCACCGCGAAAACGGGCACGCCGTGGAAGTTCGTTTTGGCGAGCTTGCGCGGAATCATACCCTCCTGCGCAAGCGACCACACCATGCGCGAGCACACGTAGAGGCCGGAATTCGCGGCGGACAGCACGGCCGTCAGCACCACGAAGTTCATGATGTCGCCGGCGAACGGCATGCCGATCGACTGGAACACGAGCACGAACGGGCTGGTGTCGACGCCCGACTTGTGCCACGGAATCAGCGCCGCCATGACGGCGATCGAGCCGATGAAGAAGATCGCCAGACGCAGCACGGTGGTGTGCACGGCCTTCGGAATCGCCTTGGACGGGTCCTTCGTCTCGCCCGCCGCGACGCCGACCACTTCGGTGCCGGAGAAGGCGAACACGACCGTCAGCAGCGTGGAGAAAATCGGCAGCACGCCGTTGGGCAGCCAGCCGTCGCTGTAGAAGTTCTCGAACATGGGCGCGTGGTCATAGCCGGCGATCGGAATCGCGCCGAACATGGCCAGCAGGCCAATGATGATGAACGTGATGATGGCGAACACCTTGATGGACGCGAACCAGAATTCCGATTCGCCGTACAGGCGCACCGACAGGATGTTGAGCAGGAACACGACCACGATGAACGCGGCCGACCAGACCCATGTGGGCGAATGCGGGAACCAGCGTTGCATCAGCAGGCCCGCGGCGGTGAATTCGGAGGCGAGCGCCACCGCCCAATTCAGCCAGTAGAGCACGGCGATGGTGAACGCGGTGCCGGGGCCGATGAAACGCTTCGCATACAGGTGGAAGCTGCCGGCGTACGGCATGGCCACAGACAGCTCGCCGAGGCTCAGCATGATGAAGTAGACGAGCAGCGAACCGATGGCGTACGCGATGATCGCGCCGAGCGGGCCCGCCTGATGGATGGTGTAGCCGGAGCTTAAAAACAGGCCTGTGCCGATCACGCCGCCGAGCGAGATCATGGTCAGGTGGCGCGTTTCCATCTTGCGTTCCAGGCCGCCCTGTTCGACGTCGGGCTTTTCTTGCGATTGCGCCATGCTTGCTTCCGGCTCCTCTTACGTTTGGTTGGGTACGGCACATAGTTTGGCTGGCCGCACAATCGCAAATACTATACGTCAGATTCACGGCAACGTGCGATGGTCGTCCATAGTTCGCGGAAGTGTGCAGAAGCCCGCGGAAGTCCGTAAAAAAGCGTCAGCCCGCATGCTGGAAAAGCGTGCGGGCCGTTTGATCGCAGGTAGCGGTAGGCAATCGCAGTAATCGCAATGCTTGCGATACCTACGAAACGTGCGAAATGCTCAGAGCGCGGCGATGGCGTCGATCTCGACGAGCGCGCCCTTCGGAATGTCGTTGCCGCCAAAGGCCACGCGGGCCGGCTTGACGGAGCCGATGAAGGTCTGCGCGTACACGTCATCGACCTCATGGAAGTCCTCGACGTTCTTCATGTAGATGGTGGCACGAACCACATGCTCGATGCCGGAGCCGGCGGTGTCGAGGATGTGCTTGATGTTCTTCAGTGCCTGTGCGGCCTGCTCGCCAGCGGTTTCGCCGGACAGTTCGCCGGTGGCCGGGTCGATGCCCAGCTGGCCGGAGACGAACACGAATCCGTTGGCCTTCACGGCCTGGCTGTAGGCGCCGAGTGCTGCCGGGGCTTCGGAGGTGGCCACTGCTTCCAGCTTTTCGCTCATACTGTTCTCCTTTGTCGTAAGGTATGTTGCCGCAAGGTATGTAAACGCGCGCCAAGTATGTGCCAATATGCCCATACATGCGCTATTTGCGTCGCACCTGAAATCATACTTTTCCGATGGGTGGAAGCGGGAAAAACCGTTCACAGAACGATATGGCCGGAGTTGGCACCACACGACGCAGCAGGCACGAAAACGGCGGAATCGCAAGGAAAACCGCGGAAAAATACAACAAACGAGCAACAAAAAAGCTCCAGCCGTTCGACTGGAGCCTTGCCCGGTGGGCTTGATGGGGATCGAACCCACGACCTTCTGTTCCGGAGACAGACGCTCTATCCGCTGAGCTACAAACCCATGCAACGCACTACTGTACACGGTCTGCGCCCGTTTGCGACACGATTCGGCGAAAAACGTGACGCAGACCTTGCAATCGTTGGGAAAGTCAGTACGCGCGCTCAATGCATCAGAGTGCTCGGCGCAACCAGCACGCGCTGCACGCTCAGTACATGAGGGTGGCGAGGCGACGACGTGCGCGCTTCAGACGCTCGTCGGTCGGCTCGGGGATCGTGAAGTATTCGAGCAGACGCTGGCGCACCGGCTCGATGTCGGCCTTGTGGCCCGCCGCCACGAAATCAAGCAGACGGTCGAACGCGTCCTGGATCTGCCCGCCGATCATGTCGATGTCGGCGACGGCAAGCTGCGCGTCCACATCGTCCGGCTTGTCGGCGGCAGCGGCACGCACCACGCGCACGTCCGCATTGGCGGAACGGGCCAGCAGCAGCGCCTTCGCACGTTCGCGGGCGGCGCGCGTATCGTTCGGATCGGCTTCCAAAACCTTCTCGTACGCGGCGGCGGCACCGGCGTAATCGCCCTGCTGTGCCAGCATGTACGCTTCCTGATGTTCCGGCGGCACCTGATCCTGCACACTGCCGGCGGATGCGGAATTGGCCGCGTCGGAGTCCGGATCGCCCGAATACGGAGCGGTGCCGGTCACGCCGGCCTGCTGTGCGGCGGCGATAAGCTTCGGCACGACCACGTCTGTGATCTGCTGCAGTTCCTCGTCGGACGGAAGGCCCTGCAGAATCGGCATCGGACGGCCGCCGATCAACGCGAACAGCGCCGGCGCGCCCTGAATCTGGAACGCCTGTGCGATGGAGGGATTGGATGCGATGTCGATGCGGGACAGCTGGATCTGGCCGTTGAGCTTGTTCACCGCGTCACCCAATGCGCGTGCCATGGCGAACAGACGGTCGTCGGTCGGCACCCACAGGAACAGCAGAATCGGGAACGTGGCGGAGGTCTGCACCATGGCCTGGAACGTGTTCTCCGTGGTGTCGATGACATATCCGCCAGCCGCCGGAGCGCCGCCCGCCTGCCCCGGCTCGGCCTTCACCTGATGCTTGAGCGCTTCCAGATCAACGGCTCCCGCCAATGAAACACCCGGATGGAACGCTTGCTGCTCTGCCATACTTGCCTCCAAAAACACGAAATCGTTGCTGGCACCAACTATAGGTGCCAACAACGATTTCCCGGTTTTCATTCCCACGGATGCGCGATAGGCGGAAAACCGCCGACGATGCGCGTCCAAGGACCCGTCGTTTTACAGCGCTTCGACCTTCACCGGCTGGCGTTCGGAACCGACCGCGGTGATTTTCTGCCCGGAATTCGCCGGCGGAACATACAGCGCGATGACGTTCACATAGCTCGTCTTCATGGTGCTGGTGGCCTTGCCATTGCCGAACAGCGCCTTTTCCGCGTCAGAGGCCGGCTGCGATTCACGGCCAGCGCCGGCGGAACGCGTCCATTCGGAGTTGATCTGCGCCACCACCAGATCGCCGCCGTCCGCGGAACGCATGACGCTGATGGCTCCATTGACCGGTTCGAAGGTCTGCTGCTGCGTGCCTTCGTTAAGCTCCATGGCCTTCTGCACCTGGGCAGTCAGATCGGCAAGCTTCGATCGCAGATCATCATCCGCGAATTTGCTGGCGTACTTGCTGTTCGCCCCGTTCTGCAGCAGGTCCGCATACGCGTCCACCGCCGCTTTCGGCGTCATGACCAGACCGGTGTCCGTAGGCGTTCCCTGCGCGCTGCCGGTTTTGGAGATTTCGAAACTCGGCATCTTCACGCCGGAGAACAGTCGCGCCACACCCCACAGCTTGTAGTTCTGGCGTGCGGAATCCTGCCTGAACACCAGCAGACGCTTGGACTGCTGGTCCTTGGTTGTGGACGTGATGGAGAACACGGACCGTGGCCAGCCGGCATCCGTGGAGATCACGGCCTGGGCCAGATCCGTGGGGATGGTGGTCTTACGGTCAAGATTGCCCGTGGCTTTCGCTACGTTCAGCTCGCTGGTGCGGATGTCCAGTTCCGGACCTTCGAGAATCGTCGGCAACGTATCAGTGTCACGGTTCTGATTGCACTGGTCGAGCGTTTTGAGAATCCTCGTGCGGACCTTTTGCTCCTGCTTGGCGCTCAAGTTCGGCGCATCCTGCCGGGTGGTGGCTTTCGGGGTCGGCAGCTGGCCTTCGCAACCGCACATGCCGACGGCCATTCCCAGCGCGAGCATGGCCGCGATAATCGCCTGACTACGCTTCCTCATCACTGGTCCTCCTCTTGGCCGTCTTCCTGCGTTTCCGTCTGAACCTCCTCTTGGGCAAGACGAGCGAAATACGCGGCAAGCTCATCCTGCGAGATCACGGAAGTCGCCTCGTCGTCAACAGACGATTCGCCTGCCGTCGATTCAAATACGGTCGATTCGGACACAGTCGGCTGGCTTTCCGCAATCGTGTTCTGCTGGTCGGCGACCAGGTTACGTGCCACAGGATCGACGATGACGGGCTGTTGCGTTTCCTCGAACGACGACGTACGACCGCCGGTGCGATGTTCCGCATGGCGACGCCTGCCGTGACGCGACCTGCTCCGTGCCCTGTTGCTGGCGGCGGTTTCGGCGTTCTTCACCCAAGCCGAAACCTCGTTCTCATCGCCTTCGTTGACGCCAACGCCTTCGACCATGGCGAAAGCGCGCTTGTTGCGGCGCTTATGCGGCGGCATGGCGAATACGGAAGCGGAAAGCACGGCGAGAATCGCCAGCAGTCCGCCGGCAAGATACAACGGCATGGCGAAATTCGGCAGGTTACGACGGTCCCAATTCAGAGTGACCGTGTCTCCCTTGCGGTTGCCGAAATCAATCAACGCCACAACATCCTCGGCGTTATTGCTGTTCGATCCTTTGACCTGCATATCAACGGCACCGTCATTGCACTTGATGGTGCGCCACATGTCGGAGTCCTTGAAAGCCACCTGGTTCTGGGAATTGTCCGCGGTTCCCTGCGCGGAGACCTTCATGGTGGAAAGCGTCGTCCAATCGGACAGACCGGAGACGCGCATGTACTTGCTTCCCGCAATCCATCCGGCAACATCGCGCGCGGAACCTATGGCGATGCACACATTGGATTTCTTGTCACGGGATTTGGCCGAAATATTGACGCGGCTGTCTACCAGCTGCAGCACGTTCGGATCGGTGACCACGTATTCCGAACCGTTCACCGGAGCGGCGGCGGTGATCTCATTGTCCGGTTTCCAGACGGTTGAATTCAACACGCCAAACACGACGCATGCGATGGCAAGCAAGCCGAAAATAGGCGTGACGATGCCACGCATGATCTTCGCATGCCGGGTAGGGCCCGTCTCGATCTGCGGCTTCTCTTGTTCTTCCTGCAATACAGTCATAGCTTTTCCATTCTACAGTGTCCGTTTGCACAAGCCTGAAAAAAACATGAAAATCATGCTTTGCCGCTATGGTTGGCCCTATGCGTAAATCACTTCTTTCCAAGGCCGTCACGGCAGTCTGCGCAACGGTCATGTGCCTGGGCGTCACTGCGTGCGGCGGTAATTCCAGCGCGAAATCCGACAAGTCGAACTCGGATTCCTCCTCATCTTCCGAAAAAATCGGCATGCACCAGATCGCCGGCGTGACCGCCAAGGGCGAGCTCGGCAAGAAGCCGACCGTCTCGTTCAAGACGCCGATGACGGTTGAGGACAACAGCTACGTGGTGCTGCAGAAGGGCGACGGAGCCCAGATCGAGGACGGCGACCGCGTCTGCTCGCAGGGCATCGCCATCAGCGTCAAGGATGGTTCCGAACTGGCCAGCACGTGGGAGAAGAACACCCCCGACTGCTCCACCGTAGTCACCTCGGATACCAGCCAGATGACCGAGAACTACTACAAGATCTTCAAGAGCCTCAAGCTCAATTCCACCGTGGCGTTCGGCGTGAACGACTCGAATTCCTCCGGCACCTCGTACCTGATGGTACTCACGCTGGTGTCCAAGTCGAAGGCCCTGAAGAAGGCCACCGGCGAGAAGGTCGCGGGCGTTCCGGCCGACCTGCCGAAAGTGACGCTCGCCAAGGATGGCAAGCCGTCGATCGACATGAATGGCTATAAGGGCTCCGATTCCCTGGTTTCCCAGGACCTCATCAAGGGCAAGGGCGCTGTGGTCAAGGATACGCAGTCCGTGGTGGCGCACTACACCGGCTGGCTGCTTGACGGCACGCAGTTCGATTCCTCGTGGGACCGCGGACAGTCCTCCGCCTTCTCGCTTGACAGCGTGATCAAGGGCTGGAAGCAGGGTCTGGCAGGTCACACGGTCGGTTCCCAGGTGCTGCTGGTGGTGCCGCCGAGCCTCGGCTACGGAAACAAGGATCAGGAGAAGATTCCGGCGAATTCCACGCTGGTCTTCGTGGTCGACATTCTCGCCGCCTACTGATCCAGCCGGTCTAACCGCAAAAAGCCTCCCACCCGGGAGGCTTTTTCATTAGAAGAGTCGTAGAGAGTCGTCTTCGGTGCCCTTCATCTCCTCATAATCGAGAATCAGGCATTTGAAACCGCGGTCCTGCGCGAGCACGCGGGCCTGAGGGGTGATGGTCTGCGCGGCGAAGATGCCGTGCACGGGGGCCAGCAGCGGGTCGCGGTTGAGCAGATCGCAGTAGCGGGTGAGCTGTTCGACGCCGTCGATGCCGCCGTTGCGCTTGATTTCGATGGCCACGTGCTCGCCGTTGCCGTCAATCGCCATGATGTCGACCGGTCCGATGGCTGTCGGGTATTCGCGGCGCACGAGCTTCGCGCCTTTGCCGATGCGTTCGATCTGTTCGGCCAGGTACTTCTGCAGATGGTCTTCGACGCCGTCCTTGATGAGGCCCGGATCCTCGCCGAGGTCGTACGATTCGTCCGAATAGATGTGCTGCAACGTCACTTCCAGCACGTCGTTCGATTTGTCGGCCGACGCGCGGATCACCTTTTGCGGCACTTCAGTATCAACGTCGTCATCGGCGTGGTCGGGGGTGATGTCCCTGATGCTGCATGGCGCGGACATCCAGTTGAGCGGCTTGTATGAGCCGAGTTCGGAGAAGATCAGCAGGCTGTTGTCCGCCTTGATGAGCAGCACGCGCTTGGCGAGCGGCAGGGAGGCGTTCAATCGTCCGGAATATTCGGCAGAGCAGTCAGCAACAATAATTCGCACGAGGCACTACCCTACCATGCGCGTCGCCGTACGTACGGCATACGTATTCGCGGCGGCGGAAAGCCACGTAAAAGACAAAAGCGGCCCGGTAATCGCAATACAAAAACATATTGCGATTACCGGGCCGCCTTACGTCAAGCGGAAACGGCTTATTCGGCGCGCTTCACGTTGGTTCCACGCTCGACCGCGACGGTGAGCTTGTTCGAATCGAAGGAGATGAAGCCGTCAGTCACCTCGAAGGAGAGGCGATTGCCTTCAGGATCCACCACAACGATGGTTCCTTCCTTGATCACGGTCAGCACAGGCTCGTGGTCGGGCAGGATGCCCATTCCGCCTTCGGAGGCAGGAATGGTAACGGACTTCGCCGTGCCGTGCCACACAGGGTGGTCAGCGGCGACGATGTTCACCTGCATAGTCGATCCGGCCATCACGCACCGTATTCCTTCTGCATGTCGTGCCACTTCTTCTCGAGGTCGTCGATGCCGCCGATACCGGAGAATGCCTGCTCCGGAACGTCGTCATACACGCCGTCGCAGATGCGGGTGAATGCTTCGATAGTCTCGTCCGCCGGAACGTAGGAGCCCGGACGGCCGGTGAACTTCTCGGCGACGTAGAAGTTCTGGCCAAGGAACTGCTCGATCTTACGAGCACGGTTCACAGTGGTCTTATCTTCTTCGCCGAGCTCATCGATACCGATCAGGGCGATGATGTCCTGCAGCTCCTTGTTACGCTGCAGAATCGCCTTGACGCGGTTTGCACAGTCGTAGTGCGCCTGACCCACGTAACGCGGATCAAGGATTCGCGAGGTGGAGCTCAGCGGGTCGACTGCCGGGTAGATACCCTTCGAAGCGATGTCACGAGACAGCTCGGTGGTTGCATCCAGGTGGGCGAAGGTCGTCGCAGGAGCCGGGTCGGTGTAATCATCGGCCGGCACGTAGATGGCCTGCAGCGAGGTGATGGAGTGTCCACGGGTCGACGTGATGCGCTCCTGCAGCGCGCCCATCTCATCGGCCAGGTTCGGCTGGTAGCCCACTGCGGACGGCATACGGCCGAGCAGGGTGGACACCTCGGAACCAGCCTGGGTGAAGCGGAAGATGTTGTCGATGAACAGCAGCACGTCCTGGTTCTGCACGTCACGGAAGTACTCTGCCATGGTCAGTGCGGTCAGCGGGACACGCAGACGGGTACCCGGCTGCTCATCCATCTGGCCGAAGACCAGTGCGGTCTTCTCAAGTACGCCAGCTTCGTCCATTTCGCCGATCAGATCGTTACCCTCACGGGTACGTTCGCCGACGCCTGCGAACACGGACACACCGCCGTGGTTCTGAGCCACACGCTGAATCATTTCCTGAATCAGCACGGTCTTGCCGACGCCTGCGCCACCGAACAGACCAATCTTGCCACCCTGCACATACGGGGTCAGCAAATCGATGACCTTGATACCGGTTTCGAACATCTGGGTCTTGGACTCCAGCTGGTCGAATGCCGGCGGGTTACGGTGGATAGGCCAACGTTCGGTAACCTTAACGGTCTCGTCGGCCTTCTTGTTGAGGATGTTGCCGGACACGTCGAATACGTGGCCCTTGGTGACATCGCCAACCGGCACGGAGATCGGGCCGCCGGTGTCATACACGGTGGCGCCACGCACGAGGCCATCGGTCGGCTTCAGAGCGACGGTACGCACGGTGGAATCGCCAAGATGCTGTTCAACCTCAAGGGTGATCTTCTTGGTGGTCTCGCCCTCTTCGTGGACACCGGTGTTGGCCAGTTCAACGGTAAGTGCATTGTAAATGTCGGGCAGGTGGCCCACCGGGAATTCGACGTCGATAACCGATCCCTGGATACGCGTAACGCGTCCAGCGGTCGGCTCTGCAGCCGTCTCGGGAGCCGCTGTGGTCTGATTGTCAGCCATATGCGTTCCTACTCTTCCTTCTTGTTCAGCGCATCAGCGCTGCCGATGATTTCGGTAAGTTCCTGGGTAATCGATGCCTGTCGCGAAGCGTTGAGCTTGCGAGTCAGTTCATCGATCAGGCTGCGAGCGTTGTCTGTAGCCGTGTGCATGGCGTTCTGTCGGCTTGCAGTCTCGGATGCCGCTGCGGTGAGCAGGCATTCATGGATACGGGACTGGATGTACTTCGGCAGAATCGCATCGAGTACTTCGTCAACGCTTGGCTCGAACGCATACAGAGGAGTCGCGGCATCGGCATCGGATTCCGGCACAGGACCGGATTCCGGCTGTTCCGGAAGCACGAGCTCAACGGGTAGCATGCGCAGCACACGCACCTTCTGAACCACCATATTCACGAACTCGGTGAACACAATGTAGAGTTCGGAGACTCCACCTTGGTCCGCCGGCTTCATATAAGCGTCCAACAGTGCCTTCGAGATGGACTCTGCGACTTCCACGCCGGGCTGGTCGGTATCGCCTTCCCAAGTGCCGGCAACCGGACGGTTGCGGTACTTGTAATACGTCACACCGCGACGACCATACACATACAGTTCCGGCTGCTTGCCCTTCTCGTCGAGTCGGGCCAACAGCGATTCCGTTTCGCGGATGATCGAGGAGGTGTACGGACCTGCCATACCACGATCCGAGGTGAGAGCGAGGACAGCCACGCGAGGGTTGTCCTCGTTCTTTTTCACGATCGGATGGTCGATATGGGTATGGGCCACCAGCGCTTGCACGGCGTCGAAAATCGCATCGGTATACGGCTTCGCGTTCAAGGCGACGTCACGTGCCTTGGCGATATGCGAAGACGCGATCATCTCCTGCGCGTTGAAGATTTTCTCCAACGACGCGGTGGAGGCGATCCTAGATTTCAATGCGAGTTGCGAGCCCATGGATCACTTCTCTCCTGCGACGATCTTTTCCTGCTCGACCGGAGTGGTGTGCTTCTCGTCAGGCTTCTTCTCGACCAGCGGCTTGCCCGCGCTGGTCACGAAGGTCTCACGGAACGCTTCCACGGCCTTGTCGAGGGCAGCCTCGGTGTCGGCGGTGAAGTCTTCGGTCTCGCGAATGGTCTTGAGGATATCGGTGTTGTGATCCAGATAATCCAGCATGCCCTTTTCGAACGGCAACACGTCGCTGATTGGCAGGTCATCCATCTTGCCATGGGTGCCGGCCCACACGGACACAACTTCCTGTTCCATCGAATACGGGGAGAACTGCGGCTGCTTCAGGAGCTCGGTCAGGTGGGCACCACGGTTCAGCTGAGCCTTCGAAGCCGCATCCAGATCGGAAGCGAACATGGCGAAGGATTCCAGCGAACGGTACTGCGCCAGCGAGATCTTCAGCGTGCCGGAGACCTTCTTCAAGGCCTTCGTCTGGGCAGCGCCACCGACTCGGGACACGGAGATGCCGACGTCCACAGCAGGACGCTGGTTCGCGTTGAACAGGTCGGACTGCAGGAAGATCTGGCCATCGGTGATGGAAATCACGTTGGTCGGAATGTAGGCGGACACATCGTTCGCCTTGGTCTCGACGATCGGCAGGCCGGTCATCGAGCCGCCGCCGAGGTCATCGGAAACCTTGGCGCAACGTTCGAGCAGACGGGAGTGCAGGTAGAACACATCGCCCGGGTAAGCCTCACGCCCCGGCGGACGACGCAGCAGCAGGGAAATCGAGCGGTAAGCCTCAGCCTGCTTCGACAGATCGTCGAAGACGATGAGCACGTGCTTGCCGTTGTACATCCAGTGCTGTCCGATGGCGGAACCGGTGTACGGTGCGATGTACTTGAAGCCTGCGGAATCGGAAGCCGGGGAGGCCACGATGGTCGTGTACTCCATGGCGCCGGCCTCTTCCAGGGACTGCTTCACCGATGCGATGGTGGAGCCCTTCTGGCCGACGGCCACGTAGATGCAGCGGACCTGCTTCTTCGGGTCTCCGGATTCCCAGTTGCGCTTCTGGTTGATGATCGTATCGATTGCGATAGCGGTCTTACCGGTCTGACGGTCGCCGATGATGAGCTGACGCTGGCCACGGCCGATCGGCGTCATCGCGTCGATGGCCTTCAGGCCGGTGGACAGAGGCTCGTCAACCGGATGACGATGCATAACGTCAGGTGCCTGGGCCTCGAGAATACGACGGCCTTCGGTCTTGATCTCGCCAAGACCGTCAATCGGGTTGCCTAGCGGGTCCACGACGCGGCCAAGGTAGCCGTCGCCGACGGGCACGGAGAGCACTTCGCCGGTACGACGCACTTCCTGGCCTTCCTCGATACCGGTGAAATCGCCGAGGATAACCACGCCGATCTCGCGGGCGTCAAGGTTGAACGCCAGGCCAAGCGTGCCGTCTTCGAAGGTCAGCAGCTCATTGGCCATGCAACCAGGCAGTCCCGTCACGTGCGCAATGCCGTCGCCAGCGGTCGCGACATAACCGACTTCCTGGGTCGGCGTGTCCGACGGCTTGTACGACTCGACGAACTCATCGAGCGCCTTGCGTATCGTGGTGGGATCAATGGTAAGTTCTGCCATGATCACTCCTTATTGTTGTTTTTAAATTCAGTCAAGTCTTGTTTCAGGCTTGTTCACCGTGTGGCGTGCCGTCAGGCGGTCGCCTTCACCGTGCGCTGAAGATGTTGCAGCTGTGCGACCACCGTGTTGTCGGTGACCTCGTCGCCCACCTGGATGCGCATACCACCCAGGACGGTCGGATCGACCACCGAGTTAATGTGCACCGGATGGCCGGTCTTCGCCGAATAGATGGCGACGAGCTTCTTGACCTGCTCCTTGCTCAGTGGCGTTGCCGTGGTGACGGTGACCATCGATTCGCCCATATGACGGGAGAACTTGTTGATCAACCACTGGATGGTCTGCAGATAGCGGCGGTTGCGCAGATTGCAGGTCGCATGCTCGGCCAGACGCTTGGTCACCTTGTCGAAATCCGCGTTGCCGATCAGGCTGTACAGCAGCTTGATACGGGCTTCGGCGGGGACGGTTGCGTCATACAGCTTGCTGCGTACGACCGGAAGGTTGAGCAGTGCGGAATGCAGCTGGGCAAGCTCGATGGAGACCTGCAGAGTAGCATTCGTGTGGTCCGCGTAGTACATCATGCCATCCACACCGAAATCCTCGGTGGCGTTGGCGATGTCGGACACGCGGCTCCAACGGCGGGCCACCAGATCGGACATGATTTCCATCGTCAACGGATGGGCCTCATCTCCAATGAGGGTCTTGACTACCGCAACCTTGTCTTCGACTGGGCGCGACGGGTCGGTGAGGGCACGTTCAAGCTGGATGTTGTGGTCGAGCACGTTGGTGATCGTGAACAGTTCGTTCCCGATACGCCATGTGTCCTCGCCGCTGTCACGCAGCTTGGGGGCCAGCGAGTCACGCGAAACGCGGTCTGCGATACGCGATGCTTCTCCTCGCATTGGTCACCTCCCTTTCTTGAAGGTTTCGATCACTTCTTGTCGCTGTCCAGATCGGCGATCATCTGGTCGATCATCGTCGACTGCACGTCGTCGCTTTCCAGCTTGCTGCCCAGGATCTTGCCGGCCAGTGCCGTTGCCAGCACGCCGACCTCACCCTTCAGGCTCACCAGAGCCTGCTGCTGCTGGGATTCGATGGAACGCTGGGCGGTGGCGGTGATCTGCGCCGCATCAGCCTCGGCACGGGTACGTGCGTCGGCGATGATGTGCGATGCTTCCGCGCGAGCGTCGTCGCGGATCTTGGAAGCCTCGACGCGTGCGTTGCTCAGCTGGGCATCGTACTTCGCCTTGGCTTCGTCGGCATCCTTCTGGGCCTGTTCGGCCTTGGCGATGCCACCTTCGATCTTGGCTGCGCGCTCATCGAACACGGCCTGGAACTTCGGCAGGAAGAACTTGTAGAAGAACACGGCGACGATGATCAGAATG
The DNA here is from genome assembly GCF_959020155.1 of uncultured Bifidobacterium sp. Classification (GTDB taxonomy): domain Bacteria; phylum Actinomycetota; class Actinomycetes; order Actinomycetales; family Bifidobacteriaceae; genus Bifidobacterium. The sequence continues at coordinate 55,788 of NZ_CAUERC010000002.1, forward strand.
ACCAACGACCAGAAAATGTCGTAGCTTTTCGGAAGGAACAGTTCCATCTCGCTAGCTGCGGTCACCATAGTGTCTTCCTCCTTTCACGTTCGTTTGCGTCTTCGGTGTTTACCTTGGGGATCAAGTCTTACTTGATGAAGGCGAGCACGAAGCCGAGCAGTGCCAGCACCTCGACGAATGCCAGGCCCAGGAACATGAGGGTCTGCAGACGGCTGCCGAGCTCAGGCTGGCGAGCGGTGCCTTCGATGGTCTTGCCGATCAGGATGCCCAGACCGATGCCAGGGCCGATGGCGGCGAGGCCGTAGCCAACGACGTTCAGGTTGCCGGCAACCTCAGCGAGGGTAACGATATCCATGATTGTTTCCTTTCTGGTTATTGCTTGACAAGAAGCAACACTTAAAAAGCCGGCGGTCAGTCGATCTCCGGATAGCTCATATTGATGTACGCGGTGGTCAGGATGGCGAAGATGTAAGCCTGCAGGCAGGCGACCAGCGCCTCGAACAGGAACATGAACATGCCAGCCGCGAAGGTGATGATGCCGAACGGCATCATCAGCTTGTTCACCACATCAACGAGGAAGAACTGCGTGGCCGAGAGGCACAACGCAAGGATCAGGTGGCCCGAAACCATGTTGGCGAACAGTCGGATCGTCAACGAGAACGGGCGGATAATCAGCAGCTCAAGCAGCTGAATCGGGGACAGCAGAATATAGATCGGGGCCGGAACGCCCTTCGGGAAGATCTCGTCCCTCAGGAAGTGGCCAAGGCCCTTTTCACGGATGCCGGCAATCCAGTACTGGCAGAAGCACCACATGGCGAACACCAGAGGCAGCGTGATGGACGCGCTTGCCGCGATGTTGAAGCCCGGGATGATGCCGCACAGATTGAAGACCAGCAACGTGCAGAACACGGTGGTGATCATCGGCACATAACGCTTGCCACGCAGCTCGCCCATCACCTGATAGACGATGTTGTCGCGGACAAACTCGATCAGCCATTCGACTGCGCCCTGCCAACGGCCAGGGATGAGCTTTGCACGGCTTGCCGTAATTCCGAGAACCAGCAGCATGATGACGGTCGCAAGAATACGAACGAGGATGATGCGGTTGATGGCGAACGGCGTGCCTTGAAAAACAAACGGATCGGGAAGGAAGTCATTGATGCTCGGCATCTCTGGACCATCGGCGATGGTCATGATGCCCTCTCCCAATGCACTAATCATTCACGCCTCCTGCTCTTGTGTCAGCTGTTAGTCTAGCCCAACAGCTGAGTCGAATGTGACGTTCCGGTTACCAAACCAGAACATCCTTCGGGTTCTATGTTAACGCGCCCATAAACGCGTTCGCATACCAGCCCCGAATGGCTGCAAAGGATTATCAGCCCGCGGCTAGACAACATGCCGCACCGGGAGCTTTCCCCTACTACCGTATAGCGAAAACCGGCGTTTCGCACGTTGCGGGGACTATTAGACACAACCACGGCCGTTGTCGATTCGGCCTATTTCACCCCCATTCACACCAAAATAAACATCGTTTGCAACACTGCTTGATAAAACGTTTTACTTAACATATCGCACCATAATATATGACGGCGAAAATGAAACGATGTCGCAGCAGGCAACAAAAACCGCGCAAAAAGCCCACGACACCGCGTAAAAGCGGCAATCGTGGGACAATCGCCAATACTTGTCAGTACTCGCCGATCTTCGTGAAATCAGCCGCGAATGACACCATATCCATCGTGCGAGAATGGCGTGAATGCGTCGACACGCGGAGAACCGGGCTCGTGCCGGATCGAACGGTCGGTGCCGAGGCGCTTCTCCTCGCGCAGCTGCGGTACTTCGCTCAAATCGTATGGCGTGGTCTGATAGACCCAGTTGAGCCAGTTGCGCCACAGCAGGTTGGCGTGGGCGCGCCAGGCGAACAGCGGTTCGAGCTTCGGATCGTCGTGCGGGAAATAGTTTTCGGGGAACGGCACGTTGGTCATGCCCTTCTTCATATCCCTCTCGTATTCCTCGGCGAGCGTGTACTTGCCGTATTCCCAATGGCCGAGCGCGAACACTTCGGAGAAGTCACGCGTGGCGATGAGCCCCGGGCCGGACTTCGGACCCCACGTGAGCACCTGCAGCTCGGGATTATGGGCGATATCACCCTCGTTGACCCCCGCCAGGCGGGAATGCGGTTGCAGGCAGATCTCGTCGAAACCGTTGGTGAGGAAGCAGTATTCGTCCTGCAGATACTGGGGGAACACTCCGAAGAGCTTCTCCGGCAGCAGCTCCTTGCGCACGCCGTACCGATAGTTGAGCGCGCCCATCGCGCCCCAGCACAGGTACATGGTGGAGAAGACGTGGGTGGATGCCCAGTCGAGAATCTGCTTGAACTCGTCCCAGTAGTCGACCTGCTCGAAATCGAGGTGTTCGACGGGCGCTCCCGTCACCACAAGACCGTCGTAATAGTTGTCTTTGAACGCGTCGAGCGTCTCGTAGAACTTCACCAGATGGTCGGCGCTCACGTGCGTGGCCTCGTGGGTGGAGGTCTTCATGAAGTCGACCTCGACCTGCAGCGGGCTCTTGGAGATCAGACGCAGCAGTTGCGTTTCGGTCTCGATCTTCTTCGGCATGAGGTTCAGGATCACCAGCTTGAGCGGACGCACACGCTGGCGCTCCGCTTCGGGCTTTTCAAGCGCGAAGATGCGCTCGGAGTCGAGAATGTCTCTGGCCGGAAGGCCGCTGGGAATCTTGATAGGCATGTTTCCTATTATGGTGCGGACCCGGATATGGCGTATTCGGCGGTTTTCATCGACGGTCCGCAGCGTTATACGAAAAACGGATAACGCGTTATCGGATATGCGATTTCACTAGCAGCGCAATATGCGACACGCCGATTTGACTTATTAGCCAACATCCGTAAAGTAGTTAGAGCTGCCTCAATGAAGGCAAGCCGACGCGGGGTGGAGCAGCTCGGTAGCTCGCTGGGCTCATAACCCAGAGGTCCATGGTTCAAATCCATGCCCCGCTACCAATTGAAACCGGAAACCTTTTGGTTTCCGGTTTTTTGTTTTCCCCAGGACGTTTCGCTCCTTTTATATAAAGTCCCCATACATATCGAACGCAACCGGCACACACAACGTATGATCATGCCGCCGCAGCCTTCATAATCGAACATAATCGCAAACCATGTATTAAAACGCTTTACCAAAAGTATTTGAAGAAAGTACTTGTAGCCGCATCGCCGTAATCGTTACGAAAAAGGGAAATCACAAAAAGAACACAACTACCTCTATAATCGGCTATATGAATGAAGCAACATCATCAAGCGCGACACCGCGCACAAAGGCAACAGCAAAGACAACAGCCAAGGCAGCGGCCACAAAGACAACGAGGACAGCCGCGAAATCAACCGCAAAGACGACAACTAAAAAACCAACCACCAAGCGCACTTCCAAGCCGAAAACCGCAACGAAGCGAACCGTCGGCGAAACTCCAGCACCTATCATCAACCGCACCAGCCCGGAACAGTTCGGCCGCGTAAACGTTCTTGGCATCACTCCGTCCGCCGAAAACGGCCTGTACCCGGCTCGCGTGGAGCTTGGCGAGGCATTCAAGGTCACCGCGCAGGTGTTCATCGAAGGCCGCACCAAGGCCGGTGCCACCGTGTCCGTGCGCAACACGCGCGGCACCGAGAAGGCCCGCTTCCCCATGACCTGCACCAACCCCGGCCTGGACCGCTGGGAAGCGATGGTCAAGATCGGCGACCACAGCGACCTGAAGCCGTGGGAAGATGGCTATGCCGACGTCAAGAAGCAGCTCGGCGAATGGCACATCGTGGTCGAAGGCTGGGAAGATACGTACGCTTCCTGGCTGCACGACGCGCAAATCAAGGTCGAGGTCGGCGACGATGTGGAGAACGCGCTGGAATCCGGCGCGCAGCTGCTGGAACGTTGGGCTGGCGCACGCGATTCCAAGCTGACCGCCGATGACAAGAAGACGCTGCGCGAAGCCGCGAAGACCGTTGCCGACAAGTCGCTCGACGCGACCGCGCGTCTTGCCGCAGCGACCACCGACGCAATCGCAAGCCTGCATGAAACCAATCCGCTGCGCGACGGCCTGAGCGCGTCGAATCCGCAGCGCTTCCGCGTGGAGCGTCCGAAGTCGAGCTTCGCCGCATGGTACCAGTTCTTCCCGCGTTCCGAAGGCGCGTATTTCGACGCCGACGGCAAGATCGTGCAGGGCACGCTGAAGACGGCGCTGTCCGGCCTCGACCGCGCGAAGGCCGAAGGCTTCGACATCGTGTACCTGCCGCCGATCTTCCCGATTGGCGTGACCAACCGCAAGGGCCGCAACAACACGCTGATTGCCGGACCGCACGATCCGGGCTCCCCGTTCGGCATCGGCTCCGAGCTGGGCGGCCACGACACCGTCGACCCGCTGCTCGGCACCATGGACGATTTCAAGGCGTTCTGCGCGCACGCGCACAAGCTGGGTATCGAAGTGGCGCTCGACTTCGCGCTGCAGTGCTCGCCTGACCACCCGTGGGTCAAACAGCATCCGAACTGGTTCCGCACCAAGCCGGACGGAACGATCGCATTCGCCGAGAATCCGCCGAAGAAGTACCAGGACATCTATCCGATCGATTTCAACGCCGACATGGAAGGCATCGAAGCGGAAACCGAACGCATCATGGACCTGTGGATCAAGGCCGGCGTGACGATCTTCCGCGTGGACAACCCGCATACCAAGCCGGTGCGTTTCTGGCAGGACGTGATCGCCGCCGTGACGAAGAAGCATCCGGAGACGCTGTTCCTGGCCGAGGCGTTCACCCGTCCGGGCATGATGCGCGCGCTGAGCTATGCCGGCTTCACGCAGTCGCACTGCTACTTCCCGTGGCGCAACACCAAGGAGGAGCTTGAGGAGTATTTGGAGGAGACCAACGGCGACGGTGGTTTCTACCAGCACAACACCTTCTGGCCGTCCACGCCGGACATCATGACCGCCTACCTGCGCGACAACGGTATCGCCGGTCACGCGGTGCGCGCGGTGCTCGCCGCGATGGGCTCTCCGAGCTGGGGCATCTACAACGGCTATGAGCTCATCGAGAACAAGCAGCGTCCGGGATTCGAAGAGCAGATCGACAACGAGAAGTACGAAGTCAAGGTGCGCGATTGGGACGAGGCCGACAAGTACGGCATCTCCGAGCTGCTCACCTCGCTCAACAAAATCCGTTCCGAGCATCCGGCATGCCGCAGCTACCACAACCTGCACGTCCTGCCGAGCGACGATGCGGGCGTGGTGGCGTTCCTGCGCCAGACCCCGGCCGAGCTTACCGGTACCGGCAAGCCGGATACGGTGATCGTGGTGGTGAACCTCGACGGCCACAACACGCACCAGTCCATCGTGCACATCGAACTGCCCGACTTCGGTTTCGCCACCGACAAGCCGCTCAAGGTGCGCGACGAGCTGACCGGACGCGAGTTCGATTGGGGCTGGGACAACTACGTCTCACTGGCACCGTGGGCCGACGTGGCGCACGTGCTGACGGTGGTCGAGGACTGAGTGAGTTTGGGTGCTAGGCACTCTGCCTAGCACCCAGCCAGCACAAAACACATAGATCAAGGGCGGGTTGAAGACGTTTCTCACGTTTTCAACCCGGCTTTGTGCACTCCGTAGGTGGTTTTTTTGATTCCGTAGGTGCTCTCCGGTCAATCCACGCAAACAGAATGGCTGAAATCAAGCCTTTTTGCCGCAGGGATACCAGAGCCAACCACCTACGGAAGAGCAAAACCACCTACGGAATTGTTCTTCCAACGTTCCAAGGCAGGATAGTCAATCACAATCGGCCAAAAAGATGTTGACCAGCGAGCGCATCACGCCTTATCTCCCCAGCACTGAGCACCATTCATATAGGTATCCGGAAAATGGTGCCGACATGGCGTGAAAGCGGGTATCCTAAGTAACGAACTACTGCTGATCATATCGATCAAGGAGAAAACAATGGCAGAAACCTTCAACGTCGTGGTGGAGATCCCGCGCGGTTCCAAGAACAAGTACGAAGTGGACCACGAGACCGGTCGCGTGTTCCTGGACCGCACCCTGTTCACCTCCATGGGCTACCCGGATGACTACGGCTACATCGACGGCACCCTGGGCGAGGACGGCGATCCGCTCGACGCTCTCGTCATGATCCCGAACTCCGTGTTCCCGGGCTGCGTGGTGGAATGCCGCGCCGTCGGCCTGTACCACATGGTCGACGAGGCTGGCGGAGATGACAAGGTGCTGTGCGTGCCGGCTGATGTACGTTTCGACGACATCAAGGATGTCGAAGACGTTTCCGAGTACCACAAGGCTGAAATCAAGCACTTCTTCGAGCAGTACAAGGCTCTGGAGCCGGGCAAGGAAGTCCTGCCGGGCGATTACTGGACTGGCGCCGCCAAGGCCGAGGAGGAAATCGTCGCAGCCCGCAAGCGCCTCGCTGATAGCGAGAAGTGATCGCTTCTCCCCTTTTTATGTCAAAGCCCACTGCCCCCGACAGTGGGCTTTTTCTCTTTTCCAGCCAGTGGAGGCCAGGTGCCGTTGCGGGGAGTCCAACGGACCAAAGCGTCCGATTTCTTCGTACCGCGGTATAGTGGTCTCTTGTAATTTTCGGCATGCGAACAGTATTCGCTGAATTCAAAGCCCGCTGGACGTCACATATCACATCCGCGTGCGGCAGTTCTGTGTCGGTACTCCTAGGCGTAGGCGGAACGCAATCCGTCGAGGCCCATCCCGTGGGGAGACCGGCGGGATGAACCTTTTCACCAGCTATGCTCATTCAGATTCTGCTTATTGGCGTGTCCGTGTCCATGGACGCGTTCGCTGTCTCCATTGGCAAAGGCCTGACCGTCAAGAAGCTTCGCGGCGTCGATGCGTTCAAAACCGCCCTGTGGTTCGGCGGATTCCAGGCGCTTTTCCCTCTGTTCGGCTATTTCGCGGCCAGCACGTTCAGCAAATACGTGACCGCCGTGGACCATTGGATCATTTTCGGCCTACTCGCTCTGATCGGCGGCAATATGGTACGCGAGGCGTTCGAAGAGGACGAGGAGAACGCCAAGGAAACCCCTGAATTCGATTGGAAGCACATGCTGCCGCTCGCCGTGGCCTGCAGCATCGACGCATTCGCGGTCGGCGTGAGCTTCGCGTTCATGACGCTCAACATCTGGCTGTCGGTGGTCATCATCGGCATCACCACCGGCCTGTTCTCCGCCGCCGGCCTGTATATCGGCCGCGCGTTCGGCTCGCGGTGGCAGAAGCCCGCGCAGATCGCCGGCGGCATCGTGCTGATTCTTATCGGCGTGAAGGTGCTGTTCGAGCATCTCGGATTCCTCGGTTGACTGCCAATCCAACATAATAAAAGCCCGTAATCATTGCGATTACGGGCTTTGTCATTAGAACAGCCGTTTACAGCACGACGATGGCGAGCGCCGCCAGACCGACTGCGAGACCGGTCAGCATGACCGGCAGCAGTGCGAGGCCGATCCACGGCGAACGCGCATCCGGCTCGGGGGCGGCGTCGCGGTGCCAGAAGTACGAGCACACGGTGAGCGCCACGGCCACCAATACCGTCACGATCGCGGCGACGACCCATGTCGTGGTCACGTTGCTGAACATGTCCACCGTGGCTCCGGAGGCAGCGGACATGGCGGCGGCCCTGGAATGCGTTGTCGGCAGGAGCACCGGCAGGAAGCACCAACCCGCGCTGGCGATCATGGCGACGCCTTCGACCACGCTGTGCGACAGCGAGCGGATCAGGTGCGTGCGGTTTTCGCGGGCCATCTGCCGGCCGAAGGATACGATGATCAGCACGATCAGCAGTCCGCCCACGCCGGCGATCCACGCTTCCTCCATGGAGAAGCTTTTGCCGCCATCCAGGCCGGCGGGGAAGATCACATTGCCCAGCATCACGGTCGTGGCGCAGATCGCCGACAGCAGGCCTGCGATCGCGGCGATCACATGGCCGGCGACGCCGTCGCGGAACGGACTGAACACCACCAGCAGCACGACCATCGCCAGCGAGGCGATGATCGTGAACGGAACCGCGGCCGGTTTGGCGGCGTCGCCGTACATCATGCCGGGAACCAATGCGAGCGCCACCAGCACCACGTATGCGATGATCTGAATCGCCAGGACCTTGGCAAAAGCGACTTTCCGCGTGGCTTCCTGGGCGGTGGCCTTCTCAGCGGTCATCTCGGACCCCCTTTTCATATTGTGGTCATTCCGTATGCAATATGAATAAATGTAGCCGTAAGTGTCCACATACTTCGGTTACAATCGAGGAAACGCCGATAACACATACCGAGTGTACAATCGCGGCATCAGTTATAGGGAACATGAGGGAGCTGACGTGACGGATCTTACGCTTATGACGTTCGCTAGCGACCCGGCCACCGTTCTTCCCTCGCTGGCGTTGCTGTCCCACCGCGTGCGCGTTCTGCCGATGGATGCGGCGAGCTTGGTGAAGATGCCGGAGAACACCATTCTTTTCCTTGATGCGCGTGACGATTTGGCCACCGCGAAAACGCTGTGCCGGCTGATTCACGCGTCGGGACTGTCCACGCCGATCGTGCTCATTCTCACCGAGGGCGGCTTCACCGTGGTCAATTCGCAGTGGGGCATCGCCGATGTGGTGGTGGCCTCCGCTTCCCCCGCCGAAGTGGAGGGGCGTCTGCGTCTGGTGTCCGAACGGGGCAATGCGCCGGCCAGCACGGCCGCTAGCACCGGCGAGCAGGGCGTGCAGAACGAGGATGGCCTGATCCGTTCCGGCGATCTGGTGGTGGATACCAACGGTTATACGGCCAGCCTGCATGGCCATCCGATCGACTTGGCGTACAAGGAGTTCGAGCTGCTCAAGTATCTGGTGCAGCATCCGGGCCGCGTGTTCACGCGTGCGCAGCTGCTGCAGGAGGTGTGGGGCTACGACTATTACGGCGGCACCCGCACTGTGGACGTGCATATCCGTCGTCTGCGCGCCAAGCTGGGCGGCGAGTACGAGCATCTCATCGGCACCGTGCGCAACGTCGGCTATCGTTTCGATCCGCCGGAAGAGGATGAGCATGAGGCCGCGGCCAAGGATGCGGCTCACGGCGAGTCCGGCGAAAGCTGACTTTTTTCTTGCGATCATTCCGTTGATGTTCGACGGGTTTCGTTTGTTTTCGTTGGCCTTTCGCTGATTTCCCGTTGTTTTTTCGATGGATTTTCGCTGTTTTTGCCGATTGCGACGTTTCCATAGGTTTTCCGCGTTCGTCCGCATGCGAGGGGTAGGCTGGAGGCATGCCTCGGGAATCGAAGAAGGCGCGGATCGCGCGCATGCATCAGGAATACGAGCAGTTGTGCGTGGAGATTCCCGATCCGAAATGCGCGTTGAACTTCAATTCTCCTTTCGAACTGCTGGTGGCTACGGTGTTGAGCGCGCAGACCACCGACAAGCGCGTGAACATGGTCACGCCGGAACTGTTCGGCGAATATCCCGGTCCGGCGGAGCTTGCCGCCGCGAATCCCGAGCACGTCGAGGACATCATCCGCACCATCGGCTTCTTCCGTACGAAAGCGCGCAACATCATCGGGCTGTCGCATGAGTTGTGCGTGCGATTCGGGGGCGAGGTGCCAGCCGATATGGCTTCGCTGGTCAGCCTGCCGGGCGTGGGCCGCAAAACCGCGAACGTGGTGTTGGGCAACGCGTTCGGCGTGCCCGGTTTTCCTGTGGACACGCATGTGATTCGTGTGACTGGGCGATTGCGGTGGCGGTCCGACTGGGCGAGCCCCTCCCCTGACCCGGTGGCCATCGAACGTGAGGTCACCGCCTGCTTCCCTCCCGAAGAATGGACCGATCTGTCTCACCGTTTGATATTGCATGGCCGCGCCATCTGCCATGCGCGAAAACCGGATTGCGCCGACTGCCCCCTCAACGACACGTGTCCGAGCGCGTTCGCCGCGTGATTCCGACGCATGCCAGCCGCCGCGCCGGCACTCCGTCGAATCGCACCCGGCCATCGGGCGTGTAGCACGCGTCAACTAGACTCGGGTGCATGGATGAAAACGGGCGGAAACGTAATCTGAAAGCCGAGGCGACGCGCTGGCTGATCTTCTTCGGCGTCGCGATCGTGCTCAGTGTGCTGCTGTGGCTGGGACTGTCGCTGACAGGCCGCAAGAATCCCATCACATCCTTCGGCACGCTCGTCTCCGACTCGTCCGTGACGATCGGCATCGAAGGCAAGGCGCCGGAATCGCTTGACATCCGCACCGAACAGGGCACCGCCGTGGAGCAGGCGCTGCTCGGCAACGTGTACGAGACGCTGGTGTCCCGCAGCGACACCAACAAGCTGCAGCCGGGGATCGCCAGCTCCTGGCAGGCTTCCGACGACGGTCTCACATACACGTTCACGTTGAACGGCGGCATGACGTTCGCCAATGGGCACAAACTCGACTCGTCCGACGTGGTCTGGTCACTGCAGAACGCCGTCAACAACCATTACGTGGGAGCCGACCAGCTTGGTGATCTGAAGGAAATCACCAATCCCAATGCGAATACGGTGGTCATCACGCTCGCCAAGCCGAATCCGCGGCTGTTGCGCGCGCTGGCCGGCCGTGCAGGCGTCGTGTACGACGCGGAAAGCAAAACCAACTATGCGAAATCGGCGGTCGGATCGGGACCATTCACCGTGTCAACCGCGGACCAATCGCAAATCGTGCTGCAACGCAACGACTCGTATTGGGGCAAAAAAGCCGCATCATCGCAAGTGACGCTCTACTACTACACCAACGAGGAATCCATGGCCGATGCCATGAAAGCCGGCAAAATCAGCATGGCGCTGCCGCTGAGCGCTTCAACCGCCTCGGAACTGGGCAAGACCAACGGTATTACCGCGGACAGCGGCATCAGCTTCGACAAGGTGATGCTCGCGTTCAACAACGACAACAACAGCCCCTTCTCCGACGAGCAGATCCGCAAGATGACGCGATACGCCATCGATGCGAAGACCATCGCCAAGAACGCGCCCGACGCGTACGCGCCGCTGGGAGGGCCAATCAGCCCGCTGGAAGACGGGTATGAGGACCTGAGCGGACTGTACCCCTACAACCTCGAACAGGGGCAACGGATGCGCACGTATTTCGGAGTGAACTACATCGCGCCAATCGACATTCTGGTGCCGAAGGAATACGAAAGCATCGGCAACGACGTGAAAACCGCCATCGAAAACCTCAACATCAACACCAATCTGGAAGTGCTCGATTCCGCCGCGGACGTGACGGAACGCATGAACGCCGGCACCTATAACATCGCGCTGACCACCATGAGCGACGAAGGTGACGCAAGCGTCTTCGACAACGGCCAGTCCGTGTTCCATTTCGAGAACGGCGACGCGCAGCAGGCTTACGCCAATGCCATGGCCGCGACCAACGACAACGATTATCAGGCCCGCATGCGCGATTACGCGCGCGCCGTCAGCGAAAACGCGGCCAGCGACTGGCTGTACACACGTAAGAACTTCCTTGCCGTTTCCGATGGGCTGCAGGGGTATCCGAAGAATCTGACCGACCGTCTGCTGCCGTTGAACAGATTGACGCTGCACTGATTTTTCCACGGTTTTTTATGTGGATTTTCCGCGATTTGCCTGCGATTCCGGCATTCGGTTCGATAGGCGCTGATACGACGGCAGTTGTCACATTCGCTTTCTAGACTAGCGACTATGACTGAAAGCCAAGATAACACCATCAACGCGAACCTCACGCCGCTGCCCGACAGGGTCGGCGTGGACGGTCTCGAAGACAAGTGGCGTGGCGTCTGGGACGAGAGCGGAGTCTACAAGTTCCAGGGCACCCGCGACCGCAAGGCCGTCTATTCCATCGATACCCCGCCGCCCACCGTTTCGGGCCACCTGCATGTGGGCCACGTGTTCTCCTACACGCATACCGATGTGATCGCGCGTTTCAAGCGCATGAACGGCTACGACGTGTTCTACCCGATGGGCTGGGACGACAACGGCCTGCCGACCGAACGCCGTGTGCAGAACTATTACGGCGTGCGCGTGGACACTTCCCTGAAGTACGATCCGAATTTCGTGCCGCCGTTCGAAGGCACCGATGGCAAGAAGATCGACGCCAAGGACCAGGTGCCGATCTCCCGTAAGAACTTCATCGAACTGTGTGAAAAGCTCACCGCCCAGGACGAGAAGCAGTTCGAGGCGCTGTGGCGCTCCCTCGGCCTGTCCATCGACTGGTCGCAGACCTACCACACCATCGGCGAGCATCCGCAGCGCGTGGCCCAGAAAGCGTTCCTGCGCAACCTGGCTCGCGGAGAGGCGTATCAGAAGGACGCCCCGGGCCTGTGGGACGTGACGTTCCAGACCGCAGTGGCGCAGGCCGAACTGGAATCGCGCGAATACCCGGGCTTCTACCACAAGTTGGCCTTCCGTTTCGAAGACGGCACCCCGATCTACATCGAGACCACCCGTCCGGAACTGCTGGCCGCCTGCGGCGCGCTGATCGCGCATCCGGACGACGAGCGTTACAAGCAGTATTTCGGCCAGTACGTCTACTCCCCGCTGTTCCATGTGAAGGTGCCGATTCTGGCGCATAAGGCGGCGGAAATGGACAAGGGCGCCGGCATCGCCATGTGCTGTACGTTCGGCGACGTGACCGACGTCGAATGGTGGCGCGATCTGAACCTGCCGCTGCGTTCCATCATCCAGCGCAACGGGCGCATCGTCATGGACACCCCGGATTGGATCGAAGACGAGGAAGGCAAGCGTATCTTCCAGGAGACCGCGGGCAAGACCACGTTCTCCGCACGTAAGGTCATCGTCGACGAGCTGCGCGCTGCCGGCGATCTGGACGGCGAGCCGACCCCGACCAAGCGTATGACGAACTTCTACGAGAAGGGCGACAAGCCGCTCGAAATCGTCACCTCCCGCCAGTGGTACCTGAAGAACGGCGGCACCGACGAGAAGCTGAACGCCGAGCTCATCGCGCGCGGCAAGGAGCTGAACTTCCACCCCGATTTCATGCGCGTGCGCTACGAGAACTGGGTGCACGGCCTCAACGGCGACTGGCTGATCTCCCGCCAGCGCTTCTTCGGCGTTCCGTTCCCGCTGTGGTACCCGGTGAAGGAGGATGGCACCCCGGATTACGATCATCCGATCACCCCGAGCGAGGACCGTCTGCCGATCGATCCGACCGACGATGTGCCGGAAGGCTACACCGAGGACCAGCGTGACGTGCCGGGCGGCTTCACCGCCGAGCCGGACATCATGGATACTTGGGCCACCTCGTCGCTCACCCCGCAGATCGTGACCCGCTGGGAGGAACCGGGCGAGGAGAACCAGGCGATCTTCAATGCCACCTTCCCGATGGATCTGCGTCCGCAGGGCCAGGACATCATCCGCACTTGGCTGTTCTCCACCATGGATCGCGCGCATCTCGAGAACAAGTGCCTGCCGTGGGCCAACACCACGCTGTCGGGCTGGATCCTCGATCCGGACCACAAGAAGATGTCGAAGTCCAAGGGCAACGTGGTCGTGCCGGACAAGCCGATCAAACAGTTCGGCGCCGACGCGGTGCGTTACTGGGCCGCCGCCGCACGTCTGGGCCTGGACGCCACGTACGACGAAGGCCAGATGAAGATCGGCCGTCGTCTTGCCATCAAGCTGCTCAACGCCACCAAGTTCGCGCTAGCCATCGGCCGTGAGGACGAGAACCATCACGTGGGCGCTCCGGCAGTCGCCGCATGGAACCCGGCCGACGTGACCGAGCCGATCGACCGTTCCGCGATGTCCAAGATGGCCGCCGTGGTCCGCGAAGCCACCGACGATCTCAACAACTACGAGCATTCCAAGGCTCTGGAAGTCATCGAGAACTACTTCTGGCAGTTCTGCGACGACTACATCGAGCTGGTCAAGAACCGCGCCTACGGCACCGCCGATTCCACCGGCAACGTGCCGAGCGAGGCCGCGGTGAAGTCCGCACGCACCACGCTGGGCCTGGGTCTTGATGCGTTCGCGCGCCTGCTGGCCCCGTACCTGCCGTATGCCACCGAAGAGGTGTGGAGCTGGATGCATGAGGGCGAGGGCTCCGTGCACCGCGCCGCATGGCCTGTGGCCGACGTGTACGCGGCCGCCGCCGGCGACGCATCCGCCGATCTGCTTGCTCATGCCGGTGAGGCTCTGGCCGCGCTGCGTGGCATCAAGTCGAAGGCCAAGGTTTCGATGAAGACCCCGATCTTGTCTGTGACGCTTGCCGTTGCCGACGATGTGCGCGGGTCCATCGAGGCCGCGCTGGGCGATATCGCCGAAGCTGGTCGCGTGACCGGACCGATCGCCTTCACCGCACCGGCTGCCGCCGAGGGTGAGAACGAGGCCGCCGATGTGACGGTCGCCGAAAGCGAGCTAGGCGAACCGCCGGCCAAGAAACCGAAGAAGTGAGTCTCTGAGGTGAGCCGCCAGCGGCTTTTGTAGCGCAGCCGCTCACTTCACCCACATACGAGGGGCCTTTCCTTTGCATGAAGGAGAGGCCCCTCGTATATCCCGTCACTGTCTGCAACTAACCGTGCCCCCTTTTGCTCATATTCAGTCAAAATCGCGGGAAAAATGCTTTCGTGAGCGAAAAGGGGTATAAATCGCAGGCAAAACGGTCGAAATCATATCCCCTTTTGCCCACGTCCGTGCAGAATCGCCCTAAATCGCAAGACGTGCGCGCATAGAACCGTCCTTATCCCGTTCTCGGCTGTTCTCAGCGTACATTCCTGCCCCTGCGCACAAACCCGTACGCGAAAAAATGGTTTTTATGGGCGTAATCTCAACGAATGCACAAGCGGAGGCGGAAATCGCAATCAAAACCCCGAAACGTACCACGTAAGCGACGGAGCACTATCGGATTTAGTGCATCGCACCAACCGCGTGCTCTACAGCACCGGAACGGACAGGAGGTACTGCGGGCCAGCGGACGAATTTCCGGAACCGTTCCCACCCAATCCGGCCTGCAGCGCATCGTCGAAAACTTCCGCAGCGGCGGCCAATTCGACCGTCTCGTCAATCAAATCGCCATTATCCGGCGTGAAACCGGTTTTCGCCAAGCCATAGCCGGTAATTGGTAGCGAGCTGGCGGACGAATCCGCCGAACCGTCGGACGAATCGCCACCGCTGTTCTTCGAAGAGCCGTCCACTCCCCCGACTTTCGCCACATTCTTCGACGTGGTGTCCGCTGCGGCGCCGAACGACGGGCGTAGTCCGCCCGCGTAGCTCATCACATCATCCATGCTGATGGCGTTCTTGTCATCGACCAAGCTGGTCGAATCGGCGGTGTTGTTCTTCGCCTGCGCGCGTTCGGCCTTGCGTTGCGCACGGGACCGCCGTTTCTCGGCTTTCGCGCACAACGATTGGCTGGCGGAGGCGGAACGCAACGTGTCCGGCACAGAAGCGTCATCGGCAGCGCCCGATTCGGACGTGTCGTCATCCGAATCCAGCTGGTCGGCGAATCGCAGCACGATCTGGTGGAATGCGCTGGCCTGTCCGGTGTGCTCGCTGGCGTCCGCCAACGCGGTCATCGCCGCGGACACCTTGTCGGACGCGGTTTTGAGCTTCTCATTGTCTTTGATGCCGGCACGCACGTCGGCGATCGCCTGGGTTTCGTAGCTGCCAGCCGTGCCTGCGGTGGCGCCCAGTTCCTTAAGCCGAGCCGTGTATGCGTCGGTGAAATCCATCGAATACGGGATCATGGCCGCGGACAGCTGCGATTGGCCGGCACTGTAGTCTTTGGAGCCGCGCTGTTGTTCCTCGCCGGCGCGCTTGGTGAGCTCGTTCACCAAGCCGGATGTGCCGCGCTGTTCGATGGTGCGAATCACTTCGTCGACGGCGTCGGCCGCGCCGATATGCCGGTATGCGGCGCTCACGTCGTTGACGGCGTTGGCCAGGTCTGCCACGGATTTAGCTACGGAGGTATCGCCGTTCAGTTCGGACGCGGTGCCGAGAATGGCGGGAAGCTGTGTGGCGTTGCCGATCGAACCGGACAGATGCGTGGTGTATGAGCCCACGTACGCGTCGATGTAGCCGTCGAACGCCTGATCGTGCGCTTTGGAACGTACGGCGATGGTCTGTTTGGCAAGCGCTTTCTCGTTGTCTCTGAGCTGTTCCAGTTGGGCGATGAGCTTGCGGTTGCGTTGCGAGCCGACGTTGGTCAGACCGTCCACCAAGGTGGTTGCGCGCTTGGTCAGGTCAGGCAGTGATTGCTGAACGTTGCCTTCCACCGCGGCGATGGACAGTGAGCTCATGGTGAAGTGCTTCGCCGTCACGTAGGCGTTGAAGGTCAGGTCCTCGCCCGGTTTGCCGACCGCAGCCACCAGGGTCGAGGTGTTGTCGGATGAGACGAGCACGCCGTCATCGGCGGTCACGTCACTGCCGACGCGTCCGGGAATGGTGAAGGCGACGATTGGCGTCAGATTGGCGGTCACGTCGGGTTTCGTGGCATGCAGGGCGATGCGTATGCCGATCATGCCGGAAGCGCCGGAAACGTCGGAAACGCTTACGTCGGGCCCGTTGAGGGTGAAGGAGGCGGATATTTTCCACGGCAATGCGACAACGCCTTTGGGAACGCGTTTCGACGTGGAGGATCCGCTGTTGGTCAGGAAAAGGCGGCCTGGTTTGTCGATGGAGGTGTAGGCGCTCATCACGTCATCATGCGATGCATCGGCCGCGTACTGCCCATTCTGTTGCAAGGCCGATATCGCGTCGTTCACGCCGACTGCCGCGACGGGAGCGGCGGTGATGACGGCGACCGCGATCGCCGCGGCAAGCGGGCGTCGGGCACCGGATGGACGGTTCGCGGTGGCGTGGCGCATGCCGGACCTCTCAATCGCAATCGAAACAACTTTCCAAGGCATTTAATGTAGTGCCCGGCATGCCCGTCGGCAATGGACGTTCGCGCGGGGCGCGCGGAAAACGGACGGCTCAGGCGAAAACGTCGAGTACGCCCGGGTCTCCCCCGTTTTCGGCGATGCGCTTGTGGCGGCGCTTGGCCTCGGTCACCACGAATTCGCGGTACATTTCGGCGATTTCCGGATCCAGTCCGGCTTCGTCGGCAATGCGATGCAGACGCTCGATCTGGGCATGTTCACGCTGGTAATCGGCCGGCGCGAAGCCCGCACGCGCCTTGAGCACACCCACCTGCGACGTGTATTTGAACCGTTCCGCCAGCAGCGAGACGATGGCGGTGTCGACGTTGTCTATCGATTGGCGCAGCGAGGCGATTTTAGCCACCACATCGGCCACTTCGGGGTTGTTCTGCGCGGTGCGCGCGTCGATGATGGTTTCGGATTCGGTTTCTTCTTCTGGCCGAAGCCAGTCATGTTCGCTGTCGCTCATGGGTATAAGCCTACCGCGCACCCTACCGCGGCATCTGCCGAACAGCGGTCACTTCGCGAAGTAACGCTGCAGCACGATGGTGGTTTCGGTGCTGACCGACACCGTGCGATGGATGAGGTTCAACAGCTCTTCGAGCTTGCTGGGCGATTCGACGCGAACGGTGAGCATGAAGCTGGGCGAACCGGCGACGGAATCGCAGGACATGATGCCGTCGATGTTTTTGAGCTTGTCTGGAATCTCGGCTTCCTGGGAGTAATCGATGGGCGTGACCGCGATGTAGGCGTTCACCGCAAGGCCGCGGCGCTCGTCGTCGATAACCGCCTTGTAGCCGCGGATCACGCCGCGACGCTCAAGCTTCTGCACGCGCGACTGCACGGCGGACACGGACAGGCCTGTCGCCTCGGAAAGGTGGGACAGCGTGGCTCGGCCATCCTTTTCAAGCATGTCGAGGATTACGCCATCGGTCGCGTCGAGCTGGCTCGCAACCGTACGTGCGTCTACCGGACCATTGTCACTGTTGGTCATCCATACCCCTTTTCCAACAATCCACTGCACCGGCCGCAATCGACCGTCCCCACTGCAGTTCCATGTTCTTTTTCTTCCTTACCATACCCACTACCGCGCACATACCGTCGCGGAATCGCCGCAGTTTATCCGGACGGCGCAACGCTGTCATGAAATATCTTTGTTTTATTTAGCTCATACCCCCATATCGACCATATATATTTTTCCCATTTATCTTTTCTCGTCGTATTTTTACCTATTTTTTAATTGACAACGTTGTCCAAAAAGTGGCCAATTTCACGAAATTCATCGAAACGTACACATAGGAAAGGGGCTACACGGCGATTGCCATGCAGCCCCTCAAACCTTCAGATTCGCTTGCAGCCGACGACTCAGTTGCCGTTGGTGGCGTTGCCGCTCTGCTGGATGAGCGACGCCATGAAATCGCGGTTGGTCGCTGTCTTCTTCAGGCGTGGCACGAGCGTCTGGTAGGCCTGTTCCGGCTCGAGGCCGCCCAGCAGGCGACGCAGACGGTAGATGATCGGCAGTTCCTGCGGATCGGTGATGAGCTCCTCGCGGCGGGTGCCGGAGGCGTTCACGTCGATGGCCGGGAACAGGCGCTTGTCGGCGAGCTCACGGCTCAGGCGCAGTTCCATGTTGCCGGTGCCCTTGAATTCCTCGAAGATCACCTCGTCCATCTTGGAACCGGTTTCCACCAGCGCGGAGGAGATGATGGTCAGGGAGCCGCCGTTTTCGATGTTGCGGGCGGCGCCGAAGAACTTCTTCGGCGGGTACAGCGCCTGCGCGTCCACACCACCGGACAGGATGCGGCCGGAGGCCGGCGCGGCGATGTTGTAGGCGCGGGCCAGACGGGTCATGGAGTCGAGCAGCACCACCACGTCCTGGCCGAGCTCCACGAGACGCTTGGCGCGTTCGATGGCCAGTTCGGCGACGGTGGTGTGGTCGGAGGCCGGACGGTCGAAGGTGGAGGAGATGACCTCGCCCTGCACCGTGCGTTCCATGTCGGTGACTTCCTCCGGACGTTCGTCCACGAGGACGACCATCAGGTGGACTTCCGGATTGTTGGTGGCGATCGCGTTGGCGATGTTCTGCAGGGTGATGGTCTTGCCGGCCTTCGGCGGAGACACGATCAGGCCACGCTGGCCCTTGCCGATCGGCGCCACGATGTCGATGAGGCGGCCGGTGAGCTTGTTCGGCGTGGTCTCCTGCTTCAGGCGTTCCTGCGGATACAGCGGGGTGAGCTTGCTGAACTGCGGACGATGCTGCGCTTCCTCGACGCTCATGCCGTTGATGGAGTCGATGGACTGCAGCGGCACGAACTTCTGACGCTGGTTGCGACGTTCGCCTTCACGCGGGGCGCGGATGGAGCCGTGCACGGCGTCGCCTTTGCGCAGGCCGTACTTCTTGACCTGGCCCATGGAGACATACACGTCGTTCGGTCCCGGCAGGTAGCCGGACGTACGCACGAACGCGTAGGAGTCGAGCACGTCGACGATGCCGGCGACCGGCACGAGGTCTTCCTTCGGCTCGTCGCGATGCTGGTCGCGGTCGGCGCGATCCATACGATCGTTGCGCTGGTCGCGGTCGGCGTTGCGGTCCATGCGGTCGGCGCGATCGTTACGGTCGTTGCGATCATTGCGATCGCCCCTGCCGCGACGCTCGTCACGCTCGTCGTAATCGCGGTCACGGCCACGCATACGGCGGCCACGGCGATCGTTGCGTCCACGGCTGTGACGGTATTCGTTGTCTTCGGTCTCGTCGCGACGCTTATCATCGTCGGCGTCTTCCTGCGACGGCAGCGTGGCGAGGATGTCATCAAGGTCGCGCACGACGTCTTCGCTCTTCGGCCCGTCCGCCACGCGACGGCGGCGACGCGGCTCGAAATCGTCCCTACGGTCGTCATCACGACGGCGACGGCGGTCATCCTGCTTCGGAGCGGCATCGTCAAGGCCCAGTTCGGCGAGCAGGTCGGCGCCGGCTTCGGCGTCACGATGGCGACGACGCTTCGGCGCTTCATCGTTCGGCTTCAACGCGTCCACCGCTGCCACGGCATCCGCGACTTCGGAGGATTCCGCGGACTTGGCCTGCTTGGCACGGACGGGGCGTTCCTCCTGCTTGGCTTCATCGGCCTTCTTGTCCTTTGCCGATTTGACCTCAGCGTCTGCGGCGGGAGCGGACTTTGGCGCGCGCACGGTGACGCCGGCCGGAGCCTGGCCGCCGGAACGGGCGGCTTGAAGTGTTGCGATCAGTTCGGTCTTGCGCATGGTGGAGACACCACGAAGTCCCATCTGCTTGGCGAGCTCCTTGAGCTCGGGCAGTTTCATATCATCGAGATTAGGGCTTGTTGCCACTGGTAGTTGCCTTTCCTTGGCTTCCACAGGCATGCGCCCGCGACAGCTGCAAAAAAGAATTGCGGAAAATTTCCGTCGAATGAAAAGTCCGCCGCGAAACATCGCGGTTTTCGAACTGTCCTAACCATACAACGCAACCCAGACCAACGCAAAGCGGGCACGCGCGGTCCGCCCGTGCGGTTCGCGCACCGCGCAATCGCAATAAAAATCGCAATGAAAAAGCCCATGCCAAAAAGCATGGGCTTGATCAAAGTTACGCTGCGAAAAATAAATAACGCGTGCGAAGACGCCCGTCTGAGGCCGAAGGCGTACAAAGGTACGTCGAGCGCCGGAGAAAGGGCGTATGCGCACGCGTTATTTATTTTTCTACTTTTCTTCGTGGTAGGACTTGTCAGTGTTGACCGACCACACGTTGTCTTTCGACGTTTCGCCGCTCTTGATGTCCTTGACGGCTTCGATGGCGGTGGCCATGGAGTGGTCCATGTTGTTGTAACGGTGCTGTCCGTTACGGCCAACGCAGTACAGGTTGCCGAAGGAGTCGAGGTAGTCGACGAGTTCGGGCATGCGGTCGTAGGTGTCGAAGTAGGCCGGGTAAGCCTTCTTGACGCGTTCGCGGTGGGAGTCGAGCACGTCCTGCGGGCCGTTGATGACCTGCATGCGGGTGAGCTCCTGGATGGCGAACTTGGTGGCTTCCTCGTCGGTCATGTTCCAGAAGGAGTCGCCTTCCTCGCAGAAGTATTCGAGACCGATCCACACGGTGTCGTCCACGTCCTTGACCAGGTACGGGCTCCAGTTGTTGAAGATCTGCAGACGGCCGACCTTGTAGCCCGGATCCTGCACGTAAATCCAACAATCCGGCACGATCGGCGGGTTGCCGAGGGTCGGAATGTCGGTGGTGTTGGTCAGGCGCAGGTGCTTGACGAGCAGGCCGACGGTGACGAAATCGCGGTACGGCAGGCCGTTGGCGATTTCGGTCATATCCTTCGGAGCCGGCTGGTCGGAGGCGTCCACGGCGTTGACAAGGTCCTTGACCGGCATGGAAGAAATGAAGTCGTCCGCGGCCATTTCGGTGCGGTTGCCTTCGGAATCCTCGTACACGACGGATGCGATCTTGCCGTCCTTCTGGCGAATTTCCACCACATTGGCGTCGGTGATGACCTTCACGCCGGCGGCTTCGCAGTTGGATTCGACGGTTTCCCACAGCTGGCCCGGGCCGAGCTTCGGATACCAGAATTCCTCGATGAGGGAGGTTTCGACTTCGGAGTTGTCGCGCTTCTTCGGCAGGAGCTTCTGGAAGGCGTTCTTCAGCACGCCCATGATGCTCAGGCCCTTGACGCGCTGTGCGCCCCAGTCGGCGGAGATTTCGGACGGGTGACGGCCCCACAGCTTCTCGGTGTAGCCCTCGAAGAACATGGAGTAGAGCTTACGGCCGAAACGGTTGATGTAGAAGTTCTCCAGGTTGGTTTCCGGCAGCTTGTGCACCATGGACTTCAGGTAGCTGAAGCCGGCGACCATGGTGAGCTTGAAGCCCATGGCCTTCAGGGTGTTGGCGCTCAGGGAAATCGGGTAGTCGAGGAAGTGGCGGTTCCAGTAGATGCGGGACACGCGGTGGCGCTTGAGCATCACCTTGTCTTCGATTTCCGGATCCGGGCCGCCCGGCTCCATATCATGCTCGCGGTGGAGCTTCTTGTCATCATAGCTGGGTGCGCCCTGCAGCGGCAGAACGTCCTTCCACCAGTCCATGATGCGGTCGTCCTTCGAGAAGAAGCGGTGGCCGCCGATATCCATACGATTGCCGTCATGCTTGACGGTGCGGGAGATGCCGCCGAATTCGCGGGTGGCTTCCAGCACGGTCACGTCGTACTGTTCGGAGCCACCGTCCTTGACGAGCTCCCAAGCGGCAGTCAGGCCGGCAGGGCCGCCACCGATGATGACCACGGATTGCTTTTGCGTCACTTTGAAGTCTCCTTACAAACAAAATCGAAGATATTCTACCCGAAGGTAGGGAAACGCACAGCGCACCTGTGCGCATGCACACAAAATCACCGCCAAGTCCGACAGCAATCGCCCTGATAGAAGGAAAACCAGCCGTACGGCTTCCGCCGAAGACTGGTTTTCCGTAGGTCCGCTACATGCTGTCGGGAATGTCGATATCGGTTTTCTGCACTTCCTCGACGTTCACGTCCTTGAACGTGACGATGCGCACGTTCTTGACGAAACGGCTGGAACGGTAGACGTCCCACACCCACGCGTCGGTCAGCCGCACGTCGAAGTAGACGTCCTGGCCGGCGGAACGCACGTTGAAATCGACCTTGTTGGCCAGATAGAAGCGGCGCTCGGTCTCCACAACGTAGGTGAACAGTTTGATGACGTCGCGGTATTCCTTGTATAGGGACAGCTCGGCGTCGGTTTCGTAGTTGTCGAGGTCCTCGGCGCTCATCGTCTGCCTTCCGTGTCGCGCTTGCGGCCACGTCCAAGCGTGCGCCACCAAGCATCCTTCGAGGTTTTGCGCTCATCCGAGCTGTACGGCCAGTTGTTGTCGGCATCGCCGGCCTTCCGGTCCGTCTTCGCCGTTCCGGATGCTTCGTTCGGCTGCGATTCCTGCGATGGCGCGGCAGACGTCTCGTCGGCGGAGGTCTGCGCCGTGTCTCCACTCTGGCCTGCCGCTGCGGCATCGTCCGCATCGCCCTTATGTACGGAGTTGAGTTGGATGGCGATCGAGTGTTCGCGGGCGCTCAACGCCTCCTTGACGCCCGGATTGTCTTCGATCACGTGCATGCCGAACGCGTCGAGCGAGCGGATCGGGTCGAATTCGTCGACGAGCGTGTCCATGACGATGAGGTCCTGGTAACGGTTCTCCGACGCGTTCCACAGTGCATCGCGCGAACGGCCGGACGGCACGAAGCCGAGCGACTGGTAGACGGATACGGAACGCGTGTTCTGTTCCGGCACGGCCACCCAAATGCGGTGCATGCCGAGGCCCGCCGGTTCCGGCGCGAAGCCGTACGTCATCACGCGGGGCATGATGTCTCGCGAGTAGCCGCGGCCGCGGTAGTCCTTGCCGAGCACCACTTGGATGCGGGCGGAACGTGCCCAGCCGTCGATGTCGATGAGGAAGATCATGCCGATCACGTTGTCGGAAGAGGCCGCGTCAAGCTCGCCGTCGCCGTCATGGTCGGCTTCGGTGACGATGGACCATGCGATGGTACGACGAGATTCCGGATCCCCCACGCCGGATTCGTTCGATTTTTCGCCATTGGACCATGCCACGGAACGACGCACCCACGCGTTCACAGCGCCACGTTCGGCCACGCGGTCCTTGCCGGTGATGCCGGATGCGCCGACGTACGCCTCAATGACCTCCATGCGTGCGATGTCGTCGATGGTGGCGGGGCGCAAGTGCACCATCTCGCCCTTGATGGGCGGAATGACGATGCGTTCCGGCAGCTCCCTCGCCCGCTGGTCCGTCGTCTGTTCCTTCGCTGTGGTTTCAGCGTACTCTGACATGATTATCGTTCCCTATGTTTCTCGGCGCGGTCCCTCGCCGCACCCATACCGACGGTATTGTACCCGACTGAACGCCAGCTGGGAGTTTTGTTAGGCAAAATCCCTGTGAAACCTCCCCAGCCGACGCGTGAATCGTACGAAAAGGCATGTAAAAGCAGATAAAAAGCAACAAAATGCAGAAAGGCGTGCGTTTTTACGATTCCTCTCATCGCAAAAACGCACGCCTTTCGATGCCATCAATCAGGCAACGTTCGGCAATCGCCGGAATGTCACTTGATCTTGCCCATCACGATCTTGGTGACGGCCTTCGCGTCGGCCTGGCCGCGGGTGGCGCGCATGACGGCGCCGATGATCGCGCCCATCGGCTTCATGTTGCCGCTCTTGAGCTTCTCGACGATGTCCGGGTTGGCCGCGAGTGCCTCGTCGACGGCCTTTTCGAGCGCGCCGTCGTCGGAAACGACCTGGAAGCCGTGCTTCTTGACGACCTCGTCCGGAGTGCCTTCGCCGGCGAGCACGCCTGCGACGGTCTGCTTGGCGAGCTTGTCGTTGAGCTTGCCGTCGGCGATGAGCTTCTCGACCTCGGCGACGTCGGCCGGGGTGATCGGCAGCTCTTCAAGGCTCACGCCCTTGTTGTTGGCTTCGCGGGACAGCTCGCCCAGCCACCACTTCTTGGCGCCCGAGGCGGAAGCGCCGGCCTTGACGGTGTCCTCGAGCAGGTCCAGAGCGTCGGCGTTGAGCACGTCGCGCATCTCCAGATCGTTGAAGCCCCACTCGCCCTTCAGGCGGTTGCGGCGCTCACGAGGCATTTCCGGCATCTGGGCCTTCATCTCCTCGATGTGCTCCTTGGTGATGTGCAGCATCACCAGATCCGGATCCGGGAAGTAGCGGTAGTCGTCGGCGTCGGACTTCACGCGGCCGCCGGCGGTGGTCTGCGAGGCCTCGTCCCAGTGGCGGGTCTCCTGCAGAATCTCGCCGCCTTCGGAAAGGATGGCGGCCTGGCGGCGGATCTCGTACTGGATAGTCTTCTCGATGCCACGGAACGAGTTCACGTTCTTGGTTTCGGAACGGGTGCCGAACGGATCGGACGGGCTGTTGCGCAGCGACACGTTCACGTCGGCGCGCATGTTGCCCTGCTCCATGCGGGCATGGGAGATGTTCAGCGCACGCACGATGTCGCGGATGGCGCGCATGTAGGCGCCTGCGATTTCGGGGGCGCGGTCTCCTGCGCCTTCGATCGGCTTGGTCACGATTTCGATCAGCGGCACGCCGGCGCGGTTGTAGTCGACCAGCGAGTGGTCGGCGCCTTCGATACGGCCGTCAGCGCCACCGACGTGGGTGTTCTTGCCGGCGTCGTCTTCGATGTGGGCGCGCTCGATCGGCACACGGAAGATGGTGCCGTCCTCAAGCTCCACGTCGAGGTAGCCGTTGCCGTTGGTCGGCTTGTCATACTGCGAGATCTGGTAATCGCGCGGCATGTCCGGGTAGAAGTAGTTCTTACGGGCGAACTGGCTCCATTCGGCGATTTCGCAGTGCAGGGCGAGACCCAGCTTGATCGCGTAATCGACGGCGGTCTTGTTGACCACCGGCAGGGAGCCCGGCAGGCCGAGGCTCACCGGGGTGAGCTGGGTGTTCGGCTCGCCGCCGAAGTGGACTTCGGCCGGGCAGAACAGCTTCGTGGTGGTGGACAGCTCCACGTGGGTTTCCAGACCGATGACCGGGTCGAACTTCTTGACGGCATCGGCGTACTTCATCAACTTTTCAGCCATTTTGTTTTCTTTCCTCCGATGCTTCCTACTTGTCCAGTCCGTCGAGCCACGGGGTCTTCAGGGACTGCCAGATCGGGCCGTTCCAGCTTTCCTCGAGGGCCGCTTCGAGAGCGGCGGCGGGCTTGTACATGACCTCGTCGCGCTGCTGCGGGGCGAGGAACTGGAAGCCGACCGGCAGGCCGTCGTCGCTCAGGCCGGCCGGGATGCTCATTGCCGGCACGCCGGCGAGGTTGGCCGGAATGGTGGTGATGTCGATGGCGTACATGGCCATCGGGTCCTCGGTCTTCTCGCCGAACTTGAACGCGGTGACCGGGCTGGTCGGGCCGACGAGCACGTCGACCTTTTCGAAGGCCTTCTTGAAGTCGTCGATGATCAGGGTGCGGACTTTCTGCGCGGAGCCGTACCAGGCATCGTAGTAGCCGGCGGACAGGGCGTAGGTGCCGAGGACGATACGACGCTTGACTTCGTCGCCGAAGCCGGCCTCACGGGTGTAGGCCATCATGTTGGCGGCGGTCTGCGGAACGCCTGCCGGCGGCATGACGCGCAGGCCGTAGCGCATGCCATCGTAACGGGCCAGGTTGGAGCTGACCTCGGACGGCATGATGATGTAGTAGGCGCCGAGGGAGTACGGCAGGTGCGGCAGGGACACTTCGATGACCTCCGCGCCCATTTCCTCAAGCTTCTTGACGCCTTCGTTGAAGCGGGCCATGACGCCCGGCTGGAAGCCTTCGCCGCCGAGCTCCTTGATCAGGCCGACCTTGAGGCCCTTCAGATCGCGCTTCATGCCTTCGCGGGCTGCGGCGACCATCGGACGCGGGCCTTCCGGAATGGAGGTGGAATCGCGCTTGTCGTGTCCGCCGATCACTTCCTGCAGCAGGGCCGAGTCGAGCACCGTACGGGAGCACGGGCCGATCTGGTCGAGCGAGGAGGCCATGGCGATCGCGCCGAAACGGGAGACGCCGCCGTAGGTCGGCTTGACGCCGACGGTACCGGTCAGCGAGCCCGGCTGGCGGATGGAGCCGCCGGTGTCGGTACCCAGGGCGAGCGGAGCTTCGAATGCGGCCACTGCGGCTGCGGAACCGCCGCCGGAACCGCCCGGCACGCGCTCGGTATCCCACGGATTGTGGGTGGTCTGGTAGGCGGAGTGCTCGGTGGAGGAGCCTTGCGCGAATTCATCGAGGTTGGTCTTGCCCAACAGCGGCATGCCCGCGGCCTTGAGCTTCTCGATGACGGTGGCGTCGTACGGCGGCACCCAGCCTTCGAGGATCTTGGAGGCTGCGGTGGTTTCGATGCCCTTGGTGACGATCATGTCCTTGATGGCGATTGGCACGCCGGCGAGTTCCGGCATCTGCGCCTTGTCCTCATCGGACTTGGCGTCGAAGGCGTCGGCCTGTTCGAGGGCCTGGTCGGCGGAGACCTTTAGGAAGGCCTTGACGCTCGGTTCGGCGGATTCGATGACCGCAAGGTGGGCTTCGACCAGCTCACGGCTGGAAACTTCCTTGGCCTTGATCTTGGCCGCCATCTCGGCGGCGGAAAGCTTGACGAGTTCGGTGGTGCTCATATCACTCCTGTCCCAGAATGCGCGGTGCGACGAACATGCCGGCCTCGGAGACCGGGGCGCCTGCGGTGGCTTCGGCCTGGGTCAGCGGGGTCTCGGGGACGTCCGGACGCAGGTAGGCTTCCAGCGGGACCGGGTTCGCGGTCGGTTCCACGTCGTCGGTGGCGACTTCCTGGACCTTGTTGATGGATTCGGCGATGACGTTCAGATCGCCCTGCAGACGGGTGATTTCCTCGTCCGTGAGTGCGATTCGGGCCAGATCGCCCAAATGCACGATTTCTTCTTTGGTGAAAGTAGGCATGACCCTAACAGTAACGCGTCTGTGTGACGAGCGTGTGCCCTATTTCGTGCCCCGTTCGCAACCCAGCCGCGGACGTTGCCTTCCATTTCGCAACCCAATTGTTGGACACCTGGTCATCTTTCCGGTACAGCAACGTTCGACGGCTTTTCTTGCCGCGTGCCGATGGCGCGATCAGGCTTGCGGCGCGGCGTGCTGGGCGATCCAGGCGTGCATGGAGACCGCGGCGGCGGCGCCGGCGTTGATGGAACGGACCGAGCCGAATTGGGAGATGTAGACCACGTCATCGGCCAGTTCGAGCGCTTTTTCGGACAGGCCCGGGCCTTCCGCGCCGAAAAGCATGAGGCAGCGTTTGGGGAAATGGTAGGTTTCCATGGGCACCGCGCCGGGAATGATGTCGAGCGCGATGACGCGGGCGGCTTGCAGTTCTGCTATTTTCGCGTCCAAGGCTTCCAGTTGGGCCATGGTTTCGCTTGTGTTCGGGGCAGTGCCGGAAGCGCCGTCCGTCGCGGCTGCGGAGCCACGCATATGGAAGGCGATGGCGGCGGCTTGCGATTGGGCGGCGGCGATTTCGCCGGCGATGCGCAGTTTCCAGCATTCGACGAGTTCCGTTATGGATGGATGGTTTTCGACGTGCTGGTACAGCTCCGTCATGAGCGCGCCCTTGCGATTCCATTTGTGCGGGCCGACGATGTGCACGCGGCGCGCTTGGAACGCGTTGGCGGTGCGCACCATGGAGCCGATGTTGAAATCGTGGGTCCAGTTCTCCGCGGCGACTTCGAAATCGTGGCGCCCGCGGGAGTCCAGGTCGGCTTTGATGGCCGCGACCGTCCAGTAGCGGTAGCGGTCGAGCACGTTGCGGCGGTCGCCTTCGTCGAGCAGGGTGGAGTCGAAGCGGATGTCGTAATTGGGGGATGACGCATCGTCCGGGCGTGGTTCGCCTGGATGGGTTTGCGACCACGGTCCTACGCCGACCTCGCGGAACGTCGGTTCGCCGGATGCCTGTGCGGCAACATCGATGGGATTGGGATCGTGCACGTTCTCCCCTTCATAGGAACAGCAATACAAATATGTCAAAGGCCCGCGCATCCGCATGCATCATCATGCTTGTCATCGCACATTCGACGACGTCAACGGCAGATATGTTTGCGGTCGGTCGGCGGGAAACTCGGTGTTCAGTGGAGTTCGGATTCCTTGAACACTTCGACGAACGGCAGTTCGGATTCCTCCGAAGTGACCGGGTTGATGACCTTGATGGTCGGGTCGACCATGTCGACACCGCCGATCAGCGAGGCAACGGCCAGCACTTTGGCGCCTTCGTTCTCCACCACGGAGAAGTCGAGGCTCAGCTCGTTGCCGTTGCGCAGGGTGACCAGCGATGAGGTCTGCACATACGATTTTTCAGACAGCCAGGAGTCGATCAGCACCACGCGTTTGCCGGCAATCGACGGACCCTTGATGGACGGATAGACGAAGTCCATGACGAAACCGTCCAAATCCTCACCACGGGAGGCGGCGGCCTGGATCATGGCGGAGACCAGCGGCACGGCCGCGGCGGTCAATGCGCCGACCGTGTCGAAATCGTCGACGGAATAGCCGGCTTCCTCCAACGTGTCGAGCAGGATATGGCCGACGATGGAGGCTCCACGATGGTCGAACAGCACGGAGGAGAGTTCCGAGAAAGGCTTGTCCTTCATTTCGGCCTGCAGCAGCGTCTTGAGCTGGTCGCGAGGTTCGAGCATGGCGAAATCGACGGTGGATTCCGTCGAAGCGGAAACAGACTGGCCCGCAGCGGAATCATGCGTCGGAACCGGTGTCGTCTTGCGGAAAGTGTTCTCTTCGGTCATGGTTCCAGCCTATCCTTTCGGCTCGTCATTCACCGTGCGGTATGGGTGATTTATGAGCGATAAACATGGTCATTCGGCGTTGGTCTCGGGAGCGGACAACTCGCGGATATCCCCTTTTTCGGGCGCGATCATGTCGACGGTGCCGATGACCTTGCTCTGGTCGACGCGTTGCAGTTTGCGCGCGGTGACCAGCACGCGCGATTCGAGCGACGCGGCGAACGAGTTGTATGCGCCGACCGTTTTGGTGATGGCGGAACCCAGTTTGGTGGCCCGCTCCCCCAATACTGCAAACCGTTCGTACAGCTCTCGGGACAGGTCGAACAGCATTTTCGCGTCATCGGTCAGGCTTTGCTGCTGCCATGCGTATGCCACGGATTTGAGCACCGCCCATAGGGTGATCGGCGAGGTCAGCGCGACTTTCTGCGCGAATGCGTCGTCCATCAGTGTCGGGTCGGTTTCCAATGCGGCCTGCAGCAACGATTCGTTGGGGATGAACGCGATCACGAAATCCGGAGCATCGCTGAACGCGTTCCAGTAGGCTTTGTCTCCCAGGGTCTTCACATGGTCTCGTACCGCTTTGGCATGGGAATGCAGCAGCTCGTTCTTGCGGGCCAGTTCCTCCGGTGAGGCGGTGTCTGGAATCTCGCATGCGCGCTGGTAGTCGGCGTATGGCGCTTTCGCGTCGATCGGAATGGTTTTGCCGCCCGGCATGTGGATGATCATATCCGGCCGTTGCGTATGTCCATCGGCGTCGGTGACCACAACTTGGGTGTCGAAATCGACATGTTCCAACAGACCCGCCGATTCCACGATGTTGCGCAGCTGCGCCTCGCCCCACGCGCCACGCACCTTGTTGTTGCGCAATGCCGATGATAGGGCGCTCGTCTCGCGATCCAATCGCGCCTGCTGTTCGCCAAGACCTTTGAGCTGTTCGCCGAGCACGCCCATCTCATGCTTGCGGCCCTCTTCGATTTGCGCGACCTTCGTCTGCAGGGCGTCGAGGTTCTTCTGCACCGGAGCCAGTGCGGAGAGCACCTTGCTTTGCTCCTGCAGTTTCCGTTCGCTTTCGGCTTGACGACGGTTCGCTTCTTCGGCGGCACGCTGCCGTTCACGTTCCACGCGCATTTCCTCGGCACGCTGGGCCTGTGCCAATTGCGATTTGAGATACGTCAGCTGCTGGCTGAATCCTTCCGCCTGCGTACGGTATTGCACAACAGCCGCGTTGAGATTGCTGATGTCCTGTTTGTCCGCCTCGATCTGCGCCTTCGCCTCGTTCAGGTCGGATTCCTTCGCGCCACGGGCCATATCCTGCCCTTTGGCACGGCCCGCGAAGAAGCCCGCAGCCGCTCCGAGCGCGGCCACGATCACCAGCAATATCACTACAAACACAGGATTATCGAACATACGTTCGATGGTATCACGTCATCAGGAACACATCAATCCACGCATCCACATTCATTCGCAAGACCGACCGCATGCCACACAACCGTGCACTATGCTGAAATCAGCCGAACGCGAAATGCATCAGCCCAACACGAAGGGACATTATGGGATTCGATCTGTTTTTGGCGGCCGTGTCGATTGTGGCCGCATCCATCGCCACCTGGGCGTTGTTGCGGCTGTTTCCAAGCTCGGACGCACGCCAGGCGATTCCGCTGCGGACGGACGGCGGATTTGCCGACCCATCCCACACAACCGACGGTGGAGTGACGATAGACGGCAAAGTGACGGCAGACGGCGAATCGGCATCCGACATCGACGGACAACCCACCGACCACCTCGGCAAGCGCCTCGTCATCGCGCTTATCCTGACCATTCCAACGTTCGTCATCACATTACTGGCGCTGGCCAAAATCGCCATGCCGGGATGGCTGACGAATCCGTGGCCGCACGCCATCGTCATCACGCCGGTCATGTTCTATTGCGCGGCGCCGATTCACCACCGCGGCCTGCCCGCATTGCAGCGGCGGCGTCCGAACGGCGATTCGCTGGTTTCGCTTGGCATGGCGATTGTTTACGCGTACAGCCTGCTGCTGTGCGTGGTGTCGTGGATTTTCCCGGCCGGCTCGCGCGATCCGTATTTCGCGTTCGTCGGCGTGGTCGCGACGCTTTCGCTGGCTGGCACGCTTGTCCGGCAACACGCGATGACCGCGCAGCAGACGGCAGAAACAGAAAAGGCGCAATCGGCACAGTCAACAGAATCAACAGAATCGGCGCGATCTCAAGCGAAATCCCCTGAGCCAACGCAAGAAAAAAGCGCGGAAGAATTGCTCTTCCGCGCTGTGGTAGGTCATGCGATCCGCGCACGCGTGCTGCAGATCACCACGTCGGTGACGATGGTGGTCGCGGTGTGGACGTGCGCGTTGTGGCTGGCGTTCGGCATGCAACCGAAGCTGGCGATCGCCATACTGCTCGGTTCGACCGTGCTGTCGGTCGCAGGCCTGGTATTGCAGGCTTACGACCGACAGGTAACCAATCGATAATCGTCACTCAGCCGGGTTCGGGACGTCGGCGGAATCGTCCGTCTTCTCCTCGCCCATATCCTCCAGCTGGTCCGCGGCCCACGCGGACAGCTCCAGGTGGTCGCCGCCGGTCTGGTCCACCAGCACGGTGTCGCCGTCGTGCACTTCGCCGGCCAGCAGCATGCGGGCAAGCTGGTCGCCGACTTCGGTCTGCACCAGGCGACGCAGCGGACGTGCGCCGTACGCCGGATCGTAACCGGTGTTGGCAAGCCATTCGCGCGCCGAATCGGTCACGTCGAGCGTGATGCGGCGGTCGGTCAGACGTGCGGACACCTGCGCGACCTGAATGTCCACGATGCCGCCGAGCTCCTCGCGGGTCAGCGGGTGGAACATGACCAGTTCGTCCAGACGGTTGATGAATTCCGGCTTGAACTGCATGTGCACGGCGTCCATCACGGCCTTCTTCTTGGCGTCCGCGTCCATGTCGGGATTGACGAGGAACTGCGAGCCCAGGTTGGAGGTCATGATCAGAATCGTGTTCTTGAAGTCCACGGTCCTGCCCTGGCCGTCGGTCAGGCGACCGTCGTCAAGCACCTGCAGCAGCACGTCGAAGACTTCCGGATTGGCCTTCTCCACCTCGTCGAACAGCACCACCGAATACGGACGGCGACGCACGGCTTCGGTAAGCTGGCCACCCTCTTCGTAGCCGATGTAGCCCGGCGCGGCTCCGATCAGGCGGGACACGGAGGCCTTCTCCATGTATTCGCTCATGTCGATGCGCACCATGGCCTTCTCGTCATCGAATAGGAAGTCGGCGAGCGCCTTGGCCAGTTCGGTCTTGCCCACGCCGGTGGGGCCGAGGAACAGGAACGATCCGGTCGGACGGTTCGGGTCGGAGATGCCGGCACGCGAGCGACGCACGGCGTCGGAAACCGCTTGGATGGCTTCCTTCTGGCCGATCACGCGCTTGCCGAGGTACTCCTCCATGTGCAGGAGCTTCTCGTTTTCGCCCTGCATAAGACGGCCCACGGGGATGCCGGTCCAGTCGGAGACGATTTCGGCGATGGAGTCGGCGTCGACGCGGTCGGGGACCATCGGCACGTCGGCGTTGGCATTGTCGGCTCCGCCCGATTCCGCCTCGTTCTTCTCGGCTTGGGCGATTTCCTTCTGGATGGCCGGGATTTCGCCGTAGTTGATGGCTGACGATTTCGCCAGGTCGCCTTCGCGCTCGTACTTTTCGGCTTGCGTACGCAGCTCGTCGAGCTTCTTGCGCAGGTCGCCGATACGGTTGTGGCCGTTCTTTTCGGCGTCCCAACGCGCTTTCAGCCCGTTGAGCTTTTCGCTTTTGTCGGCGATTTCCTGGTTCAAATCGGCGAGACGGTCCTTGGCGCTGTCGTCCAGTTCCGCTTCGGCCTTTTCCGCGGCCTTGTCGTTCTTCGGATTGCCCAGCAGGTACGACTTCTCCATCTTGAGACGGTCCACCTGGCGGCGCAGTTCGTCGATTTCCTCAGGCGAGGAGTCGAGTTCCATGCGCAGGTGCGCTGCGGCCTCGTCCACCAGATCGATGGCCTTGTCCGGCAGCTGGCGTCCGGAAATGTAGCGGTTCGACAGGGTTGCCGCCGCGACCAGCGCGTCGTCGCCGATGGTCACCTTGTGGTGGGCCTCATACTTCGGCGCGATGCCGCGCAGGATGGCGACGGTGTCCTCCACGCTCGGCTCGCCGACGAACACCTGCTGGAAACGACGTTCGAGCGCCGGATCCTTTTCGATGTTCTCACGGTATTCGTCCAGTGTGGTGGCGCCGATCAGGCGCAGTTCGCCACGGGCCAGCATGGGCTTGAGCATATTGCCCGCGTCCATGGAGCCTTCGGCCGCGCCCGCGCCGACGATGGTGTGGATCTCGTCGATGAAGGTGATGATCTGCCCGTCGGCCTTCTTGATCTCCTCAAGCACGCTCTTCAGACGTTCCTCGAATTCGCCACGGTACTTGGAACCAGCCACCATGGAGCCCAGGTCAAGCGAGATAAGCTTCTTGTTCTGCAGGGTGGTCGGCACGTCGCCGGCGACGATGCGCTGCGCCAGGCCTTCGACGACGGCGGTTTTGCCGACGCCAGGCTCGCCGATCAGCACAGGATTGTTCTTGGTACGGCGGGACAGGATCTGGATGACGCGGCGGATTTCCTGGTCGCGGCCGATCACCGGGTCGAGCTTGCCTTCCTTCGCGGCGGCCGTCAAATCGGTGGAGTACTTCTCCAAAGCCTTGTACGAGCCTTCCGCGTCGGCGCTGGTCACCTTGCGGTCGCTGCCGCGCGCGGCGGTCAGGGCGTTACGCAGCTTATCCGCGGTAAGACCGTTCTTTTCCAAGATGTCCGCGCTTTGATTAGGTTTCGCGGCCGCGATTGCGACCAGCATGAGGTCGACGGTGACGTACTCGTCTCCCCTCCGTTGCATTTCTTTTTCGGCTTGCGATAGCACCGCCGACAGCTGCCTGCTGACGTCCGGCTGCGTTGTGGTCGATCCGCTGGCGCTCGGCAGCGATTGCATCGCCTGATGCACTTCGGCGCTCACGTTTTGCGCGTTGCCGCCTGCCGCTTCGATGAGCGCGCGGGCCATGCTGTTTTCCTGACGCAGCATCGCGTCCAGCAGGTGCAGGGTGTCTACCTGCGGATTGCCCAGCGCCGCCGCGTTCTGAACGGCGTCCGAAAGCGCTTCCTGCGCCATCTGCGTGAACTTCTGTTCCATATCATCCTCCATGGTTCGCGCCCGGCCGCCCGGCCTTCGCTACCGGGCCGGCGTTCGGACGCATATGTCGTTGTCTGATATGCTCAACCGACTTCATCGCCATTATATTCCCAAAACTTGAGTCCCACACACTCAACTTTTTGTGTTTCTCAAAACCGTCTTTCGACACAGGACGGCAGTCACCGACAATCACCAGCGCTCACCGGCAATCGCAATACATACGAAAAAGGCGGGCAGTAACGTAACGAAATCACGAAACGTTGCAAACCCGCCTAATCCAAAATCCGCCAGCAAGCCGAAAATCAGCCGCGCACCACCACGTTGCGCAGATCGCCGATGCCCTCGACGTGCACGATCGCCTCGTCACCCGGATCCAGATGACCCGACGCGTTCGGCGTACCCGTCATAATCACATCGCCCGGCAGCAGCGTGGTGAAACTCGTAATCGCCGCGATCTGCTCAGGAATGCCGTGAATCAGATTCGCCGTGGTACCCGACGCCATCGGCACATCCTCACCGTTGAGCGTGAAGGAAATCTTCGCATCCTTCCAATCCACATCGTCACGCGTCACAATCCACGGACCCAACGGGCACGCCGTATCAAAACCCTTCGCACGCGTCCACGTCGGATCAAGACCCTGCAGATCACGCAACGTCACATCATTCACGCACGTGAAACCCAGCACATAATCCATGGCCTGCTCCACCGGCACATTCTTGGCGATACGACCCATCACCACAGCCAACTCCGGCTCGAAATTCATATCATTCGAACACAGCGGAATCACAATCGGATCATCCGGACCAATCACCGACGTGCTCGGCTTGGTAAAAATCACCATATCCTCCGGCGCATGCTTGATATCGGAATGACCGGCCTCATGCATGAACTGCGCATGCGCCTCATAATTCTTCGCCAAACCGTACACCTTCGACGGAATCACCGGAGCCAGCAAACGAATGCCGTCACCATCCACCGGATAGCGCTCGCCGGTCGGCTCGACGGCCTGGCCGGACAGCGGATAGCCGTTCAAGGCCACGAGATAGTCCTTGCCGTCGTTCTTGTCGGTCTGAACGAAGGCGTACTGCGGTACATCATTATGCGTAAAACGTGCGATTCTCATACCCGCAAGTCTACCCGCTCGCCACGCCCGCCGTTCTCGACATGCGTCGCTTTGCGGACGATGCCGATTGCTCGCATTTTTTACGATTTTTGCGATTATTTGCGATGCAGTTCCGCCCGCAACGCCGCCACCTCGCGTTCCAGCTCGTCGATGCGGCGCACCTGCTGGGCGATGAGCAGGTCGCGCACGTCACCTCCCGACAGAATCGGGACTTCGGCTGCGTTGCGCGGCGCGGGCAGCGTCGCATTGTTTTGCGTTTCCGCTGGTTGCGTTGGCTGCACCGGCTGCGATACCGCAGATCGAGCAACCTCCGCAGATTCCGCCGACGGCGCCACATCCGCCGACGCCGATGGCACCACTCCACCATTCCCATCAACCGATACCAGCCGGTCCGTGCCCATACGGCAGGCAATCTTGCGCCAGCGCGCGAAACAACGTTCGATGCGCTTATAGCCGATCAGCGATGGGTCGAGTCCGGCTTCGCGGAACAGTTCGACCGGCGATTCGCCCGCATGGTACCGGCGCATGCAGTTGTGTTTGAACGATTCCGTGTAGGTGATGCGTCGCGACGTCGCTTCGGCCACCACCGGCAGCGAGCGCAGATATTCGACTTCTTCCGGACTGAACGCTCCCCCACCGTTGCACATGATGTTCCCTTTCGGCTTGGCGTGCGGCGGCTCCCTTCCACCGCACGGCAGTCGAATGGCCTCCGTCATGCCATTCCCCTGTTCGGCTTGCGATACGTGTTTGCGATGCAAGGCCGCAATCCGATTCGTTGTTCGCTTTGTGTTCCATCATACCGGTACGAATGGCGTTTTTCCAACCATTTCAGGCGGTACGAAACCCTAAATCGCCCGTATTCGTCACAACAAAAGCGGGTGAACCGTTGATCGCTCAACGACTCACCCGCCCGAACAAGCCCCGTTGCCTGTCTGCTGGCCCGCTCAGACCGCCATCGGCGTATCCGATTCGCGGAAGCGCAGCACGAGCGCCAGTCCGGCTCCGGCCATTACCAGGGCCGCGATGGTGAACAGCACGGTGCCCATTGCGCCGGTGAGCGGCAGCTGCGTGACGTTCTTCACGTTCTTGACCTGGATTGCCTTGTCGGACATGCCCTCGTCAAGCCTGCTTGCCAGACCGAGGTTGTTGGCGCCGACCAGCTTGAAGGTCGACTTGCCGGTTTCCTGGTTCACAGCTAGTTCGACGGTGAAGACCGGCACAAAGTTCTTCGCATAGCCGCTCGCGAATCCGATTTCCTTCAGCGTGTACTTGCCGGACTTCAAGCCCATGATTTTCACGTCGCCGGTGGTGGTTTCCACATCCGCGACAGCGCCGTTCTCGTTCGCTTCGGCAAGGCGGTATTCGCCATCCACAATCTTGATGAACTTGAGCGGGGTCTGCGAAACCTCGGTTCCCTCGAACACGTGGAACTTCGCTCCTGCGAGACCATTGGCATCGCTTCCGACACCGTACTTGTGGAAGGAGAAGCCCCCGGTATAGGAGTCGAATTCGACCGGCGTATTCCACACCTCGGTGTCACGGGACACGGCCGCCTTGTTGGTAACCTTGTTGCCCATGTCGATGATGTCCTTGTTGACCACGGCGGTGTAGGTGATGACCAGCTGGCCGCTCTTGTTGGCCAAGTCGAATTCCAGCACGGTGGTGGTCTTGCCGTCGGCTCCAACGGTCGGAACGGTCACGTAGGCGAACGGCATATTCGTTTCCGTGCCATCCGCGGCTCGAACAACGGCCTTGAAGTCCTTGTTGACCGTCAGGCCCTTGGATGCCACGTCCTTCACGAAGTACGGATACTTGTCGTAGCCTTCGGCCGCGTTCGGAATATCCAGCGTGATGGTGTAGGCGACGGTCTGCCCAATGCTCACGCCTTCAGTGGTGGTAATCGTATCGGCCGTCTTGCCCGGCTGGTCGGGCTCATTCTCGTTCTTGGCCACAAACATGCCGACAGCGTTGATCTTGCCCTGGCCGGTTGCCGGATCGCCCTTCACTTTGAATGTGGCGGCCACGCCGTTCAGCGTGGTGGCGACGATGGCATTGGTTCCCCGACCGCCGTCCTTGTCCACATCGGTGATGAGATACCAGCCTTCTTCAAGCGAACCGATGGCAGCCGTACCGCCGTTGCCTGCAACGGTTTTGTCGGCAACGACGCCATCGCCAACCGCCAACGAGGCCGCGAATGTGCGGAACCAGGCGGCGTCGTTATCGCCGGTCTTGGTTGCGGCGAACGCGGCCGGATTGCTGTCATATTCGGAGGGCATGCTGACAACGGGGTCCATGTTGTTGTTGGCGGCGGCCACCGCGTCGGTCACAGCAGTCACCCAATCGGCGTCGGTGTCGACCTGCACGGCGTCGCCGTCCACCGTCAGCGAGGCGAACTTGTACGCGGAGTAGGTGTGCCCCTTCTGCGAATGCCGCACTTCGATCGATGCGCTGCCGGCCGCGTACGCTCCGGCCGTGCCGAACGCCATACCGCCCAGCAACGTTGCTGCCGCGGCGATTACTGCACAAAGCCTTCTCGTCTTCATGATGAGAGACCTCTCTTCCTTGGTTTGGTCGGCCTTGTTACCGCAGCCGATTGGTTGGTTTTATGGGAAGTTTCGTAAGTTGTGTTGCTCTTTAGTTGTGATTGAAAAATTGCGATTGCCGGATTGCGATCAGAGAATTGCGATTGCCGTCCGGCAGTTCCGTCACGGCCGTCCGCGCCCGATCAAAGCCAGTCCGACGATGCCCGCAAGCAGCAGCACCAGTGCCGTGACGCCGGCCACGACCAGCCAGGTCCGTCCTTCCGATGCGCCGGACAGCGGCAGCACGGCCACCGTCTCTTTCACGTTGGTGAACGAGGCTTCGTAGGTGGCGGTCTGTCCCTTGTCGAACGCGCTCCACATGTCGGCTCTGGTGATGCTGATCGGCACTGAGGTGACGTTGCCTTTCGCGTGATAGCCGGCGATGTTGCCTTCCGTGACGGTGTAGTCGCCTGCCATCACGCCACGGAATGTGTACTGCCATTCGCCGGTAGGCAGCTCGTCATCTTCGGAAAGGTCTTTGCCCAGCTTCGATGCGCCGCCCTGCATGAAATCGATGCGCAATGTGGCTCCGCTCGCCGGCATTCCGCCTTCCCAATGTTTCGTCACGACCACGTTGGCGGACGGCACCTGCAATACGGGATGCTGGTAGGCCGCGCAGGCGGACTGCTTGTCGAAGGTGTAACAGACCTGCGCCGACGCGTTCGATCGGAAGCCCGGCTTTCCTGCGGAGGTCGTGCCGGTGCCCGCGTCGCCGGTCGCGTCGTAGTTGATGCCGCCGTCGACCATATTGACCCGCGCGTAGGCGCTGTCGGTTGGCACTATGCCGTACGAGAGCGTGTAGGTCGCGTTGTGCAGCAGCTCGTAATCGCCGGCGAATTCGACGCAGATCTTGCCGTTGCCGGCGTCGCTGTACCACAATGTGTAATCACGTTCCAGCACTGGAGGCGTAGCCCCCGAAGGCAGATTCGTCACGTTGAGCGTCACGCCGCCGGTCACCCGGTAGTAGGTCGTTCCGCCGAAGTTCCGCATGCTGGCCATGTTCCAGACAACGCCATCGACCTGCGCGTATTCGGACAGCTCGTCGACGATCGAGACGCCGCTGTAGGCGCTTCCCGTGGTGATCTCCTTCTGGATGTCGTCGAAGATCTTCGTCAGGTCGTCAGCGCTGTTGGTGGCCTTGTAGTAGCCGAGGTTGCCGCCCGTACCCCAATTGGCTTTGTCGTACGCGGTGGCGTTCGGATAGTTGCTGGACACGGCGTGCATGAACTGGTTGGCTTGGTCGTTCTCCCTGTTACCGAACGATTGCTGCTCCGGATTAGCGCCTTCGAAGATGCCGATGCTGTAGATGAGCGTGCCGGCCGATTTCATGGCGAGCGCGGTTGTCACGGCGTCATTGGCGACTCTCGTGCTAAAAGTGTTTTGCGTGGTCGGCACACCGTCCGCGAAGAAAATGACGATTTTCTTCGCGCCTGGCCTTGCCTGCAGCAATGCCGTCTGCGCGGCGGCCATGCCTTTGTCCGCAGGGGTCGCGCCATTGGCGGACAGCCTGCTCACCGATGATTTCAGAGCGGCGGTATCGCTGGTCAGGGAACTCACCACGCCGGATGTCTGCCCGAATTGAGCGATGGCGATTCGCACTTTGCTGTTTTCGTCCTGGATGGTGTCGTTGGTGGTCTCGGTGGCGTCGATGAAGCTGGTCGCCGCTTCTTTCAGCGCCGTCAACCGCTTCGGATTCGATTTGTTGCATCTTCTTTGGCTTCCGTCCATGCAGTAGTTCATCGATCCGGACGTGTCCAGTACGAGCACCACTTCGATTTTCTCCGTGGTCTCATGGCTTTCGCGGGTATCCTTGCCCACCACGTTGAGGTTCAGCGTGTATTTGCCGCCGTTGTTGTATGTGATGCTTTTCGTGTGGTCCGGCTGCGGCACGGCGACGTTACGCGCGGCACGCATCACGGTTTTGCGATTGAAGGTGAAGCGATCGCGCATGATGTGTTCGTCGGCGTCGGCATCGTCTTTGGCAGCATCATTCTTGTCGTTATCGTTGCCGTTTTGAGCCGACGCGGCATCCTTGTCGGCGTCATTCTTACCGTTCTTGTCGACATCGTCGGCATCTTCAGCAGTGTTGCCATCGTTGTCAGCATCGTCCGCATCGCCGGTTTTGCCGTCATCGGCTGTCGCGCCCGCATCGCCATTCGCCACAGCATCCGTGCGATTTTCGCCGGCATGGTCGTTTCGATCGCCGTCTTGAGCCGGTGCAGCACCATTTGCAGGTACGTCAGCGTTCTCAGCCGTCGGCTGCCTAACCGCCTGCCGTTCCTGCTCCTTCTGCTCATTCGGCTGTTCCGTCTTATCGCACGGCTGCCGCTGTTCCGGCATCGTCTCCGACGGTTGTTCCGGTTGCGATTGCGACTGCAGTTGCGATTGCGCTTGTTCGTTCGATGGCTGCTGCGATTCGCCGTCGTCCGTAAGGCATTGTGCGTCGTCATCGTCCGTTGCGGACTGTCCGGCAACATCTTGCCCGGCAATGTCGGCAACGTCCGATCCGACTGCGTTTTCAGCATCGGATTGTTGTGTCGATTCCGGCTGGCTCGCTACGGATTCGGCGGCCACGTTGCCGCCATCCGTCACCGTTTCGTCGGCGAACGCGGTCGCGCCGGCTCCCGTGGTGCCGGCCAGCATCGCAATCGTGACAAGCAATGCGGTGAATTTTCCCATCCGCGCGCCACACCGGCTTATGAAGCCGGCAAGCGGGTCCTTCATCCACTTCATGACATGTCCATCTCTCATGGCGCTGCGGCGAATTGCCTATGCGCCTCCATGCCTTGAACCTTATGGATGAACGTTTTGAAACCCGTCCCCTCCATTGATGGGTTCGGGGAACGTGCGGACCAGCGAAAATCGCGGCCTTCCCCCTTATCCTTTACGCGGCCAGGCGGAAGCGTGCCGCATGATTCGGTGTCGGGGCCGCATCGACCGCACGACCATGCAGCACAACAGCATGCCGCCCATCGTGCAAACGATGGTCATGGCGAGCACGCCCAGTTCGGTCGCACGTTCGTCGCGCACGTCGGCCGGATCTGGCGCGGGCAGCGGTATTGCGACGCGATGCCCGGAGACTAGCAGCCGATGCGTGTTGATGCCGTATGGCGTGCAGGTCATCAACGTCAGCCGGTCTTCGCCGGGCACGATTTTCAACCGTGAGACGTCGTCCGGTTCGATCACGCTGATTCGGTCCACTTCGTATCCCAGCGTCTCGTCCATCACTTTGATGTACATGAAATCGCCGTCGTGCAGTTCGTCGAGCCGTGTGAACATCAACGATTTGACCAGGCCGCGATGCCCGGTGACCACCGTATGCGAGCCAGTGCCGCCGACCGGCAGGCTGGTGCCGTACAGATGCCCGGCACCGACGACGAGCACCGGTTCGGACGTGCCATGCCGAATCGGCAGTTCCACGCCGATTTTGGGCACCAATACCGTGCCCATGATGCCTGCGCCGGAATCCAGCAGGCCCTGATAGTTCGCGTCCGTGTCCGCAGCGGAAAGCCCGGCACCGCCGGAAGGCGCCGAATCGTCGGCGGTATCAGCATCTCCGGCAGTGCCAGCCGGTCTGGTAGTGAACGGATCGGCCGCCTCGCCCAATACCGGCTGTCCTTCCACGGCAAGCCGCCGATTGTATGCGCGCGCCCGTTCCAACTCCTCCATCGCCATCGGATACGGCCATCCGGCAACCGTGCGAGCCGCCGAATCGGATGTCTCGGCCAAGCGCCGCGCGGAATGCGCCTGCATGGCGAACGGCAACGACGCGACCACCACCGCGCCCACGATCAGCAGCACGGACACGCACCGCACCAATATGAAACGAATCCGCCGCAGCCTGCGCGCGCGAACCACATCGGCAATGTCAATCGCCTCGTAAAACGACGGCGTTCCAGCGAACGTTCCAGCAGACGTTCCAGCGAACGCAACAGTTCCGGCATGACCACTGTCGGCAGCTGCACCGGCATCAGATCCGACTCCGGCGCCATTGCCGATGCCATCGTTATCATCACCGGCATCATAGGAATCAGCCGAGGCGCCCGCCACGGCACCGAACAGCCGCATGGGCGAACGCAGCACCGCATGCGCATGCACGTAGGAATCCGTCCTGCGGGCGAGCAGACGGACGGGTTTACTCATCAATCGAGAGGCAGACCAAAACATGGGTTTCTCCTTCGAACACACCCATGTTCACACCCGCCATACGAAAGCCCTTGCCCCCTATAGGAGGGCTTACCCCTAGAAAGACAACGGTTTCAGGCACGAAACCGGCAATTATGGCACCAAACCGCGCAGCACCCCACCTACCGGCGGAACGCAGCTCAGACAAGCCGTTTTTCAGAGGAATGCAAGTCAGACGAATGTAAGCCAGACGAATGCAATCCAGGCGGACGAGCCCCGCAAATCCTTAAAAAAACAGAAAAAGTCAAAGAAAGCGCTCAGATGAACGCACGCTCACCGAAAATCGCAGTGCCGACGCGCACGATGGTGGAACCTTCGGCGATGGCCAGTTCCATGTCGCCGGTCATGCCCATCGACAGTTCCCGGCAACGGTCCGTGCCCGGTTCGCCGGATGCGAGGATGAGGTCGCGGGTCTTGCGCAGGTGCGAGAAACCGCGGCGAATCACCGTTTCGTCGTGCACATGCGCGCCGATCGTCATCAGTCCCTGCAATTCGATGCCGTCCAACGTGCCGATTTTCTGCGCGATGCGGATGGCGTGCGCCGGATCGCAACCGGATTTCGATTCCTCGCCGGATTCGTTGACTTCCAGCAGCACGCCGACAGTAATACCGCGAGCCACGGCTCTACGTGAAATTTTTTCTGCCAAATCGATTGAATCGACCGATTCGATAGTGTCGACCACCGGCAGCACTTTGCCGATTTTATTGCTTTGCAGCTGGCCGATCAGGTGGAATGGAATATGCTCCGCCGCAGCAT
The DNA here is from genome assembly GCF_959020155.1 of uncultured Bifidobacterium sp. Classification (GTDB taxonomy): domain Bacteria; phylum Actinomycetota; class Actinomycetes; order Actinomycetales; family Bifidobacteriaceae; genus Bifidobacterium. Next base: position 98,873 of record NZ_CAUERC010000002.1, read on the forward strand.
CCGGCGCGGCGCCTGCGACGCCCAGCGAAAACCCGCGTTCCGCGCATCGCCGTGCCAGCCCTTCGGCCTTCGCCGTCACTTCCTGCGGACGGTTCTCGCCGATCATGCGCACGCCGGCATCAATCGCAACCATGATTTCGCCGATGTCGCGCGTCTTCGTGGCGGCCAGCAGGCGCACGGAGCCGGCTTCGCGTCCGGCTTGTTCCTCAGCTGCCGCGATGCGGTCGAGCACACGATGCACGCCGTCCGTGATCTCACGTGCGCGCGCATCGTCGATCACCTCGTTGGCGAGGTTCTTGTGATCCATGTATGCAGTCATCGTCCACCTCTCGCAAGTTCATTCGACCGCCGGTCCGCGGCCGGCACCACCGTTTCCGGCATGTCGGCTGATATTTCGATACCAGTGTTACCAGAAAACCGCCGACAACGTATAAAGAAGCCCGCGCGATGACCTGAAGTGAAGCGATAAAGCGGTCATAAATTCGCGCGGGCTATAAAACCAGACGGCAGTAGAAGGGGGACTTCAAAGACTCCGTCTACGCATTTAATGTATCAGATAAATGCGCGCGAACCGCCGGAAAAAACCAATAAATCTGAAAACTTTTTTTCAGATTTTATCCCCCTTGCGCAGCCCCTCCACCAAACGCTCCAATTTATCGACGCGATCGCTCAACACCATCACCTGGCATACCAGCGATTGAATCTTGCCCAACGGCACTTCCGACATCGCATTGTGGCTGTCCACAGCCGTATCATGCGGTTCCGGCTCTTCGGCCGCCTTGCGCATGATGTCCTCGTCGCGCTTCCAGCGTGCGATATTGCGTTCGATGCGCTTGTGCCCGATGACCGATGGGCTCAATCCCGCGGAAATGAAGATCGCAGTTGGCTTCTCCCCCTGCAGATACCGCCTCATGCAGTCGATTTGGAATTCCCTCGCATACGTGATTCTGCTGTCCGTCACCGCGTCGATCGACGGCAATGTACGCAGGTATTCGATTTCCGCTCTGCTGAACTGTCGCTTCGTCATATTCGCCCCTTGTAAATCCCCTTTTGACCGGCCATACCGATAACGCATAGACCGAATTGCCGAAATCACCACCCAGAATACCGGATGACGCACACCACCTTACGCACACCCCAAACGAAACGCGCGGCCCGTATCACCATGCGCTAAATATCCTTCTCACACTGTGAGATATCTCACAGCGACGGCACGTTTTCGGAGCACGCTGCAACCTCGGCATGGCACGTCACGGCACGTCCAGCAACGCATTCCACAATCGCGTCCCACGAAACCCGCCGTTCCGGCCGCCGATGCAGGTACAGTTGCAAGCATCGGCGCAACCGGTCTCCGCATCGGCAACACCGAACCGCCCGCCAACGACAGGAAGGAACCCCGTGCCAGGTCGTTTCGCCCCCACCCCATCAGGCCGCATGCACATCGGCAACATCTATGCGATGCTCGGAGCATGGCTGTCCGCGCGCAGCCGCGGCGACGGCATGCTGCTGCGCATCGAAGACATCGACGAACCGCGCGTGGTGCCCGGCGCGGCCGAACTGATGATGGACGATCTGCATTGGCTTAGCTTGGATTGGGACGGCGATCCGGTGTTCCAATCCGCTCGGCACGACCTGTACCGTGAGGCGCTGCATTGCTTGGAAAACCTGACGATTGACGACGCATACGATTCGCCGTTTGACGAGCGCAACAACCACACCCCCGCAGTCGGCAGCGCAGCCAACAACGCAATCGCTGGCACAACCCCGCTGATTTACCCTTGCTTCTGCTCGCGCGCCGACATCCGCGCAGCCTCCGCACCGCAGGAAGGCGACCGTTTCATGGTGTATCCCGGCACGTGCCGCCGGCTTATCGCCAGCAATCCGGATACCGTCCGGCAGCGGCTGGCCAACGGCGACCGCCATTCGCTGCGCATCGCCATGCCCGCCGACACAAACCCGCACGCAACCGTCCAATTCGATGACGCAGTGTTCGGCCATCAGGAATTCAATCTGGCGCACGACGTCGGCGACACCATCGTGCGCCGCGCCGACGGCCTGTTCTCCTACCAGCTGGTGGTGGTCGTGGACGATCTTGACATGGGCGTCGACGACATCGTGCGCGGCCGCGACCTGCTCCGGTCGAACGCCCTGCAAATCGCCATTCGCCGAGCGCTTATCAAGGCGGGATTCCGCAAGGCGAAAACGCAGGCTTCTGCACCATCGCAGCACGCACCACAATCGCAATACACCCCATATAACCCCGAAAACCCACGGTATGCGCATCTGCCGCTTATCGACAACGCGGCCGGCCGCAGGCTCGCCAAACGCGAGCGCTCTTTGGATATGGGGGCGCTGCGCGCGCATGGCGTCACCGCGGAACAGGTTGTCGGCTATTGTGCGTGGCTGCTTGGTTTGCAGGGCGATTCCGCGCATACCAGTCCGCAGCCGATGAGCGCCGTCGAGGCGTTGCAGGAGTTCGATTGGGGTAAGGTACGGGCCGATACGGCCGACCGCAGTATCAGCCAAGACGATTTCGACGCGTATTTCGGCCTGTGACAACGGCTGGCCGGGTCTCGCCGAATTGCCGAGACGACCCGGTCAGTCCGGAAAACAGCAGAAAACAGCAGAAAATAACGGGAAGCAGTCGACGTTCAGCCGATCCACAGCTCCGAGTCAAGCGGATATTCGTTGACCTTGCAGCCGTCCAAATGCATGGATTGCTCCTGCATCAGCGGCGCCAACTGGCCTTCGCCGGCGCAGGTCGTTTCGTTGTCGATGTGCCCCAGCCGGTGTCCGACCTCATGGTTGATCACCATCGTGCGGTATCGCGCCAGGTTGCCGCCGGCGGCGAGCCATTGTTGCGTGCCGCCGTTCCAACGGTCGTCGTTGACGATCACGTTGTTGTCGACCCTGCAGCTGTATTCCACCGAGCATGATGGCGAGAACGACGTCATTCCCGACGCTTGGGACAGCACGAGATTGAAATCGCAGTTGCCGTCCGTGGATTGGTCGAATATGGCTCCGGCGCGTGGCCATCCGTGTTCGTCGTTGAGGATGCGGAACGCCGCGTTGCCGAATTCGTCGGCCGAACCGACGTTTCCTTTGGCTGCGATGCAGTAATGGTATTGCGTCACCGGTTTGCCGCTGTTTTGCGCGGTTTCCTGCGCTTTGTTCAGAATCGCGGTTTTCTCGTCGTCGCCCAGTGCCGCCGATTGCGCGCTCACCGCTTTGGCGACGGCCTGCTCTTCCTGCGATTGTTTGGTTTCCGGTTTGGTTTTTTTGGCCGTCTTATGCTGATTGGTTTTGGCTGTTTTCTTGGCTGGCTTCTTGGCCGACGTCGAATGCGTGGCTTGTGCCGTCGTCTGCGTGTTCGGCGTCATGCGGACCAGTAGTGCGTGCACGCTGCAGGACGTCATCGATGCGATCAGCAGGAACAGCACGAGCACCAGCACGGCGGCCCTGCGGATGCGAAACGCCTCAAGCCGTTCCCGTTGGCCCATTGTGGCGTCGGCTTTCGGATCGAGCGCACGTATGATACGACGAATCCGCTTCAATCCAGCCTCCCGATATGGTGATGTTTCTCTCTTCGGCAACAGTACCAGTCTCAGTCAACATGCCGAAGCCGCCGACCGCCATGCATACCACCTATGCGTAAGGCCCGCGATTCCGGAGGGAATCACGGGCCTTACCAGCATGCCAGACGAATGCCGGCAATCGTCAAAGTAATGCTCAGGCGAACAGCACCTTGAACAGGAACGCGCCGACGATAGCGCCTGCGATCGGGGCCACGACCGGAATCCAGGCCTCGCCCCAGCGGGAATCGCCCTTGTTCGGAATCGGCAGGATGGCGTGCAGGAGGCGCGGCATGAGGTCGCGGGCAGGGTTCAGACCAGGGCCGGTCGGGCCGCCCATGGAGGTCACGAGGCCCCACACGATGAAGCCGACGACGATGGATGCGGCGGCCGGGTTCGCCTTGCCCCACGGCAGGGACAGGCAGCACAGGGCGCCGAGCACCAGCATGAAGGTGCCGAAGAACTCGTTGAGGAAGTAGTTCACGCGGTCGTTGTGCGCGTCGGTGGTGCAGAAGGTGCCGAGGATGGCTTCGGCATCGTCGGTGTCCTTGTAGTGCGGCAGGTAGGTGACGTACACGATGAGCTGGCCCGCCACTGCGCCGAGCAGCTGGGCGATGATGTACGGCAGGACCTCGTTCCACGGGAACATGCCGTTGACGGCCTGCGCGAGGGTCATGGCCGGGTTGATGTGGGCGCCGGAGACGCCGCCGAACATCAGGACCGGGAACATGACGCCGAAGCCGTAGCCCATGGCGATGTTCAGCCAGCCGGCATGGTAGCCCTTGGTGTTTTTCAGTTCCGCGTTGGCGACAGCGCCGTTGCCGAAGACCATCAGCACGGCGGTGCCGACGAATTCCGCGGCAAGCTTGGTGAAGAGTGTGTATTCCACTGCAGTTTCCTCTATTGCTTCTTCTCTAACGATTCTTACGATTCGTGCGATTCGAGATGAATTGCGATTCCGCTCTGGGCGGACAACAGCGCACTACCTTACTCCGTACGGAGGAAGTAACGCGGCTTTGGGTGGACACATGTCCGAAATACGAAAAAGACCCAAGCCATTGGCTTGGGTCTTGTCTGTGCCCCCTCAGGGATTCGAACCCTGGACACGCTGATTAAGAGTCAGCTGCTCTAACCAACTGAGCTAAAGGGGCGTTGGTCTTGGCGAGGTTTTTGTTCTCGCTGAGCACATGGAGTAAATATACTCAGAATCGGAAAGAACGCAACCCTCGGCGTGTCGCAATCATAAAACCGCTATTTTCCAACGTTTTCAGCAAATCGCCATCTATGGTGCACATCGCGCCATACGACGAAAAATGCGGCGTGATGGCGCCATAAAATCCAAGTAATCACATTTTCTTCACATTCTGCCTCAATGCAACCACTCCGACAGTCAACGGCACGAACTTTTCCATCACACATTTCCACCGCGGCGAGCCGAATAGCACGCATCATCGTCGAGCCCGTCGGCGCGCCAGAGGCCCTTTATAATAAGGCCCATGGCGCGTCACAGGAGTATATGACGCGCATCAAGAAGGAGAAAGGCTTACCTATGGCATGCCCAAATTGCGGTCAGCCGACCATCGAAGGCGCTAAATTCTGCGCCTCGTGCGGCTCACCGCTCACCCAAACGACCGCGGCGGCACCGCAAGCGCCGGCCGCGCCGGAATCCGATGACGGCACCATGCTGTCTTCCGCGCCGCACATGGCACCGGCCCCGCAGATGCCGACCGCTGCCGTTCCGCTGCCCAATAGCGCCGCACCGGCAGCTCCGCAAACCACCGTCCCGCAGCCCACCACACCGCAACCGGCGGCGCAAGCACAGCCGACCGCTCAGGCGCAGGCAACGCAAACGGTGGCACCACAGGCCGCGCCGACGCAGCAGTTCCAGTATGCGCCATCCCCGGCCCCGCAGCCGGCAGCAGCGCCGCAGCCAAGCCAGCTGACCCAGCAAATCGCCCGTCCGGCGGCCGATCCCACCATCACCGCGCTGACCACACCGCAGTCCATGAAGACCATGGGCGCCAGCCTCGGCATCGGTCTCGGCGCGAGCGTGGTGTTCGCGCTGCTCGCATCGATCGTCTTCTTCATGGGCAATGCCGCGGCCAGCAACGGGCTTGCCGGCATTCCGGGCTTTTCCGACACCGCCTCCTTCCTGGGCAACAACGGTGTGTCCGGCTCCGGCCCGAATTTCTTCCAGATTCTCTTCACCGTGATGACGCTCGGCGTTGGCGGTTCGCTGAATCTCAAAACCAGCTCCCAGGGCTTCTCGCTGAGCAATCTCGGCATTGACGCCTCGCACGTCAGCGTGACGCTGCCGGTCGGACTGCCCGGCGTGGCATTGGCGATCGGCGCCGCGTTCGGCGCATACATGCTGGCACGCAGGTTCGCGCTTCGTTTCAAGTGGACGGGCGTCATCAGCTCGCTGATCGTCGGCGTGCTGTCCGGCCTGGTGCTGCTGGTCTTCGCCGCCATCTTCCCGGTGACGGTGGGTGGTTCCTACAGCGACTATTCCGCTTCCGCGTCGCTTTCCGGCGTGTCCTTCCGCACGTTCTGCATGGCGTTCCTGCTGTCGGCGGCCGGTGCGCTGGCCGGCTACGCGTTGGCACAGTATGCGGGCGATTCGGGTAACGTCTTCTCCGCCGCTTGGCGTTGGGCGCACCGCGCTCGTGGCTTCGTGCGCACGCTGGTCGAATCGTTTGCGATCTACGGAGTGCTGTTCCTGGTGCTTGGCCTGGTGGCGACGATCGCCATGTCCGCCGCGAACCATCTCGGCGCAGGCGGTCTGCTGCTGGTTCCGCTGCTGTTCCCGGCTCTGCCGCTTATGCTGATTTCGCTGTCCTCGTTCGGCGGCATCGCCTTCTCGACGTCCAGCTACAGCGTCCATACGATCACGTTGTTCAACGTGTCCTCCCTCAGCCAGTATGGCTGGATTCTGTGGATCTGCTTCGTGCTGTTCCTGCTTGCCACGTTCTATATCGCGCTGCGTGAGATCGCGCGCAATATGTACGACCCGTATTACGCGGGCTGGCAGCATACGTGGAAGGCTCCGGTGGCCGCGATGACGTTCTGGCTGGCCGCGGAGTTCCTGTTCACTTATTTCGCGGCGGGATACGCCTCGTCCAGCATGTCGATGACGGCTCCGATGTGGTATTTCCTTGTCGCCGGTATCTGGGCGTTCCTGATCGAGGTGGCCGCGATGACGTTCGGTCCGACGCTGGTGGCGTCCCTGCCGGGCATGTGGCGGATCGTCGTCGGCGGCACCGTGCAGCAGACCCCGCAGAACGTGGTCGATTACGTCAAGTCCTGCGATCCGTCCTACGGCATGAAGAAGACCTCTGCCACGGCCGTCGGCACGACCGCAACAGCGACCATGCCGACGGCTTCGGCTGCCGCACAGCCGGCCAATCCAACTACTCCGGCAGCTCCGGCCGCATCGGTCCCCCAGCCCGCGACGCCGGCTGCGCCGATGCCCGCGCCTACCGCTCCTACCGCTCCTACCGCAACGCCTGTTTCACAGGCCGTTCCACAACCGGTCGCCCCGACGTCCATGCCCAATACGACAACGGGCAACACGGCAACGGGTGCGGTGCCGCTGCCGCAATCGCCAGCAGGCGCGGCTTCTATGCCGGTCGCAGCTCCGGGGGCAGGTCAACCGCTCGACCCAAAAACTAAGAAGACGATCCTTATCAGCGGCATCGTAATCGGTGCCCTGATTGTGTTGGGCATTGTCTACGGTGTGCTCAACTCGACCGTCTTCAGCGCGAAATCCGTGGCGCAAAGCTATCTGACGGCGATTGCCGACGGCAAGTATGACAAGGCCAATGACATCGCCGATCCGCAGGTGGACAAGGACCAGCTCAAGCTGCTGTCCGACACCGTAGCGAAGGCCGACAACGCCACGATCGCCAACCCGCATATCGATAGTGTCAAAACCGTCGAAGGCGTGGCCAAGGTCAACGTGACGTATTCGCTGAACGGCAAGAACGTCAACGATTCGCTCACCATCAACAAGGACGGGTCGAAGTTCCTGCTGTTCCCGAATTGGAAGATCTCGAGCCCACTGCTCAAGACCATCACCGTGTCGGTGCCCAATGCCGTGGAATCGTTGTCCGTCAACGGTGTTGACGTGACCGCGAAGAATGCGGAGAAGTCGGACAGCGGCACGTGGACGCTGCGCGTCTACCCGGGTTCGTACAAGGTGTCGATCGGCAAGTCGGGGTATGTCACCAGCGGCATCACCATGGTGCGCACGAACGCGGACTCCGATGCCGCCGATCTCAAGATCATGCCTACGGCCAAGCTTAAGGAGGACTTGAGCAAGGCCGTGAACGCCAAGCTGGACGAATGCGCGAAGTCCACCGACTACGCGCCGGAAGGCTGCCCGTTCGGCTTCGACCTGTACGACGAGGACTACTACCGCAACTTCGCGTGGTCCATCAGCGTCTATCCGAAGCTGTCCGACATCGATCTCGATTACGGCACGTTCTCCACCCGGCAGGGCAAGGCGAAGTGCACGTATGAAGAGAAGAATTTCGACGATTCGTGGGAGTCTCAGGACGACAGCACCCACTTCACCGTCAACGGCAGCTTCAGCATCAGGGATGGCAAGCTCAGCGTCACGATTGACGATGAGGACTGATGCCGGCTAAAGAGCGGATATAGGAAAATCCCCCGCACCAATCGGTACGGGGGATTTTCGATGCTTAAGCTCAGACGTGTTTCAGCCTGAAGTCATTCACCGCCGGTCCGTAAGGACGTCGAGCGGTGAATGGGGCGAAATCACTCAGCGACGACCTTCACGAAGAAGTTGGCGGTGATTTCCGGGTGCAGGGCGACGGTTGCCGGGAAGTCACCGGTGGTCTTGATCGGCTCAACGGTGATGTTCTTCGGGTTGACCTCAACCTTGGAGGAGAGCGCGATGGCGATCTTCTCTGCGGAGATGCCGCCGAACAGCTTGCCGGACTCGGAGACCTTGGCAGCGATTTCGACGGTGGAACCCTCGATGATTTCCTTGGCGGCAACAGCCTCTTCGCGGGTGGCGACGGCCTTGGCCAGACGAGCGCGCTTCATGGCCTCGATCTGGGCGGCGGCACCCTTGGACCAAGCGAAAGCCAGGCCCTGCGGGAACAGGTAGTTGCGGGCGTAGCCGGACTTGACGGCCACGACGTCACCCGGGTGACCCAGGTGGTTGACGGACTTGGTGAGAATAACCTTAGTTTCAGCCATTGTTCAAACCTCTCTAAGATCAGCGGCCGGACGTGGCGTACGGCAGCAGGGCCATCTCGCGGGCGTTCTTGATAGCCTTGGAGATCTCGCGCTGCTCCTGCACGGTGACACCGGTGATACGACGGGAACGAATCTTGCCGCGATCGGAGATGAACTTACGCAGCAGGGCGACGTCCTTGTAATCGATCTCGGTGACCTTGGCGGCCTTCAGTGGATTCGGCTTCTTCTTAAACGGCTTGACCGGCGGCTGCGGCCTCTTGCGTGACATCTTGATGTTCTCCTTAAAATCTGGAAATACTGCGATTAAGCTGCTTGTTTCGCTGTTCGCCTATGTTGCGGACGGTTTCGGTCCGTCAGAATTCCGGTTCGTCGCTGTCGCCGCCGAATTCGGAGGAACCTCCGAAGGACTGGGACGCGCCGAAGGAACCGAAGGACGAGCCGGAGTTATCCGAGCTTGACCACGGGTCCGAGGCCGGAGCGGACTGTGCGGGAGCGGCGTTGACCGGAGCGGAGGCTCCACCCTGATATCCGGCGCCGCCAGCATAGCTGGAGCCGCCCTGATATCCGCCGTTGTTGCCGCCGAAACCGCCGTTGTTGTTGGCGTTGTTGTAGCCGCCGCGATTGCCGCTGAAGCCTCCGTTGCCGGACGAGCTTTGACGGGTCACCTGGGCGGTCGCGTAGCGCAGGGACGGGCCGATTTCGTCGACCTGCATCTCGATGACGGTTCGCTGGGAACCGTCCTGCGCCTGGTAGGAACGCTGCTGCAGACGGCCTTGCGCGATGACGCGCATGCCCTTGGACAGACTCTGCGCGCAATGTTCGGCCATGTCGCGCCACGCGGAGCAGCGCAGGAACAGGGCCTGACCGTCTTCGAACTGGTTCGAGTTACGGTTCCAGGTGCGCGGAGTGGAGGCGATCGTAAAGCTGGCGACGGCGGCGCCGCTGCCAATGGTACGAATTTCCGGATCGGCCGTGAGGTTGCCCACCACGGTGATTACAGTTTCACCTGCCATGTCGTTACCTACTTACTTTGCAGCTTAGAAAGCTTGGTTTACTTACTTGCGAAGAATCTTCGTACGGATGACGGATTCGTTCAGGTTCAGCAGACGATCGAGTTCGTCGCTGGTGGCCGGCTCAGCGGAGTAGTTGACCACGACGTAGTTACCTTCGGTCTTGCCGGCGATTTCGTAGGCAAGCTTGCGACGGCCCCAGATGTCGATGTTCTCGACGGCACCGCCTTCCTTGGTGACAGTTTCCAGATACTGCTCGGTCAGCTTCTTCAGACCGCGCTCATCCAGCTCAGGATCAGCAATGAACATCAGTTCGTACTTATGCGCAGACATCACCCACCTCCTTCGGACTATCGGCCATGGACCTTCCATGGCAGGAGTGTGTATGCGTGCTGCCTTCAGGCATCGATAAGTCGCAATGAACATATGGATACGATTGATGGCAACTTGTACAGGCTACCCCGACGCCGCGACGTATCGAAACGGCGTCTGCCGGGCGCGAAATCACGTGCGGAGGCAAGCAAAAAGCCCCGCTCGCAAGCGGGGCTTAATCGCAAAGAATCGTAATAAATCCTGAAATATCGCGAGAGCCGTATGGCAATCGCGCGAAATATCAGGCGTAGATGTTGCGCGGGCGCATGTCTTCGGGCAGGCCGTTGAGCAGCGTCGAAACGGAGCCGGATTCGAACACGGAGCGGATGCCGGCGGCCAGCAGCGGGGCCACGGACAGGACGGTCATGTTCGGCAGGCGCTTCTCTTCGGGCACCGGAACGGTGTCGGTGAGCACGATTTCGCGTGCGCCGCAGTTCTTCAGGCGTTCCACGGCCGGGCCGGACAGCAGGCCATGGGTGGCGACAAGCGTCACGGACTTCGCGCCGGCGTTGTTCAGCGTGCGCACGGCCTCGCAGATGGTGCCGGCGGTGTCGATCATGTCGTCGACGACCACGCAGTCGCGTCCCTTCACGTCACCGATGATGCCGTGTGCCTCGGCATGGTTCGGGCGCGTGGTGTCACGGGTCTTGTGGATGAAGGCGAGCGGCAGTCCGCCGAGCTTGGCGGCCCACTGTTCGGAAACCTTGATGCGGCCGGCGTCCGGGGACACGATGGTGGTGTTCTCCAGCGGCATGCTGTTGCGCACGTAGTCAAGCAGGATCGGCATGGCGGTCAGATGGTCGACCGGGCCGTCGAAGAAGCCCTGCTCCTGGGCTGCGTGCAGGTCGACCGTCATGATGCGGTCAGCGCCGGCGGAACGGAACAGGTCGAACATGAGGCGTGCGGTGATGGGCTCGCGGCCCTGATGCTTCTTGTCCTGGCGGGAGTAGCCGAGGAACGGCGCGACCACGGTGATGGAACGTGCGGAGGCGCGCTTCATGGCGTCCACCATGATGAGCTGCTCCATGATCCACTTGTTGATCGGCTCGGTGTGGGCCTGCATCACGAAGGCGTCGGCGCCACGGACGGGCTCGGTGTAGCGCACGTACATCTCGCCGTTGGCGAAATCGTATGCGGTGGTCTCAAGTACGTCGGTTCCCAGGTATTTTGCGGTTTCCTGAGCCTGCTCGGGGTACGCGCGACCCGTCACCAGAGCCAGTTTCTTATCCGGAGTGCCTTCGAGAATCGCCGACATGCTTGCCTTCCCAATTGTTCGGTGCGTGAAATTAAGCCAAACTCCAATATAACAACGTGGGTGCCCACGCCACGCGGCTTCTGTGGAAGCGCCTCCCCGTTCCGTCTACTCGGCGTCGGCGAAGGCCTCACGAATCTGCGCCGCGGTGCCGTAGGATGCCTGCGCGCCATATCCAGTGGCCGCGTAGGCCGACACATACGAGGCGAGTTCCGCGGACTGCGACAACGTCATGCCGGAGGCCAGGCCGGCCAGCACGGTACCCATGAACGAATCGCCGCAACCGGTGGTGTCTACTGCCTTGACCCGCACCGGAGCGATGCGCTGGATGCGATGCTCCGGATCGTCCGCCGTGCCATCAAGCACTACGGAGCCGTCGCCGCCGAGCGTCACAATCGCCTGTTCAAACCCGAATCCGCGCAACTTATCGAACGCGTGACGCCAGTCGAACGCGTCCCAATCATCATCCTCCGGTTCCGCGATGCCGAGCAGCTGCGCCATCTCATGCTCGTTGACGAGCAGGATGTCGGAGGCCTCGACCAGCTCCACCGGCAGGGACGGGGTGAACGGCGAGTCGTTGAGCAGCACCTTCACGCCCGCCTCGTGGCACATGCGTGCGGCCGCGGTGACGGTTTCGATGGGGCTTTCCAGGCACAGGCCGAGCACTGTGGAGTGGGTCAGCGCGTCACGCACGGATTCGACGTAGTCGACGGTCACCTGCGCGTTGGAGCCGGGCGAGTACACGATGGTGTTCTCGCCGTGCGCGTCCACGGTGATGACGGTGGTGCCGGACGGGCCGAGCACGCGGCGCACGTGCGTGGTGTTGACGCCCGCTTCGCCGAGCGCTCCGAGCAGGAAGTCGGCGTTGTTGTCGGAGCCGACCGCGCCGAACATCTGCACGGTGGCGCCGATGCGTGCGGCCGCCGCGGCCTGGTTGCCGGATTTGCCGCCTGGCAGCAGCTGCAGCGGGCCGCCGGCGATGGTCTCGCCCGGCCCGGGCAGACGCTGTGCGGTGACGGTGTAATCCGCATTCATCGAGCCGATTACGGACACTGTGCCGTGGATGCGGTCCAATGCAGAGAGAACTTCAGTCGCACTCATCTTTGACTTCCTTACATTAATTAAATAAAAAGGAGATTTGCGGAATATTGTTTTTCAGTATTCGCAATTATCGCAAATCTCCATTGTTTATATTGAGGATGTTATGTGCGATTATTTAGCCGATTCCTCGGTTTCCAACGCATGGTTGCCTTCGTAGATCTTTTTCTTGAAGACGAAGAACACGATCAGACCAAGCAGTGCGGTACCGGCGGCGATCAGCAGCAGGTTGGAATAGTTGGCGGCGTCACCGGTAGCACCGGTGACGGAACTGCCTGCGAGGGCGTTGGAGCCGAGCAGGCTGCCGATGATGGCAATGCCGATGGACGGAGATACGTTCATAGCCAGATCGTTCATGCCGACGCCACGACCAGATTCGTCCTTCTCAATGGTGCCGAGCACGGTGGAAACGACTGGAGAGTACATAAGGCCACAGCCCGCGTAGAACACGCATGCGCACAGGGTCAGCACCACAAAACCGGAGTTCACGCAGAATGCCGCGCCGGTCCATCCCAGGAACATGAGGGTGCCTGCGGTCACGATGCCGGCCTTGATGCCGATCTTGCGGATGATCATGCCGGAGCAGGTGCCCACCACAGCGGCGACCACGAAGGCCCACACGATGTGCAGGGAAACCTGGGTGGTGGTCATGCCGTAGATGTTGGTACCAATGGCATTGAAGATCGGGCTCAGTGCGTAGTTCACGAAGTAGAACACGAGGATCAGACAGATGGCGCGCAGCCAACGGGTGTTCTTGAAGAACGCCGGGGTGATGAACGGGTTGGAGGCCTTGTTGATGTAGAAGGCGAATGCCACGAACAGCAGCAGGGAGACCACGAGCATCCACCAGGACATGTAGGAGAAGAACAGGGTCAGGAACGCGGTGGCGAAGCCGAAGATCACGAAGCCGAACGCGTCGACCTTCTGGCCGTTGCCGCTCTTGGACGGGAGGGTCTTGAGCAGGATCGGCAGGAACAGGATGGTGACGGACGGGATCAGGAACAGGAACTGCCATGCGATGGAGCTGAGCATGCCGGCCGCGAACACGCCGATGGAAGCGGACAGCTGGTATGCGGCGGTGAACAGGCCGAAGAAGATGACCTTCAGGTCGTTGCGCAGGTATTTGGTGGCCACCACCAGGAAGGCGGAGCCTGCCACCTGCTCGCCTGCGGTCTGCAGCACTCGAGCGATGATCACGGTCCACAGGTTCGCGGCGAAGAAATAGTTGGCCACGAAACCGAAGATGGAGCCGATGAACAGGGTCACGAGGCCGAAGGTGACGAGCTTCTTCAGGGAGACGAAGTCACCGAGGGATCCATAGATGAAGCACACGATGCCGAGCACGATGCTGGGGAACGCGGTGATGAGGGACGCCTGCGCCGGCGCGCCGACGTCGGCGCCGACCTGCTGGAACACGAGGTTGAATCCCTGCAGGCACAGGGTGCCGAGCACGAAGGTGATCAGCAGCGGAATAAGGGCGCGGACGGCCATCTTGTTGCTGGTCACCGGATCGTCGAACGGGTCGACGGGGGCTTGCGATGGTGCGGTGTTGACTGCCGTTGCGGCTGCGTTGCTGGTAGACATGTCAGTTCTTCTTTCGCTTCTTCGCTTGGTTTTTGTGATGTTGTGTTGCGATTATTTCGATGGTGATTCCGTGGTGAGGGTTGCGCGGGAAACGCTCCGTGGAACGTTTTCCGCGCGAGCCGTCGTTCACTGCGCTTTTGCGGCGAGGCCGGAGATGCGGGTCATGAATTCGTTGAGGAACCTCGGCACGTCCACGCCGACGGCGACCTTCATGGTCTTGACCGGGTCGTTGAGGCGGGTTTCGTCGCCGATGGTGCGTCCGCGGGTCGGGCCGTCCACATCGACCTTCATGTTGATGTCAAGGGTGGTGACGAGGGTCGGGTCCACCGCCACGCCGACGGCGAGCGGATCATGCAGACCGCAGCCGCCCAAGTGCGGGGACGTAGTCTCGTAGGCCTTGATGTAGAAGTCGGTCATGTCGGCCAGGAACTTGCCGGCCTTGGTGCCGAGATCGCGCCACTGCTGAGTTTCCTTGTAGGTGAGCAGGGTCTGCAGGGTCACGTCGAGGCCGATCATAGTGGTCGGAGCGCCGGAACGGAACAGGTAGTCGGCGGCTTCCGGATCCTGCGAAATGTTGGCTTCCATGCAGGCGTTGCAGTTACCGGGCACGGTCAGTGCGCCACCCATGAGCACGATCTGGCCGATTTCGTCTTTGATTTCCGGAGCCTTCTTCAGTGCGGCTTCGATGTTGGTCATCGGGCCGGTCGGCACGTAGACGAGATCCTTGCCATAGGTCTTCACTGCGTCGATGATGAAGTCTACCGCGGATTCGGTTTCGACGGAGCGGTTGGAATCAGGGATTTCCACGTCGCCGATGCCGTTGTCGCCGTGGATGAACGCGGAGATTGGCAGTACTTCGAAATGGTCGGTGGTGCTGGAGTGCGGCAAACCCTGATACACCTTGACTTCCGGGTGGCCGAGCAGGTCGGTCACGGCCAGTGCGTTGCGCACACCCTGCTCGACGAGCACGTTGCCGTAGGTGCCGGTGATGCCGATCAGCTCGACTTCCGGGCTTCCCAGAGCATACGAAATGGCAAGCGCGTCATCAACGCCGGTATCAAGATCAAGAATCATCTTTTTCATGTGTGTGCCTTTCCTCTTTGACGGGCCTGACGACGGTCCGCCACCATACGGGTGCGTCGTCAGTTATGTATCGAACACTTTCTCATTTATGTTGTGTGTTGACAAGATTTATGATAAAGCGTTTTATCAGGAACGCAAATTCGGCACTACCATACGGCGTGTTGCTTTTATTTCCAGCAATTTAACCGTATAAGAAACTCCGACGACACTTTAATCAAGATTTATCAGCGCCACCCGTCTCATCATGATCCGCAGGTATCTAAAAATCCTCAATCCTACGCGCAGGCGGCCTGCACCAGTTTCGGCGTAAGCACTTCAACCTGCGGATCGGAAAGCCACGGACGGACATCCCCTGATTCCGTACCGGACTTGGCACGAACCGCAACATCAATCCGCTTACGCAACATACCCCAACAGGCGGCGGCCAAATCAGCCACGCTCTGCTCAACGGTGGTCATACGCCAACCAAGACCGAATCGTTTGAGAATATTGTCGTAACCAATCACCTGCATATCCTCAGTAACGCGCAACCCACGTTCCGCCATACGCTGACGGAAACCAAGCGCCATCACATCGTTGCAGCAGAACACGGCCGTCGCACCGCCATCAATAATCTGATCCGCAGCATGATAGCCACTACCGAAACGGTAATCCCCCTCAACGCATAGCGACGAATCGAAACACTCCCCCGCCTGCTCGACGGCATCCACAAACCCACGACGACGCTCCGCAGCACTCGACTCCGCAGTATCGCCAGTCACAATGCCAATACGAGTATGACCACCCTCCAACAGATAACGGGCAGCCAAACGACCGCCAAGATAATTGTCAAAACCAACGGCATCGCACCAACCGCACTGCGTCAAACGATCAATCAACACCACAGGGCACGACACAAGCGCCACATCCTCACGCAACCGCTCAGCAGCATCGCCAGCGCAGGACTCGCGCGCCGGAATCAGCATCACACCGTCCACCCCACGAGCCGGAAGGCGCTGCAACAACTCATGCTCCGCAGCACGCGAATCATCGGAATTGGCCACAATCAGCGAATACCCCTGCGCGGCGCACTCATCCTCCACGCACTTGGCAAGCGCCGCGAAAAACAAGTTCTCAATATCAGGCACGATCAGCGCAACCAGCTGGGACTGCTTGGTCACCAAGCTTCGCGCGCTCTGATTCGGCACGTAATTCAGTTTCTTTGCCGCGTCGGCAATGGCCTTGCGCTTCTCCTCGGACACGCGAGCCGGTCGATTATTCAACACCAGCGAAACCGTCGTCACAGACACCCCCGCGGCAGCGGCCACATCCTTCAGTGTCGCACGATACGCCATCAAACCCCCTTAAAACGTTTCTCCCTCCAGCATAAATGCCATGCGATCCTGACGCGCCCAGCATCGCAATCACAAACAAATTCCTTTCACAGCAAAATAATCCGCACTATTTCCAGCGGTAAATCGTTTCTCGGAAGTGTTTTTTGTATACTCGCAACGTTTTGTCTGAAATGAGAGCCACACGAGAAGAGAGGAACCACCATGCAGCCAACCATGCAGAAAAACAATGTGAAACAGCGCAAGACCATCGCCATCATCGCCATGATCGCAGTAGCTGCCATCGCGCTCGCAGCCGTCGCCATCATCGCAGTCTCCAACAAGCGCGAAATGACACAAGCCGCCAGCGACACCTGCGCGTTGAATGCGAAGGCGCTCGCCACGCATCAGGAGAGCTTTGAAGAAGCGCAACAAGAAGCTGAAGAAGCAGCGAAACTCACCGTGAATGACGTGGCGGACGGCACCACGCTCGAAACCCTGAAGGATGCGATCACACTGGCCAAAGCCGTGGAAAGCGCGCCAGCATGCCCCGCAAGCGGCAATGCCAGCGACTTCACCAAAGCGACGGACGACATTCGCAAATACGCCGACAACCTGCGCAACATCACCAACGAACTCGACGCGGCCGCCAAGTCGGTGGTCGCCAGCCAAGAACTCAGACTCGAGTCCGCCGAGTAAGTCAGGTAAGCCGCCCCGACGGTTAGCGCCGACGTCAGCGCCAAACCCTACGTTTAACGGGACCAAAGTCATCCAAGTCTGCAACTTCGCCCCCATTACAAGCATTTTCGCACCACATCGGGCTTATATATGGCAGATTCGACAGGTCGCCCGGAGACATTTCGCTTATATATGGCAGGTCATTCCGGAAAGACCGCAGTTAGAGGGTACAAAATTACCCCCTAACTAGCTTGTTTCAAAAACAGACTGCCATACATAGGCGAGATGCCTCCGTACAAACCCCAAAATCTGCCATACATAAGCGAGATATGCCCATGAATTACGCATCTATGCTGTGCAGGCGCGACCTCGCGTCGCTTAGAGGCTTGACAACACCTTCCATTTGACAAAAGTTATCAGTTGCCACGCACCAGGAGACGCAATAGGGGCCGCACCTTCGAGGTGCGGCCGTTTTTCATCCTTCACCAAACCTGGATCTGCAACTAAGGCTAGCGAACAAAATGTACGCCAAACCACACATCCATTCCCCGGCGAGGTTGACTCGCCTGCAACGCGTCTCCTCGATCACCGCTTACCGAACTTCAATTGTCCGGCTTGCGCCACACGAACCGAATTCTTACTGGCCTTGGGCGCGGTAGCGGGCTTCGGTGGCGGCTTTGGCGGGCTCCCACCAGGCGCGGTTGGCAGCATACCAAGCGATGGTCGCCTGCAAACCGGCTTCGAAATCGGTATGCACGGGCCGCCAGCCGAGTTCGGTACGCAGCTTATTGGAATCGATCGCGTAACGTCGATCATGCCCAGGACGGTCACGCACCCAGTCGAACGAATCTTCGGCACATCCCATAAGTCGCAGAATCATACGCATTACGGCAATATTGCTCATTTCGCCATCTGCGCCAATCAGGTACGTTTCGCCGATCCGCCCGCGCGTAAGAATCTCCCACACCGCAGAAGAGTGGTCTTCCGTATGGATCCAGTCGCGCACGTTCTCGCCTGTGCCATAAAGTTTCGGTCGCACGCCCTCCATGATGGAAGTGATCTGCCGCGGAATAAATTTTTCCACATGCTGGTACGGCCCGTAATTGTTGGAACAGTTGGAGATCGTGGCGCGAAGCCCGTACGTGCGAACCCATGCGCGCACCAGCTGGTCGGATGCCGCTTTCGACGCACTGTATGGGCTTGACGGCTTATACGGCGTGCTTTCGGTGAATTTGCATGGATCGTCGAGTGCAAGGTCGCCGTACACTTCGTCGGTGCTGATGTGGTGGAATCGCACGTCATGCTTACGGGCGGCTTCAAGCAAATGGAACGTGCCTTCCACGTTTGTTGTGATGAAGGGTTCAGGATTGGCGATGGAATTGTCGTTGTGCGATTCGGCCGCGAAATGCACGATCGAGTCATGACCAGGCACGATACGTTCCAGTAACGCAGCATCGCAAATATCACCTTGCACAAGTTCGACTTGCGATTGCGGAAGACCGGCGATATTTTGCGGATTTCCGGCATAGGTCAGTTTGTCGAGCACGGTTATGTGCACGTCAGGATGGCTATGTGCCACATAGCGCACGAAATTGGCTCCGATAAACCCACATCCGCCGGTCACGATGATGTTGCGCGGCTTGAAAATATCACTACTCACAATTTCAGAGTACCGGCAGGGTTGCATAGCCATAAAGCGATTCCACAAACTGGCTTATATATGGCAGATTTGGAAGGCTGACCGTTGAGCTAGCGGCCAAAATGCACGGTAAGACGTCACTTCCACAACCGCACCATCCGCACCGACCAGCGCACGGTTCCCCGATGCGATCACGGTTCTTCTAGAGCTAGACCTATCCGATGAGGAAATGAAACAGCACTCATGATTCTCCCACACAGTTTCGCCCCACCTCAACGTACTAGTTTCTGAAAACCGACAAGTTGTCATTTTTGTCAGAAACTACACTTATCCCCATTATCAATTGCAACATGCGTGCATTTGACATAAAATACACATTAATTGCACGCAAAATTAGGGCAGGTGATTCAGGTGGGCAATATTACCATTCGTATGAACGACGATTTGAAAGCTCGAGTCAACCAGACACTCGACGCCATAGGCATGAATTTCAACACTTACGTAACCATGGCAAGCATCCAGCTCGTAAATCAGCAACGCCTGCCTTTTGACACTTCCGTGCGCGCCGCGGAGCCAAACGAGCAGACCAAGCGAGCCATGCTCGAAGCCGAAGCCAAGGAACGCGGTATCCTCCCAGACGACGCGGCCACCTTCAACAGCGCGCAAGACGCCATCACCTGGCTGCACAACAATCACGGCTGAACAGGCAAAACGCCATGATTACCATCAAATTCGACCAACAATTTCAGATCGACTTCAAACGCATCTCACGACGGATACCTCAAATCGTCACGGAACTCGAATATGTGATCGAAGCCATTGAGGAGTACGGACGCGTTCCGGAATCATATAATCCTCACATGCTTGATCGCCCACGAGGAATCTACTCGGGATATGCGGAATTCCATCTTGCCGAAGGGAAAATGGATGTGTTGGTGATCTACTCGGAGCGGTCGGAAGCGTCGACAATCCGATTCATTCGCTTGGGATCCCACGACGAACTGTTTGACGGTCCGTTGCTTTAGATGAGACCATCGTAGGCTCCAACGAGATTCAGCCATCGATTTCCGCCTAATAAAACTTTTTCTCAACATATCGAGCTTATATATGGCAGATTTGGAAGGCTGACCGGAGACATCTCGCCTATGTATGGCAGTCCATTCCGGGAAAACCGCAGTTAGAGGGTACACAATTACCCTCTAACCGGTCTGTCACAAAAAACGAGCTGCCACATATAAGCGAAATACGTCCGGACAAACGCCAGAATCTACCATATATAAGACCACCTGTCAGAAATCTAATTCAAGCCGATCAGCAAACCGCCATTACATGACCCTTGATTTGGTGTACATACAACACCTTAGTTATCCTTGATTTGGTGTATAATTGAGCATGTTATTACCCTTGATTTGGTGTATTTACGGCGGTGAGACATGGAGACTTTCGAACGAAAAGCGTACGAAAAACTGGCTTCCTGGAAAGATTCTTCCCAAGGAAGCACAGCCCTGCTCATCGAGGGCGCACGGCGCGTCGGGAAAAGCACCATCGCGGAGGAATTCGGACGACGGAACTATGCGTCGTATATGCTCGTCGACTTCTCAAAAGCCCCCGATGACGTGCTGGGCTACTTCGTCGACCTGCGCAACGACCTCGACGCGTTCTTCATGTACCTATCATCCTTCTACGGAGTGGAACTGCACAGGAGGGATAGCCTCATCATTTTCGACGAGGTGCAGCTGTATCCGAAGGCCCGCGAGGCCATCAAGCAGCTGGTGGCTGACGGGCGTTACGACTACATCGAGACAGGCTCGCTCGTCTCCATCCGCGAGAACGTCAAGGACATCCTCATTCCATCAGAGGAGGAGTCGATCCGCCTGAATCCCATGGATTTCGATGAATTCCTCTGGGCTTTGGGAGAAAAGCCACTGTCCACGCTCATCGCGGACTCGTTCAAGAAGCGCATGCCGCTCCCCGATTCGCTGCACAGGAAGGCCATGCGGCTATTCCGTGAATACATGCTGGTCGGAGGCATGCCCCAGGCTGTGTCGAAGTACGTCGAGACCCATGATTTCAGCAAAGTCGACAACGTCAAACGGAACATCCTCCGACTGTACAGGCAGGACATCTCCAAGCATGGCGGCAGCGACCGGATACGCATCACGCGCATCTTCGACAACTTGGTGGGTCAGCTTTCCAAGAAGGAGAAGAAGTTCAACATCACATCGCTGGGAAAGGAAGCGAAGACCCGCGATTACGAGGACGCCTTCTTCTGGCTTTCCGATGCGTTCATTACCAACGACTGTTTCAATTCCACCGATCCGAGCGTGGGCTTGAGCATTAGCGAGGACCATTCGACGGTCAAATGCTACGCCGCCGATACAGGGCTTCTCACCACTCTCGCCCTGGCCGACTCGGAACAGACCGGAAGCAACCTGTACCGGGACATCCTCCTAGAACGCATCGAGATCAACGAGGGCATGCTCGCGGAGAACGTCGTCGCACAGCTTCTCCGGGCCAACGGGCACCGGCTGTTCTTCTATTCGCGCAGCGATCGCGACGACCCGTCGAACCGCATGGAGATCGACTTCCTCATCGTCGAACCGTACGAGAACGCGGCAATGAAGTACAGGGTCAGCCCCATCGAGGTCAAGTCATCGAAACGTTACCGCACGGTCTCGTTAGACAAATTCAAGGCAAAATTCGATAAGAAGGTCGGCACCAGATACGTGCTGCATCCGAAACCGCTGGTCGTGGAAAATGACGTGGTCAAGCTGCCGATCTACATGGCGGGACTGCTGTAGAAGGCTTCATGCAGACAGCGCTTTTTGGTGCACTACCAGCGAATGACGCCCAACACTTGCGCACGCACATGTTGTCCACCTTGAACACATCTGTTTGCTGCCCGTCACCCGGTTAACCTTCCAGCCACCTTTCAGACATCCGCTAGACACTCGTTCGTCCACAGCTGAACACTAAAATGTACCCGGTTTAATTGTACAGAGCCTCCAATTATAAGGGGACTATCTTTTTGAAGGATGCGACGATGCCTATTTTCTCGCCCGACCGTCACGCTTGTGCACCTTCATACGTAAAACTTACTAAGCAGCCGATTACGGGCGGAACGTATCGCCCTCTTGCGAATGACGAAGATAGCAACGCTTGCGCTCTATCCGCCCTTTCAGGTCACCATGGTTCAAAGCTGTATACGCAGAAATCAGCAATTCACGCCATCTCCGATAACGCAAGCGTTTTCATTCCCAAAGTCGATGCGCCCCATCTGCCAAAAACGACTGACGACAAGTCCATTGACGAAGCCATTAACGAAGCTGCGAACGACAGTACCCATTCAGTTCCCCCGTCTACTGAAATTCAACTCACGCAAACTGACAAACATCCTCTGGTGCAGGCTGTTAAAGTCTGTAAGCAAACAGCACACACCACAGCAAAAGCGCTATCCGCAACAGGGCACGCAGTCGCAAAAGCTATCAACGCCACCGGCCACGCCATCCGCACCGCTGTCACAGCAGTAAAAACTGCATGGCATACCTTCGTTAACTTCAAAGCCGTACAGCTCATCATCAAATTCTTCAAGAAAGTATATGCACTCTGGAAGAAACGTATGAAGTTCTCATACGCCTTCTACACCATCGTGTTCTTCCTGCTCACTTCAGCGGAAGTCATTTTCCTTCAATGGGGAATGTATTCCGAGCCCGAATATGAAAAGGGCACTGAAATTGACGAAACGACGAAAGTCCTTCAAAGCGTTGGCGGACAAGTCACCAGATTTGTCAGCCAAATGTGGCTTGAACAGAAAAACGTCTATCTCGTCAGTTTTATGGGACTGGCTTTAATCTATCTTGCGTTAATTCTTGTAACGAACCGATTCTGGATCGCCACTCTTGTTTTCGGCGTTGCCCTTACCGCTTTTGGAGTCGCCAATAGCATTAAAGTACAACTGCGTAATGAACCGATCATCCCTGCGGATTTAACATTCATTTCAGGCGGCGACACCGGTAGCATCATGTCATTCGTACCGAAATCCAGTCAAGCATTCGTCAATGGGGCGATTAATTTTGTAATTTGGTTTGCGATTATTGCCTTCGCTCTTTTCGTCTTGGACGGACGTAGACGTTTCATTCATTGTTCATGGCGCCACCCCATTGCAAACGCCAAAAACATCATTGGCAACATTTTCCGTGTCCTTGCAGCAGTCCTCAGTGTCGTACTGCTGAGCGCTTACGCCATGGGCCTGGGCACACCTGGATCGAACGTCTATAAATGGGCTAAAGATAATGGCTACGAGCCCCAATTATGGAATGCCATAGGTGATGCTCAAGCCAATAATCCGGCCACCACATTCCTTAGCCTGTCAAAGGTCAAGGCCATGGATAAACCCGACAACTACAGTCAAAAAACCATGCAGTCTCTCGCTAAGAAATATGCGCAAGAGGCGCAAGCCATCAATCATACCCGATCAGGTGAGCTTACGGACAATACCGTCATCATGATTTTGTCTGAAACTTTCTCCGACCCCACTCGCGTTCCGGGCGTTTCTTTTAGTCTCGATCCAATACCGAACATCCGTAATATCAAGAACACGACCACTTCAGGACTCATGCTGTCCCCCGGTTACGGCGGTGGCACCGCGAATATCGAATATCAGGCTTTGACCGGCTTGAATCTTGCGAATTTCAATGACTCTTTGATTGTGCCGTACCAGCAATTGGTTCCGAACCAGAATGATCCTTATTCGTTCAACCAGATTTGGATGAAAAAGTATGGGAAAAATGCTTCTACTGCGGTGCATCCGTTCCAGCAAAGCATGTATCTGAGGAATATCAACTACAGGAAGTTTGGCTTCTCATACCTGTACACGCTTGATAGCAAAATTCCGCTGAAACATACCGGTTACATCGACCGTTCGCCTTATGTGAGTGACAGCGAAGCGTATCAGAGCATTCTTGACCTGCTCGATAGGCAACAAGATTCGAAGTCCTCGCAGTTCTTGCAACTCGTTACCATGCAGAACCATATGCCCTATGGCGATTACTATGACAATAACGAGTTTTCAGACGCCAATATTTCAGAAGATTTATCTGATGGGGAACGCTGGAATATCAATACCTACACTAAAGGAATTAACTGGACCGACCAGGAAACGGCGGATTTCCTTAATCAGCTCGACCAAATGGACAAGCCAATCACCGTTATCTTCTATGGAGATCATCTGCCCGGCATCTACGACACGGCAGATATGAACAAGAACAATAAAACCGTTTTGCATGAAACAGATTATTTCATTTGGTCAACTTCTGCTTCGTCTTCCCATGGAACGAAAGTTAATCCCACAACCACCGCGTACACATCATCCAACTATTTCATGCCGCTGGCTGCAGAACACATGAACGCTAAGGTATCACCGTATCTTGCGATGCTTACGGAATTGCAACAAGAAGTCCCTGCAATGAGCCGTGTGATCGGCACTAACGGCGGTATCGGGCAAGGTAAGGCGACGTACCTGGATCATGATGGCAACGACATCAAAGTCACAGCTTTAAGCGCTAAAGCAAAGGAGCTGCTCAAAGATTACAAACTGGTTCAATATGACCAGACCGTGGGCAAGAATTACCTTAAGGACTTGGATTTCACACAGGTCCCATAGGAATCGGAAAAATAGGGCCGCACAGGAAATGTCTGTGCGGCCCTATTTTCATATGCAGAAAATCACTTTTTGAGGAGTGGTTCGACCTGCTGCTCGTACGCGGTCAACGCGGTGTCGATCACGTTGTGCATGTCGTAATACTTGTACGTGCCCAAACGGCCGCCGAACACCGTGAGCGGTTCGGCCTTCGCGAGCTCCTCGTACCTCGCGTACAACGCCTTGTCGGCCTCCGTGTTGATCGGATAATACGGCTCGTCGCCACGCTCGGCGAAACGGCTGTACTCCTCCCACACCACGGTCCTGTCCGGGTTCTGCGAAGCCCTGCGCTCCGGGTTGAAGTTCTTGAACTCGATCGCGCGCGTGTACGGCACGTCCGGGTCGGAGAAGTTCATCACCGGGCATCCGAAATGGTCGCCCTCGTCGTAACGCACCTCCCTGAAGTCCACCGTGCGCCACTTCAGCTCGCCGAGCGAGTAGTCGAAGTAGCGGTCCACCGGACCCGTGTACACCACCGGCACGCCCGCCGCGGCCAACGCCTTCCTGTTGTACGGCTGGGACTCGTCGAAGAAGTCGGTCCTGAGGGTCACGTGGATGCGCGGATCGTCGATCATGCGCTCCATCCAGGCGGTGTACCCGTCCGTGGGCAGGCCCTCCCACGTGTCCCTGAAATACCGGTTGTCGTAGTTGAAGCGCACCGGCAGGCGGTTGATGATGCCCGCGGGCAGGTCCTTCGGATCGGTCTGCCACTGCTTGCCCGTGTAGTTCTTGATGAACGCCTCGTACAGCGGACGGCCGATCAGCGAAATGCCCTTGTCGTTGAGGTTCTGCGGATCCGTGCCCGCCAATTCGCCGGCCTGGCTCTCGACCAGGGCCTTCGCCTCGGCCGGCGTGTAGTGCGCGTGGAAGAACTGGTTGATGGTCCCGAGGTTGATCGGCAGGGGATACACCTCGCCGTCGTGCGTGGCGTACACGCGGTGCACGTAGTCCGTGAAGCTTGTGAAACGGTTCACGTAGTCCCAGACCCTCTTGTTGGACGTGTGGAACAGGTGCGCGCCGTACTTGTGGATCTCCGCGCCGGTCTCCTCGTCCATGTAGCTGTACGCGTTGCCGCCGATATGGTCGCGCACGTCGATGATCTCGACCCCCACGCCCAGATGCTCGACGGCCTGCTGGGCCACGGTCAGGCCGAACAGGCCCGCGCCCACGACCACCAGATCGGGATACTCCACCGCATCAGTCATAACAAAACAACCTTCCACAAACAGTAATCGCACAAAAGCTATGTGCAGTTCATGCTCATACTACCCTCATGGCGATATATGAGGGTGAATGTCAATAACTCTTGGCTATTTATCCCCAAAGATATGCGCCCACGTTTCCATGGAAGCAATGCCATAAGCCTGATATTGGGCGGCCAAACGCTTCCAATGCTTGGTGATACGCCGAGTAAGACGATACCCTTCGAGCATGCTCTTGCGGAAACGCTTATTGTCACGCTTCAA
Organism: uncultured Bifidobacterium sp.; assembly: GCF_959020155.1. GTDB lineage: Bacteria > Actinomycetota > Actinomycetes > Actinomycetales > Bifidobacteriaceae > Bifidobacterium. The sequence goes on from NZ_CAUERC010000002.1 coordinate 124,861, forward strand.
CCATGCCACGCCATTGCCATCAGCCGTAGTGACTAAGGCCGAGTTGACATGATCAAAAGCAAGCCAGGTCCAGGCAGCATCCCGTGCCGGAATAGCAGCATCCGGACGGACAGCCTTCTCCGGATTGACGTTCTTGACAAAGCTCTTGGCAATCAAACCGACCGCAGCCTTATACCGGCTTTTCATGGTGGAAGGATGGTTCTTGGGCGGTTCGGTTTCACCAGCAGGCTCTGGGAACGCTTCAAAACTATCTTTAGCCTGAGCATCCGGATATTTCGCACGTAATTCTCGCACTTCGCCAAGCTTCGTCGGCAAACAGTCCACAAGATACTGCGGCCCACGAAGAATATCCCTCAACGCCATGTGGTGCAACGCCATGGCCGAATACACGAAACGCAATCCAAGGCTTGCATCGCCGTACAACGTTTCCACCAGCATGCGAGGAGGCCTGTCCGGGTATGTCAGAAGGGCCGCAAGCCAGCGGTTGCGCTCGGTGAAATACTCCTCCCAAGAACGGGCCGGATCCTTGTCGTGCCATGCTTGATGCCACACGGCCACACCTGGCAGACAGACCGTCGGAAAACCGGCTTTCTTGGCACGCAGACCGTATTCGATGTCGTCGAACTTGATGAACACCGGCATCGAGAGGCCGATTTTCTTGACCACGGCAATCGGAATCAAACACATCCACCAGCCGTTGAAATCCTCATCGATGCGTTGGTGACGATCCGGAGAGTCACGAAGCGGTTCCATAGAGAAGTCGTGATTGTACCCCATGCTCTTGGACGGATACATCCACATTCGCTGCGGATTAATCCTCTCGCCTTGCGTATAAAGCATGGTGCGATTATCAAGATGAAGCATGCCGCCGCCGACAAGAACCGGACGGATCGTATAGTCGGAGAACTGGATGGAACGAAGAATCGATTCAGGCTCACTGATGGCGTCATCATCCAGCAGCAACACGAAATCGCTGTTCCCAGCTTTCGCCGTTTCGTACATACCTCGAGAGAAGCCGCCGGAACCACCTAAATTGGCTTGCTGAATATACGTAAGCTGCTTTCCGAGGTCGGCGGATACTTCGGCAAAGCCTTCTTGATTTTTGACCAGATCGTTGCCTTGATCCGTGCAGTACACGGTATCCAGTCGCTTACGCAGTGCCGGCGCTCCTGCGATGGCGCGCAATTGGTTCATGCAGTACGAGGCACGATTGAATGTGGTAATGGCGATGGACATGGAAGTGCCATGCTTGGCTGTGCGCGCTTCACGCGGAACAGACCATGTCGCATTGGAAATAACGACTGGCCCACCTAGCGATTCCGCGTCGAACCAGAAGTAACCACCGTCCATGAGCCCGGTCATAGGCACATCCACGCATACGGAAGCCGAGGTATCCGCAGCATGGACAATCCGCTCCGCTACCGGATAAATCAGGCCTCGACCCGTCGACCGGAAGACGTTGATCTTGGCGTTTCCTTGAACGGACACTGCGAAGCGCACGGTCTTCACACCAGTCCAACGACGCCAATACGATGCAGGGAACGCGTTGAAGAACGTGCATCCGGACATGTGACCATGATCTCGTAGTGTTACGGAAGTACGTCCCGTAATTTCGAATGAATCGCAGGAAACCCCGTTAGAGGATCCCGCATTCCGTAACATGCGTTGCAATGTGGACTGGTTCATGGAGCTGAATTCCAGACGACGCATGTCGATACGCGAATCCAGAGTGGTTTCCGCCACATGCGGGCGAGTCCAGTCAATCGCATACAGAGGGAGGGTCTGTTCAGCATCTTTGATCGGATACACAACGCGCATCACCGTTTCCCACGAGTCCATTCGCTCAGTATCCATAGAGACCTCTTGTCCCATGCGTCTTCTCCTATCGCCATTTTCTCCGTTCATCCACTAATCGTAGTGGCTACATTGCACTTTAAACAATCGTCCACACCGTTACGCACGACATCGGTTCAGATGTACCATCACAATAACCCCTGCCGCAATTACTTTAGGTCTAAAATTTAAGTATCTTATCCATAACAACAAGAGGGAGATGATGGATATGATTTCTAAGAGCAAACTTATTCATGGAACCATTGCCGCAACCATGGCTCTTTCAATGACGATTTTGCCAATTGCTCCAGCTAGCGCGGAAGAAACCGTGTCGGCGCCAGAGTCTGACTACACCGGTTGGGTAACTCAAGACGGCGAATACTACTGGTTTGATTCCGGCATTATGGCGCGTTCAAAAGAGATCTATGATCCAGGCAGCGATGCTTGGTATTGGCTCGATGCCGATGGAACAATGGCACACGACAAAGACGTGTATCTCTCTTCCGGAAATAAATGGGTCAGGTATGACGGGGATGGCCATATGGTCAAAGGCGAAGATTACCGATACGGCGGTTGGTATTACTTCGACCAAACAACCGGCGCAATGTCCAAAGGCATGAAATATATCCATTCCAATGGAGGCAAATGGGTATATTATGACTGGACAACCGGCAAAATGGCCCATGGTGAGGCCTTCGTGAATTACGACAGCAGCCATACGGGCTGGTACTTGTTCGATCAATATACCGGTGCCATGTTCCATGGAGATACTTATATTCGTTCCAACGGTGGAAAATGGGTACGCTATGACCGGATAACCGGAAAGATGGTCAAGGGATTACACTACCAAGATGGTGCTTATTACTATTTCGACCAGACCACTGGCGCAATGGCACACGGGCGCGCATGGGTTCCCGAATGGAATTCATATGCAACTTTTGATTCCGTCACTGGCCGTTTTGTCAGTAAGGCTTCAAACAACAATGCCAATCCTGGCACTAACGGCAATACTGGAGGGAAAAACATCCGCGGACAATATTGCAAGAAATCCGAACACGGACAGCAAAAGAACGATGCTGACGGCACGCCAATAATCTGCGAATGCCGCAATGGCAATAAAGTGCCTCACTGGTACGCTAAATAATAATTTAAAACAGCCTTTTAAAGGGATATGATGCCAAGTTTAAATACAGTATCATATCCCTTATTTTTAATTCCATTGAACCAAATATGAAATTAAAATACCTATATATGAAAATAATATTAACAAAAATACAGACATTCTATATTTCTTTAAATTGACATTCTCAAAGCCAATTAAACCCGGAAACAACAAAGCAAATAACGGTAAAACCGGTATCAAATATCTACTCTGCATACCCGACACGCAACCATCCACCGTTCCGCTCCAGGTAACTGCCATAGCTACGCATGACAGGACAAAATACAGAACAGGAATCGCCAATACAATTGCAATCTGATATCCGCACATACGCTTATATGAAGTATGAACAATCAGCAACATCATAATGGCAATCAGTACCGGAGCCATAACAATTAAAGGCAATTGGACCGTTTCGGTTCCAGTAAAAAACTGAAGATTTCTTCTCGGATTTACTAATTGACCGTCAATTTTTTCATAATCAAAATCTAAAGGTTCAAACAGTACACGTCCAAGCAAAGAAAATATTTTCCAAGGAGAAAGCATCAACTGCATCTCAAAATCGTGAGTCTCCTGCAAGGAAACACGATTCGGTGCAACCGCTATATGCGAAGTCTTCATACGCCACAACCACATAGACGTAAAAGCACATAGCACGGGAAGCGATAGAGATACTTTCATCTTTTTATCGGTTGTTTTAGGTAAAAGGAAAAATACAAATAAAACAATAATCGAGCATGTAATCTTCACCTGCCCCAACATAATGCTCAGAACACAGAGCAAAACAATATGCCTGAAATGCAACGCACCATCTCGCTGATACAGACACAACACAACAGCTATGAACAATAAAGAAAAACTATTAGTTATAGCATCGGCAGTTGGGAATATCATCCCGAAAAAAGTAGTAGGAAGTACTGCTATCGCCAGAATGATATTAGCATAACATCCAGCAATACGTATTGCTACGGCAATAAGGCTGGCCGAGCATATCAATGTCGCTATGCTCGAAATGCGAAAATCGCCACGAAAAATTAGACTTGGAAAATAGACAAAAGGAGAATTGACAGCAGTATTATTAAAAGTAATTATTTTCCCATGTTCAGAATAAACAATCCATTCTGGATATTCTTTAGAAAAAGAAGGTATTATTTCACCTGACCGTAATTGCAGAATACGCGCCCAGTGCGCCGCCCTATCATTAAAACAATGATATTTTCCCCAAAAAATAATCACGCTTCCAATTACGATAGAACCAATCCAATATAGTAGAGAAATACAACTAGGAACAGATAGTCTTAGTTCTCTGCGATATTGTCGACGTTCACCGGAATAATGTTGAGGCAAATTAGGTCCCTTTATAAAATAAAAACTGGTTTTGGCACAATTTGCATTGCGCCAAAACCAGTCTATCTCAACTCATCCTCTTCCTGTAGTTGGATCAAACCAATGCCAAGATTTCCATTCAGGAACCCAGACACGGCCTTTCTGCATCGCCCCCGTAGTTGGATCAAAGTAATACCAGGAATTATCATGACGGTTTAGACCTTTGACCATTTTTCCTGTGGTGAAATCATACCTGACCCATTTTCCGCCGTTGGAACGAACATAAGTATCCCCGTGAAACATGGCGCCTGTATATCGATCAAACAAATACCAACCTGTATGCTGCGTATCATAGTTCACATATTGTTCGCCATGAGCCATCTTGCCGGTCGTCCAATCGTAGTACACCCATTTTCCGCCGTTCGAGGGCACGTATTGCATGCCTTTAGTCATGGCTCCTGTGGTGGGGTTGAAGTAATACCAGCCTCCGTAGCGGTAATCCTCACCCTTAATCATATGGCCATTGTTATCATACCTAACCCATTTGTTCCCCGACGGAATATAGACATCTTTATTCACCGCAAGGGATCCATCCTTATCGAACCAATACCAAGCATCACTTGCTGGGTCATACACCTCTTTAGAGACCGCCTTCACACCATTGTCATACCAGTAGCGCTTCCCGTTCTCCGTGACCCAACCATTTGTTCCAGGCCGATATGCTCCATAACCTGCACGAATCCTTGCATTCCAAACAATATTTTTTGCAACAGGATCCGTCACGGTTATCACAGTTCCGTGCCGATTAGGAATGCTACGTCCATCAACATTAGTTGTAGTGATTCGACGCGTACCATGCCAACCGCTATTCAGGTTTGATGACTGAGTAACGAAAGTACCCGCAGTGCCATCGGCTTTGCCATACGGATAATCTTTAAGTTTATCAGTATAGAAAAAGTATTGCCCGTTATAGTACGTTAATGATGGTCCTTCATACCCAGTGACCACATTGGAATTTACCAAATGCCATGCATTGACGTTCCCGGCTTGATTCAAATCATGAATAGAATAAATCTGATTGGTGACCCCATTTTTCTTAATGCTGAGATAATAGGTACCATCTTTTTCAAACAGAGAAGGATCAAGCCAATTACTAGTGCTTGTATCAGGCAATTTAATGGGATTTAAATTACCATAATTCAATTTAGGCTGGGCACCAGGATTAACTGACGGATCACCACCAGGTTGTAGGCCAGATACCTTAACGATATACGGATACATATAATCCTTCTGCGCATTTCCATGAAAAGCGCCATAGTATCCAAGCGTGGTCACAATCCACATATCGCCATGGCTATCCACAAATCCATCTGTTCCAGCGGAATCAAATTGTCCATCCGCAAGCCCATTAGTATAAGGCTTTACAGAGGGAGCAAGATTCGTCTGGCTACCGCTATTAGGATAGCTCCAATTCACCAAATCCTTGGAATACCCCATCATCGGGGTAAAACGCCATCCCAGATTCTGTTGCTTTTGCACATAGCCGCCAAGAATCCAAAACGTCCCATCTTTATACGTAATACTCGGATCATGAATGGCATTGACGTAGCTCGGTTTTCCAGAAACATGCGAGCTACCGTTACCATCAGTCTTATATGCGGTGCTGATTTGCTGGAAGTCGGAACCATTGTATGACATGTACACGGTATCAGAACGATCCGAGTCGCTGTTCCAAAATACCCCGACTTCCATATCTGGATAATTCGTTTCAGCACCAGTCGCCATCTGAGTTCCAAATGGAACCACCAGAGATATTGCTCCCAATAATGCAGTGAGATGCTTTATTTCTTTTCTCATCTTCTTGTCCATTCTTGAAGGAACGGTATTGCCTCCAAGAATAGACAAGTTCATTTCCGAATGCAACCAAAACTATTAGACACGTTTAATCGTAAGAGCACGGTCACTTAGCAATGCGTATTCACGGTTTCGGTCATCACGAATCACGAAACTGCATGCATTGTCATCAAGGGCGACGCCCACAGCATCGGTTGCTTTTGGATTAGTTGGACTAGGAGTGCGAAGTGATGTAATCAGACGGAACTCGCCATTATTAAACAGATTGAGAGGCATCTCAAAATGCACAACCTGATGGCCATGTTTATCCATCTTCAACACTTTTGAACCGGTATCATAAGTGATTCCACCACGGCGAATGTCATGCAACGCAATGGCGAGGTAAAAATCTCCCGGCTCATCATATTGGTATTCAACATCAAACCTGAACATATCCGCACTGGTGCAGACTTTGGGGGAAACGGCAATAGTTCTCAACAGCGGGCATCGCTCGTTAAGACCATTCGGGTAGCCTCCGCGTTCTTCTTGACGCTTACGTTCGGCTTTCTCTTCCGCTTCGAGATTGGCAAGCGTGTATTGCTGTGATACGGTCTCCGGATCGCCGATGGCTTCCACTTCGCCATCGGCAATCATCATTGCCCTAGAACAATACTTCTTGACGGAATTCATATCGTGAGTCACGAGAATAACCGTCTTAGTCGGATCCTTTTTGATTTCCGTAAAGAAGTCATCACATTTACGTTGGAATGCCTCATCGCCAACGGCAAGGACCTCATCGAGGACCAGAATATCCCCTTGTGCTTTAATCGCAACAGAAAAAGCAAGGCGGACCTGCATACCAGAAGAGTAATTCTTCAGCTTTTGATCCATGAACTCTTCAAGCTCAGCGAATTCGACGATATCGTCATACATCGCGTCGACTTCTTCATGTGTGAATCCCAGAAGAGAGCCATTTAGATACACGTTCTCTCGGCCGGTAAGTTCAGGATTGAATCCCACGCCCAGTTCGATGAATGGAACCAATTTGCCGGAAACAGTAATGGAACCGCTTTCCGGATAATAAATTTGCGAAATCAGTTTAAGCAGGGTTGATTTGCCACCACCATTTCGACCGACAATGCCGAAAAACTCACCTTGGTGAACTTCAAAGCTGATGTCCTTAAGAACCTGCTGCTTCTTATAGCCTTTGATTCCTCTAGTCCAATTGATGAACGCCTGTTTAAGACCAGTGGCCTGCTCCGTCGGCAATTTGAAGCATTTGGAGACATGGCTCGCAGACAATACAACTGGATTTTTGGAATAATCGATTTTTTTTACGCTTTTCTCTTCGGACATCACATAACCTCCGCGAATTTGCGACTATTACGGCGGAATAACACCACGCCCAGCCACAACAAAACAACGGTCAGAGCAATTGGCAGCAGACGGATTCCCCAATTGTTGAACTGATTCCAAACGGTCGGTTGAGTCTCTGGTGCAATGAAATTATGCCGAATGTCCTGAATCGCCTGAGCGAATGGATTGATAAGCTCCAAACGGGCGATATCAGCCAAAAGTCCACCGCGATTGGTCACATATGTTAATGGGTAGATAATTGGCATGCCATAGAAAATCAACTGCTGAAGAACATCCCAGATATGGGCGATATCACGGAAATACACGTACATAGTGGCCATGAGCAATGTGACGGCAAGCGTCATTGCGTAAAGCTCGATGATGCTTAGAGGAAGCAGCACCACTCGCCAAGTGAAATGGACTCTTGCGATAATGGCGAAAATCAAAACAACAACAAGATTGATCGCATAACTGATAAGTGCACCGACAGTAGCCGAAACCACAACGATATAGTTCGGGAAATGAATCTTGCGGAGCAAATCCCCTCGATCCACCACGGATCGAAGTCCGACATTCGTCGATTCGGTAACGAATTGCCAAGAGCTAATTCCTAGCAACAGCACGACCGGGTATGTGGAAGTACCATCCGACATGCGCAGGAATTTACCGAATACCACATACATTACGCAAAACATCATCAGGGGCTTAAGCACCGACCATGCGATGCCAAGGAAAGATCCTTGATAACGAAGTTTGAAATCCGTCTTTACCAAACCTTGCAGGACGGTCCATGCATACCCGTATCTGTCCCGTATCTTTTTCACCAACTGTTTCACAAGTTGTATCCTATCAGTGGATGTCCCTTAGTCATTGAGCGTTGCCGAATGCCCGAAATATTATTACATCAATCGTTGCGCATGATGCTTAATGTTCGTCCGATTCCTTCTTCAATCGAATATTTCATATTCCAGCCTAAAGTCTGCAATTTATGTCCATCCATCAAAGCAACCGTCGCAGTAGAGTACCCTTTTGTCTCCAAGGAATCGGGGAGTTCAAAATGGACATTCACACCACACTTTGAAGCTACCAAGGAAGCCAAATCCTTTAACCGGCAATCGGAAATAGGTGCTGCGATATTGTATGCGCTTCGGCTTTCACCCTCAAGTAGGCAATACAGCAGACCAGCAACTGTATCAGCGACATATGCGTAGGAAAACAGCTGCGTTCCTTCGCTTTTCAGAATAATGTCTTCCTTCATTAACCCTTTGTGGATGAATTGAGAAAGCGCCTTGCTGTCATCCTTATGCAGAGTCGGGCCATAAGTTCGAGCTATGCGGGGAATGACAAAATCAATTCCATGCTGTTCGGAATAAGCTTGGCAAAGAGCTTCGCCCAGACGCTTGGCCTCTGGGTAGCCAGCACGAAGCGTATTCGGATCGATATAGCCGCAATACTGTTCATCAAAGCGCTCCGCATCGCCGCGGTTCTTTCCATAAATTTCCACGGATGAGGCAAAAACGAATCTGCCATCACGATGATCGTTTCCGCCCACCAATGAGTACTCGAGAAGGTTCTGCAAACCAGTCACATTTGAGGTAATCGTTGACACTGGTTCGGAGGCATATGCTCTGGGATGTGTTGTGCTGGCAAGATGAATGACAACATCAGCCGGACGATTGGGACGAACACCTGGTATCGACACATCCAGCTGCTCAAAATGGAAATGAGCCTCATCAAAATATGGGAATCTACTCCGTGCGCGACTCTTATTGCGTCCAATCGCAATAATCTGGCAATTAAACTTCGGGTCTTCGTTCTTTTTCATCAAGACATCAATTAAAAAAGTCCCGATCATCCCTGTTGCGCCAGAAATCGCAATAGTTTTATCCGCCAGTTTGTCCCATTGCAAGGGAAGATTGGCACAATACTCAATATCCTGCTGATAAAGTGAAGAGTCAAATCGACTGGGCAAAAGTACCTCCCTCGCCTTATTTCAGCCAAGTATCTTCATCTGCGGTGATGTATGCCTTGAACAGTTCCAAGTCGCCTTTGGTAGTGAGCTTGATATTCTTATCCGACCCTTTGGCAAAATGCAAGGTCTCACCAAGATCCACCATCATGGTATTCGTATAGCTAGAACCGTGAATTCCAATATTCTCGCGGAACGCCTTACGATATGCATCCAGCAATTTCCCATAACGGTAAGCTTGCGGTGTTGAGACGCGGCGCAATTGTTCCCTAGGCACATATTGTTTCGTAGTCGAAGCGTCTTCTTGGCTAATCACGAAAATTTGCTCGTTATACGGCAAAGAAGTCACCGCATTGCCATATCGATTACAAACATCGATTACATCAGTCAGAACATCAGCATCAATCAAAGGCCGAATGCCATCATGAATGATGACATTGTCTTCCTCACTGATTTTGTCGGCAAGGAATTCCACACCGTTTCTGATGGATTCCTGAACGCTTGCGCCGCCCCGCACAATCCACTTAAGCTTGTCGATATTGAATTGCTTCGAGTATGCTTCCACCATGGTTTCCCAGCCTTCAATGCATACCACCTCAATCGCGTCAATATCAGGATGCCGCTGGAAGCTTTCCAATGTATAGATAAGCACTGGCTTATCGAATACATTAATAAATTGCTTCGGGATGTCCTGCCCCATCCTGGTTCCCGATCCGCCAGCTACTACGATTGCAACGTTCTTAACAGATTCCATCCCATCACTCCGTTGTTCTGCTAAATCTTATCGATTCACATATTCGCGAACAGTCTGTTCGTCAACTTGGGCAAGCGCTTTCTTATCGACATGTTCGAAATGTAAACCGATATCATTAGGCAACGCGAAGATGTTGCCATAAGCATGAGTCAGCAAATACATATAGTTGGCCGGCACAGGGTACTGCTCCCCTTCGAAAGTTTGAACATCCAGCGGACAGAACTCGTCAAGACTACTTATCCATTCAAAACCGCTTGGATGGTCCATATTGTCATACGCGCGGACAATGCCTGCCGCTGCTTCATGCGAACAGACCACGCCGTCCCTGCGCATTCTGTCAAGCTGCGTATCGAAAGCATCCGCAATATGCTTCCCAGCCACTGATTCCGTTGGAATATAAACGTTTCTGTCCCAAGCTTCACGGACAACCATATCCGCTTCGGCTGTTTCAATCGCGGCTTTCCGGTATTCCTGAACTTTTAAGAAAGTGTCGTGGTTCGGCGAAGATACCCAATCGAAGGGGAACAAATCAATGAACCCTGGAATTCTTGTGTCTCGAGGAGCGAATCGAATCTGCCTGCAATGGACGATACGATCCCAGATTACGGTGATCTTGTACTTTGAATTATTAGTAAGCACTTCCTGAAGACAAGTCAGATCATCACGCATGATGCCCAAATCAAGGTCATCATCCCAAGGAATGAACCCATGATGTCTCACCGCACCGAGCAGCGTACCTCCGACAAGCCAATACTGATTTATTCCATTTTGCCGGCAAATCTCCGCAAAATCGCATAGCATTCGGTTTAAAGCGGATTGCAGAAGCCTAAGATCCCCCTCTGCCTTGGGCAAATTGAGGAAAAACCTTTTTCGTGTTTCTAAATCGGTCTCCCCGGGATCACGATACTGCGCCCAAAAACGGATGTCTTCTTTGGATCTTTCTGCAATTTGAGCACGCTGAACCTCATGAACAACCCTGCAGGATTCCTCGCCGATTTCATGCATCCAGTCACGAATTTCAAATAAAACCGATTCTTGTGCCTTCAAACTATCACGCAACTGGGCATTCTCATGTTCCAAGGAATCGATTCGGCCCATCAACTTTTGCATAGACCGCTCCGACGGCCAGAACAGCCTTTCACGCAGTCGTCTTGCCAGAGATGCCATAATCCCGTTCCTCTTCTACGATGGAAACCAGTAACAAAGCAAAATAATACCGCATACGCCCCTTGTGAGCGCATGCGGCTTAGAATCCTAGATGGTTTTGATTTACTCCATCTTGAGGTAGTTCTTCCAATACTCCAAAGACGTCAACTCCGAACGCGCCTCAGCGTATTCCTTTCGAATGCGTTCGATGTTCGCCTTGTAGTATTTTAGATCCCGAGCATAGCGCTTCTTGATCTGCTGGTAACGCTTCACGTCCTTGACGCGAATCGTGCCCTTGCGGTTGTACCAATCCAAAACCACCAGCTTGTGCTTGCCACGAATCGCACCGGCAGGATACAGCCATCCCTGCAACGGAATCACCGCATATCCAGTACCGTCCTTCTTGATATAACGCTGATTGTTATCAGTAATCAGATCTTCCAGACGTTCAGGCAAGCTGCGTGGCTTGTCCCCTTCAATAAGCTGCCTGTCGATTTCTTTGATATCAAAGCCCGCAAGTTCAGGATCTTGATTAGCCTGAGCCTGAAGTGTAGCGAAATCAACGAGCTGCTCCTTGTTGCGGTTTGCAGCCATGAAGCTTTGTTCAGCCTGTCCCGGCTTCTTGATGAAGGATGGACCTTTCAGGAAATCTTCGAATGCGTCCAGGCACAGCTCCGCATTTGCATAACCGAATTTCTTCAGTTCGAGGCGAATATTATTATGCAGTTCACGCATAAAGTCAGCACCAGGAGCCATTCCACATGTTGCTTGAGCAATCATGGTGTTACGCGTGGTCTGGTACCGTTCCACAGCCGCGTTATAACGCTCGAAGAATGACATATGCCATACGCAGAGGCTATTCATGGTAATAAAGCCAGTCTTGCAACGAATGCCATATTCAGCATCGTCGCAACGGACAAACACCGGCAAAGGCAGTCCATTCTTTTCGATTACGGAAATCGGAATGCAGCAGTACCACCAAGCGGCGTACATGTTGTTTCGCTGCCACTTGGTAGGCGTGTACATCTCGTTATAGATGAGGTCTTCGAACAGCGTCAAACGCAGCGGCGGCTTGCAGCCAGCGAAGGTGCCTTGCTGGGTCATATTGCCGATATCTTCCCACTGGTCTTCGCCGATTTCATAATTGAGCATGGCGCCGCTAATCATGTCCTCACGATGCTCAGGCTTGAGGATGCGTAGCAGATTATAGGTACGCTTGATGCTCTCCGGAGAAACAGCAACGTCATCGTCCATAAGAAGGATATTCGTGGCCTTCGGATTCTGCTCCATAGCAGTGATCATGCCACGGGTGAAACCACCGGCACCACCGACATTATCGTTCGGAATAACCTGGATGCGATCTCCGCTCAGTTTTTCCGCATCCAAAGTCCGGCCATTATCCATCACATACATGTGGAAATGGTCTGCAATGGAATCGTTGGAACCGATAATCTGGTTCTTGACTAAATCAATGTTGCGTTCAATGAACGCTTCCTTCTTGAAAGTAGTGGTGGACAGAACCAACTCAACATCGTTCAGCTCGCCATCAACGTCAAGCTCGTAATAGCTGTTCCTAATGGAGACAGTTCCTTCGGTCTTTATGATGAAGCCGACGATTACCATGTCGTCAGTGACGGTCAAAGGCAAATCAACAGTCTGCCAATTGGTAGACGCTTCCAGCTTCTTAGAAGCTCCTTCAACCGAAATAGGATCATGCGCGAAGGCATCGCCCATAGTCTGCAGCACTTTGCAAGCGGCACCCTTAAGCTCAAGATGCAGAGTAAATCCCGTCGCACGGGTATAGCGCTTCAGTTTCATGACCGACAAAGAATTGAAATAAGTACTGAAATCGAACGTTCCAGCGTCATACATTTTCCATTCGTGGATCAACTTGTCGAAGACGACAGGCTGATTGGAACGGCAGTACAAAGCTGGGTATGCAACGGAGCGAGGATTCGTCTCCAACAAGATGTTCGCAAATTTCATCGAAGTCATGGTTTCTAGACTACATTCAGCCCTTGAAGAGAAACATAAAAAGCCTCATTCCTCCGGCGAAAACGCACGTTTAATTCACGGTACCAGATTGACTTAATTGATGTCGCTTTGCCAATTGTGGGTAGAACCACTCATTGATTACCGGGACATAGTAGAGCAAAACAGCACCGGCAAGATCGATTGGCAGCCGGATGATGAAGCTCAATAAGACCAATGGAATCTGCGGAAAGAAGGCCCGTAGCGTTCCAAAATACGTCTGCAAAGACGGCAACAGCATATCATCCTCAACGAGATGCACACACAAGATAGCCAAACTCGCTTGCCCGATTTTGCTGAACATTTTTCCTAACGCTGTGACCTGATCAAACAGTTGAGAGATTCCGATGGTGCATAGAGTGCCTGCAATGCTGCCAACCGCAGCCAGAATCGGACGCGAACCGTAATTATTCATAGCCATGCTCATACCACCGAAGAAAGCAATGTCAGCTATCCAAATCAATAAAGCAATAATCCAGATATAAGGTGCATGCTTCACGAAATCAAGCACATCATATTTTTTAGCAAGATAGCCAAGATAAAGAAACGCGACTGCGCACATTCCCGCTTGAATGCTCCATGGCAACCACACATAGCGAGACGAACTATAACCGACAAGGAAACAAGCAATCACCCAAATGAAGGTATAAGGAAGTTTCGCAAAAAAATGCAGTAAAAGACGCGCCCAGAATAATGCCAACAGGAACCAAATCGCACCAATTCGAAAATCCACTGGCCATAACGTCAAATCGGAAACGTCTCCACTTCCATATAATGCAGCCATGCTCCATTGACGCAAAGCGAGTACACGGCTCTCATGGTTTAACGTTGCCACACAAGTCACGCCAATAAGGACGCACAAAGCAGTCACAGCATATGTGCATAGCAGTTGCTTCGATTCCTTCGCCCATCGAAACTTACGTTCCGGATGCATAAAGTAACCGGACAGAATGAAGAAAAGTGGCATGTGAAAGGAAAAACAGATTGACACAATAATTTGCGCCGTTCTGTGGGGCATAAAAAGATTAGCCTCGATTGCGCTATGGCCAAGAATAACTGCCAATATCGCTATGCCCTTGGCAATGTCGAAGAATCTAATGCGCTTCATGAATTTATTCAGTCTCCCATTCCACAGGTTCTCTCCGCCACTTGCCGGATTCACAAGCCCAGCAATTGTTCCAAGGATCGGCGCAGCACGACTTGCCCTATACGATTTGGATGAATGCCGTCTGTATACAATGCATGTTGAGGCATTCCCGTTGAGCGTCCTACCGTGCGGAATGCCGCATATGCCGAAGCGAACCACCAACCATGCTGCCGGCAGAGGGATTGCAACACGTTATTTTCTTGTTCCATAGTGAGTGGTCTAGGATCTGACAAAGTATCAATACCAGCAATCACGTACACGTTGCTAGATCCGTATCTTGCAGAAACTCGGTTGAGATACCGCTCAGCGGTTCGTGCGAAATCATTGCTGTTTGAGAGTCTCAGCCGATCATTCGTACCGAGCAAAACAATAGCAGCATCTTCATGTCCAAGAGTTTGATCTCCGATGGAATCGTATGCGGAATAGGAACCTTTTCCAGGAGCACTGGCATTAGTCACGCTCACCCCTCGCGCTTTCAAATCTCTTATCAAACCATTCACTGCGGAATCTGTCTGATGAGACGGTTCAAAATAAACATTCCCTTCAAGACGAAATAGCTCACGCGACGCGCAAGGATATGGGTTCGCAGCGCCCACACCAGCAGCGATACTATCGCCAAGAATACGAACAGAATGGTATTTCCCCAATCGAATGTTCTTTCCGAAATCCCCCGCAACGGATGGAACATAATCGCTCGGCAGAGAAGCCGAGCGTCGCATATCCAGAGCGCCCGTACGGTTGTTAAAGTAATAGGTGGCGCCATTCACGTTCTGACGGCCATAGAGCATCTTGCCGCTAGGCCAGTTGTAGCATACTGTCTTTCCAGAAAATCTCTGCCATCCGTACTGCACCGCACCGGTATGTAGGTCCAATAAATACCATGCGCCGTCAATAGGCTGTTCACCGTACAGCATCCAGCCCATTCGACGATCATAGAACACCCATTTTTGAGATTCCGGCAAATAGACGAAGCCGTATCTCACCGCACCGGTTGAACCATCAAAGTCATACCAATGGTTGTTTATATACTGTTCTCCATACATCATCTGGCCGGAGAAACGATCGTAATAAACCCATTTATGCTGGGATGAATTGTAATAGAAGCCATGCGTCATAGCTCCAGTGCATTCATCAAAGTGGTACCAGCCAGTATGAGATCGGTCGTAATTCACAAAACGTTCGCCATACTGCATCTTTCCTGACGTTAAATCGTAATAAACCCATTTACCGCCATTGGACGAGACAAAAGTCATGCCTTTCGCCATCGCTCCAGTGTTTTTATCAAAGTAATACCAGCCTCCATACCGATAATCCTCGCCTTTAACCATATGTCCAGCAGCATTGTATCGAACCCATTTCCCACCGTTGGAACGAAGATAGACGTCTTTATTCCGAGCGACAGATCCATCTTCATCTATCCAATACCAGTTTTTTTCTTTCGCATCATATATTTCCTGGGAACGTACTTGCTGTCCATTCTCGTAGTAATGTTCCTTGTTCGAATCCCAGCCGTTGTCAGGATGAGATGGAGCAGTCTCAACAGACGAGGTATTCAAAGCATCCGCATGTTCTTCAGCATGCGCGTAGGGTATGTAGAAGCATGCATTCAACACGAAAAAAGCAAGCGAACCGAAAAGAACGGATAGAGCGATCTTTTTCGCATAAACCCATTTATTCCTCGCTATGGAATTCATCGAAAAATATTTTCTATCCATATCAATCTCGATTCAGGCGATTTTCTTTTTTATACTGCTTATTAAATCAGCAATATTCTGAATGCCATAAGCTGCTACTGGGAACAACAATAAGAAGAAAGGTAGCGTGTAGATACTTTTTGCTTCCCAGAAAAGATAGCAGAGGAATCCGCCAATGAAAGAGGCGCACAGCAGAACTCTCGTAAAGACTTGAGATGAATCAGCGCCAAGAGACCGTTCCTTCATTAAGGAATGCACGAGACCGATTACCCCAATAATTGCCAGAAAATAGACAACAGTCTGAGCAACATTTTCAAATCGAAGCAGCACATCCGCGCCTTTCCCCAGCAAAAGGAATGAGCCTAATCCTGAGAAATGGTTCGCGGATTCACCTAACTCCGAATACAACGACGTCATAAAAGAGGGCTCCGCCCACTCTGACGCAAGTTTATTGGTAAAAAAATTTAACCCATCACTAGGATTGCCCGCAAAAAACGCCAGACGATTCCGAACAAAATCATTGGATATCTGAGATTGCAGGGCATAATCGTTCCCCGTACGTTCAAAAGCGTCTATAGCAAATCGGCTCCACCATCCAGCAGGCATATTATCCGGTTGTCCCAAGCCAATAGCAATCCAAGAAGACATCGGCATCCCTTTACCGAACTTCTGCCCGGTCCAAGTCTGAACCACATATACGGGAAGTTTTGAAACAAAGAACGCAGCCACTGCGGAAAGAAAAGAAACCACCAACTGCCAAACACGACGGTTATGCCAAACTGCAAAGATGACTGCCACAAGGGCCGCAAGCACAAGAATCTGGTACGTCGATTTGAAAACAATTCCAATTCCGCAAATGAGGAATCCGCCAACAATTGCAAGGCTGCTAGCCCAAACTTTCTGCAGCCGGAAGCCTTCTGCAATCATCCAAGTGCCGCATACCGTGAAGAAGAAGCCAACCGCATTAGGATAGACGAACGTAGCGAACATCAGCAAAGGGACACTAGTCGCGACTATGACGGTGAAGGCCCCATGTCCTTTCTCATTCAAACCGATCAAACTGCCGAATCGCCATAGCACTGCCACCAAAGCAGTAACCGCCACAGCACTCACGATTTGAAAAGCAAGAATGTTATCCAATCCAAAAACCGCAAAAACCAGAAGGTACCACAACATTGGGCCGCTTTGGAATGGATAGTAGGAGAAATAGGTATATGCGCTCGGAATACCTCGCGCGCCGCATTCTAGACGGATGCTGCCCTTCGGACAAAAATCCGCACCGAACTGGTTAATGTTACCATTAAGCAGAATATCGGCTGCGTCCATCAAGCTCCGTGAATCCGGGTATGTGTAAGTCACCAGATTCAATGACATCAACCAAATGATCTGCATTGCAGCCACATATATCAAAAGAATGGCAAGAACCCATTGCTGCGGGAGCTTCGAAAAGCCAATCGCAAGCAAGATCATCATGCCAAGCAGTATGATTGTTCCCAATCCGAACGCAACCGATGGCATCCCAAAATGGTAATCAACTTGCTCAGTAATACTGCCAAGCTGCGGACTGTTTCTCTTAAAAGTGACGGTGAAAAAGACTGACAGCATAAGCAGTATCGTCACAATGGCGATTTGCATTCCCAAAGCGACTGTGACCAGCCATCTCGGAAGCACTTGCTTAATGAACGGCTGTTTTTGAGCTACAGCACTTTTATTCACTTGGTTCTAATCCCATCTTCTTCAGAAAGAAATTCCTATCGCTCAGATCGTCGTTTCAATGATATAGCGCGGTCGAGCTTTGACCTCCATGTAGATTTTCGCGATATATTCGCCTGTAATTCCAAGAGCTAGCAGAATAAAACCACCCAAAATCCACAAAGAGAACATAATGGAGCCCCAGCCGGCAACCGCATGCCCAGAGAAAACAGAAACAAGGGTATAAATCAACATGATGATTCCGATAAACACAGAGAACAGCCCGATGCCGGTAATCATGCTCAAAGGCTTTGTCGAAAATGATGTCACGCCCTCTACAGCGAAAGAAACCATTTTCTTCAAAGGATATTTCGATTCCCCAGCAACTCGAGTTCCGCGCTTGTAATACACCTTCGCCATTTTAAAACCAAGTGAAGGAACCAATCCTCGAAGGAACAGATTGGACTCCTTATATTGAGATAAAGCCGTCAATGCAGTACGACTCATCAAACGATAATCAGCATGATCCGGCACGGTTTCCGTACCAAGCCACTTCATCAAAGAGTAGAAGGCATGGGCCGTTCCGCGCTTGAATGCAGTATCAGTATCGCGATTATCACGCACACCGTATACGATTTCAGCTCCCTGACGATATTCCTGAACCATGCCATCAACAGCATTGGGATCGTCTTGCAAATCAGCATCCATGGAAACAACAGCGTCGACATTCATGCTCAATGCCTGCATTAAGCCAGCAAAAAGAGCATTCTGATGACCTCTATTGTGAGCCAGCTTCACGCCACGAAATAAGGAGGGATCCTTCTCATGCAGCGATGCAATCACATCCCAAGTCTTGTCGCGGGACCCATCATCGACAAAAATAACGAAGCTATCTCGCGCAACAGCCTGCGAATCCTCAAGCTGAATCATCTTTTTCTTCAAAACGTCCGCAGTTACGTGCAATGCGGCTTCTTCGTTAAAACAAGGAATCACAAAAGCCAGTGTCGGTTCACGTCTCATCTGAACTCCACGCCCGTTCGCTTCCATATCATGAGTCATGTCTAACAGTGTATGTCATGCTATCAACGCAATAGTCAAACGCTGTCCGCAACTTCGTCATGCACCTTCAAATGTTTCCTTGTACATCGGCACCACCACGCCTCTAGCCACACGCCAAAAACATCAACTCCTCTTGTAAATGAACGACTTGTAAAACAAACTTTTTTGTCATAGCAACAGCTATAATTATCCCCCGAATAATGAGAGGGAAGGGGGAATAATGCTTCAACGGAGAAAAATTCTAATCAGTTTTCTAGCCATTACAGTACTGCAGGGAATTACCTACCCGGCAATCGCGCTGGGCAGCGAATCCAACGCAATGCAAGTATCTTCCAATAGTCAAACTGCCGAGCCGAATCAGAATTCAAATAGTATCCAAGGAGGTGATTCCAATACAATCACTTCAGACGCTGATGATGCCTCGCAATTTTCTGATTCGGCATCCGAATCAACACAACCGAACAGTGTAATTCACTCCAGCCGACAGAACAGGAATGACGACGGACCCGATTCTTCCGAACCGGACAAGAATAACGACAGCACCAGTCCTAACGAACCAACTAAACCAGACAAACCTGAAAACGGTTGGGATCAGAATAAAGAGCACTACTACGAAAACGGCACTATGGCCGTCAGCAAGGACGTATTCATTTCAAGTTCTCCCAACAACCGCAAAGACGGCATCTGGGTTCGTTTTGACGAAAACGGTAATTTAGTCAAAGGAGAAGATCACCGCAATGGCGGCTGGTACTACTTTGACGAAGAGACAGGTGCCATGGCCAAGGGAGTTAAACACATATCCTCCAACAATGGTAAATGGGTGTACTACGACGTGGTCACCGGCAAAATGGCGCACGGCGAAGCCCATCTCAACTACGACAAAGAACATACTGGCTGGTATTATTTCGACCAAAATACTGGCAAAATGGCGCATGATTTCGTCTACCTTCGCCAACATGACAAATGGGTATACTACGACAAAATAACAGGCAAGATGCAGTACGGCGAGCACTACATTAATGATGGGTGGTACTACATGAAACCTGTCACAGGAACCTTGGCCAAGGGCAGAACATGGCTGGACGCCGGTAAGAAATGGGTATATTACGACAAAACCAGTAGTCGCATGATTCATGGTGGAGCCATTCTTGACGGGCATCATTATTTCTTCGATCCCCACACAGGAGCCCAATACAACAAACAACAAATCATCGATAGACTGACTTCTCAAGCACGCGCGCTCTTAAATCAGCATCCTGATTGTCCAGGTGTGCTCGCTGCAAATGGAGGACTCATTTGCCCATTCGGACCATGTATGGCTTTTGTCTGGTACATATTCCATTCTGCCGGTTTAGACATTTTCCTCTGCGACGGAGCTAAAACCGGCTGGCCACACCATAACTACGATTGGTACAGATCCCGTGGGCGTGTCAGTCATACACCACATGTTGGAGATATCGCTTTCTGGAAGTTCGGAGATGCTTGGGCTCATGACTATGACGCCAGCCATGCAGGTGTCGTAGTCGAAGTGAATGGAAGAAATGTAATAATTATCGACGCAGCTTATGGAGATATTGGCATTCGTTCGGCTTACAACGGAGCAAACTATGCTCACCCATATTACGACGAGTAACCATTTAAACCTGTATAGAAACAGTTTATAAGGAGTCCATATGAAATACGGTGTCCGCGCATGTGCATTAGCAATGTTGGTCATATTGCAAGCCTGTTCTTTAACAGCATGTTCTGGACAGAATAACAATGTTGCGCGGACACCATTTCCCCAAAAGTCCCCTGCATCATCTATTTCTAACGATTTTTCCAAAGTCATTCCTGACAAAAAATTCGCCGCATGCTTAGTCTCCGTACTCAACGCATCCAATAAGGGTTTTCCCTCAGTAAAAGCCTCTAAAATTAAGAACCTGTCGTTTACTGAATACACAACCAAATATCAAAATTGCAGTACGAATAATCTGCAAAAAATCACTTCAGTCGAAGGACTGCAGCATTTTACCGGATTGATCTCACTGGATTTGAGCGAGTTCAAATCTCTAAAAGAACTACCACAGATTGAATCCATGACCTCTCTAACCCAAATTAATTTGCAAGGCACTAAGATTTCCGATATTTCAGCTCTAGCGCATCTCAGTACCTTGCAGAATATCGCGCTTTCCGATAAATCATGCAATTTGACGCCGCTTTCCAGACTATCTCCTATTACGATTAGCGCGCAATGTCCCACCGTAGATTTGTCCCCTCTTGATGGCAAGAAAATCCAAATTTACGTTTCCGAATCAATCAGTGAATCCAAAGCACGAAAATCAGCCATGACAGGCAACACCGTCGCCATTATGAAAGCGGCTGGAAAATTCACCATTTTCCAGCCGAATCAATCAGGTAACATAACCGAATCTGAAATGTAAGTCACGAATCAACCTCGGCCTGTGACGTTATCGAAATAATGCCATGCTTGCCATTGTGGAACCCACGTGTTTCCGTGAGCCATAGCTCCCGTAACTGGATCGAAGTAGTACCATGAACCATTCTGTTTCTGCAAACCTTTTACCATTTTGCCGGTTTTTCGATCATAGCGGACCCATTTACCGCCATTCGAACGTATAAAAACATCGCCTACGCGTCTAGCGCCAGTAACTGCGTCAAACATGTACCATCCAGCGCGCTCATCATCATAGCCAAGATAAACTTCGCCATAAATCATCTTGCCAGTAGTCTCATCGTAATAGACATATTTGTCCTCATCGGACAAATATGTCATTCCTTTACTCATCGCACCGGTCGTAAAATCAAAATTGTACCAAGCTCCATACCTGAAATCCTCACCTTTAACCATCCGGCCGTTCGAATCATAGCGAACCCACTTACCGCCATTCGAACGCAAATACACATCTTTGTTCTGAGCCATAACGCCATTTGCATCTATCCAATACCAAGCATCTGTCGATGGGTCATATATCTCTTTTCCTTGAGCATATGAGCCATCCTTCTCCTGCCAATACTGGCGACCGTCCTTGTACACCCATTTTCCCGATGCGACGTTGGTCGCTTTATTACCAAAAGCATTCATATCCACGGAACCGCTGATGCCGTTGATATGGCCGGAACTGGTGTATTGCCAGCCACGGTCGTTGGTACCGAATGAGGGGAACTCCATTCGGGCGCCGTATTGCGCCACCCAACGGGTCTTTGCGTAGATGCTCGAATTGTTCAACGGGCCTTGCAGGTAGCTCGTATACGAATACACACCGAGATTCTTGTATCCGGCGGACTGCAGTGCGCCATACCAGGCGTCGGCCATACCGCTATAAACATTCGGATTGGTCGGCGGGGTATGACCAGTCCACGTCCACTTCTCCAGGTCATAATACACAGGGTATTTCAGATCGTTCGGGCTCACGCCCATCTGGCGGAGTTTGGCAGCCACATCATTGCCTTCCGCACGTGCGCAGTTCGCATCGTATGCATACGAATACCAGTAGATGCCAAAAGGAATACCAAGACGTTTGCATTCGTTGATGTTACGTTGCGCTTTGGTATCGGCGTCATTGCCCCAGCCATAGCCCAAACGAATGATTGTGCCTTCCACGCCGTCGGCTTTCGCCTTGGCCCAATCGACGTCACCCTGCCATGAGGAAACATCAATCACGCCCTTGGCCTGCTGGGCGAACAGGTTGTTCCTATAATCGAAAAACGCCTTTGTTCCGTTGTAGGTTCCCCAGTGTGCTCCGTATTCGTTGCTCTCGAATTTAGCGAGCCGGACAGTCGAGCCACCCTTCAAGGACGACTGCTCCGCAGACTGTTTCACAGGTTGTTCCACAGCATCTTTCACATCCGAGGCACTCACCGGAATGAATGATTCGCCATCCGTTTTGGCCAGTGGATCAGGTTGCTGCGATTGCGTGCCGACCAGCTGAGCGTCCGTCACGGTTTCGCCGGTCTCAATGTTCTGTACATCACCTTCCGGCGTAACCGCAAGGTTCTCCGAAACCACAGTGGAATCGTCCGAAATGTTTTCGCTTACCGTTTCCGGCAGCGTCGCGTTCGGATTGTCCGGCATGCTGTTTGACGAATTCTGCACATCATCCACAGTTGCGGCAAAAGAACTTGGCGTATCCTCAATCGCAATATCCTGCATGGCGTAAGCCGGCACCACGGCAACGGAAACCGTCATTGCAGCCACGGAAGCGGTGACCGCAATCTTCATTAAGCTTTTCGGCGATATCATCGTCAGCCTCTCTCACAAAACGCATTTCACGCGTTGACGCAATTGCACACGCAAAACTTAAGTGTATTCTGAGATGTCCCCACTTAAAATAAAGCAGCTGGATTCCGGACCAAACTTCACATTTACCGAATATGCCACAACATGAAGTGCTGGCATTCGGAAGTGGAACGGGTAACATACCTTATGTATTGTCATTTGGGAACAGAGGACCTTGTCGGACCACCTCCAATAGACAACATCAAAACGGTATCGCGGACTCCTGGAGGAAAGCATGGCACGGCACGAAAAGCAGCCGGACAAAGCTGACGGTCAAACAAATAGCGTCCGTAAGCCCCGAACGTTCAGCAGTACCGCGACCGTCGAAACCAGCAAACCCGACAATTCCGTTAACATCACCAATCGTAACGGAAAGCCTGAAACAGACGCATCAGGGGTTTCCTATCAAACAAACACCAAAGATCCATTCCAAATCGCCATATCGCAAGGCGTGCAAGATGGCGACACTTGGGTACATAACCATGTCAAGAACTTGATTCGCCGTTCCATCATCGTAGCCGTTATCGTCGTTGCGGTATGCATTGTGGTCTTCGGCGTCATGGGCGTGAGAACATCGCAGAAAATGCGCGAACTGAATGCCATTAACGACTGCAGAGACGCGGTTGCCGCCATGAACGCTTCATATTCCAAGGATTTCCAGCTCAAAGGAAAGATTGTCGACGCATTTTCCAGCATGGATTCCTCATATGATCTGGAAAAGCTCAGCACCTTGTATCAGGAAGAAGTCAAATCGCCGAAGGCGCTTGACTGCAAAGCCGACCCGTCCGGGACCACCAGCAAAGCCAACACCGAACGAGCCGCATATGACAAACAGGCCAGAACCTTCGAGCGGGCGTTGACAAAGAACGAGGCAAATCAGAATTGAATACGAAACGATTGGCAAGAACGGCACTTGCCGTTATCGTAACCGTAGGAATAGTCGTTGCCATCATCGTCGGGTGCGGCCCCAAATGGGGCAACGGTTCAGCATTGCACCAAAACGAAGAAACCGCACAGTCCTCAAATTCGCAGGTTTCCGTGACTTTGCCTTCCTACTACATGGAAAATATGGTCTTCCAGCGCAATCAGCCGTTAGTGGTCAAAGGAACCGTCAAATTCGCGCATGCCAGCAAACAGATTGACGCATCGAAACTATCCGCAACACTTGCCCAAGGCAAGATGACTGCGAGCGTCACTGCGAAAATCGCAAAAAATGGTTCGTTTACTTGCACGTTGAACGCACAGAAAGCAAGCCTCAAGCCGTATTCGTTACAGGTGAAGTACGACGGCAAAGTCGTAACGGAACTGGCGAAAGTGTATGTGGGCGACGTGTTCGTGGCGGCCGGCCAATCGAACATGGAACTCAACTATGCGCAGTACTATGAGGGGAATAACGATGCCTACAACTTTGGGAAGGGTCTAGTTAAGAAAACAGACCTACCGAAACCACTCGTCGATAAGAACGTGAAATTCGTCATTGCGGATCATGATGTGAAGAACACTGATTTTCCGCTGGCCAACGTCAATCTGAACGCTGGCGCGTGGCTGAATGCGGATTCCACGAATTCACTGCATCTGAGCTACTTGGCACAGCAATTCGCCCTTCAGTTGCGCGCGAAGCATCCTAACGTACCAGTCGGCATCATCCAGACCGCGTGGGGCGGCACGCCTATTCGCAGGCATATACGTGGCGGAGATATCTACGCGAACCATATTGCACCGTTGAAGGATTTTCATGTGGCAGGTGTGCTCTGGTACCAAGGATGCGATGATGCGATGAACTTTTCGACCGCTACGGAGTATGAGTCGCAGATGACCGCGCTGATTAATCAGTACCGTAGCGTGTTCGGACGGAAGGATCTGCCGTTCCTGTACGTGCAACTTGCGCGATGGCCGAACTATCAGTACACACAGAACGTGCGAGAAGCGCAACGGACCACGCTTGACAACGCGAATCTGCAAGACCGTTCCAATGTGGCGATGACGGTTTCCCTTGACACCGATAAAGGCACATCCGCGCTGATTCATCCACTCGGCAAGGATATTCTGGGCGCGCGTATGGCCGCGCAGTACCTCGCCATGGAAAACGGTACGAAAAACGCTGTCAGCGTACCCAACGGACCGCTTATCGAACATGCCCGGCACACTGCGAACGGCGCAATCGCCTTGTCTTTCCGGAACGGCACCGCAAGCAGGCTGAAAGCCATGCAGCCGAACTATTCGAAAACCGCGAGCGCAATCGCACCAAACTATAAGAGCGTTCCGAAAACGACCCCGTTAAGCGGTATCAGCAATATCGCCGCTCCCACCACTACGGCATTGCAGGGGTTTGAGGTCGCCAATTATTCCGGTCAATGGCAGGCGGTCAATGCCACTATCAGGGGCAATCAGGTGTTGCTCACCGCAGCCGATGGTTCAACACTGAACGATCTCAACGCCATGAGCCAAGTACGTTACCTGTTCAGCGGCAATCCGAAGTGCGCGAGCATGCTGTACAACGACTTTAATCTGCCGGCTAGCCCATTCATCACTATTGTTGAGTGATCTTTGTTGGGGGCCGCCGCTAGATAAACCAATACGGGCGGGATAAGTACGGGCGGTCTGAGCCGTTGCTTGGCCTGCTTGGTCATGTTTTGAGCAGGCTGTTCCGGCTTCTGGTTTGGATTCTGGTTTCCCGCTTAAACTATGAAGACTGCTGCAGCATCGCAGAAACTAGACAAATGTCATTTTTCCACCGGTTTATTTAGGCACATTCCCCTCCTACTATGGCATACGGAACGAACGCGAGCGCACAATCACAGATCGAATGCAAACGTGCGCAGGAGAGGAACCACCATGAGGAATCGTATTGCAACAGCTGCAGCGGCGGGAATATTAACCATCGGCATGGCCGCCTTGCCTTCCGCGGCTTCGGCCAGTGAAGTCGCACCGTCTACGGACGGACTGGCCGGCAGCACCGCCATCAGCGGGCAGATCGACCAGGATATGGCCGTGTGCACCGATCAGGCGTGCGAGGCCGTGCAGCACTTGAACAAGACGAATCAGCAGATCAAGTCGGATATGGAAACCGCCAAGCAGCACGCCGAGCAGCTGCATCAGAACGCGCACGAGGACGCCGACGCGCTTCGCCAGTACGGCGAGCAGGCCTGGAAGAACTACCAGGAGGACCGCGAGGATATAAAGAATGCGATTGACGGCGCGGTCAAGCGTGGTCAGGAGCGTCACGACGCTCTGCATCAGGATATGCAGGACACGCAGGCCCACCTCAACCAGATGCATGCCGATATGAAGGAGACCCACGACGAACTCAAGACGAGGCATGACGCGTTTGCGGCGAGCAGCCACCAGTGGCATCAGTCGTTCATCGCGGCGCTGAAGGACGCGAACTCCAAGACGGGTCAGCAGGGCGGCTCATCCGTTGCTACCGGCACGCATGGCATCACGGCTGGAACGAATGCCGGTACGACCGTTACTGGAGTCAACGGCACCACTGGCACTGTGCGCACGGCTGCCGACACTGGCGCGAATGGTGCTGCAACTGGATCCGTCACAGCTTCCGGCGATCAAACCGCCGCGTCCACCGGCGCGCTGACCAAGTCGGAATATGGACAGCTTGCACAAACCGGCATCGGCATTTCCCTTGCCTGCGCAGCCATTCTGCTGCTTGCCGGCCTTGCCTACGCCATGAAGACGTTCGTGCAGTATAAGCGCGAAACCAGCGAAGACTGAGCCGGCTCGCTGCCGGACAGCGTTTGCTTCATCGACTCATGAAAAACGGTCTCGAATATATCGGGACCGTTTTTTCATGCGCGTTTTTCGTATGTGCTTTTCATCTGCTATACGCATTGTTGCGATTCAATTGGAATGACGTAGTACAGCGACGTACAATGCAGCGCGAAGCGCGCGTACCGTGCGTGAACCGCGTGTATGTCCAGTATTCCCACTGATTTGTTACGTTGGCCGTTCTGATCAGTCCACTGGTCAATTCGCATAATGGGGAGCACTGCTGGCGATTCGCGGCGACGGCGTATCGCCATTCCCCACCGTCCGTCCGGTACTACCCGCGCTCCCCGCATCGCCGGCCTTTTCAGCATTGCCGATGTTGGTTCTACGCAACGACCCCGCGGCCAACGAGCGGATGGATCGCCTGCGCTGCGCCTGTTCCGTCTGCGAAGCGGACTGAATTGCGGGAAAAGCGCCCGTTACGGGACGAATACGACCGGTTGCGGTCGGAATAAAGCTTGGTGGCAAAACCTGCGTTGTGATGGCGCTTATGGATGCCATTTGCGGCTGCTGCGTATTATCAGGACCATCCACAGCGTCTTTTTCTTTCACGGTTTGCGATTCTTCCGCACGATTCGCGTCATCATTCGCATCCTCGCCCGTTTGCAAGGCAGACCCAGCTTCGCTCTGCTTTTCTTGTTTTTCCTGCTTTTCCTGCGGAGCGGCCTGCACATCACTCTGCAATACGATTGGCGATGAATTCGAACGGCGTCGGGCAAGCGCCGCCAGAGAGTCACGAGTATCAGCATCGCGTTGGTCAGTCTGCTGGCTGCCGGCAGCCGTCTTGTCAACCATCGTCGTGCTTCTTTCTCTCAACGTCACGATTTCGAGCGTAACGTAGCGCAGCGCAAAAGTGCGCGTAAAACGACGATGTACGCAACTCCCCCACCGAATCGCAATCAAATATCGACATATGAGGGCAAACAATCCCATTATTGAGACCACAGACTGGCACCAATAAGCCGCAGCATGACAATCAGGGACTTTCCTGGATGCCGGCCCGTACACGCGAGACTTGCGATACGGGACGATTCAAAAAACCGAGGCCAACGAAAGAAGCATTCGGAGGGAATCTGGAAGGAACCGGAAAACGGAGTGGAAAAGAAGGAACCCCAGAAACCGAATGATTCCAACGGTTTCCGGGGTTCCAATCCGGGCGGAGAATACGAGATTCGAACTCGTGAGGCTGTTACACCAACACGCTTTCCAAGCGTGCGCCATAGACCACTAGGCGAATTCTCCAATTATTCAACGCTTTCCGGTGTCTATCCGTTAAGCGCAACTTGACTAGAATACAACAGGAGCAGCAAAAAGCCAAATCGGCGTGTCGCACTGCTGGTTTGCAGAGTTGGGCATACGTGTCAAGGTTGTGCAACAGGTATGAGCGATCGGCTGCCTTTACTACAGATACTTCTTATTTCGCACACTGTAGATGCTATATTGCCGCCGATGGAATCCAATAGGCAACGGGATTCGGTAAGCATGGGAAAAGATACGAAAAAAGGGTTCCCGGAGCATATCCGGTGGGAATTCCAGGGAGCATAAAAAAGGGCCTCCCGGGAGCCAAAGGCTCGACCGGGAAGCCCGATACGTGTGAAGCGGCGGCGTGCTACTCTCCCACACCCTCTCGAGTGCAGTACCATCGCCG
>NZ_CAUERC010000003.1:0-151549 GCF_959020155.1 uncultured Bifidobacterium sp.
GCGGTGACCTTGTTGGCTTCGATGTTGATGTTCACGTCTTCCACGGCCAGGAAGTCGCCGTAGAAGATGTTCAGATGGTTGACATCAATACGTTGTCCCATTTGTTTTCCTTATTGTTCTTATGTTTTCGACTATTCGACCGCGTTCAGCGTTCCGACTTGACGGCGAAGATCTTCGCCACGAGACGGCCGATGAGGTTGAGGATCAGCACGATGAGAATCAGCACAAGGGCTGCGGCCCAGGCGCGTTCCATCGGGATGGTGGTGACGCAGGCCGCGGAAGCGTTGGCCGGGCAGTTCGCGTTGAGCTTGGAATACTCCTGGTAGACGTACACCGGAAGCGTGGTCATCTGGCCGGAGAAGAGGTTGACGTTCGTGGAGGCGATGTAGCCTGCGGTCATCAGCAACGGAGCGGTTTCACCGATCACGCGGGCGACGGCGAGAATCGCACCCGAAACGATGCCCGGCAGGGCGGTGCGCAGCACGATCTTCGTGATCGTGCGCTGCTTCGTGACGCCCAGGGCGTACGAGGCCTCGCGCAAATCGTGCGGCACGATCTTGAGCATTTCCTCGGACGACTTGACCACGGTCGGCAGCATCAGCAGGGAAAGTGCGACGGAGCCTTCGAAACCGTTGATGGTGCCGGGGCCGATCAGAATCGTGAACATCGAGAAGGCGAACAGGCCTGCGACGATGGACGGGATGCCGCTCATCACGTCGACCAGCAGGGTGATGACCTGTGCCAGCTTGCCACGGTTGGAATATTCCACCAGGTACACGGCGCACATCAGGCCGATCGGGATGGAGATGAGCATGGCGCCGAAGGTGATTTCCAGCGTGCCGATGATGGCGTGCAGGATGCCGCCGTAGCCGCCGGACGGGGTCGGGTTGCCGCCGACCACGCCGGTCATGTTGTAGCTCAGGAAGTTGAGGTTCAGCCTCTTGACGCCGTTGATGATGGTGGTGAGCAGCACCGAGAACAGCGGGATCAACGCCACGATGAACGCGCACGAGATGAGCGCCTTCATGGCGAAGTCCTTGCGCTTGCGCGCTGAGGTGAAGGAACGGGTCGGCTTGAACTTGTCGAAGTCGATGACGGGAGCGCCGTCCATCGGCGAAGCGTCGTTATTTGCGGCGGTCATCACACACTCGCTTTCTCGGTGAGCTTACGAGCGATGAAGTTCACCACGAAGGTAATCAGGAACAGGACCAGGCCGGTGCCGATCAGCACGGAAACACCCAAATCGTTGGCTTCCGGATACTGCGCGGCGATGTTCGCGGCGATGGTCTGGTTCTGCGAGGCCTGCAGCAGCTTGACGGAGTAGTTGAGGCCCGGGGACAGGATCATGAGCACGGCCATCGTCTCGCCGAGCGCACGACCGAGGCCGAGCATGGAGGCGGACACGACGCCGGACTTGCCGAACGGCAGGACCGCGAGCTTGACCATTTCCCACTTCGTGGCGCCGAGGGCCAGAGCCGCCTCTTCCTGAAGGCGAGGGGTCTGCAGGAAGATGTCGCGGGACATGGAGGTGATGATCGGCAGGATCATGACGGCCAGCACCACGGACACGGTGGCCACGGTACGGGAAGGATTGGCGGCGGGACCGGCGAAAATCGGAATCCAGCCAAGGTATTTGGCCACCCAATTCCAGAACGGATAGATGGCGGGCACCAGCACCAGACCGCCCCACAGACCGTAGATAACGGACGGGATGGCGGCGAGCAGATCGACCACATAGCTCAGGGCGGTGGCGAGCTTCTTCGGCGCATAGTGCGAGATGAACAGTGCGATGCCGACCGACACGAAGAAGGAAATCAACAGTGCCAGCGCGGAGATCAACACAGTACCGAACAGCAGCGGTCCGACATAGCCCCAGAAGCTGGAAGCCTTGCCGCCGGTGAAGTTGCTGATGGTCGCGCTGTTGGCCTGCTGATCGCCGCCGATCAACGGCCACGCGCGGAACAGCAGGAACAGCGCGACGGCGGCGAGCACGACGAGGATCAGGATGCCGCAGGCGTAGGCCACGCCCTTGAACACCTTATCCGCGTTCTTGCCGCTCACCGGCTGCTGTGCCGTTTTGCTTTGCGAACTCACGGGTTCTCCTTTTGGTTTGCTTGCGATTGCTTTCGATTTTTCTGGTTTTGCGTATCGTCCGTAGGTATCGTTTCAGGCCGCAGCCGTTTTTTACGCGGCTGCGGCCTGAAACCTACGGTCAGTCACCGATCACCGAAAGCGATCGCCCCACTGTGATGGGCTCACTTGGTTTTGATGGCGTCGATGGACTTGACGACCTTCTGACGCAGGGTGTTGGACATCGGAGCGGAGCCGGCTGCGGAAGCGGCGGTCTGCTGGCCTTCGTCGCTGGTCACGTAAGTGAGCCAGGACTTGACGAACTTGGCGGTGTTGGCGTCCTTGTATGCCGGGCAGGCGACGTCGTAGGAGACCAGCACGATCGGGTAGGCGCCCTTCTCGGTGGTGTTGTGGTCGAGCTTGACGACCACGCGGTTGTCACCCTTGGCGGAATCGTCGAGCGGGGAAGCGTCCACGACCTTGGCGGCGGCTTCAGCGGAGAACGGGACGTAATCGTCGCCGACCTTCACGGCCACGGTGCCCAGATCGCCGGCCTGGGAGGCATCGGCGTAACCGATGGTGCCGTCAGCCTGCTGCACGGTGGAGATCACGCCGGAAGTGCCCTTGGCGCCCTGGCCGACCTCGTTCGGCCAGTTCTCGCCGAGGTCGTAGCTCCATGCGTCGCCAGCGGCGTCCTTGACGTAGCTCAGGAAGTTCTTGGTGGTGCCGGACTTGTCGGAACGGTGCACCACGGTGATGTCGAGATCAGGCAGGTCGACCTTCGGGTTCTGCTGCTTGATGGCGTCATCGTTCCACTTGGTGATCTTGCCGTCGAAGATCTTGGCGATGGTCTCGGCGTCCATGTTCAGGGTCTTGCCCTTGCCGGACACGCCCTGCAGGTTGAAGACGACGGCGATCGGGGAAATGTAGACCGGGATGTCGAAGGCGGTGCCGGAAGCGCACACACTCTTGGACTGCTCGACCTCGTTATCGGCGAGGGAGGCGTCGGAGCCGGCCCATGCGGTTGCACCGGTCAGGAAGGTGGACACGCCAGCGCCGGAACCGGACGGGTTGTAAGCGACCTTGGCGTCCGGGTTGGTGCCCTGGAAGCCGGCGATCCAAGCTTCGACGGCGGCCTGCTGGGAAGAAGCGCCAGCGCCGGAGAAGTTGCCGGAAACGGTTTCGGTCTTGGTATCGGACTTGGCCGAAGAATCGGTGGAAGCGGTGGTGTTGTCACCGCAAGCCGCGACGGAAGCCAGCATCACAATGCCGGACACAGCGGCGATGGAGCGTACGAGAATGGAGTTACGCATTATTCTTTTCCCTCTGTCAACATTCAGATGGCGTATGTTTCTGATTTTTCGATTTTCTGTTGTCGCCATCGTTCTTCATGACAATCTCCAGCCTATTGGGCGTTTCACTCGCCCCAAACCAAAAACGGTGAACGGAAGATGAACAGTCTACGACACCTTCGCCGTTCGACGTTCCTTCCGTTCACCGTTCTTTGCAAGCACGATGCGAATGCGCGCTATACCAAGCCTTTCATCATCATTCGCTTGGCGTATCGATCTTGTATCCGAGGCCGCGCACGGTGGTCAGATACTTGGGATGGCCCGGGTCCTCCTCGATTTTGGCGCGCACGCGCTTGACATGCACGTCCAGCGTCTTGGTGTCGCCGACATAGTCGGAGCCCCAGATGCGGTCGATCAGCTGGTGGCGGGTCATCACGCGGCCCTTGTTCTGCATGAGGTATTCCAGCAGTTCGAATTCCTTCAGCGGGAAGAACACGTTCTCGCCGCGGACCGTCACCTCATGCTGGCCGATTCTCATGGAAATGTCACCGCATACGAGCGGAATATCGTCGTCGGCGGCTTCTCCGGATTCGGCGACCATCTGGTTGCGGCGCAGCACCGCGCGGATGCGTGCCAGCAGCTCACGGAAGGAATACGGTTTGGTGATGTAGTCGTCCGCGCCGATTTCAAGGCCGACGACCTTGTCGATTTCCGCGCTTTTCGCGGTCAGCATGATGATCGGCACACGGCTTTGCTCGCGGATCCGACGGCACAGCGCGGTGCCGTCAAGACCGGGCAGCATCAGATCGAGCAGCACCAGATCGATACCACCCTTGGTGAACAGTTCCAATCCTTCTTCACCGGTGGCCGCGGCGGACACGTCGTACCCTTCACGGGTGAGCTGGTAGACCAGCGGCTCACGGTACGACTCTTCGTCCTCGACGATCAGAATTCGCGTCATCAGTGGTTCTCCTCATTCTCTGTTGTGGTGGAGTGGCCGGACTGTTTCTTTTCACGGGTGTTATCATTCGCCGAATCCGCCGGATGGTCGGGTTCCGCAGCGCCCGAAGCCTGCGGCATCGTGATGGTGAAGGTGGATCCCTCCCCCTCACGCGACCATACGGAGATGGTGCCGCCGCAATCCTCGACGCAATGCTTGGTGATGGCCAATCCCAGGCCGGTGCCGCCGGTTTCACGGGAGCGCGCCGGATCGACGCGGTAGAATCGCTCGAAAATTCTGCTGAGCGACGCCGCGGGGATGCCGATGCCCTGGTCCACGACGCGAATCGCCACCTTGCCGGATTCGATGCCGATGCCGACGGCCACCGTGGTATGTTCCGGCGAATAGTTGATGGCGTTCTCCACCAGGTTCTTCACCGCAGTTTTGATGGTCTCATGGTCAGCGACCACGAACACGTCCAGGTTCTGTTCGGCTTCCTTGGCCAGTTCCTCGGCGTTCGCATGCACCAGCACCTGCCGGCCGTTCACGGACAGGACCAGGCTGATGCGCTTCGATTCGGCCTTGACCTGGTTTTCGGCGAGCGCCTCGCGTGCCACGGACAGCACGGACAGCCGTTTCGCGTTGAGCATCGCTGCCGCGCTTTGCGCTTTCTGCAGGTCGATCAGACGGTGGACCAGTTCCGTCAATCGTTCGGATTCCTTGGAGATTCGGCCGGAGAAGTATTTCACCGCGTCCGGATCGTCGGCCGCGTCGCCGATCGTTTCGGCGAGCAGAGAAATCGCGCCTGCCGGGGTTTTCAGTTCGTGCGAGACGTTGGTGACGAAATCGCGCCGCATGATTTCGAAACGGCGTTGCTCGCTCATGTCGGAAATGAAAATCGCAAATAGGTTGTCGGCGATCTGTCCGACGCGCACGTGCAGGTAGAGCGTGTCTTCGGGCAGCGGCTTGCCGGCTTCGACGCCTTTGCCGTTCGTGTTCACCACGCCCGTTCGCGTGCGGCCGTGCAGGGGGATGGTCAGTTCGCGTTCGCGCACCACGCTGTCTGTGGAGACCAGTTTCACGATGTCGCGGATTTCCGCGAGCGCCATCGCCTGGTCGTGGATGATGCCGAAGCGCCGCGCGGCCGGGGATGCGTATTGGACCGTGGCCAGCGAGTCTACGACCACCAAAGCTTCGGGCATGACGGCCACCAGCTGGCGTTCCGTGGACTGCACGGGAACGCGGGGGCCGAACAGGGACGTGTTCTTCGCAGCTCCGAACAGGCTCGGATCATTGGGGTCGACGCCGTCCTGCACATCCTGGAAGCCTCGTCTGCGGCCAAGCAGGAACGCCACGACGAACACGACCACGGCCACGACCACCAATGCCGCAACCACCGACGGCGTTGCCAGCATCTGCTCCAACGTCATGCGTTCACCTTCCGATAATCCTCAGTTCTTCCTTAAGACTAGCGGTTTCGGAGAGGCTTTCGCGTATGCGATTCTCTCACGCCACCGGAAGTTTTCCTGCCGTTCATCTTCCGAAACGCAGCATATCGGAATATGAGACGTCCCGTTTGCCGATATGACGATGCATGATGACGGGTCATGCGGCAAACGGGATGTGGAAACGGGATGTGGAAACGGCTTTTCGCAACGTTAGGCGTTTCGCAACGCCACATGAACGCTACATGCGTTTGGCGATGTTCACCGTCAGTTTCGCGGCGGTGTCCGCGTATTCGGAAATGTCGAACGTTTTGAAATCCTCGTAGTCGGTGTCCGCGTTGTCGCTCAGCGCGCGAATCACCAATGCGGGAACGTCGTTGCGGGCGGCGACATGCGCGACGGCGGCGCCTTCCATTTCCACCGCGTCCGCGCCGGTCTCACGGATCACCTGCTCGACCTTCTGCGGATCATCGACGAAATAGTTGCCGGTGGCGATGATGCCGACGATATGGTGAATGTTCAAGTCGTTCAGCGCCTGGTCGGCCAGTTCGAGCAGACGGTCGTCGCTATGGTATTCCTCGATGGGCCGGTCGGCGGTGCCGGGCTTGAACTGTCCCACCAATCGCATGTCGGTGTCGAGATAGCGCAGGGTGCCGCCGAGCACCACGTCGTTGATGTGCAGATTCGTGTTGAGATTGCCCGCGATGCCGGAGAAGATCACGGCGTCCGGCTGGTCAGCGTCGATCAGATGCTGCGTGGTGGCGGCGATGTTGACGGTGCCCATGCCGCCGACGGTCGCGGCGACGTTGACGGCGGTGCCCTTGTTGGTTTCGAGGGTGCCGCGCGTCACCTTGACGCCGGCTTCCTCGGTGACGGTGACGTTGCTCAGTGCCGTTGCGATATTGGCGACTTCCTCATCCATGGCGCCGATGATGGCGATTGCGGTCATTACACCCTCCCTGTCTTACGTGCTGTCTTGAGTGTTGTTTTACGCGATTGCGATTCGCGTTTCCCGAATTTTCTGCAATCGCGCGGATAGTGAATCGAATCGGTCACTTCCAGCGGCGCACGGCCACCGCATGGGCAAGCTCGCGTAGCAGCTGTTCCGTGGTGTTCCAGCTCAGACATTTGTCGGTGATGGACTTGCCGTAGACGAGCTGGTCGAGCGGCGCGGCCTTCTGGTTGCCACCTTCGATGAAGCTTTCCATCATGATGCCGGTGATGCCCTGCTCGCCTTTGGCGATACGGCCCGCGATGTCACGCACCACCTGCGCCTGACGATGCTCGTCCTTGCCGGAGTTGCCATGCGAGCAGTCGACGATCAGCCCATGTGCCGCAGCGGAATCGGCCGGCATCTCGGCGCGGATGGTGTCCATGGCCTTGGCCACCGAAGCGGCATCGTAATTCGGGCCGTGCGAGGAACCACGCAACACCACATGGCAGTCGGGATTGCCGAGCGTTTTGACCACGGCGGCGCGGCCGAGATGGTCGATGCCGAAGAACGTGTGCTGTTGTGCGGAAGCGAAGCAGGAATCGGCCGGAGCCTTGATGGAACCGTCCGTGGCGTTCTTGAAGCCGATCGGCATGGACAGGCCGGACGCCAACTGCCGGTGCACCTGGCTTTCCGTATTGCGCGCGCCGATCGCACCCCAGCTAATCGCGTCGGAAATATACTGCGGACTGGTCGGCTCCAAAAACTCCGTGGCCGCCGCCAAACCCTCGTCAAGCACGCCAAGCAGCGTGCGGCGAGCCAACAGCAAGCCCTTCCTGATATTGCAGCTGCCGTCGATATCCGGATCGTTGATCAGACCCTTCCAACCGACCGTGGTGCGCGGCTTCTCGAAATACACGCGCATGACGATCAGCAGCTCGCCATCCAACTCGCCTTTCAACGCGGACAGGCGACGCGCGTAATCAAGCGCGGCCTTCGGATCGTGAACGGAACACGGACCGACAACCACCAGCAGGCGATCGTCCTGACCGTACAGGCAGGCACGAATCTCATCACGCGAATAGGCGACGATCTCCTGCGCCTGCTCGCTCAACGGCAGGTCGCCCAGCACCTGCGCCGGCGTGGGCAACACTTCGAATTCCAGCACGCGGCGGTTCACGATGCGGCTGATGCCCACCTGGTCCTCCCAGCGCGGCACGTCGGTCTCCACCAGCGGATTCTTGCCCTCATCCATGGCCTGCCTAATGGCACGTAAATCCTCAGGCGTGTTCAGCTGCTGCTGCATGATCTCGCTCTCCTTGTCGCTTCCTTTCCCAAGGATAGCAACGATGGTGCAGAAACATCAGCCAAGCTTGCGACGCGCGTCGACCGCGTCGGCAAGCGTGTGCAGCAGCTGCTCGGTACGATCCCACGGCACGCATGCGTCGGTGATCGACTTGCCGTATTCCAGCTGGTCGAGCGGCGCGGGCTTCTGATTGCCCGCCTTGAGGAAGCTTTCCATCATGATGCCGAGAATGCCCTGTTCGCCGGCCGCGACGCGTGCGGCGATTTCTTCGACCACTTCGGCCTCGCGCACCTCGTTCTTGCCGCAGTTGCCGTGCGCGGCATCGATGATCAGACCATGCTCGCTTGGTCCGGAAGCCTTGGAAGCCTTGAGATCCGCCAACGCTTGGGCCACGGAAGCGGCATCGTAGTTCGGACCATGCGAGGAACCACGCAGCACCAGATGGCAGTCGGGATTGCCCTTGGTCTCCGCGGAAATCACACGACCATCCAGATTGATGGAGAGGAAATGATGCTCGAAAGCGGCCGCGAAACACGAATCGGCCGCCGGCTTGATGGAACCATCCGTAGCGTTCTTGAAACCGATCGGCATGGACATGCCGGACGCCAGCTCGCGGTGCACCTGGCTTTCCGTATTACGCGCGCCAATAGCGCCCCAGCTGATCAGATCGCAAATATACTGCGGGGTAATCGGATCAAGCCATTCCGTAGCGGCGGGCAAGCCGAGCCCCAGCACGTCGGTAAGCACCTTGCGAGCCATGAACATGCCCTTGCGAATATTGAACTGGCCGTCAAGATCAGGATCGTTGATCAGACCCTTCCAACCGATCGTGGTGCGCGGCTTCTCGAAATACACGCGCATGACGATGACCAGACGATCATCAAGCTCCTTCTTGACGGCGGCAAGCCTCTCCGCATACTCGTGCGCAGCCTTCGGATCATGAATCGAACACGGGCCGACGATGGCCAGCAGACGATCGTCACGGCCATGCAGCACGTCACGAATCTCCTGACGGGACTTCAACACCAGATCGCTCATCTCGTTCGTGAGCGGAAGTTCCTTCAGAAAATATCGGGGAGCGGGAATCGGGTCAAGCTGACGAATATTGACATCCACGGTCTCCGGAAACACGGCGCGCTCATCCAACAGCTGTGCATCCTTCGAACTATCCGGACCGCGAAGACCTGCCATCGCTTCTGTTCCTCCCCTGCATCGTTATGCTTGCGTAGCGCGATAGCGCCACCGTCGTTACCTTAACGGATGGGGACGGAATATGGGGATGGGCGACTGCATGGTGGAATGAGTGGGGGGTGACGTGGGACGAAGAAAGCGATATAGGAAAGACCCAACGCGGACGGAGAGTCCGGGTTGGGTCTTTTTTTGGGGGAAACGTGCGTCATGGGGCCTGCCGGGCTGAGGCGATGAGGCCTGCAGCCTCGAAAACGCCTGTCGGCGTTTTCCCTCGCGGCGGAAGCCCACCGGGCTTCCGCTATTCGCTCGGCGCGTATTGGCCAGCGCGCGCTCCGCGCGCTATTTGGCCAATGCGCCTTCGGCCCTGCAATTACGGACCACGCTCCGCGTGGACTCAATACTACCTTCGCCGTGCCTTCGGCCTGACGGCCTCAGCCGCGCCTACAAACAGTCCACAGGACTGTTTGCTTAACGGCGCGTCGGCTCAGGGAGCGCTGGCCTTAGGCCAGCGCTCCCATCGGATCCCACGCGGGGAGCATGGTGGCGGGTTCTTCTAGGGCCTTGAGGTATTCGGCGGGAAGGAGGGCCTTGGGGACGGCGACCTCGTAGACGTATTCGGTGAACCAGTCGTCGCTCATGGTGAAGTAGCCCTTGTCGGCGATCTTGTCTCCCCACGAGTTCTCCACACGCCAACGGCGGGTGGTGTGGCCATCCTCATCCACATCCACACCGACGAACGCCATCGCGTGATTCATCGCGGAATCGCCGAAACGGACACGCTGTTCCTTGTCCAGATCGAAATCGACGCCATACACGCGGCCATACTCGAACAGGTCGGTGGCCCACGCGCCATTCTCACGGTCCATCATCGGATGGCAGTCAGCGCCGAACCATACCGGAATGCCCTGTTCCTGAAGAATCTGACGCACGCAGTCCTTCATGAACTGGTTCGGCACGTTGAGGTACTCGGTCGGGTCTCCCCCGGCCACGTTGCCCAGATGCTCGATGCCGATCTTCTTGCCCTTGACGTGCTCCTGACGCGGATCGTCCACCAGGCAGACATAGCTTTCCAAATCGGCGGAACCCACATACTTCTTCCAGAACTCGACAGGCGTGATCTCGCCATCGCGGTGGAACTCGCCATCCTTGTCGGTCCACTCCCAATCGAAGCTCTTCGGCGGCTCGCCCAAGTGAATCGTCAGAATACGGTGACCGGCGGCGACCGCATCGGCGATGATCGCATCGATCGCGGACGGATCAGCGTACATATGCGCAACCGCGGTGTGCAGCATGCGGCGCAGCTGCACGTTCATCTCACCGGTGTTCTTGGAGGATTCGGTCTCCGGGAACAGATCCTTCGGCACCGCGCCATACTTCTTGTACACGTTCATGGCCATGGTCCACTGGCCGCCGTCGCCCATCACGTCGGACAGCAGATGCTGCATCAGACGCGAATCGGCAGGCTCGCCGGCCTCTACCAGAGCCGCCACGTCCTTCAGGAAGTAGTTGACGCGTTCGAGCTTGTCGTAGTACATGGCGTAGTTCTGGGAGAACTCGAACTCCTTAAGACCCATGTTCTGCTTGGCCACGAAACGGGCCACGTTCAGCGAGCTGAACAGCCAGCAACGGCCGGAACGGTCCTGATGGGTGACGGTGCCGTTGTCCACGACGGTGGAGAAACGACGCTGCATCAGACGGGCGCGATCGTAGTTGCGCGCCACCTTGTCGATGCCGGCCGCCGTGACGGCGTTCATGGCCATGCGATTGTGCTCGCTTGCTTCGAAATCGTCGACGAGCTTGTTCAGTTCATCACCGCTCAATGGCGTGATGTCGGTCATTATCCATTCCCTTTCTATGTTTCAGTTGTTCTGCGAAGCGTCTGCGGATTCGGCGTCGCCTTCCGGCTCGGTCTCGGCTGCGGAATCGTTCTCGACGGCATCCTGCGTGTCGGCGTCTGCCGGTGCGGCGGTCTCATCGTCGTGCTGCGCGTCGTCATCAGATTGCGCGTCGGAAGGCTCGCCTTCATCGACGACGTTGACCACGGACAGGTCGTTCATGCCGAAACCGGAGAACGCGTTGGAGAACATGGCACGCAGTTCGCTGACGCGCTGCGTGATCTGGGCCTCACGGCTCTGCAGGTCGGCGATGCGCTGCTGCACGCCGTCCAGTTCCTTCTTCGCGGCCTCACGACGCTCGTTGATCTGCTCGTCGGCGTCTTCGGTGGCCTGCTTGAGGATGCTTGCCGCATTCGCGTCCGCCTCGTCACGCTTGCTGGAAGCGTACGCCTCAGCCTCGTCACGGGTCTTCTGCGCGGAGGAAATCAACTCGCTGGCCTGCTTGTTGGCGGCCTCGCGACGCTCGTTCAGGTCGGTGAGCAGCTCATTGACCTTCTTCGTGGCCTCCTCCTGCTGAGCGGAGATGTCGGCGCGGATCTGCTCCACTTCGGCGTTGACCTGGCTGATGGTCTTGGTGCGGTGCACTTCCGCCTCATCAGTGATCTCCTGGGCCTTCGCCTTGGCGGTGTCGGTGATTTCGGCGGCACGGCGCTGCGCGTCGGTCATCATCTTGGACACCTGCTCGCGCACGTCCGCCAGCTTCTTGTTGGCTTCGGCAAGCGCGGATTCGATCTGGTCGTTGGTCTCGCTCTTCAGGCGGGAGATCTCCTCATTGGCGTTCTTGCGCTGTTCGGCGATCTTGCTGGTCGCCTCGGTGCGCATGTCGGAAATCTCACGTTCCTGCGTGGCGCGTTCGGCGGCAAGACGCTTGCCGTGTTCCTCACGGGAGTTGGTCAGTTCCAGATCGACGGTCTGACGCTGCGCCACCACGGCCTTCTGGGCCTCGCTGCGCATCTGGTCGACCTCATGCTGGGCATTGGCCCTCATGGCTTCGGATTCGTCCTTGGCGTCACCGAGCACCTTGGCCGCCTTGGCGTTGGCGTCGTCCATGATGCGCTTGGCGTCGATTTTGGCGTTGTTCAGCAGTGTTTCAGCCTGCAGCTGCACCGTGGCGCGGGCCGCGGAAGCGTCCTTCTTGGCTCGTTCAAGCAGCTCGGCGCTGGTCTGTTCCGCGCTGGCGAGCATCTGCTGGGCGTTGGCGCCCAGTGACGCGAAGGACTTCGGAGCGGCCTTCTTGTTCTTTTCCTCCTGCAGCTGCGCCTGCAGCTCAAGGATGGTCTGGTCGTCGG
Organism: uncultured Bifidobacterium sp.; assembly: GCF_959020155.1. Classification (GTDB taxonomy): domain Bacteria; phylum Actinomycetota; class Actinomycetes; order Actinomycetales; family Bifidobacteriaceae; genus Bifidobacterium. Next base: position 12,360 of record NZ_CAUERC010000003.1, read on the forward strand.
CCTTGACCTGCTCACGCAGACGGTTCACCGTCTCCTGAGCCGAAGCGAACGCCTCGTCGACTCGATCCTTGTCGTACCCCCTCAACACGATTGGGAACTGCTCAACCATGCCCTTTTCCTTTCACGAATTCCCTACACTTTGCGCATCTGCCAGCGCGCACTCGTTCAGTACTCTATCTCAGTCAGCAGGCGGCACGCAGAACGAAATGCATTATTCTCACAGAGAGCACAGAAATCGTTCGAAAAAGTCCGTCGGGGGTATGGCGGTATGTCCGCGACCACGTGTCGAAACCGCATGACTCACATGTCGCAGAAAATCGTGCCGTAGAAAGCGGAGCCGTCCTCAGCCAAGCAGAATGTCGCTTGACGAGGGTTGCAGGAAGTATCGTACCGATTCACGCAGCACGTCATCGACCGCAGCGGTCTGCTGTTCGATCGACAGTCCACGTTCGTGCGGCCGACCGTTGACGATCGGCAGGCTGACGAACCCCGACAGAATGCGACGTTCCTGGCCCGCCGACCAGTTGAGCAGATGGTAGAACAGCGAATTGCATACGAACGTACCGGCGTCGGAACTCAACGCGGCGGGAATCTCGTGTTTGGCGAAATCGTGCAGTATCGACCGCAACGGCAGGCGCGTCCAGTACGCGGCCGGACCTTCCGGGTCGATCGGGCGGCGGGGCGGAATCACGTTGTCGGCATCCGGCTTGGCCGCATCCATGAGATTTGTGGCGCATCGTTCCAGCAGAATGCCACGGGAGGTGCGCTTGAGCCCTGTGGCGATGACGATGTCCGGCTTGGCCTGTTCGATGGCTTCCAGCAGCGTGGGCCAGGCTTTGGCGAAGCTCACCGGAAGCGTGACGTTGGTGACGGTGACGGCGATGTCCTGCAGCAGTTCTTCGGAGATCGCCTGCGATTGCGCCGGATCGGCCCATTGCTTGGCTACCGCCGCCGGCACGAGCACGGCCGGATTGACGTCGATGCCTTCATAGGGCGTGAAACCGGAGATGACGATGTTGATCTGCTGCATGGTTTCCAGTGTACGTGGTGAATGTGTTGAACGTTAAGTCTGCCGACACGTCGACGGACTTAACGTTCGATGAAAATCAACGGCTGTGCATCTGGGAGAACGCTTCGGCGAACACGGCGTGCATGCGTGCCTTGGCTTCCTCCTTGGCGTGTTCGGGGTCGAGGCTACGGGCGATGCCTTCGGCGATCGGCATGTCGGATGGCGTGGTGATTTTGAGGTTCGTTTCGGAACCGTCCACGATGGCGACCGGCTCGTCGGGCAGGTAGTCCACCACCACGCGCGTGTCGTCGGTCGGGTGGAAGTCGGGGTCGGCGGCGGCCAGTTCGTAGGCTTTGACGATGGTGCCGAAACGGAACGCCTGCGGGGTCTGCGCGCGGAAGGTATTCGGACGTTCCGGCACGGATTTGACCACCTTGCGATCGCCCAGATCCTCTGTGAGCAGAATCGTGTCGGTGGAGGCGTAGGCCACGGTGGCGGCGTTGAACTGGTCCAAGCTGTCGATGCAGCCGTCGATGGACCGCTCCTCGACGAACGGACGCACGCCGTCATGGATGAGGATTTTCGCGCCGGAGGGAATGCCGGCCTGTTTGAGCAGGTCCAAGGCGGCGAGCGTGCTGTCCACGCGTTCGGCGCCGCCGGGAACGATGGCCCGCACTTTGGCGTAGCCGGCTTCGTCGATAAGCTCGTTCACCGTCTCTTCGACGCGTTCGTTGACCACCACGATGATGTCGCTGATGCGGTCGTTGTTTTCGAATGCCTCGATGCTCCAGCAGACGATTGGCTTGCCGCCCACCGACACCAGCTGCTTGGGGTTGTTCTCGTCGAATCGGGTGCCGAATCCCGCTGCCAGCACCACGGCCACGACCGGCATCTTCTGTTCCTGCATCTGCTCTCCCTTACTCATATGCTCCACCGTAAAGCCGCGGCCGCATGCCACCCCGTTCCGCGGCGGGTTCTGCACGCAATCCGCAACAGTGGCCACGCGAATCACTCGAATCGCACGAATCGCGTGGCTTGTATGGCTCGTATGGTGATTATTCGCGTACGATCAGCGCCAGCATGCGTCCTTCATGCTGTTTTTTGGCGAGCGACGCGCGGCGATGCGAGAACCACAACGGGTTTTCGAGCGTGCACAGGCTGCGGCGGATCTTGTTGAACCGTTCGGAAAGCTTCGGATCGCCTTCGCCATCGGCGGCGCAGATGCCGGCCAGTTCCTCGTCTTCGGACAGGTACTGCGTGGCCGCGTTGACGCGTGGACGGGATGAGACGATGTTGTCGGCCGGCACGCCCGCTTTGGCAAGCTCCTGCAGGGCGGCCGCGGCGATGTCGATGCCCGGCTGGCCAAATCGGCTCAACGTGAAGGTTCCCGGGAACTGCGCATCGAATTCGTCGGCGATGTCGCCACCGACCTCGTAGCAGTCGCCGCAGATGCAGGGGCCGAGCGTGGCGACGATACGTTCCGGCTGGGCGCCCTTGGACACCATCTTCTCGATGGTCGCGCCGATCACGCCTTTCTGCAGACCGCGACGGCCGCAGTGCGCTGCGCCGATCACGCCGGCTTCGGGGTCGGCCATAAGCACCGGCAGGCAGTCGGCGGCGAACATGCCGAGCGCCACGCTCTTCCGGGACGTCACTTGGCCGTCGGCTTCGATGACGGTCGGCTCACCGTCATTCCCCGTCGCGTTGTTTTCGCCGTCCGTCTCGTCTTCCGGCTTCTTCGTGCCGGACACGTCGAATCCGAACGGCTGGTTGATGACGAATGATTCATCCACGTCCACCGCGTCGCCGGAATGCACCTGGCTGATAAGGCTGATTTTCGCGCCGAGCACGTCGGCGAGCGCCTTGCGGTTGGCGAGCACGTGTTCCGGTTTGTCGCCGGATTTGCCGCCGAGGTTGAAGTGCGCGAAATCGCCTTCGCTGGTGCCGCCGAGTCGCGTGGTGTAGACGACTTTGATGCCGGGGGCCAGCATGATCGGAATGGTCACGGGAATCGGGTTGCCGTTTTTGTCAGTGGGGTCGATGGCGTTGGAATCGAGGATCGCGTCATCGTATTGTGTGCTGCTCATGTCTTGTTTTTCCTTGGTTTTGCGATTGGAAGGCCTGCTTGCGATTGCCGTCTTCTATTCGGCTTTCAGCGTCGGCTTTTTCGTGCGCGAACGGATGGCCGCGTTGACGGGCACCTCCTGCGGGCACGGCATGGAGAAGACGTGCGCGGGGTTGTTGATGGCTTCGACCCAGTGGCCGTCGGCGTCACGGAAACCGCCGGCAGGCACGGTGTAGGCGAAGGGGGCCGCGCCGGGCAGCACGAATTCGACTTCCTGGCCGGCTTCGATCTTGTTGCGGCTCATGATGGTCACGCGTCCTCCGTCTTCCGGACTCCATGACAGCACTTCGCCGACGACGAGCCATGCGCGGAAGTATGCGGAACGGTCGGTGCTTTGCCGCACTTTGTGTTCCGGATAGTAGAAGCCGGTGGAGTAGTCGCGGTGCGCCACTTTGTCGGGCTCGTCGAGCAGCCAATCCGGCAGGGTGACATGCGGTGCCGGTCGTACACCGGCGTGATGCCAGCCTTCCGGCAGTATTTCGGCGGCGGTGTTCGACTTGCGTCGGGTGCTGCGTGCGTGGTAGCTCAGATTGTCCGGCTCGCCAATCGCGATATTGCCGGACGAAACGTTGCCAGCCGAAACGTTGCCGGACGGCACGCCCCCAACGGGAATGGCGTCGATGTCGGGCTTGCCTGCGAACGCGCCATCGGCATTGGACATGATCGCATCCTCGGTGTCCGGCTTGCCGTATTCCGGGTCACCGGGACGGATCACGCGGTCGCGGAACGGCTTCAGCACATTGCCGTCGGCATCTTCGAAGCCGCGCTGGACCATGTATTCGTTGACGGCCGTCTTGTAGGCGTTCGTCATGGCGGCGATGTAGTAGGCGCTCTTGGAACGGCCTTCGATCTTGAGGCTCGTCGCGCCCGAATCGAGCAGATCGTCGATGTGGGCGAGCATGTTCATGTCCTGCGAATTGAACAGGTACGCGCCTTCCGCGGTCTGTTCGATCGGGAAGTACTGGCCGGGGCGTTTCTCTTCGACGATCGAATACTTCCAGCGGCACGGCTGCGCGCATTCGCCGTGGTTGCCGTCGCGGCCGGTCAGATAGTTGGAGAACAGGCAGCGTCCGGAGAAGGCCATGCACATCGCGCCATGCACGAAGCATTCGATGTCGAGGTCGTCGGGGATGCGGGCGCGGATGTCTCGCACGGCCTGCAGGTCCATTTCGCGGGCCAGCACCACGCGGCGTGCGCCCAGTTCGTAGAACGCGTTGGCGGCCTGGTAGTTGGTGACGCCGGCCTGCGTGCTCACATGCAGTTCGAGGTTCGGAGCCACCTGCTTGGCCATGAGCATCACGCCGATGTCGGAGACGATCAGCGCGTCCACACCGGTGTCCTTCAGCTTGCCGAGGTATTCGCGCATGGCTTCCACCTCGTTGTTGCGCGGCAGCACGTTGAAGGTGACGTACACGCGGGCTCCACGCTCGTGGGCGTAGCGTGCGCCTTCCTCGAAATCCTCGAGGCTCAGGTTTTTCGGCGCGCTGCGCATGCCGAACGCCTTGCCGCCGCAGTAGACGGCGTCCGCACCGTAATCGACCGCGGTTTTCAGTCCCCTCAAATTGCCTGCGGGGGCCAACACTTCTGGCTTGTTTCTTCTTTGCACGGATGTTCCTCTTACTCGTAAAAGACCATCAGATATTGTCGTAGATTCACGGGACAGGCAAAGCCCGTCCAGCCGTTACGCAAGCTCGGGCTACGCCAGCTCGCGTGCGACGGCGGCGAGTACGTCCACGGCGTCGGCGAACTCTTCCGGCGTGGTGTAGGAGTAGCTCAGGCGCAGGGAGTTGTCGGCGGCGAAATCGTAGATGTCGCCGGGGTTGAGCAGCACGCCACGTTCGGCGGCCAGCTGGAACAGGCGGTTCATGCGTATCGGCCGGTCGAAGGTCATCCAAATGTAGAAGCCGCCGGACGGCACGTTCCAGTGGGCGAGCCCGTCCATTTTCTCCTGCAGCGTAACGAGCGCGCGGTCGCGGCGGTGCCGCAGCTCCCGTTTCAGGCCGGCCACGTATTCGTCGTACATGCCGTTCGTGAGGAATCGCGCGAACGTCCACTGGCTCAGCACGCTCGCACCGTAGTCCATCTGCATTTTCACGTCGGCGAGCCGCTGCACGATCGGTTCGGCGGCGACCAGCCATCCGATGCGCAGTCCGGGAGCCAGCGATTTGGACGCGCTGCCGAGCGTGATGACCATGCCGGTCTCATCGAGGGCCTTCAGCGACGGCAGCGGGGCATCATCCTCGAAATACAGGTCGCGGTAGGCGCCGTCCTCGATGATCGGCAGTCGGCTGTCCACGGAAAGCTCGACCAGTTCATGCCGGCGTTTATCGCTCATGGTGACGCCTGTCGGATTGTGATTGGTCGGAATCGTGTACAGGATCGCATTGCCTTTGCGGTTGCGCGCGTTGAGCGGCGCCGGACGGCCGGCGTCAAGCTCCCCTTCCGCCAGCAGGCCGCGCAATGCCTGCACGTTGAGGCCGTCGTCGTCCATCGGCACGCCTTCCAGATGCATGCCGGCCGACTGGAACACCTGCAGCGACTTGATGTAGCTCGGCGATTCCGCGTATACGGTGGTGCCGGCCGGCAGCAGGCTCACCGAAATCATCTGCAGCGCCTGCAACGCGCCGGATGTGACCAGCACCTGGCTTGCCGTGCAGTCGACGCCGGTGGCGCGCATGTGCGCCGCGATGGCCTCGCGCAGTTCGGGCAGGCCTTCGGGCGGCGGGTAGCCGAGCGTTTCGATCTCGTCCGCCGCCTCGCCGAGCACCTGCCGCCACATGGCTTTCGGAAAGAGCCGCGGGTCGAGCTCGCCGGTGCCGATGCGCGTCATGTTCGGCGTGAACTCGTACCGGTTGATGGCTTGGATGGTGTCGTTGTTGGCTTTGAAGAAGCCGGAATCCACGTAATCGGCCCAGTCGGGCGCGCCCGGCAGCATCAGCGACCACGTGTTGCTGACGATTCGCGTGCCCGCTCCATGCTGCCCTTCGACGATGCCGTAGTCGGACAGCTCGTTGATGGCCGCGATGACGGTGGACCGGTTCACGCCGAACCATTCGGCGAGCGCGCGTTGCGACGGCAGACGCGAGCCAATCGGCCAGTTGCCGCTGTGCACCTGTTCGCACATGTACCCGACGATTTGTTCGGTGACGGGTTCGCCGGTGGTACGGTCCGGTTTCCAATCGATGTTCAGCGGCGCGATGCGTGCCATGACGCTCCTTCACATTGGTGGTGTCGGTATGGTTCGGCGTTTTCCGCGGTCGGCGCATCTGCTTTCTGACAGTGGACTGTCCTGCGATTGGCTGAGCCAAACCTCAGCTTTTGGCTGGTTGCCTATTGTAGCAACACCTATACAATATGACACTGGTTACGTTGTTTTTCGCAGAATAGAGGTTTTTCCTGCGATTACAAAATGAGCAATTTGGTTGGTTTTGGCTGGGTTGATTACAACCAACCAAATATGTTTGGATGGATAAGAGGCGAGTATGGGATTCTTTTTCCAAGGGCTGACGTTGGGATTGGCGTATGTCGCGCCGATTGGTATGCAGAATCTGTTCGTCATCGATTCGGCGCTGACCAAGCCGCGCCGCCGTGCGCTGCTGACCGCGCTGATCGTGCTGTTTTTCGACGCATCGCTGTCGCTGTCCTGCTTTTTCGGCATCGGCAGGCTGATGCAGGATTACGCATGGCTGAAGCTGGCCATTCTGGCGATCGGCGGCTTGGTGGTCATCCGTATCGGCGCGGGTCTGCTGTTTCCCGGCAAGGGTGGCGATGATGGCGCCGCGCAAACGCCGCAGTCGCGGACCTCGCAATCGCAGGGCTTTGCGCAACGCGTCACTTCGAAATTCGGCGGCGACAGCGAGCTGCTGCACACCATCGTCACCGCCGGCGTGGTGACGTGGTGCAATCCGCAGGCCATCATCGACGGCACGCTGATGCTCGGCGCGTTCAGCGCGACGCTTACCGTCGGTCAGTCCACGCCGTTCATCACCGGCGTGGAAACCGCGTCGGCACTGTGGTTCTTCGGCATCACCCTGCTGGTGTCGCTGTTCAGCCACAGGTTCAGCCCGCGAATCGTCACCGCGATGAACCGCGTGTGTGGCGCGGTGGTGGTGCTGTACGGCGTCAAACTGCTGATTGATTTCGCGATGGCCGTGCTGTAATCCCGCGATGGCCGTCCGGTTCCGCAAAAACGTATGCCCGTCCGTGTTTTGCTACCCGAGCTGAGTGGTTGGGTTAACAAAATGCGGACGGGCAGTGCTTTTTCAGCCGAGGAAGGCGAGCTCCTCGTCAGTGAGTTCGAGCTCGTCGGCCTTCAGGGAGTCGAGGATGGTTTCGGGACGGTGTGCGCCCGGAATCACGAACATGTGGTCGCCCTTGGCCAGCTCCCAAGCCAGCACCACGCGCTGGTAGCTCACGCCATGCTTGGCGGCCACTTCGCGGAACGGGTCGAACAGATGCTCGTCGTACGGGTGGCGGTAGCCGCCGAGCGGACTCCAGCACACGAAGGCGAGACCTTCCTTCGCGCAGTATTCCAACGTGTCCTGGGTTTCCAGATGGATCGGCGAATACTGGTTCTGCACGGCAACGAGCTTGTCGCCGAGAATCTCCTGTGCGATTTTGAGCTGTTCGATGCTCACGTTGGACACGCCCGCCCACTGGGCCACGCCCTGGTCGAGCAGCGCCTTGATACCTTCGCAGGACTCGTTGTACGGCACTTCCGGATCGTGGCGATGCAGGTAGAGCAGGTCGATCGAGTCGACGCCGAGCGCCTGCGCGGACTGCTTGCCGTATTCGATGAGGTGTTCCGGCTTGCCGTCACGCGGCCAGATCGGCTTGTCGCCATCCCACGCGCGGCGCAGACCGACCTTGGTGGCCACGGTGACTTCCTCACGCGGCCCCTTCCATGTGTCCAGCGCTTCGCGGACCAGCTTTTCGCCGGTCTGCTCCTCTTCGCCCGGCGTGTAGTAGGCCCATGCGGTGTCGATGTGGCGGCAGCCGGCGTCAAGCGAGGCGTGCAGGGTTTCGATGCCGACGTCGTGGCCGCGGTTGTTTTCGATGGTCAGCGGCATTTCGCCGTGGCCGATGGCGGTGGTGTGGAACGGTCCGAGATTACGGAACAACGTCATGTCTTCTCCTTCGAAAGTGGTGTCTTCCGGCAGGCGCGAGCCGGTTGGAGCCGGGTCGGAACCAAGTCGGACGGCATCTCGTTCAGGTTCTGCCAATGGAAAAGCCTACCAATCGCCATGGGCGAAAGGTAGGCTTTTCAAGCCGGACCGGGCGTGGGCAAACACAATGCCGACAATCGCAATGTCATAGGGCGTCACGTTGTCCGACGGCGGGCGGCATGTCGTGGATCAGCGGCCACCGCCGCCTCCACCGCCGCCGCCTCCGCCACCGCCGCCGAAGCCGCCGCCGGAGAAGGAACCGCCAGATCCACCGGATGACGATGGAGCCGCAGCGGAAATCGTGGAACTGACCGAATCGAAACCGGAACTCAGCTGCGAACCGATATCGCCAATGCCGCCCATGAACTGCGATCCGCCAAACGCACCGGTCGACATGCCTCCCATAGTGGACATACCATTCCACGCGTGGGAGCGATACGTCCAATAGCCGAGGGAATCGTACCCATACGCGTCAAGCCATTGCGGATCGTTGACTTCGGGGTACGCCTTGGCGAATTCCCTTGCCACCTTGTCGGAAATGCCGAAGGCGGCCGCATAGACCATATACCAGTTCCACATCACCAAATCGAGCGCACCACGGTCGGAGAAATTGGAGAAATCCTCCATATACCGTTTGAGTCCCAAGCATTCTCCGGCATAGGTCTGTCCGGATTCGGTGAGGCCTTCCTTGCGTCCGGTAGCTAAACAGAACGTGCCGACGCATGCGAACGCGCCGCCGAAGCACAACGCCACCGCGATATTGCTTCCAATATTGACCAGCATTCCAATCACGCCAAAGACCATGGCGAAGATGGTGGGCGCTATCCAACGTCCGCTGACATCCCTGACCGCGTTCAATTGCAGGAATTCAATATCGCAGGCATTGGTGAAATGGTTCATCTCCTGATAGCCGTTCTCCCAGCTGGAGCAAGCCTCCTTCATCTGGTTAAAGTCGAATACCGGCGAACCCACGCGTGCGGAAATACGAATCAGCAGTTGCAGGCAGGCTTCCTCGGAGCGACTCAGACCAAGGGTTTCCCGATGGGATAGCGCCTGAGGCAGAATCACCAACGTACTAGTACTTGACGCGGCAGAGGCACGGGATGGATCGGAGGAAATCATGCGCGCCATATCGGCCGCGTTCGCCCTGCTCAGGTCGATGCCACGATACATGTCGGCAGGTCCCGGATATACGGCGAGCGCTTTCTTGACCACCAATGCCAGCACCGTCGCCGTCATGGCACGCGAGGACTGTTCACCCTTGGAATCGTCCACCACATCGATCAGATGCGCGGCGCTGGCTGGGCTGACTTGCGGCGACTCACGCCAGTATTCGATGCCGCCGTGGTAGGTGGCTTCACGGTTCGAAGAGACCACGCCACGAATCGCCAGTACGCAGCACAGTCCGCCCAAAATCAGACATACCAGCCAACCTGCGACCGTAAGCTGGGCTTTGTGCCGCTGGCCGTCACGCCATTGCTGCTCCTTGTTTGCTTCCGTGGATTTCAATTCGTCCAGATAGTCGCCGGAACGCACACGTTCGACGCCACTTGCCCCGGCATTGTCGAATGCGGCGACGAGGTCGACGTACTGGTTCGTGCGCAGGTCACTGACGGTGAAATGCAACGTGCCGTCCGTGTCGCGAGACGTTTGAGATGTGGCCTCAGTGTGCAGCCATGCCCACGAATCGTCGGAACCTATGCCTTTGGGGAAGCGCACGGTGCCGGTGACTTTGCCAGCCGGCACCTGGTTGTCTTCGGGGAACATCTCCCACATGAGATTCGTCACGTCACTATGCTGCGTGCCCATGTTATGAAACGTCATGGTCACGTCGAATTTGAGACTGCTCTGTTTGACGGTGGCGGGAATGTTCCAGCCGATTTCGATTTGTTTGTCATTGTCCGAACCGTTGGGGTCAAGCCCGCCGGTGGCAGAGTCGAATGGTTCCGGATAGTTGGAGCCGATTGTGGTGTCGGCGATATACCAATGTCCGGCATATTCCGATTCCCATTCACTGTCGGATACATCGCTCGGCAACTGCGGCGCAATCTGCGTGTATTGCTCGCCGGTGGACGCGTTCGTCACGGAGATGTCGGTGATGTTCGTCAGATCCTGGTTGCGCAGTTTGAACGTCAGATACAGTTGCTTCCACGGTTTCGTGTCGCCGTCATCATTCTCGCGCTCCTTCAACTGGTAATCCAGATGTTCCGTGAAACGGATGTCGCCGTTGCTTTGCAGCTGCGCGTCAAAATCGACGGAACGGTAGCTTAGATCGGCTTCGTCGCCGGAGACGAAGAACAGCAGGAGCGCTACAACGAGCACCGCAACAAATGCGGCACCCGCCGCGAGCAGTCCTCCACGGACACGTTTCGCATCCATATACCATCACCCTTTCTTCCTGCGTATACCGTGTGCCACTCGTATATGCGTATCGCACATGTCAGCGTCCTCCGAACGAACCGCCGCCGGAACCACCGCCACCGCCGTCGAAACCGCCACCGGAGAAGGAACCGCCGGAACCACCGCCACCGAAACCCGAGCCACCGGAGGACGGTGCCGCCATGGAAATCGTGTTGCGCACGTCGGCGAAACTGGAGCTGAGCTGCGCGCCGAAATCGCCATAATTCGCACTGAACACCGACGCGGCGGCAACACTTGCACCCACCGCAGCGCCAGTGGACGCGCCCATAACGCTGCTGGAATGCAACGGCATGTACATGTACGACGAAGCGGCATGCTCATCCAGCCACTGAGGATCGGCCACTTCCGGATATGCTTTGGTCAGCTGCGCCATCACCTTGTCGGAAATGCCGAATGCGGTGGCATACACCATATATCGGCCCCACAATGTCATATCAAGCACGCCACGGTCACTGAAATCACTGAAATCAAGCAGATAGCGCTTCAGCCCAGCCACTTGGCCACCATATTTCTGACCATTGTCGGTCAATGCATGATATTTGCCATACACCAACGCGAATGCGCAGGCCAGCACGACAGGCACACAGATGCTCATCGTCACTGCGATCTCACCTCTCTCCGCGTACTGCACGCCCTTATAGAACGCGAAAACAAGACCAAGAATGCCGACCAGATTATTCAGGAATCCCCTCGATGAATCAACGGCGCGCAGATTGTCGAATTCCGTGGAGCAGGCGGTATCGAAATCCTGTAGCAACTTGTAGCCCTTTTTGTAGTGTTTGAACGCCTTGTTCATCTGTTTGAGATCGAATACCTGCGTATCCCTCAACCGTGAAGACGCTTTGAGCAGGATGTCAAGCGCCGCATGTTCGGATGAGCTCAGCAGCAGCGAACCGATGTCATTGCGCGCCACCGGCATGATGACGATGGTGCTGGTCTTCTTCATCTTGCGTGCGGTTGCGGCGTCGGAGCCGAGCCTGCCCGCCACTGATGCCGCGTTGGTCGTGGTCAGGTCGATGCCGTCATACAGTTTCGCCGGTCCGGGATAGATGGCGATTGCCCCTTTTGACGCGAGCGACATCACAGTGGAGGACATTTGCCGATTGACTAGTTTGTCGCCTTTTTTTATTTTGCCTGAACCGAGAATCGAAGATGACGCGCTCATGACATCATTCATCCGTGCCGCGGCGGCCGGACTCATGTAGGGCAAATCGCGGTAATATTCGACATCGCCTTTGTATTGCGACTTACGGAAGCTGGTGATACCGAGGTACAGCGATCCCATAATGAACGCCAGGCCGATCAGGGCCGAGACAGCCCAACCGGTCACTCGCTTGACCGCTTGATCATGCTGTTTATCGCGCCATTCCTCCTCTTTCTGAGTTTCGCTATCGATGAGCTCTTGCTTGTGGTTGCCGCTTATCTTGCGTTCCACACCTTGCGATTTCGAGACATCGAACATGGCCACGACGTCCAGATAGTCGCCTGCACGCACGTCATCGACCGAGAAGAGCAGCGACCCGTTCTTGCCGCGTTTCGCGGTGGACGTGTTCTTGGTATGCAACCATGCCCAAGAATTCTTCTTGGTGACGCCGTCTGGGAACGTGACCTTGCCGGTCACCTTGCCAATCGGAATCTGGTTTGTCGTGCCGAATGGCTCCCATTGGAAAGAGACGACGTCGTCATAGGCGGTGCTTACGCCATGCATGGTCATGGACACATCGAATTTGAGGCTGTCAGCGGACGCAGTTTCCGGAATGTTCCAGCCGATTTCCAAAGTCTTATCGGATGAGGAGTCAGCTTTCAAACCATCTGTTTCAGGATTGAACGGTTGGGGATCTCTGAGTACGCTGACATCCGCGATATACCACTGACCTGCGTGTTCAGCGTTCCAATCGGTGACATCATTGGGATTCACAAATCTACCTTGGATGTACGTTTCGTTGTTGGTGACATCCTTCACGCTGATATCACTGATATTCGTCAGATTATTGGCTTTTAGCGTGTACTGCTGGTACATCTGTTTCCAATCAAAGCCACGGTCATTCAGCTTCATATCAATATGCTGCGTGACTTTGAGGTCGCCATTCTTAAGCACCATAACATCGTAATCGAGCGTACGATAGCTCAAATCTGGTTCGACGTCGGACGTCAAATTCACATCCAGAAAAGTGACGCCCAACAGCAGCGCGGCCGCGACCACCGCAGACAGCATACCGATCAGCGCACGTCTGATATTCATAAGTTCTCTCTTGACCCTCTATGCAGGCAGTCCGCGAGAAGCCGACATACCGTATAGACAAAAAGGGAGTACCGGCGAAGTATCCACCCCGTCAGCGCTCCCCTTCTTTTGTATGGAAATGCTGTGTATGGAAACGCTCAGAACTTGACCTGCGGAGCCTGACGGTCCGCTTCGTCGACCTGGAAGTACGCCGCCTGCTCGAAGTGGAACAGTCCGGCGATGATGTTGGTCGGCACGACCTCGATCTTGGTGTTGTATTTCTGCACCACATCGTTATAGAACTGGCGGGCGTAGGCGATTTTCTCCTCGAGCGCCTTGAGCTGGGCCTGCAGGTCCAAGAAGTTCTGGTTGGCCTGCAGCTGCGGATACGCTTCGGCCACGGCCTGGAGGTTCATGATCGCGCGGCTCAGCTGGTTTTCGGCTTGGATGCGCTGTGCCACATCACCGGACTGCGCCGCCTGGAGTGCGCTGGCGCGGGCCTGGGTCACCTGTGTGAACACCTGCGATTCATGGGCAGCGTACCCCTTGACGGTCTCCACGAGATTCGGGATGAGGTCGGCGCGCTGCTTGAGCTGCACGTCGATCTGCGCCCAGCCGTTTTTGACGCGATTGCGCAATGTGACCAGACCGTTGTAGGCGGACACTCCCCACAGCACTATCAGGACGATGACAATGAGTGCAATAATGCCGAATATCATGTGAAAATCCTTGCTTCTTTGCTTGTTTATTTGTCTAATTTTCGCATGAGGGCTACACATTTCGTTGTATTGTCGGTTTTTCCATGCACCCGTAAATCGATTGATGCCAATATTCGCACAGCATGTCGAACGTACGAAAAACCCACCCCTTACGGAGTGGGTTTTTCGTTAGATTACCTATCGGCTTCGCTGCGAAGGATCCGTGAGAAAACGTCAATCTTCGAATGCTGAGCCGTCAAGCGAGAAGCCCAGTGGGCTTCTCGTAGGTGAAGTGAGCAGCTTCGCTGCGAAGGATCCGTGAGAAGACGTCAGTCTTCGAACGGATCAAAGTCGCGGCGCACGCGGCGACGCGGACGCTCGGAGCGCTCTTCGCGATCGGCACGGTACTCGTCGTAGTTCTCGTCGGCGGCGTAACGCGGGTTGCGGTCGTCACGACGGCTACCACGGCGACGGTCGGAACGGCGGTCATCGCGATCGTAGTCACGGTCATCGCGATCGGAACGACGGCGACGCGGACGATCATCATAATCACGATCATCGCGATCGGAACGGGACGAACGGCGGTCGTCACGATCGTAGTCGCGATCGTCACGGTCGGAACGACGGCGACGCGGACGATCATCATAATCACGATCGTCATCGCGGTCGGAACGACGGCGACGCGGACGATCGTCGTAATCGCGATCATCGCGATCGTCGGAACGACGGCGGTCGTCACGACGGCCACGGCCGCCACGGCGGTCATCGCGATCGCCACGGTCACGACGCGGAGCGGAGGATTCCTGATCCTCGAAGCCCGGGATGGCCAGCGAGATCTTGCCGCGATCGTCAACACCCTGCACGACCACCTCAACGGTGTCGCCTTCCTTGAGCACGTCTTCGACGGCGTCGATGCGCTCGCCGTTGGCGAGGTTGCGGATCTGGGAGATGTGCAGCAGACCGTCGGTGCCCGGGGTCAGGTTCACGAAGGCGCCGAAGGAGGTGGTCTTCACGACCTTGCCGTTGTAGGTCTCGCCGGCTTCCGGCACGTGCGGGTTGGCGATCTGGTCGATGATCTCCTTGGCCTTCTCGGCGGCCTCGCCGCCTTCGGAGGAGATGTACACGGTGCCGTCATCCTCGATGGCGATTTCGGCGCCGGTGTCTTCCTGGATCTGGTTGATCATCTTGCCCTTCGGTCCGATGACCTCGCCGATCTTGTCCACCGGAACGGTGGTGGTGATGATGCGCGGCGCGTACGGGCTCATCTCGGCCGGGCCGTCGATGCACTCGTTGATGACTTCGAGGATGGTGGTGCGGGCTTCCTTGGCCTGCTGCAGAGCGGACGCCAGGATGTCGGCCGGAATGCCGTCGAGCTTGGTGTCGAGCTGCAGGGCGGTGATGAATTCGGAGGTGCCGGCCACCTTGAAGTCCATGTCGCCGAAGGCGTCTTCGGCGCCGAGGATGTCGGTGAGCGTTTTGTAGATGTGCTGGCCGTCGACGTCGCCGGACACGAGGCCCATGGCGATGCCTGCGACCGGAGCCTTCAGCGGAACGCCAGCGGCGAGCAGGGACAGCGTGGAGGCGCAGACGGAACCCATGGAGGTGGAACCGTTGGAGCCGATTGCCTCGGAGACCTGACGGATGGCGTACGGGAACTCCTCACGGCTCGGCAGCACCGGCACGAGGGCCTTCTCGGCGAGGGCGCCATGGCCGATCTCGCGGCGCTTCGGGGAGCCGACGCGGCCGGTCTCACCGGTGGAGTACGGCGGCATTTCGTAGTTGTGCATGTAGCGCTTGGACTGCGGGCCGGACAGCGCGTCGATCTGCTGCTCCATCTTGAGCATGTTCAGGGTGGTGACGCCCAGGATCTGGGTTTCGCCACGCTGGAACAGCGCGGAACCATGCACGCGCGGCACGATGTCCACTTCGGCGGACAGGGTGCGGATGTCACGCAGGCCACGGCCGTCGATGCGGTAGTCCTGGGTCAGGATGCGGCGGCGCACGATCTGGCGCTGCAGCTCCTTGAACGCGTTGCCGATTTCCTTGTCCTTCTCGGCGTCTTCCATGTCGGTGAACTCGCCGGCGAGGGTGGCCTTGACGCCTTCCTTGATCTCGTGGATGCGGTCCTGGCGCGGCAGCTTTTCGGCGATGGACAGGGCTTCGTCGAGGTCGGCGTGGGCGATCTCGTCGATGCGGTTGTACAGATCCTCGGTGTACTCCGGGAAGAGCTGGAATTCCTTGGTTTCCTTCGCGGCGATCTTCTTGAGCTCGGCCTGGGCCTCGCAGATCACCTTGATGAACGGCTTGGCGGCTTCGAGACCACCGGCGACGACTTCCTCGTCCGGCTTGGTCTGGCCTTCGTCGTAGATGAGGTGCCATGCGTTCTTGCCGGCACCGGCTTCGATCATGGCGATGGCGACGTCGCCGTTCTCGACAACGCGGCCGGCGACCACGATTTCGAACACGGCGCGTTCGCGCTCGCTCCAGCGCGGGAAGGCGACCCACTGGCCGTCGATCAGGGCCAGACGCACGCCGGAGACCGGGCCTTCGAACGGCAGGCCGGAGATCATGGTGGAGGCGGAGGCGGCGTTCAGTGCGACAACGTCGTATGCGTCATCCGGGTTGACGGCGAGCACGGTTTCGACGACCTGCACTTCGTTGCGCAGGGTGTGCGGGAACAGCGGACGCAGCGGACGGTCGATGATGCGGCAGGCCAGGATGGCTTCGGAGCTCGGACGGCCTTCGCGGCGGAAGAACGAGCCCGGGATCTTGCCGGCTGCGTACATCTTCTCTTCCACGTCCACTGTCAGCGGGAAGAAGTCGTAGTTCTCCTTCGGGCTGGAACCGGCGGTGGTCGTGGACAGAATCATCGAATCATCGTCAAGATAGGCGGCGACGGCACCATCCGCCTGCTGGGCGAGACGACCGGTCTCGAAGCGCAGCGTGCGCTTGCCGAATGAACCATTATCGATTACGGCTTCAACAGCCTTGATTTCGGGACCCTCCATAGGGTTCCTCCTTTGTTTTCTTTTCTTGTGTACCTACTATCGGCAGTCCTCTTCAGCGGACTCCAACCGATTCCTACATGCGTGACGCGGCGTTACCTCCGCCGCTTCCTCATCTCTAGATTCTAGACCTCGTGCGCCCCAAACCTCGGGCCTTCAAACTGTCTGTTCCTTGAACTCGGCTGTCATGCAAAAAACGCCCGGGCGCCATGTGACGCTCGGGCGGAAGAATGTTATCGGCGCAGACCCAGACGCTCGATCAGGGAGCGGTAACGGTTGATGTCAACGCGCTTGAGGTAATCAAGCATACGACGACGGTCGCCGACCATCAGCAGCAGACCACGACGGGAGTGGTGATCGTGCTTGTGCTCCTTGAGGTGCTCGGTCAGATCAGCGATGCGCTTGGTCAGCAGAGCAACCTGGACCTCCGGGGAGCCGGTGTCACCCTCGTGGGTAGCGTAAGTCTTGATGATTTCCTGCTTTTCCTCAGCCGTAAGTGCCACGGCATCCTCCTTATATTGCTGCGCGGTGCTGCCGGCCCAATACCGACGCGCTCTCTATCCGCGGGCGAAACACGCCAAGGGAACATCTTACACGACGTCCGGACCAAAATCGCCGGCCGATATTTCCGGTCCCCCGCCGACGGCCGTTCTTCACGTCACGCCATGGACGCGAGCAGGCCTCCGAACAACACCACGGCAAGCGCGACGAGCTCGATTGCGAAGAACAATAGGAACGAGGCCCAGCTGCGCGTGAGGACGTTGAGCTTCGATTCCTTCTTGATGCACACCAGCAGGCCCACCCAGAGCACCGCGTAGACCGCGACACCGAAACCGGCGGCGATGATGCCGAGATTCGCGGCGTTCGCCAGTCCGGCTGCCTCACCGTACATCACGTAGGTGGCGTTCCAGAAGTTGAAGCTCAGCAGGCACATACCGGCGACGAATTGCTCCGCGGCAAGGCCGATCACGAAAATGGTCCCCCACAGCCATTTCTTCGCGTCCGCGACCATCAGTCCGAGTCCGGTGAGCGCCACGATGGTCACCGTCCATGAAATCAGCGCCACGCCTTTGGGATCGAGGAAATTCAGGTTCGCCACCATCCATGAGGCGTCCCGCACCGCGATGTCGCGTCCCCACCAGTACGGCGCGATCATGGCCAGCAGCACCAATGCCATGAACAGAATCCAGCGGACCGGATGCGATTTGCGGCGTTCGATGTCGGCCAAGGACAGATCCGACGGTTCGATGGACGCCGTCGGGTGCTTGGAGACGTCGACGGTCTCGACCACGCCATCCACGACTTCCGTTGCCTTGTTGCGTTCCTTCTGACCCATGTTCCGCTCCGTATATATTGCGATATCTTGCGATTGCGCCGCCGCACGCCGCGGCCCGTTCCAGCATACCCGGGCAATCGTATGCCCGGGCATACGGATATACGAAAGGCGTGCCTTGAGGCACGCCTTCTTCTTCTCTGATGCTGTTGTGGAGCGGATGACGGGAATCGAACCCGCGTAATCAGTTTGGAAGACTGAGGCTCTACCATTGAGCTACATCCGCGTGTTGCCGCTACGTCCGAAGCCGACACGAAACGACTCGAGCTATTATACACATCCCACCAACTTTTGCAAGCGGGAATGGCATTTCAGATTTCGAGCATGACCACGGCGGAGGCGATCGGCCCGTCATGGCTTATGGAGATGGAGATATCGTACGACTGGCGCACCGGATCCAACGGCAGGCCCAACGACTGCCGCACCTTGCGTTGCACTTCGGAGGACAGTATGACGCGCGGCACGCCGTGGGAATCGTCGAGAATTTCGATGCGCACCCATGGGAAGTTGTCGAGCGTGTACGGATATGCGACTTCGGCGCCGTCTTTCGCATGCCGCGAAATGGCCGCGCACCACGCTTTCAGGAACGCCTCCTTGCCTGCCCAGCGGGCGGCGAGGTGCACCGCCTCGTCATCATGCTTGAGTTGCGACCGTTGCGCCGTCTGCCATATCTCGCGCATGGAGAACAGATTGCGCATACGCGTCCCCGGCTCATTCAGCTGCTTGGTGAACGCAGGCACGTCAACGACGTCATGCCCTAGACCCAGCATTCCTCCGCCTTCCTAGGAATTATTAATCGGGGTTACCCCGGGAATGCCCCGACCATGTCATATGGAAAAGGGCGATACATCTGTGCAGAAGTATCGCCCTTTTCTTATCAGGCCGTCATCATTTGCCCATATTTAGGACAGATTTCGACGTAGCCGTCTCACGCTTCGAAATAGCCGGTGGACGCGAGGCGCGCGTTCGGATCGAGCAGCATGGCCTTCTCCACTTCGTGCGCGTCGTAGCCGCGGCCGTCCTCGTGGAAGCGGCGGTTGTCGATCGGCTCGTAGAGCGCGGCGCGCCCCATCATGCCCTCTTCAAGGCGACGCTGGCCGGCGGCGAGACGTGCGTTGGCACGGTCGCGCCATTCGTTCAGCGCGTCCTCGCCGACGGTGTTCGCCACGGAAGCCTCGAAGGCGCCCGGGTTGACGATCGCGGCGAAGCCGGAGACGTGGCCGAAGCCGAGCGACGTGGCCAGGCCGGCCTTGACGGAACCGACCTTCAGCGGCTCGCGCAGCCAGACCATGTGGTCGTCGCGCTTGAGCTTCGGGTCGACGCAGTCGAGGGCCGCGTTCGCCGGAACGACGCCGGACTTGAACAGCTGGGTCAGGCCGTTGACCTGGAAGATGCAGGCACCGCCCTTGGCATGGCCGGTGAGCGACTTCTGGGAGATCACGAACAGCGGGTTGCCGTCGGTGCGGCCGATGGCGTGGGCCAGCGTGTTGTGCAGCTCGGATTCGTTCGGGTCGTTGGCGTTGGTGGACGTGTCGTGCTTGGAGACCACGGCGATGTCGTCCGGCGTGACGCCGAGCTTGGCGAGGTCGTGCACGAGCTTGGAGTCCTTGCCGCCCATGCCAGCTGCGAGCGCGCCCAGTCCCGGAGCCGGGATGGAGGTGTGCGCGCCGTCGGCGTAGGAGTGGACGAATCCGACCACGCCGGCGACCGGCAGGCCGAGCTTCAGCGCGATGTCACCGCGCGTCAGCAGGATGGTGCCGCCGCCCTGCGATTCGACGAAGCCGCCGCGACGACGGTCGTTGGCACGGGAGAAGAAGCGCGCGTCGATGCCCTTGGCGTACATCTCCTCGGAGTTGGCGGTGGCGTTCATGTTGCCGAAGCCGATCACGGATTCCACGCCGATGTCGTCGATCGCGCCGGTGACCACGAAGTCGGCCTTGCCGAGGGCGATCTTGTCGGCGCCTTCCTCAAGGGAGACGGCGGCGGTGGCGCAGGCGGAGACCGGCTGGATCATGTTGCCGTAGCCGCCGATGTAGGACTGCATCACGTGGGCCGCGACGACGTTCGGCAGGGCTTCCTGCAGGATGTCGGTCGGAATCTCGTGGTTGAGGAACCGGTCGAGGTACAGCTTCCTCATGGAGGCCATGCCGCCGAAGCCGGTGCCCTGCGTGGAGGCCACCATGGACGGGTGCACGGCTTCGAGGATCTCGGCCGGGGTGAAGCCCGCGGACAGGTAGGCGTCGACCGTGGTGACGATGTTCCACAGGGCGATCTTGTCCACGTCGCCGACCATGGAGGCCGGAATGCCCCACTTGACCGGGTCGAAGCCCTTCGGGAACTGGCCGCCGACGGTGCGGGTCATGGCCGCGCGGCGAGGCACGCGGATCATGGAGCCGGCGTGGCGGGTGACGTTCCACTCGCCGGATTCGGCATCGGCCGCGTAGCTGGTGTGGGCTTCGTCGAGCTTGACGTATTCCTCGGCGATCTCACGGGTCGGAACGGAGAAGGTCACATCGTGGTCGAGGAACACCTCGGCCTCCTCCTCGTCGGCACCGTCCTTGTAATCGTTGCCCATGCCCTCTTCGAACGGACGCACGCCGGAGCGGGCCACGACCTCGTCGTGGTAGCGTTCGGCGATGTCCTCTTCGGGCACCAGGTTGCCGTCGGTGTCGTACCAGCCCGGCTTCGGACTGTCGTTCCAGGTCAGCAGGCCCATGTTCCAAGCCAGTTCGAGCACCGCGCCGGCGGACAGGTCGACCTTGCCGTCGGAGTGGATGCCGAGTTCGGCTTCGAAACGGGTGCGGCCGGAGCCCCACGGGCCCAGCTCGCCGATGGAGACGATGACGATCTCGTCTTCCGGACGGGCGGTGACGTGCTGCCAATCCTTCAGATCGACCTTCGCCTGACGCGGGGCGCGCGGGCTCGGCAGCGCCTTGATCAGCGTTGCCGCAGCGGCACAATCGCCCTGCTTGTCCTCATCGCCGGCTTCGGCGGCAGCGGCCTTGGCCGCGTCCTCCATGGCTTCGGCGCGCAGTGCCTTGATGTCGATCGGCTCGCTGCCGAGGCCGCCGGTCAGGTCCACGTCGAGCGGGGCCTTGACGGCCTGCTCGCGGGATTCCTTGGTGGACAGCTCGAGCAGCTTGACCGCGATTTCGGCGGTGGAGTAGGTCTTCAGGCCGTGACGTTCCACGACTTCGACCAGCGGATCGTTGCCGCCCATCAGGCCGGTGCCACGCACCCAGCCGATCTTCGGGTGGGCGAAGGTGACGCGGCTGGACCACACCTTTTCGGCGCGGGCGCGGTTGACGATCGCGTCGAAGGCGCTCTTGACCTCGCCGTACGCGCCGTCGCCGCCGAAGACGCCACGGTTCGGGGAGCCCGGCAGGATCACATGCAGCTTGTGCTGCACGTCGGTGTCGGCGCCGATCTTCGCGAAGCCGGTGATCGCGCGTTCCACACCCCACAGCATGAGGCGCGCCTGCGATTCGAACAGTTCGCCGGAATCGGCCAACGTGCCGTGCACCGGCGGAGCGGCGAACGGGAAGAACAGGCTTGGCTCGTAGGCGGGCTTCAGGATCGTGGTGGTCGCGCCGGAGGTCTTCTTCTGCACGTTGCCGACCCACTTCACAAGCGCGTCCACGTCACGGTAGCTGGACAGGTTCGCCGGAACGAGCCACAGCTTGGCGTCACCGGTGGCGTGCTCGCGGTAGGCCTGCTTGGCCCATGCCTTCACGCTCTGCCTGAAGCTATGCGAGGTGGCCACGACGGTCGCGCCGCCGGCCAGCAGGCCGTTGACGACCTGTGCGGCGATGGAGTTCGGGGCAACGCCGGTCACGACGGCGATATCGCCTGCGAAACGGCTTGCTTCGGCGGATTCGTCCGTCTGCTCGAGCGCCTCGCCGGCCACGCGCTTGAACGCGGCGGCAAGCTCGGCGTCAGCGGTCTTGCCCGCGTACCATGCGGCTTCGTCGGCGACGGCCTTGCCCAGGCCGATGAAGCTGCCGTCCAGTGCGGAGGCGTCGTTGTCGTAGTAGGCGCGGGACAGGTCCTCACGTGCGGATGCCCAACGGTCGTCGAACAGGATGGCCTTGCGCTCGTCGAAGCGCGGCTCGACCTGCTTCGGCCAGTCGGAGCCGAGCTCGGCTTCGACGGCGGCCACCACGGCGGCGTTCTCGTCGGCAGAGTCGTCGGCCACCGGAGCGGTGACGCCCAGCTGGTTCAGCACGAACTTGGCGGTGGAGGCGAGCACGCCGTCGGCACCGGTCACCTTGGCCGCGAACGCGTCCAGGGCTGCGGAATCGACCACGGCACCGCCGGCTGCGCCACCTGCGCTCGGCATGGCGACGGCCACGCCCTTGTCGGAGGCGACCTTCTGCACGGCCGCGTCGATCAGCGCGTTGGCGGCGGCCGCGTTGGAAGCGGCTTCGGTGCTCAGCGAGGCGAGGTCGCCACCGCGGGAGCTGGCGCCTTCGCGGGTTTCCAGCACAAGGGCTGCGACCACGTGGGAGGCCCAGCCTTCGCCGAGCTGCCAGGTGTCGGTCACGCGCTTGGTGATCTGGCCGAGCTTCACGCCGGCGGCGCCGAACAGGCCGCGCACACGGTCGCGGACGATGTCGGACAGCACCGGACCGAACGCCTTGTAGTTCGGAGCGACCTTGTTGACCAGCGCGCTCAGCGCCTTGACGGTCGCTTCGGCGGCGCCGTCCACGGAAGCCACGCCCAGCTCGGAGCTGATGTCCATGAGCAGCTGGTTACGGCGAGAGGAGACGCCGTTGGTCAGGGTGTCGGTGGTGTCGGATTCGCCGATCTGGTCCGGACGCACCTTCGCCGAATATGCCAGCAGCATGGCGATCGCGTCGGAAGCGTTGAACGGAATATCCGCGACGGCGGCGCCGGACGGAGCGCCGGCAGGTGCGGCCGGTGCGGCGACTGCGGCAGGCGCTGCGGCGGCAGCGGACGGAGCCGAAGCTGCTGCCGGAGCGGCTGCGGCGGAATCGTCAGCATCGTTGTCGGCAACGAGGGAATCGGAATCGGTCATGTAGACGCGGCCTTCGTCGCGGCCGACGTTGTAGACGGTCACGTCACGGCCGGCGAACTGCGGCAGGCGCAGCGTCTTGGCACCGAGGTTGGCGAGCGTCGGAGCGTTGCCGAGACCCACCTCGACGTACTCCTCCACGCCGAGGCCGCCCTGTTCGGCGGAACCGAACAGCAGCGCCTGGGTTTCGATCCAACGCACCGGGGAGGCGAACTGCCAGCTCAGCAGTTCGGTGAGCAGCAGACGGCCGAGCTTCTGGTCGTCCTCGGCGTAGGAATCCCACACCTTCGGATCGTCCAACGCGGCCTTGATGCGCTCGGACGGCACGACCTCGAGGATCTTCGCGGCGAATTCCTTGGTCATCTCGAACGGCACGGCCACCAGGTTCGGAATGTAACGGCCCACCAGACGGCCACGGTAGTCGATGTGCTTCGGCAGCAGCGCGTCAAGCTTGTCGCGGAACTCCGGCACGCCCTTGCGCAGCAGCGTGGAGTGGAACGGCACGTCGATGCCCGGCACCAGCATGAACGCCGGCTTGCCGCCGTATTCGGCGACGCGGCGGGCGGAATCGGCCTTCAGCGCCTTCAGACCGGCGATGGTGCCGGCCACGGCGTACTGCTGTCCGGCAAGGTTGTAGTTGACGATCTGCAGGAACTCGCCGGAAGCCTTCGAAACGGATTCGACGTATTCGCGCACGCCGTCGTCGCCCACACCGAACTGGTTCGGACGCAGCGCGCCCATACGGTAGTTGGAACGGCCCTTCTCGTCACGCGGAATGAGGTGGTGCATGGTGGAGCCACGGTGGAACACCAGCTCCAGCACGGTTTCCAGCGGAATCACGCCTGCGAAGGAGCTCAGCGCGTTGTACTCGCCCAGCGAGTGGCCGGCGAAGTAGGCGGGCCAGATGTCCGCGCCGGCTTCGCGCAGACGAGCGGTCTGGGCGAACGCCACGGTGGCGAGCGCCACCTGCGTGAACTGGGTCAGGTTGAGCAGGCCTTCCGGATGACGGTAGGTCACGCCGTTGGCGGTCAGTTCCTTCGGATTATCACGCACGACGGCGAGGATGGAGAAGCCGAGCTTCTCGCGGGTCACCTTGTCGGCGCGCTCCCACACCTCGCGTGCGGCCGGGGACTTGGCACGCTCGTCGAGCACCATGCCCTGCTTCTGGATGCCCTGGCCCGGGTAGACGAAAGCGGACTTCGGCGCACGCACGATGGCGGTGCCACGGGACACGATATTGCCGTCGATGCGGCTGGTCACTTCCAGCACCATGCCGGCGTGGGCCACACGGCCGACGCGTTCGATGGAGATCTCCACCTCGTCGTCGAGCTGCACCATGCCGTACATGTTGTACGTCCAGCCTGCGATCTCGTAATGCGCGCCCTTCTCGTCGAGCGCCTGCACCGCATACTGGGCGGTGGCGGACAGCCACATGCCGTGCACGAGCGGCGCGGCGAGACCGGAGACGGCGGCACCGCGATGGGAGGTGTGAATCGGGTTGAAATCGCCGGAAGTACGGGCGAAAGCGGTCATCTCGTGCGGAGCGACGACCTTCACACGACGCAGCAGACGGCGCGGAGTGCTTTCGATTTCGGCTTCGATTCCACCATAGTCGGGCGCTTCCGGCGGCAGCGCGTCGGAGTACGCGCGGCCGCGGATGGCGAAACGCTCGGTTTCGTTGGCAAGCAGCGTACCGTCCTGAGCGGTGTGCGTGACGTGGATGGTCACCACACGGCCGGAAGCGGATTCGAAGTAGTCGTCGGCCCAGCTGGTGAGCTCGATGCGCTCGCCGGTGTGCTTCAGCAGCTCGTCCTCGCTCACCTCGAGTTCGATGAGGTGGTCGAGATGCACGGCGTTGAGCAGGCCTTCGATGACCGGGAAGCCGTTGACGTACACGGAGCCGAGGGCCGCGTAGATGGCGGGCCAAGCCGGTCCGACGAGCGCGTCCGGGGCGATGCGGGACGGCACGAGGTCGCTCGGCAGCGCGCCGCCGGTGGCGGCCTCATGGTCGAAACCGAGGTTGGCGGACAGCGTGTAGCCGGTGTGCGCCTGGCCGAACGGGAAGGCGGTCTTGTCGGGCACTTCCTCGATCTGCGGCATGGCGGTGAGCTTGTCGCCGGTGATGGCGGTGTTGCCGATGCCCGCGGTGTCGGCGAGCATGCGGTAGACGTGCTCCGGCAGACGGTCGCGGTCCACGACCGGGAACAGGCCGGATTCGTTGCCGTCGACGTTCAGCGGAATGACGATGTCGCGTACGGCGTGCTTGGAGGCGCCGCCGTCCGGATCGTTGTCCCAGAAGGTGTCGAGATGGATGTCGAGGTCGTACTTTTCGACGCTGCCTTCAACGGCCACCTTGCGGATCTCGTAGTTGGCGTCGCCGTTGGCGGTGCCGTACGCCGGGTTGGCCATGAGGTGGCCGACCCAGGAGATGTTCGGGGATTTGCGGATGAATTCCTCGGCGGAGACGGCCGCGCCCAACTGGGCGAAGGCGGTCTTGTCGGCGCTCGCCGATTCGGCGGACACGCGCTTGACCATGGCGGCTTCGAAGCGGCCGAGGATGTCGGCCACCGGCTCGTCCACGGTGGTGATGCCGGCCACGGAGATCGGGCCGGGGATGATGCGCACGGAATCGGCGGAATAGCGGGAGTCCTCGGACTGCCACAGCTGGTCCTGGCCCCACCAACGCAGCAGGTCGTTGTCGATGACCGGCACGAACGGCATCGGCTTCGGATACTCGCGTACGAGCACCGGGAACCATGCCTCGTCCATCGGGGTGACGGTCAGTTTGCCGGCCTGCGGGTAGGTTTCGGCAAGCTTGGCGATCGCGACGTTCGGATCGGCTTCGACGTCGGCGCGGGAAGCGAACAGCGATGCGAATTCGCCGCTTTCCTGCGTGGTGACGCGGGCTTCGATGCGCTGCAGCAGGTGCAGGAAGCGATCGGCGTAGGTTTCGTCCACCCACGGGAAGGAGAGGTCGGCGAAACGCTGGGCCCACTGGAGGTAGGTCATGGTCTTCAGATCGCCGAAATACGGCTTGGCGGTGGCGTTCAGCGCCGCGATGATCTCGTCGCGACGGCTTTCCAGCTCCTCCGGGTGCTTCATGACGCGCACCAGCAGGCGGCCGCAGCGGGCGGAGGAGTTCTCCAGCTCGTAGATGTCGGCGTGCAGGTGGCTCAGACCGGAGGTGACGCCGCCCTTGGCCTGGCCGGACGGCACCCACTGCTCGCCCAGTGGGGCGAACGGATCGTTGCCGTCGCCCTTGACCGGAATGCCCGGGGTGTTGACGAGCATCTGCTTGACTTCGGGGCTGGTGTGGGCTTCCTTGGCGGTCATGGCGGCGGTGCCGACGAGCACGCCGTCCACAGGCATGAGCGGACGGCCGTATTCGGTGGCCCATTCGCCGGTGATGTAGTCGGCGCCGCGTTCCGGCGTGCCGATGCCGCCGCCGACCACGAGCACGAGGTTGGACTGCTCGCGCACTTCGGCGTAGGTGCTCAGCAGTAGATCGTCAAGCGATTCCCAGGAGTGGTGGCCGCCTGCGGAGCCGCCTTCGACCTCGATGAGCACCTTGGTTGGCGCGACGGCCTTGGCGATGCGCACCACCTGGCGGATCTGGTCGACGGTGCCCGGCTTGAAGCTCACGTACGGGAAGCCGTCAGCGTTGAGGTTGTGGATGAGTTCCACGGCCTCGTCGAATTCCGGAATGCCTGCGGAGACGACGACGCCGTCGATCGGGGTGCCGCTGGCGCGCTTCTTCGGCACGATGCGCTGGGAGCCGAACTGCAGGTTCCACAGGTAGCGGTCCATGAACATGGCGTTGAATTCGACGGTGCGGCCTTCCTCGAGTTCCTCCTCGAGCTTGGCCACGTGACGGTCGAACACGCTGGCGGTGACCTGGCCGCCGCCTGCGAGCTCGGCCCAGTAGCCGGCGTTGGCGGCAGCCGCCACGATCTCCGGCTCCACGGTGGTCGGGGTCATGCCGGCCAGCAGCACCGGAGCCTTGCCGGTAAGTTCGGTGAACGCGGTGCGCACCTTGTCTCCGGCGGACGTGTGGATGATGCTCGGCGCGAAACGCGTCCAGTTCTGGGTGCGTTCCGGCAGGGTCTCAAGCGTGGAGAGCGCGCCGCGATCGGCCACGGTGGAGGCCTCCACCACGCCGACGCCGGTACCCTGGGCCACGGTGGAGAACAGTTTGCCGACGGTGTTGCCCGGACCAAAGTCCAGCACCCACAGGGCGCTCGGATCGGTGGACTTCATCAGGGCGCGCACGCGGGCGGCCCAATCCACATGGTTGAGCAGCACTTCGGCGGCGAGCTCACGGGCATGGTCGGCGTTGATGCCGCAGGCCTCGGCCCATGCGACGGCCTGGGAGACGGCATCGGCCATCAGCGGGCTGTGGAACGGCAGGGTCACGTCGAGATATTCGAGCGTCGGGTCGAACACGCGGCCGCCACGCACCTTCTCTTCGCGCAGCTTGGCCTGACGCTTGTGTTCCTTGGCGACCTCCACGCCGAATGCGGCCAGGTCCTCCGGATAGCCGGACAACACGTAATGCGTGGCGGAATTGGTGACGGCCACGGCGATCGGGCCACGTGCGCCGTCGACGCGTTCGATCAGCGCGTCCACCTGGGCGCGGGTGATGTCCTTGACGGACAGCATCGGGGTCGCCTCGCCGTGGCGTGCGGCGAGACCGAGCTGGCGTGCCTGACGGGTGCCGGCGACGCCGATCAGCGTTGCGATCGCAAGAATCTCGTCGATCTTGGCTGCGGCTGCGTCGATGGAACCGGCTTCGCAGATCGCCTGCACCATATGCACGGCAAGCACGCCCTGGGAGTGGCCGAGCACCGCGACCGGCTTGGCCTGGGCCGGATTGTAGCCGAGTGCGGCGGCGTCGAGCAGCGCGCCCAGCTGGGTCAGCGCGATGCCGGGAACGCTGGCGGAAGCCGCGGCTGCGGCGCCCAGACGTGCCGGGTTCGGTTCGAAGCCGAACAGGTCGACCGGGCGTCCGGTGGTGGCGAGCAGCTCGGCGGACACCGGATACAGCAGCGCCTGCGCGGCGGCCGCATGGGTGTGCAGGGCCTCGTCGAGCGCCGGATTCGCGCTCTGGTCGGCGAGCGCCACCGGCCACGGGGTGGATTGGCCGGCGAAGGCGAGCGCGTGGGGCTCGCTGTTCAGTCGATCAAGAAAAAAGGTGTTCATAATCTTCCTTACTTGTTCCAAAATTTCTTGCGATTGTTGTGGTTGCTTACGTTGGTTGCGTCGCGTTGCGTCCGTCACAGCGGCTGGTTGCCGTGGTGTTTGCTGGTTCGGCGCACGCGTTTCTTGCTGGCGAGCAGGCGGAGCGATTCGATGATGGTCTCGCGTGTCTGTTCGGGGTCGATCATGGCGTCGATCTCGCCCATTTCCAGCGAAAGGTTCGCGTTGACGGTGGTGCGTTCGTAGTCGGCGATGTACTTGGCGCGCAGCGCTTCGACGTCCTTGCCGTTGTCTTTGGCTTTCTGCAGGTCCTTGCGGTGGATGATGTTGACCGCGCCGGCCGCGCCGAGCACCGCGATCTGGCTGGATGGCCAGGCGAAGTTCATGTCCGCGCCAATGGATTTGGAACCCATCACGATGTATGCGCCGCCGAAGGCCTTGCGCAGGATGATGGTGACGAGCGGCACCTGCGCGTTGGCGTAGGCGTAGATGACCTTCGCGCCACGGCGGATGATGCCCGCATGTTCCTGTTCGGCGCCCGGCTTGTAGCCCGGGGTGTCCACCAAGGTGACGACCGGCAGGTTGAACGCGTCGCACAAGCGCACGAATCGCGCCACTTTTTCGGATGAGTCGACGTCGAGAATGCCGGCGTTGACGTTCGGCTGGTTGGCCACGATGCCGACGGGATGGCCGTCGACGCAGGCGAAGCCGACCACCGCTGAAGCGGCGAACAGTTCGTGCACCTGCACGAATTCACCGTAGTCCACGATGCAGCGGATCACGTCGAGCACGTCATACGGCTGGCGGTCGTTGTCCGGCACGATGGTGGCGAGGCGTTTGGCCACGTCACGGTCGGCGCGGGTCGCCGCGTACGCGTAGACCGGCGGCTGTTGGTCGGAGTTGGACGGCAGATAGGCGAGCACGGTACGCGCGTAGTCGATCGCGTCGGCCTCGTCCTCGCCGAGATAGTGGGCCACGCCGGACGTGGCGTTGTGCACGTAGCCGCCGCCCAGATCGTCCATGCTGATCACTTCGCCGGTGGCCGCTTTGACCACGTCGGGACCGGTGACGAACATGTTGGAATTCTCGCGGGTCATGATGATCAGGTCGGTCAGGGCCGGGCAGTAGACGGCACCGCCGGCGCAGGGGCCGAGGATCAGCGATAGCTGCGGCACGAAACCGCTGGCGTCGCAGGTTTTGCGGAACAGGTGGCCGTATTCGGTCAACGCGGCCACACCCTCCTGGATGCGCGCGCCACCGGAGTCGATGAGCGCGATGATCGGCACCTTGAGGTCGAGCGCCTTGTCCATCAGATGGCAGATCTTGCGGCCTTCGGCCACGCCAAGCGTGCCGCCTTTGACGGAGAAGTCCTGCGCGTAGACGGCCACTTTGCGGCCGAACACCTCGCCGAAGCCGGTGATGACGGCGGAGCCCGCGCGGCCACCGTTGATGTCGCCGCCGCGGAAACGGCCGATTTCCTCGAAGGAACCGGTATCAAGCAGCAGGTCGAGACGTTCGCGCGCGGTCAGCTTGCCTTTGACGTGCTGGCGACCGCGGGCGTGGTCTTCGGCTTCGGCGGCGAGCTGCGCGGCACGCAGCACGGACGTACGGATCGGCTGCGATTCGCGGGCTTCGGCAGCCGCTTCGTCACCCAGTCGCTCCTGCTGTTCCATGACGACCTTCACGGCCTCTTTGACGGCCGGGCTTGCGATGATGTCGGTCATTTCGCGCCGCCTTCCGTCTTGGTTTCCGTATTACCGTCCGTTGCCGGCTTGCCGTCAGCCGCCTTGGAAGCGCCGTTGACGTCGATGGTCATCAACGTCTCGCCCGCTTCGATGCCTGCGGCCGGGCCGACGAAGATCTTGGTGACGGTGCCCTTGACCGGCGCGTACACGTAGTTCTCCATCTTCATGGATTCGAGCACGACGAGCAGGTCGCCCTTGGCCACGTCCTGGCCTTCGGCGACGTTGATGCGTGTGACGACCGCCTGCATCGGGCTGGCGATCACACCGGACTGGCCGTCGTTGCCCTGCTGCTTCTTTTCGACGTGGTGCAGGCCCTGTCCGCGCAGCGGCTGGATGGCGCGCTTGGCGTCACGCGCCTTGGCGCCGCCGGTCAGATTGGCCACGATGTCGTTCGGCACGGTCAGCGACACACGATGGTTGTTGACTTCGATGACGAAGGTTTCGCTGGATTCCTTCTGCTCGGCTTCCTTCGCACCCGAAGCGCCGGCCATGGATGCCGGCTGGCCGCCCTTGGTGGAGGATGCTTCCTTGTTCAGGTACTTGCGTTCCAGCCATTTCGTGCTCACGTCGTAGGCCACGCCATGCTCGGCGGTGAACTCGTCGTCGTTGAAGATCTGCTCGAACAGGCTTGCCGGGGTCGGCACGCCTTCCACCTTGAGCTCTTCCAACGCGCGGCGCACACGTGCCACGGCTGCCGCACGGTCGGAGGCGGTGACCACGAGCTTGCCCATCATCGAATCGAACTTCGGGGAGACGGTGTCGCCTTCCACCACGCCGGAATCGACGCGGATGCCAGGGCCGGACGGCCATGCGAGCTTGGTCAGCGTGCCGGAGCTCGGCGCCAGATTCTTCGCCGGATCCTCGCAGGTCAGCCGGAGCTCGAAGCTGTGTCCGCGCAGCGGGTGGTCGACGGTCAGCTCGCCGCCGTTGGCGATGGTGAGCTGTTCTCGCACCAGATCAAGGCCGCAGACCTCTTCGCTGACGGTGTGCTCCACCTGCAGACGGGGATTGACCTCCAGGAAATACACCTTGCCCTGTTCGGTCACCATGAATTCGCAAGTGCCCAGACCGATGTAGTCGACCGCTTCGAAAAGCCGGCGTGAGTAAGTCTCCAGCTGTTCGAGCACGCCGTCGGAAAGGAACGGCGCCGGCGCTTCCTCCACCAGCTTCTGGTTACGGCGCTGCACGGAGCAGTCGCGGGTGGAATACACGGTGAAATTGCCGTGCGAATCGCGTCCGCACTGCGTTTCGACGTGACGGCCCTTGTCGATGAACCGTTCGACGAAATACTCGTCCAAATCGCCGCCCTGCAGCGCATCGTGGTTCATGTAGAAGCCACGCAGCTCATCGTCGTTGTGCACGAGAGTGATGCCGCGGCCGCCACCGCCGTCGGTGCGCTTGAGCATCAGCGGATAGCCGTGCGTGTGCGCGAAGTCGAGCAGCAGTCGCATGTCGGAAATCGACTGGGAAATGCCGGGAACCGGCGGCACCTTCGCGAAAGTGGCCACGCGGCGGGCCGTGATCTTGTCGCCCAGGTCGACGAGCGCCTTCGGATTCGGGCCGACCCACGTGGCGCCGGCGTCGAGGACCTTCTGCGCGAAGCTTGCGACTTCGGAAAGGAAGCCATAGCCGGGGTGCACCGCGTCGGCACCGCTGCGCTGCAGGATGTCGATGAGCAGATCCTCGTTGAGATACGTGTCCTTGTAGGTGTCGCCAGACAGCAGATACGCATCATCGGCCATCTGCACGTACTGTGCGTGACGGTCCTGTTCGGCGTAGACCGCGACCGTGGGAATCCCCATCTCACGTGCGGTGCGCACGACTCGAAGCGCGATTTCGCCGCGATTCGCCACCAGTAGTTTGTTGACATTCTTAGGCATAATGTCAAGTTTGGCGGTCGAGGCGTGATTCGACG
Source organism: uncultured Bifidobacterium sp. (assembly GCF_959020155.1). GTDB lineage: Bacteria > Actinomycetota > Actinomycetes > Actinomycetales > Bifidobacteriaceae > Bifidobacterium. The sequence continues at coordinate 44,228 of NZ_CAUERC010000003.1, forward strand.
AACTCGTTTCCCACAAAAGATTCGCAATCTTTTTGTAAGGCTCCACAAACGTTACCGAAACCTAGCAACCCTACGATGGGGAGCATTGATTGACGAAAGACTCATTTTCGTCAGTTTTTGTAGCATCCTGTAGCATCCGCAAAAAAGGGAGGATTTCACCATGCGCAACGCAATCCTGACCATCTCATCCGCGGCCAAAACGGCCACCAGCGGCAAATTCGGCGCCGTTTTGAAGTCCACGCTGTTCGCCGTGCTGCTCGCCGCCGCCTCCATGGCGGGCGCCGTGCCGATTCCGGGCACTCCGGTTCCGATCACCCTGCAGACCTTCGTGGTCATGCTGGCCGCGCTGATGCTGCCGTGGAAGCAGGCGGGCGCCGCGGTGCTCATGTATCTGGCCGCGGGCGCGGCTGGTCTGCCGGTGTTCGCCGGCGGCGCGTCCACCATGGCTTTGGTCGGCCCGAGCGCCGGCTTCCTCATCGGTTTCCTGCCGGCCGCCGTCGTCACCTCGCTGCTCAAGGGCAAGGCGCGTGTCGATTCCCCGAAGCATGCTGCGTTGACCGCCGCACGGTATCTGTTCGCCTGCGTGGCCGGCTGCATCGTGCTTGACTATCTGCTCGGCTTCATCGTGCAGTCCGCCATTACGGGCGTGGCGATGCCGGTGGTGGCCATCGCTTCGATGGGCTTCATTGTGGGCGATTGCATCAAGGCGGTTGTGGCTTCGTTGGTCGCGAGCGGACTGGCAAAGCTGCAGTGACTTTTATCGGCAGCGACTTTTCTGCGGTAGTTTTCTACGACTTTTTGCTGGGAATTTTCTGCTGAGGGTTTTCCGCTGAGAATTTCCGCTGTGATTTCCGGGTTTCTTCGTGATTTCCGGGTTTTGATACAGTCTTCCGTTTTCGCTGTGATTTTCGTTTTCGCTGTGTCCGGTGGGGCCGGCGGATACCAACGTGCGACACGCTCCGGGCCGCTCAGGCCGAGTTTTTTACGGTCTTACGTTGGTCTCCGCCGGCCCCACCTCGTTTTGGGGGAATGTTGCGTTTGCGGGTGGCGCGGTTTTTGGATATTGCGATTTTGGGAAATGCCGTTTTTCTCGAATATTGCGTTTTTTGAAACGTGCGATTTTCGAAAAAGCGCTTTACGACTTTATGAGGGATGAGGGTTAGAGAATTATTGGGGTAGGACGCCTACGTCGGCGGTGTGCACGGTGTGCAGGTTGCCGTTGTCGTCTCTGATGGTGAGGGAGGCGTCGGGGTTGAGTTCCAGCGCGGTGCCGCGCAGGGTGGTGCCGTCCACGAAATGCGCCTCGCATGGCTTGTCGAGCGTCCAGCAGACCGGACGCATCTCCTCCATCGCACGCGTGGCCTCGCGATGCGGGTCGGCTTCGAAATCGGCGAGCCTTGATCGCAAACCGTCCACCAGATGGGCCGCGATCATGTCGCGCAATGTCATGGAATCGGGCAGGCCATGCGCGACCAGCTGCAGCGACGTGGCCTTGTCGGTTGGCAGATGGTCTTCGGGGACGGTCAGGTTCAGGCCGATGCCGAAGACGATGCCGACGCGTTCCGTTGCGGCAGCCACATCAGTGGTACCAGTCGCACCGTCCGCGATGGGAGTTGCGGCAAGCGGAACCATTTCGGCGAGCACGCCGCCCAGTTTCTTGCCGTCGACGAAAATGTCGTTCGGCCATTTGAGCACGATGTCCTTGCCGAGCGGGCTGCCGCAATCGCGGATGGCCGCGATAATCGCGTTGCGCGCCTCGCAGCCGGCGATCATCTGCAGCCAGCCGTTGACGGACGTGTCCCGCACAATCGCCGTAGGCACGCTGACCACCAGGGAGACGATGAACGACTCCCCCACCGCGCTGGTCCATTGATGGTCGAGACGGCCACGGCCGGCGGTCTGCTCGTCGGCGCAGATCGCCACGATTTCACGGCCGGTCCAATCGCGTCCATCGCAGCCATCGAGGCCATCTCGTCTGGCCGAGCCGAACAGCGCGCCTTTGCGCACCAATTCGGCGGCGTACGTGTTGGTGGAGCCCACTGAGTCCAGCGCGATCACCTGGTCGGCCGCGACGCAGGTGCGTGGCATGGTCAATGCGGAATCCAATATGGTCGTCATGATTCCTTCTCCTGTCCGTCGAGCTGTCGTCCATCAAGCTGTCGTCCATCGAGATATCGTTCGTCGGCGTCCTGCTTGTCGGACTGCTGTCTGTCGATTCGGTGCCCGCCGATACGCCGTTTGCCCGCCGTCGACGTGCCAACGTACGACGCCTCGCGTGCGGCAAGCCGCGCGGCACGCGACTCGCGCCAGAACTCCAGGCACAGGAATCCGAACACGAATGCGATCGGAAGCATATGCCGTTCGAAATTGTTGGCCGGTGCGGTGATCATCACACCCATAAGCAGCAGCAACGGCAGATGCCATGACAGCGACCGCCATCGACGCAGCACCACTTCGGCGGCGCCGATCAGCAGTGTCAGCGTGACATACAGGTTGCCGTGCGTCACCCAGCCAAGCACGGGAATCTGTCCCCATTTCTTGGCGAAGCCGGCCACCTGGTTGCGCCACTGGTGGTTGTACAGGTGAATCCATTCGTTGTCGGACTGCACGTAATCGTTGTTCACGTAGTAGTCCATCGACACGTATGGCAGGTCGGTCACGTTGAAGTATCCGAAGCATTCGGCGAAGAGCGCGTCGAGCGCGATCTGAGGATTCGCCTTGACGATCTGCCACCATGCGTCATTGAAATCCTTCATGTCGTCCTTGGTGACGGTACGCCACTTGTAGCTGACCTTCTTGGACTGGATACCCGACGATTTCACCGGGTCGGCGTCCTGCTGGAAGTACGATTCGGCCATCTGGTCGAGGTTGAAGACGGGAGCGAGTTTCTTGGCCGCGTCCTCGGGAATGCCCTGCGGATTGTATTTCGCCACGCGGGCGATCTGCTGCAGCTGGATGCCACGGCTTTCGATCGGATCGCCGCCGATGACGGCACCGCTGTTCACCAGATAGACGAGGCCTCCATGGATGAGCACGGTCGGCAGCATCAATGCGACCACGTACGTCTTCCAACGTTTACGGTCGTTGATGATGGCCAGCAGCGCGGCGAACAGAATGATGTACCACGCGTATTTGGCGCTGATCAGCATGACGCAGCTCGACATGAACAGTGCCGCCAAGGAACGTTTGCGCAGTTTCATGGGCTTGCCGTTGATGGTGGGCAGCGCCTTGATATGCGTCATATGCAGCTCATACCACACGCCGAACCACCAGACGAACGCGAACGCGAACAACGGCGATTTGGTCAGTGAGATCGTGGCGAACACCGCCAACGGGCACACCATGAAGAACAGCAGAATCACGAAGCGTGTCTTCGCGCCGGCGCGCAGTCTGGACGGACGCGCCACCACACCCGCCTCGGGATGGGTGAAATCGCGCATGTTCCAGCAGTCGTGCCGTTCGGGATGGGAGAAGTCGAACGTGCCGACGCCCAGCCTACGCCACGGCAGATTGAAGAAACGATTGGCGGTGGCTGCACAACAAAACGCGGCGAACAGCCATTGCAGCGCGGCCAGCGCCACGATGCCGGCGTCATTGGAATCGGTGAAATACCGGGAGACCGCGGCGAACGCACCGTAGAAAACGGTCAGCACGATGTTGTGCTGGTCGGTCAGATACGTGGGATTGGCCGGCCACATGTAGTGCGCGGTCGGGTAGATGTCCATCGGCACGAATGAGAAGAAGCCGATGTACGGCTGTTTCAGTCCGGTCCACTGGTTCAACGCCCAACTGAATTCGCGGATCTGGGAGCGGATGTCGGCGCCGTACGCGGCGAGCAGGGTGGTCGGAATCCACAGCCAGCCGATGACGAACAGCAGCATGAGCTTCCACCAGCAGTCGGTGCAACGTGTCAGCTTGCGGCCGATCCAGACGATCACCGCATGGATGGCGCGTCCCGGACGGCTATGCGCGGCGTCGCTCAGATGATGCAGCATGATGCCCAATACCGTCGTCGGCGTGCCGGACACCTCCTGGCACAGCTTGACGTACCGACGTGAGAAATACGTCGGCAGCACGCGCTCGCCACGGCCGTAACGGACCAGCGACCACAATATAGCAAACGAAACAACGAAGGCGATCGCCATGTACAGCACGTTGGCCCAGCCGAAGTCGGCGAGTCCGGTGCCAAACCAGTACAGCGGGCCGATGCCGCAGCACCACGCCACCCACAGGCATGCGAGCACGCCCAACGTCCAGCTGAGGAACGTGTCGGCTTTTCCGGCTTTCTTGTTTTCGCTCATAGTCGGCATATTACCGCCACTGCGCGAATGGGGACCGGAACGGTCGGCGAACGTGCGGCAATTCGCAGATACGACGATTAGAATGGACGGTTATGAACTCCGAGCAGGCAGACATCCTCGACCTTTTGTCAGGCCATACCGACGATACGACCATCGAGCGGTTGGCTTTCGAATGCCTGTTGACGAACATGACCGACGATCGTGTGGTCTCCTTGATGAACATTCTCGGATGGCAAGGCGATTTCAACTGTTTTGCGATCGGCGGGGTGCCTTCGGCCAGTCTTGCCTCGACATCCCTCGCCATCCGCAAGGCGGTGCGCGATTTGGGTGGCGAGCATGTGGTCATCGGCACGTACGGCACTTTCCTGCTGGCTTTGGCTTGCCAGATGGGTGCGGTCACGCCGGAGGTGACCTGTACCGCGGTCATGCCGGCGTTCAGCGAGGACGAGCCACTGTATTTGAGCCCGGTCCGTTCCGGCGTGGCGGGGGCTTCGCATGCGTTGCGTGAGACGATGTTCTCGCTGCAGGCAGCTCCGGCGCTGTCCACTCCTTCCCGTCCGCTGCGTGCCGACGAGCTGTTGCCGGAGCGTGCGCTGCTGGGTGATGATTACGCGCGTGAGGAACTGTATCGGAACGTATATCAGGTGCTGCGCGGCGAGAATCCCGATGATCCCACTTATCTGACGGTGTCCACGTTCCTGAAGTATGGCAGTTCGTTGGAGAACACGGCGAAGGAGCTGAATGTGCATCCGAACACCGTGCGCTACCGCTTGAAGCGTGCCGCCGAAACAACCGGCTGGGATGCCACCGATCCGCGTGACGCGTATGTGCTGACGACCGCGCTGGCGATTGGCCGTATGCGCGACCGCTGAGCCGCTGCCCGGGTGGTGTGGCGTCTGGGTACGCCCGTTGCACCTGTCATCCGGTCATAAAGTCATGAATCTTTCCGAACATATGAAAAGACCCGCATGCTGCGATTGCAGATACGGGTCTTTTGGTGAAGCTTAGCTTCTGTGCACTCAGGCAACGACCGCCGGATCAACCGGGACGCCCGGGTTCATCGTGGAGGTGATGGTCGCCTTGGTGACGTAGCGGCCCTTCACGGTGGACGGCTTCAGACGCTTGACTTCGTCGGCCACAGCCTTGAAGTTCTCGTCCAGAGCCTGCTCGGTGAAGGACATCTTGCCGATGAGGAAGCTCAGGTTGCCGTTCTTGTCGACACGGAAGTCAACCTTGCCACCCTTGATGTCCTTGATGGCCTTGGTGACGTCCATGGTCACGGTGCCGGTCTTCGGGTTCGGCATGAGGCCACGCGGACCGAGCACGCGGCCGAGGCGGCCGACCTTGCCCATCATGTCCGGGGTGGCGACGACGGAATCGAAGTCAAGGAAACCGTCGGCGACCTTCTGCACGAGGTCGTCGTCACCGACGATGTCGGCGCCAGCCTCGAGAGCTTCGGTGGCCTTCGGGCCACGGGCGAAGACGAGGACCTTGGCGGTCTTACCGGTGCCGTTCGGCAGGTTCACGGAACCGCGGACCAGCTGGTCGGCCTTGCGCGGATCCACGTTCAGGCGCAGCACGGCCTCAACGGTCTGGTCGAACTTGTACTCCGGCATGCTCTTGAGGAGAGCGATGGCTTCGTTGGCGGTGTAAAGGTTGTTGCTATCGACCTTTTCGGCCGCTTCGCGATACTTCTTGGAACGCTTTACCATTAGTCCTTCTCCTCTCAGTCGGTAACCGTGATACCCATCGAGCGGGCGGTGCCCTCGATGATCTTCATGCCGGCTTCGACGTCGCGTGCGGACAGATCAGCCATCTTGATTTCAGCGATCTCACGGACCTGAGCCTTGGTGACGGAGCCGACCTTGTGGGTCAGCGGGTTCTCGGTACCCTTCTGGATGCCAGCGGCCTTCTTCAGCAGAGCTGCTGCCGGCGGGGTCTTCAGGATGAAGGTGAAGGAACGATCTTCGTAAACGGTGATCTCGACAGGGATGACCTGACCCATCTTGTCCTGCGTCTGGGCATTGTATGCCTTGCAGAAGTCCATGATGTTCACGCCATGGGAACCCAGAGCCGGGCCCAGCGGCGGAGCCGGGTTGGCCTTGCCGGCCTGAATCTGGAGCTTGAGAAGCGCCGAGACTTTCTTCTTAGGAGCCATTGTATGGTTCTTCTTTCTGTGAAGCGGTGGTTAACGGCACCGGAGTAGGTCTCCCGCGTCCGGTTCCTTCCGCAACGTATATTGCTGTGCTGTGCTAGCAGGTGCCGCCGCCTTGTTCAGGCACACGAGACCCTCCAGACACAACTTTTCTATTATGCGATTCCGCCACGACATTGCGCGCACGGCAATACATACAAAGAAACCCCGCCGAAGCGGGGTTCAAAAGAATCACGATTTCAGGTTCCTGAATGGGTGTGACGCGTGCGGTAGCAAGGCGCCCAAGCGCAGGCGTACCAAGGTGCGTCAAGCTTGGAGCAACGCAGCTAACGCTCCGTCATGCACGTTCAGGCTAATTTTTCAACCTGGTTGAAGCCTAGCTCCACCGGCGTGTCACGGCCGAAGATGGACACGAGCACGGTGAGCTTCTGCGTGGACGGATCCACTTCGGAGACAACCGCGGCCATGGTGGTGAACGGTCCATCGGTGACGGTGACCTGATCGCCAGGAGCGTAGGAGACCTCAAGCTTGCGCTTCTTGGCTGCGGCCGGCTTGTCTCCGGCGGCCTTGAGAGCTTCGGAAGCGATCATCGGAGCCATCATGGAGACGACTTCCTTGCGGGTCAGCGGTGCCGGATCCTTGGTCGGGCCGACAAAGCCGGTGACGCCTTCGGTCTCGCGGACGATACGACGGGCGTTCTCATCCGGCAGCATGCGGATCAGCACATAGCCGGGGACACGCACGCGGGTGATGACCTTCTTGCCTTTTTCAGTGTGCTTTTCGACTTCCTCCATCGGCACTTCGACCTGGAAGATCTTGTCTTCCATACCGAAGCTGGCCACGCGGGATTCGACGTTGGTCTTCACGCGCTTCTCATAGCCAGAATAGGTGTGCAGCACATACCACTTGCCTTCAAGCGTGCGCAGGCTCTTGGAGAATTCCTCGACGGCCTTGGCACCGGCATCCTGCTCAGTGTCTTCATCCTCAGTGGTTTCCGCGGTCTGCTCTTCCGGAGCGTCCTGCTCGGACTGGGCCTGCTCATCGGTCGCCTGATCGGCGGCGACGGCCTGGACGGCCTCGCCTTCGGCCGGCAGCGCCTCAACAGCGGCAGCAGCCTCGGTATCAGCCTTGGAAGCCTCGTCGAGGTTGTCGGAAAACACTTCGTCAGTCATGCACTTTCACCTTCAAGTTGTTTATCAGCCGAATATCCACAGGGTCAGCTTGCCCAGACCGTAGTCCATGCCGGTGACCAGTGCCATCAGCAGCAGCACGAAGATAAACACGGCGAGGGACCAGAAGAACAGTTCCTTGCTGGTCGGAGTGACGACCTTGCGGAGTTCGTCGATAATCTGTTTGATGAACAAGCCAATGCGCATGAAGATGTTCGGCTTAATGGCCTTCTCGCTGTTCTTCGCCTTCGCCATAATAATCCTCCGCTGGGCTTGTTGTAAGAAGCTTGGCAGGGAAGGCGGGACTCGAACCCACAACCTACGGTTTTGGAGACCGTTGCGCTACCAATTGCGCCACTTCCCTAGGTGAACTCTGCCGTCTCCACTTGCCGGCGAGGATTCTATGCAAAACCACGCAAGAAGCAGACGGCAAAACCGCCAAGTCGAAATAATAGCGGGTTTTCGCGACTTCGTCCAACCCGATTCACGACGAATCGCAAGAAACCGCTATTTTCCAACGAAAAAAAGATTCGCGCCCGGCATGTCACCGAAGCGCGAATCGCTAAAAATATCGTTTATCAACTGAACTTTTCGTCAGTTGAGCGCGGGGCCGGTCGGCTCAGTCCTCGACCCAACGCTTCATGCGACGCATGCCTTCGACCAGATCGTCGTCGGCAAGCGCGTAGGAGAAGCGCAGGTAGCCGGGAGCGCCGAACGCCTCGCCCGGGACGGCGGCGACATGGCCTTCGTCAAGCAACGCGGCGGCCAGTTCGGACGTTTTGGCGAACGTGGTCTTGTTGGTGCCGAGCGGCTTGTTCAGCAGCGCGGTCACGTCGGCGAACGCGTAGAACGCGCCGGTCGGGGTCGGGCAGTTCACGCCTTCGATGTCGTTCAACGCGGCGACGATGGTCTGGCGGCGCTTGTCGAATGCGGCGCGCATCTCGTAGACGGCGTCCAGGGAGCCGGAGACGGCTTCGATGGCGGCACGCTGGGAGATGTTGTTCACGTTGGAGGTCATGTGGCCCTGCAGTTTGGATGCGGCCTTGGCCACGTCCACGGGGGCGATCATCCAGCCGACGCGCCAGCCCGGCATGGCGTAGGTTTTGGCCACGCCGTTGAGCACGAGCAGCTGGGAGCGTACTTCGGGCACCGCGGCGCCGATGTACGTGGTTTTGGCGCCGTCATAGTTCAGGTGTTCGTAGATTTCGTCGGAGATGACCCACACGTGGTGTTCGATGGCCCACTGCGCGATGGCCTTGACGGTTTCCGGCTTCCACACCGCGCCCGTCGGGTTGTTCGGCGTGTTCACGATGATGGCCTTCGTGTGTTCGGTGCGCGCGGCCTCGATGTCCTCGATGCTCGGCTCGAAGTTGCGGTCGGCGCCGGCGAACACGGTCACGGGCACGCCGCCGGCGAGCTTCACGGCTTCCGGATAGCTGGTCCAGTACGGGGTGGGGATGATGACCTCGTCGCCCTCGTTGAGCAGAATCTGGAACGATTCGTAGACGGCCTGCTTGCCGCCGTTGGTCACGATGACCTGGCTTGGGTCGACTTCGTAGCCGGAGTCGCGCAACGTCTTGTCCGCGATGGCCTGGCGCAGTTCCGGTAGGCCGGCGGTCGGCGTGTAACGGTAGTTTTTCGGGTCCTGCACGGCCGCGGCCGCGGCCGCGACGATCGGTGCGGGGGTTGGGAAGTTCGGTTCTCCCGCGCCGAACCCGATGACGTCGATTCCGGCGGCCTTCATTGCCTTCGCCTTGGAATCGACGGCCAGGGTAGCGCTCGGAGCCACGTGATTGATACGGTCGGATAGAGTCTGCCAGTCAGCCATAGTCATGCCTGTAATGCTAGACCTGCCACGCGAAAAACGACAGCCCCACGACACACGTCTATTTCGCCGCGAACGCTTCGCTTGAAGCGAAATCGATGGCCTAACCACACCTTTTGCACTGGTTCAGACCAGTACGAGATTGTCGCGGTGCACCAGCGGATGCGCGTATTCCTCGCCGAGGAAACGCTTGAGCTGGGCCGTATTGCGTCCTAGCATCTGCGGGATCTCCTCGGAGTCGAAGCCGACCAGGCCCTTGGCCAAATGGTTGCCCTGCTCGTCGTCAACCCAGACGGCGTCGCCGGCGGCGAAATCGCCCTTCACTTCCACCACGCCGGCCGCAAGCAGGCTGGCCGCTCCCCCGCGCACCGCCTTGGCCGCGCCGGAATCGGCCACCAGCGTGCCCTGCGGGTGGGAGGCGAAGCCGATCCACAGCCTACGTGACGAACCGCGGTCGTTGATCGGCGCGAACGCGGTGCCGACCGGATCGCCCATCATCGCGGGACCTGCGTTCGACGCGCATGTCAACACCGCGGGAATGCCGGACACCGCGGCGACGCGCGCGGCCTCCATTTTGGTGACCATGCCGCCGGTGCCGACGTTCGAGCCGGTTCCGCCGACCTGAACCTTCGCCAGCGCGTCCTCGACGTTCGGCACATAGGAGATGCGCTTCGAGCCGGGCTCGCTTGGCGGCGCGGTGTACAGCGCGTCCACGTCGGTGAGCAGGACGAGCGCGTCGGCGACGACGATGTTGGCGATGAGCGCGGACAGACGGTCGTTGTCGCCGAACCGGATCTCGTTGGACGCGAGGGAATCGTTTTCGTTGATGATCGGCACCGCGCCCAAGTCGAGCAGGCGGTCGAGCGTACGGCGCACGTTGCGGTACTGCTGTGGGGCGATCGTGTCGGAAACGGTGATGAGGATCTGTCCGACACGCAGCCCGTACCGTGCGAAAGCGGCCTCGTACTGGGCCATCAGCAGGCCTTGGCCGACGGCGGCGCACGCCTGCTGGTCGGCCACGTCGGTCGGACGCTTGTCGAAACCGAGCGTGCCGAAACCGGCCGCGATCGCGCCGGAGGAGACCAGCACCACGCGGCCGCCCATCAATCGCACGCGGGCGATGGCCGCCACAAGCGCGTTCAACCGTTGCGGATCCAAGTGGCCGCTCGGCTCGGTCAGCGAGCTGGAGCCCACCTTCACCACGATGGTCTGCGCTTCGGCGATGGCCCTGCGCACTTGCGCTTGCGATGGCGTGTTCATAGTTCCTCCCGGTACCGTTACCGGCTATTGAAAAAGCCCGCCGACATGCCATCGGCACATCAGCGGGCTTCGTTGGATGGTTCTATTGTTCCACATCCTCGTCGTCGGCGGTCTCGCCACGTCCAAAAAGACTGGTTTCGTCGTGACGGTCGTCGTCCACGGAAGGATCGGCCCAGTGTCCTGCCTTGCGTTCGGCCATCATGGCTTCGCGCACGGCCTGACGGGCGTCCATCATCTCGTGATACTGGCGACGGCGTTCCGTGTTGGAACGACGCTGCGCACGACCATCCGATTCCTGCAGTCGCAGGTCGACGCCGCGTGCGCCCAACTGGGTGCCGTCGAGCATTTCCGCGCCGGCCGCGATGGTCGGATCCCAATCGAATTCCACGGCACGGTCGCCACGGCCGATGCGCACTTCGTCGCCTGGCTTGGCGCCCTTGTGTCGCAGCTCGTCTTCGACGCCCAGCTTGGCCAGACGGTCGGCAAGGTAGCCGACGGCCTCGTCATTATCGAAGTTGGTCTGCATGACCCAACGTTCCGGCTTGGTGCCGAGCACCTCGTACCAGACTTCGCCGTTGCCGTTCTCCTTGCGTTCCACGGTGAAGTCGAGCGCGTTGCCGCCTTCGTCGTTACGGCGACGGCGATTGCGCGGCTCCTCGAGCGGCTTGATGACCACGCGGGCCTCTTCCTCGGCCTGCTCGCGTTTGGCGACTTCCGCACGCATGTTGGTCACGAGGTCGGCCAGCGCCCAGTTGAGTTCCTTCAGGCCCTCGTGGGAGGCGGTGGAGATAATGCAGACCTTGAGGCCGAGCTTTTCGAATTCGGGCTTGACGAATTCGGCGAGTTCCTTGGCTTCCGGCACATCCACCTTGTTGAGGATGATGATGCGCGGACGTTCGGGGATCGGAATCGCGCCGAGCGGCAGTTCGAGCTTGCCGGCGTATTCGGCGAGCTCGTGTTCGAGCGCCTGGTAGTCGCTCATCGGGTCGCGGCCGGGTTCGAGGGTGGCGCAATCGATGACGTGGGCGATGATTTCGGTGCGTTCGATGTGGCGCAGGAATTCGAGGCCGAGGCCCTTGCCCTGGGATGCGCCCGGAATCAGGCCCGGTACGTCGGCGATGGTGTAGCGCATGTCGCCGGCCACCACTACGCCGAGGTTCGGCACGAGCGTGGTGAACGGATAATCGGCGATCTTCGGTTTGGCGGAGCTCATCGCCGCGATCAGGCTCGACTTGCCTGCGGACGGAAAGCCCACCAGCGCCACGTCGGCGATGGACTTGAGTTCGAGGATGACGTCGCGTTCCTCGCCCGGCTCGCCCAGCAGTGCGAAGCCCGGCGCACGACGGGTGCGATTGGCCAGCGCCGCATTGCCGAGACCACCGTTGCCGCCCGCGGCCACGACGAACTTGTCTCCCGCGTGACGCAGGTCGGCAAGCTGCTCGCCCGGATGCTTCGGCTTGCCCTGCGGTCCCTTGGCTTCGAACACGACCGTACCCACCGGGACGGGCAGAATCAGGTCGGCGCCCTTCGAACCGTCCTTCGTGTCGCCCAGGCCCATGGTGCCGCTTTCCGCCTCGCGATGGGGCATGAAACGGTAGTCGAGCAGACTGTTGGCGTTCGAATCGGCCATGAAGATCACGGAACCGCCGTCGCCGCCATTGCCGCCGTTCGGACCGGCCAACGGCTTGTATTTCTCCCTACGGATGCCGGCGGAACCATTGCCGCCGTCGCCGCCCTTGACATGGACGGTCACTCGATCCACAAAATCACTCATGTATCTACCTTACATAGCAGAAAGACCGCGTCCATAACGGGCGCGGTCTTTCATCAAAAAGCGTTATTTGCGCGTGTCTCAGGCGGCAATCACGTCGACGACCTTGCGGTCACGACGCACGCCGAACTTCACACTGCCGTCCTTGAGGGCGAACAGGGTGTGGTCCTTGCCCATGCCGACGTTCTCGCCCGGGTGGAACTTGGTGCCACGCTGACGAACGATGATGTTGCCGGCCACGACGGCTTCGCCGCCGAACTTCTTCACACCGAGGTATTGCGCGTTTGAATCGCGACCGTTGCGCGAGCTGGACGCGCCCTTCTTATGTGCCATGTCTGTTCCTTTCGGTCCTTGACTCTAACCCTGCGCCAATCAGGCGATAGCCGTGATCTTGACAGCGGTCAGCTGCTGGCGATGGCCCTTGCGACGAGCAACGCCGGTCTTGTTCTTGTACTTCATGATGCTGATCTTCGGGCCCTTGGCCTCATCGTTGACAACCTCAGCCTTGACACTGATGTTGGCGAGATCCTTGGCGTTGACGGTGACCTTGTCACCATCCACAACGAGAGCGACCGGGAATTCCACGGTGTCGCCCTTCTTGGCGTCGAGACGGTTGACGAGGATGACGTCACCGACCTCGACCTTTTCCTGATGGCCGCCGGCCTTCACAATCGCGTACATATCCGTTCCTTTATTAACTTGGAAAGCTTACTGCCCGGCACGTTCGAGCCTCGCGGCCAGACACCAGCAATCTAATCTACACATACCCGCGTACAACCGCAAGTCTGCTCCCGGCGTGTCAGGTTGACATACCGGGATTTTCCTTTATTCTTCTTGTTCTTCCTCGCCCAGGTCCGCATTGTTGGCGGCCACGGCTGCCGCCGCGATCTGCGCGAGTTTGGCCTTCACGTCCGGCGAGGAGCCCTTCGGCACCTGCACGTCCGTGCCATGGCCATGCTTGTTGGTCTTGACGAACGGATCGCCGCCCTTCAGGGCGTACGGATCGTCGTAATCCGCCGAAACGGTCGGTTCGTCATGGAGGATGAAGCCGCGGCCCTTGCAGGTCGGGCATTCCTCGGAGAACGCCTCCACCAGACCCTGGCCGATGCGCTTGCGCGTCATCTGCACCAGTCCCAGCGAGGTGACTTCGGCCACCTGATGCTTGGTGCGGTCGCGCGCCAGGCACTCCACCAGTCGGCGGAGCACCAAATCCCTGTTGGCCGGCATGACCATGTCGACGAAGTCGATCATCACCATGCCGCCGATGTCGCGCAGACGAAGCTGTCGCGCGATCTCTTCGGCCGCTTCGAGGTTGCAACGGGTCACCGTTTCCTCGAGGCTCTTGCCGCGGCCGATGAAACGGCCCGTGTTCACGTCGATGGTGGTCATGGCCTCGGTGCGGTCGATGACGATCGAACCGCCGGACGGCAGGTAGACCTGACGTTCCATGCCCTTACGCAACTGGGAGTCGATCTGCCACTTGTCGAACACGTCCTTGCCGTCATGTTCGGCCGGATCCCACTTCTCGAGCTTGTCTTTCAGGTCGGGGGCCATCGTGTCGAGGTATTCCTCGATACGCTCGTACACGCGGTCGCCTTCCACGATCATCTTGGAGAAGTCGTCGTTGAAGATGTCGCGAACCACGCGGATGGCCACGTCCGGCTCGCCTTGCAGCAGCTTCGGACGCTTGCCGTGCAGGAACTCGTCGCGCTTGGCGGTGATGCGTTCCCACTGGCGCACCAGGTTCTCGAGATCCTTGGTGATGGCCTCTTCGGAAGCGCCTTCGGCCGCGGTTCGGATGATCACGCCCATATCCTTCGGCGCGATCTTCGACACGATGTTCTTCAGGCGGGCGCGCTCACGCTCGCTCAGCTTGCGGCTCACGCCGGTCATGCCGCCGGACGGCACCAGCACGAGGAAACGGCCGGCCAAGGTGACCTGCGAGGTAAGCCTTGCGCCCTTGTGGCCGATCGGATCCTTGGTTACCTGCACCAGCACCGGATCGCCCGACTTGAACGCCAGTTCGATACGACGCGGCTGGCCTTCCAGACGCGCGGAATCCCAGTTCACCTCGCCGGCGTACAGCACGCCGTTGCGGGCCTGTCCGATGTCCACGAACGCGGCCTCCATGCTCGGCAGCACGTTCTGCACGCGGCCAAGATAGATGTTGCCGACGGTGGCCACTTCCTGGATGTCGGACACGTAATGCTCGACGAGCACATTGTCTTCGATCACGGAGATCTGGGTGTGGCGCTCACGTTCGCGCACCACCATCAGACGCTCGACGTGTTCGCGACGGGCCAGGAAGTCCTGCTCCATGAGCTGGTTCTGACGGCTGCGTTCACGACGGTTGTCGCGGCGGCGCTGCTTCTTGGCTTCCAGACGGGTGGATCCTTCGACGTCGGTGATTTCGTCGATGTACTGCTGCTTGCGGGAGCGACGGGACATCGTCTCGTCCGATTCCTCGGCCTTCGACCCTCCACGGCGGCGGCGACGGCGACGGGTCACCGTGCCCTCTTCCTCATCGTCATCCTCATGACGGCGACGGGATTCGCGTTCGGAGGTCTGCTGCTCGTCGGCTTCCTCATGGTTGCCGCGTCCGCGACGGCGGCGACGAGTACGCGTCGGCTGCTCGTCATCATCATCGTTTCCATTGCGGGACTCGTCATCGATCGGCGCATACGTGATGCCATCGAGGACCAGGTCCTCCTCGATCTGCTCCACTTCGGCAGCGGCACGACGTTCCTGCGCGTTCAGACGACGGGAACGACGGGAACGACGGGAATCGCCATGATCATCGTCTTCGGCGTCGTTGTTGCGGTCATTGCCATCATCACGGCCGCGACCGTCATTCGAAGCGTCCGTGCGGTCCGTGTCGGCCGTGTCGTGGCTGCGACGGCGGCGGCGACGAGTCGGACGGTCATCGTCGCGGTCATCACGGCTGTCACGGGCATCGTCCGAACCTCTGCGGCCCGTATCGTCAGCATCGTCATCGTCGGACGATCCGCGGCCCGCGGGGGCGGCCGGCAGAATCGGCTCCTGGAACAGCAGCGACGTCATCGGACGCGGATTATGACGCGTCTCATGGCCTTCCGGCAGCGCGCTGACGGCGTCGAGCGCACGGTCTTCGGATGATTCGTCACGATTGCCACGATTGCCGTAATTGTCACGATCGTCACGGTCATCACGCGGCTCGTCGCTGATACGGCGACGGCGACGCGACGGGCGATCGTCCTCGTCCTGCACGTCCACGGAGGAACGACGGCGACGGCGCGGACGTTCGTCACGCATCTCATCGTCGTCATCGTAACGGGTCACGCGACGACGACGCGGACGCGACGGCTCGGCGTCATCGGCATCATTGAAATCGGCGGAATCACGCGCAGGCTGGACAGGCTCAAGCTTCGGTTCCTCAAACAAGGGGGCTTTGGCATGCTCCTCGACCTTCAGCTCCAAAGACGCGCCCGCGGCACCTACGCCACGCACCACGCGGCGACCTCCACGACGGCGGCGCGGAGCCGGATCGGCAGACACAGAACCCGCACTGCTTGCCGCATTATTGGTTGAATTATCGGATGACACAACAGCCTCGACCTGATCGAGGCCCTCATTGGTAGTAGGCACAACGCTCCTCGGCAACGCGCTGCAATCGCATCGCCTTCACTCAAGCCCCAACGGTTCTCACACCACGCTCTCACCGTGGCCGCGCATCATGGCGCCCGTAGGAAGCAACTTCCGTCAAAAGTCTTCATCATGCGACGGCGGACACCTGCGCTCGCGACTCACAGAACATTCACGCGAGGGGATCAACGCCATCGGATGCGTCGGCGGTCTTGCAGAACCACCGTCTATAAGTATGACACAAAAAACAACGGAGCGTGACAGGACGGGAAATTTATTCCCCCTACACGCTCCGTTTTCCAATGATTCGCGTTGACACGCCGTGAATGAACGTGCGCCGGCATAGTGGTTCAGCAGCGGTTCAACGGTGGACCAATAGTGGTTCTGCGGCAAGCCCGCGGCAGCGAATTACCGGCGATTCAACGGCAGCTCAGCAACGACTCAACGGCGATTCAACGCAGCCAGTCCTCCAGCAGGTCGGCCATGAGCAGCAGATCGGTCTCCGGCAGCTGCTCGTCCTGCTTGTGAGCCAGCAGCGGGCTACCCGCGCCGAGATTCACGGCCGGAATGCCCAGAATCGCGAAACGCGCCACATCCGTCCAACCCAGCTTGGCAAGCGGGTCACGACCGGTACGTTCCTTGACAAGCGATACCAGCGATTGGGCAAGCGGCGAATTGAGGCCCGGACGTGCGCTCGGCGATTCGTCCTTCATCTCGATGCCGAAGCCTTCGAACACGCCACCAGTGGCCTGATGCTCGCCGTTGCCGAGTTTCGCGCCCGCATCCGCGCCGATCATCAGCGCCTTCGCCTCGGCGAGCGACTTGTCCGGCGCGAACCGGTAGTTGACGTGCACACGGCACTCGTCGGGAATCACATTGGTACCCTTGCCGCCGGAAATCAGCGTGGCGTTCAGGCCCTCCTGATAGGTCAGGCCATCTACTTCGATGGCGCGGTTCTCATGTGCGTTCAAACGGTTCAGAATCTCGGCCGCCGCGTGGATCGCGTTCTTGCCCATCCAGGCGCGGGCCGAATGCGCGGCAACGCCGTGCGTGATCACGTCGAATCGCATCGTGCCGTTGCAGCCGCCCTCGATGCCGCAACCGGTCGGCTCGCCGATGATCGCGAAATCGCCGGTGATCCAATCCGGATGCGACTCGACCACCTTGCGCAGGCCGTTCTTCTCGGCCGCGACTTCCTCATGGTCGTAAAACACGTACGTCAAATCGTATTTCGCATCCGTCAGCGTGGCCGCCAGATACAGCATGACCGCGTCGGAACCCTTCATATCGGTGGCGCCACGACCCCAGATCACACGCTCATGCTCATGACCGGCCGCCACGTCCTCGCGAATCAGCGGATCGCCCGGCTGAAGCCATTTCGGCGGGAAATTGTCGATCACCGGCACCGTGTCGAGATGGCCGGCAAGAATCACGCGGCGCTCGCGGCCGAAATCGGTGGATGCCACCAATGTGTCGCCGTGCCTGCGCACCGTCAGATGCGGCTGTTTTTTCAAAAACACCTCGACGGCGTCCGTCAGCGGGCCCTCGTCGTCGCTGACGGAGTAGGCGCCCATGATCTGTTCCATCAGCTCGTTGAGCTGTTCCTGCTTGGTGGCGGAAGCGGAAAATCCAATCGTAAGTTCGTTCATGCCGTCCATTATCCGGCAAAAGCCGGTGACAATCGCATTTCGGGCGTGCTTTTGAGACGGTCGGCCATGCTGTCGTGCGCTTGGTGACACACTAGGTAGCGGTCCGAGGCAACGGCCGCAGCGAAAAGGAGAGTGCAATGCCGGGTCTATTGAGCGCGATGGAAGGTTTCTGCGTCATCGGCATCGTCATCGCCACCGGCTATGTGGCCGCGCGCATGCGCATCGGCGGGCCGACCGCGCAGATGGTGCTCAACAGGTTCAGCTTCTTCGTGTCGAGCCCGTGCCTGATGTTCGCCATCCTGTCCAAGGAGAAGATCTTCGAGATTTTCCACTCCTCCATCGTCGTGGCGTTTTTTTCGGCGCTGCTGGTGGGCGTGGTCTTCCTGATTCTCAACCGGCTGTTCTTCCATATGAAAGCCGCGGACGCCACCATCGGCGCGCTGAATTCGCTGTATTTGAATTCCAACAACATCGGCCTGCCGATAGCCACGTACATTCTGGGCAATCCCGCACTCGTCGCGCCGATCCTGGTCATGCAGCAGGCGGTGTTCACGCCGATCGGCCTGACCGTGCTCGACGTGACCACCAAAGGCAAGGTCTCCGCGAAGGAGATCCTGAAACAACCGTTGCATCAACCGCTGCTCATCGGCTCGCTGCTGGGCATCGCCGTGTCCGCGATTTCCGCGAAGGTCGGCTATTTCGTGATTCCGAGCTTCATCTACGACCCGATCGATATGATCGGCGATTCCGCGGTGCCGATGATTCTGATGGCGTTCGGCATGTCGTTGCACGGCACGAAGCCGTTGCAGGACAAGTCGAATATTCCGGCGGTGTTCACGGTGGCCGCTTTGAAGAACATCGTGATGCCGACCATCGCGTTCCTGCTGTCGTATTTCGTGATGGGCTTCCGTGGCGCCACGCTGTACGCATGCGTGGTGCTTGCCGCATTGCCGACCGGGCAGAACGTCTACAATTACGCGGCGCGGTACAACGTGGGTCTGTCGTTCGCACGCGACGGCATTCTTTTCTCGACGCTGTCATCGCCGATTTTCATCGCAATCATCGCGGTGCTCCTCGGCTGACCTCGCCAGTCCTCGCCGCGGTATCCACGACCGCCGCGGCGAGGCCATCAATCGTCCATACGGTAGCCGGCATAACCGAGCCCGTGCGCCGCATGATTCGCGGCACACCCTCCGAGCACCATCAGCGCATAACACAAGCCGATTCCCGCGGCCAACGTAAGCAACGAAGCCGGATTGAGCAACGACGTTGCCAGAATCGGAAACAGCAACAACACCGAGCACCCCAATGAAACGGCCATCACCGTGTTGAGCGGGGTGATCACTTCCATCATGCGTGCCTTGTCGAGCGTCGCCTCATCCGTGCCTTCCAACGCAAGCATGCGGTACTCGTCGGCCTGGTCGTAGACGTTGCCCGTCTGCATCACGCCGGAACTGACGGCGGCGAGCACCGCGGCAAAGGCGAGCGTCAGGAAACCACCCATCGCTATATCGCGCATGTACAGCATAGATGGGTCGAACGGGTCGTGGTTGCCTCCGATTCCGGTGGCAAGCAATCCGCACACCGACGTCATCCCCGCGATGAACACAGCGAGCGCCACACCGGACACGTTGCGCCAAGCACGCTTGGGATTGTCGAGGATACGGCGCATGGCAATCATAGTGGCCGCGTCCTTCGGGTGTTTCGCACGCGATCTGGCGCGCATCGCCACCACCCAGGTACCGACGACGTTCACCATGGCGAAACCGAGGAAGAAGACGCCGAAGATGATGGCGTAGACCACCATCTGACCCAAGTGCGCGAATGCGGAGATGCTGTTGAGCAGCAGGTAGCCTACGGCCAACACGGCAAGGAAAATCAGTGCGCGCCATGCGGACGGCATGGGTTGTCCGGTACGTTGCGTCACGCCAAGCGGGGTGATGGCCACGCGGCGTAGGGCGACCAGCGCGGAGACCAAGGCAAGCAGCGTGACTCCGACGGTCACGGCCGCCAGAGCAGGCAGTCCCACCCACAACTGTTCGAAGGTGAAATGCTGGTTTTGGAAGTCGAGCAGCATGATCGCCGGTATCAGCGCGAAGTAGCCGGCCATGCCGACCAGCGCGCCAAGCAGAGCCTGGCCACCCGCATCGAGCGCGGTGAGTTTCGTGACCTGCGCGGTGGTGGCGCCCGCAAGTCGCAGTGCGGCGAGACGTGCGTCCCTGCGGGAGGCCGCGAGACGGGCCGCCGAGCCGGCGAGCGCCACGAACGGCACGATGAGTAGCAGACTGGCGAATGCGGCGAGCATCACATAGCCGTCGGAATAGGTGTTCATGACGGCTGTGGCCTGGTCGGCCGTCCAATGGCCGTCGCCGACCGTGGCGACGAGCTTGTCGACATGCGCCAGGGTTTTGGACCATGTTTCGTATGTACCGGGCGCGCACCTGTTGGAATTGATCATGCAACCGAACGTGTGGTCGGCGGAGGCCCGCCAGATGAAGCCATGCAGGCCTCCGAGCACGGTTAGGAAGACGGCGGTAGCGGATGCGAAGGCAACGATGGCCAGCGCAGAGGTGCGGCTGGATGTGCCGCGGGTGCCGGAGCGGTGGAACAATCGCCATAATCGGAACATGTTCATCGTGCGCCTCCGGCGGTAGGTTGGGATTGCTGCGGCGAGCTCAGCCTGCCGTCACGCATGGTAACGGTGGCATCGCAGAATGCGGCCACGTTCGAATCGTGCGTCACCACGACCACGGCCGCGCCGGTCTGTCGTGCGGTCCGCATGAGAATGCTCATGATTTCGTGGCCGGTGGTCTGGTCGAGCGCGCCGGTCGGTTCATCGGCGAAGATGACTGCCGGCTGCGCGGCGAGCGCACGTGCGATGGCGATGCGCTGCATCTGGCCGCCGCTCATTTCGCCGGGACGTTGTTGCGCGAGCTGGCGCAATCTCAATCGTTCCAGCCATAGCATGGCCGTGTCGGTGGCCTGCTGGTAGCTTGCGCCGCCCAGCATCATCGGCAACGCGATGTTTTCGATGGCCGGCAGTTCCGGCAGCAGCTGTCCGGATTGGAAGACGAAACCGAAGGCGCTGCGGCGCAGTTTGGTGCGGTCAGCGTCGCTCAACCGCGCCAGGTTGGCACCGCGAAACATCACATTGCCGGCTGTCGGGGTGATGATGCCGGCGAGTGCGTGCAGTAACGTCGATTTGCCGGAACCGGACGGTCCCATGACCGCGATGCTTTCGCCTGCCTGGATGCCGAAATCCACGTGATTGAGCGCCAGCATGTGTGCGGCGTTCGGTGTCGCCTGTTGGGTCGAATAATCCATGACCAGATCGGTCGCGTGAAGTATGTGTTCCATGTTTCCTACGGTACGGAAACGGATTGGTCCCGGCCATCAGACGGCGGGATGAACTTACAGGTTTCCTTCCGGCATGCATCATCCGCAAGGATTAGCGTAATCGCGGACTGCGGATGAGATGCCGTATGTCAGACGAGATGCCAGGAGAGGCGGTGCAGGTCGCTGGGCCCGAATTCAGCGATGGCGTCACGGTGTGCGGCCGAACCGTAACCCTTGTTGTGGGCCCATTCATAGGGTTCATATTGGGGTTGCGCTCCCAGTTCGACCATGAGCCGGTCTCGCGTGACTTTGGCGATGACGGCTGCGGTGGCCACGGTGGCGCAGTACCTGTCGCCCTTCACTTTGGTAGAGACTTCCGCAGGAACCGGCACGTCAGGCGCGTCGAAGGTGTTCAGCGCTTTGGTGATGTAGTCGTTCGGTCCGTCGAGGATCGCACCAACCTTCACCGGCTTGCCGTCAAGCATGCCATCGCCGTCGATGCCGAGTTTCTCTTCCGCTTGGCCGAGTGCGCGCAATGCGGCGATGCCAAGCGCATAGGAGATGCCCCAATCGTCGATTTCCGTGTTGCTGGCCGAGCCGACCGCCCAGGACGCGCACCACGATTTAAGCTCTTCGAATATGGCTTCGCGGCGGTGTTCCGTCAGCATTTTGGAATCGGCCACGCCGTCGGGCACTTGCAGCGGCGACGAACCGGCCAGGTCGCACGTGCGGATTGCGGCGGCGCCGACCATGACGGGACCGGCGAGCGAGCCGCGGCCGACCTCGTCGAAGCCGACGATCACGTCGTAGCCGGAGGCCGCGATCGCCCGTTCCATATCCAG
This sequence comes from uncultured Bifidobacterium sp., assembly GCF_959020155.1. Lineage (GTDB taxonomy): Bacteria > Actinomycetota > Actinomycetes > Actinomycetales > Bifidobacteriaceae > Bifidobacterium. Next base: position 66,157 of record NZ_CAUERC010000003.1, read on the forward strand.
CGTGGGCACTATGGAAACGGACATCAGTCGGCAGATCCTTCCGGCACGTCCCTGAACACGTCGTGATGCGCGTCCAGCGTGCTGATGTGGTTCAGCGGCCAATACTTGACCAGACCGACGCCGACCACGTCGGAAACCGGCACGAGGCCGTGCGAGGAATCGTCCTGATGGTAGCGGGAATCAGCGGAATTGGCGCGATTGTCGCCCATGACGAACACATGTCCCGCAGTCACTTTTTCACTGAACGCGAAGGAGCTGGGGTCCACGCCGGAGCGGATGTACGAAGTTTCGTCGATGGCCACGCCGTTGACCGTGACCGGCTTGCCGGGCCCCTCGCAGGCCACGGTGTCACCGGGCAGGCCGATAAGTCGTTTGATGAGGTAGTCGCCGCCGAATCGGCCGCTGTTCTCCTGCTGCAGCCAATGGTCAGGGTCCTTGAAGACCACCACGTCGCCGCGCTGAAGCTTGAAGACTTTGGGGGTGAGTTTGCTGGTGATGACCCGGTCGCCCGGTTCGATGGTGTTCAGCATGGAGCCGGACGGAATCACGTAGAAGCCGAACAGGAACATGCGCACCAGCAGCACGATGACGATGGGTATGCCGCACCAGATCAGGGTGTCTCGTAAGCCGAAGCTTTCCTCGCTTTCGACTCTTCTTCTGGCATGCTTCATGGGATTCCTTACCGTCCGGTTTCACGCACTGGCCCCTATCATAGCGGCCCAATATAGAAAATCGGCTCCTCGACGGGTTGCCGAAGAGCCGATTTCACGCTTTATTTGCGATTCGAACTCACTTCTCGGAGTTGTCGCGGCGCTCGACGATACGAGCGGCCTTACCGCGCAGGTTGCGCAGGTAGTACAGCTTGGCGCGACGCACGCGGCCCTTGCGGACCACCTTGATGGAATCGATGGCCGGGGAGTGCAGCGGGAAGCGGCGCTCGACACCGGTGCCGAAGCTGATCTTGCGGACCACGAAGGTCTCACGGACGCCGCCACCCTGACGAGCGATCACCACGCCGGTGAAAGCCTGCAGACGGGAGTTGTTGCCTTCCTTGATCTTCACGTTGACTTCAACGGTGTCGCCAGGACGGAAAGCCGGGATTTCCTCGGCCGGCTTCAGGTGCTTGGCGTCAAATGCTTCAATAGCGTTAACCATTGTGTTTCCTCGAGTCGCCGCCGCATATCAGCGCACAGGTAAGGGCTTCGTACGGCGTTCTTGCGATTGCCGGCTCAGCCTGTTCTTCCACTCCGCAGGTCTGCCTGCGAAGGGTTGCCGATCCGCCGGAAATATTGCGATTGCGCACGTCCGCAGCTACCTGCGGACGTTCCGGCTGGACCTGAAGAAAAGCGGGATTATGCGGCGTCCCGCCTTTCGGCACAGCAATAATCAAAAATACCCCATCCGTAAGACACGGATGGGGTATGCCACGTACGCGCTAGACGCCACGTTTCGATGGAAGATCAGAACTCGCGGCATGAACGGTCGCCAGACCGTTCACCAGACAACACCGTGCGGCGCGCGCAACCGTGAGTTCTGATGCAACGCAGCGGAATCAGAACTCACGGTTGGCGCGGTAGAACTTGATCAGGGACTGGGTGGACGGATCCTGGGCGGCCAGGGCGTCGTCATCCTTGGAGATGGCCGGGGTGATTTGCTTGGCAAGCTGCTTGCCGAGCTCGACGCCCCACTGGTCGTAGGAGTCCAGACCCCACACGGTGCCCTCGACGAAGGTGATGTGCTCGTACAGGGCGATGAGCTCGCCGAGCGCGAACGGGGTCAGAGCCACGCCGAAGATGGAGGTGGTCGGACGGTTGCCGGTGAACACGCGGGCCGGGACGATCTCTTCCGGGGTGCCCTCAGCGCGCACTTCGTCGGCGGTCTTGCCGAAGGCCAGGGCCTTGGTCTGGGCGAAGTAGTTGCCCAGGAACAGCTCGTGCACGTCCTGGTCGCCGTCCTTGGTCGGGTTCGGGGTGTTCACGAACGCGATGAAGTCGGCCGGGATGAGCTGGGTGCCCTGGTGGATCAGCTGGTAGAAGGCGTGCTGGCCGTTGGTGCCCGGCTCGCCCCAGAAGATCTCGCCGGTCTCGGAGGTGACCGGGGTGCCGTCCCAACGCACGGACTTGCCGTTGGACTCCATGGTCAGCTGCTGCAGGTAGGCCGGGAAGCGGTGCAGGTACTGGTCGTACGGCAGCACGGCGTGGGAGGCGACCTTGAAGAAGTTGCGGTACCACACGTTCAGCATGCCGAGCAGCACGACCACGTTCTTCTCGAACGGGGTGTTGGCGAAGTATTCGTCGATCTCGTGGAAGCCGTGCAGGAACTCCTCGAAGCGGGCAGGGCCGAAGACCACGGCCAGGGAGGTGCCGACGGCGGAGTCGACGGAGTAACGGCCGCCGACCCAGTTCCAGAAGCCGAAGGCGTTGTTCGGGTCGATGCCGAACTCGGCGACCTTCTCCAGGTTGGTGGAGACGGCGACGAAGTGCTTCTTGATGGCTTCGGCGTTCTTCTCGTCGGAGCCGTCGATGGCGCCCTTGGCCTTGAGCTCTTCGAGCAGCCAGGTGCGGGCTTCGCGAGCGTTGGTCAGGGTCTCCAGGGTGGTGAAGGTCTTGGAGACGATGATGAACAGGGTGGTCTCCGGGTCGAGGCCCTTGGTCTTCTCGGCCAGGTCGTTCGGGTCGATGTTGGAGATGTAGCGGGCGGAGATGCCGGCGTCGGCGTACGGCTTCAGAGCCTCGTACACCATGACGGGACCCAGGTCGGAACCACCGATGCCGATGTTGACCACGGTCTCGATCTTCTTGCCGGTCACGCCGGTCCACTCGCCGGAGCGGACCTTGTCGGCGAACGCGTAGATGCGGTCGAGCACCTCACGCACGTCCTTGACGGTGTCCTGGCCGTCGACGATGTACTTGCCCTCGTCCTCGACCGGGCGGCGCAGCGCGGTGTGCAGCACGGCGCGGTCCTCGGTGTTGTTGATGTGCACGCCGGTGTACATGGCCTTGGTGCGCTCGTCGAGCTTGACGGCCTTGGCGAGGTCTGCGAACAGCTGCAGGGTTTCCGGCTTGATCAGGTTCTTGGACAGGTCGAAGTGCAGGTCGCCCGCGTCGAAGCTCAGCTTCTCGACGCGCTCGGCGTCATCGGCGAACCACTGCTTGAGGCTGATGCCCTCGGACTGCAGCTCGTCGTAGTGCTTCTGCAGCGCGGCCCACTCCGGGGTCTTGGTGGCGTCAACGGGAGGATTGATGGCCATGTTGATAGGTCCTTTCATCATCACTGTGAAGCGGAACGTGACGGTGGAATCTCGTTCGATTTTCCACGGCACGAGCCGTTTTCTTCACCTCACAAGATACTCACAAAAGCCGACAGAACAACACAAAAATGTTTCCCGAGTTAACACATTCGGTCGGAAGCGCGATATACCGCGGTTCCGACCACTTTTCAGCGGCGACATGCCAGATAAACGACGATTACTGAAATCGTATGCAACGTTCAGCGGAAAAGCTTCAACGCACGTGAAAACGGCTGTCGTATGCAACGATCGCATTACGATTACGTACGCAACTTACGCACGACCACGCACGCGGCTTACGCAAGTCAGGCGATGGCGGCGAGCAGGAAGTGCGCGCCGGTCATCATGACCAGGCCGATGATCGCGGACACGGACAGCGAGAAGCCGGCGAGTTTCGCATTGCCGAGCACTTCGTCGGTGAACAGGGTGGAGAACACGGCGATTGGCGCGAGGCAGCACATCACCACGGCTTCGCGCACATTGGCGCCGAACGGCAGCACGAACCATGCGCAGACGGCGGACAGCAGGCCGAATGGCAGTCGCAGGCCGATGATCTTCAGCAGCTTCATCACATCGTCACGGCCGGCGGGCAGGTCCATCAGCATGCCGACCATCAGCATGGCGACGAACGAGTTGGCGTTGGCGAGCGGCTCAACGAACGTGGCCACGACGGCGGGGATCTTCACATTGGCAAGCATGAGCACGATCATGACCAGGTAGGTGTCGAACGGGATGGAGCCGAAGAAGCCTTTCGCCACGTTGCGTAGCAGCGCGTGGCGTGCCAGCCGGCGGGCATCGCGATCCTTGGGTTTCGTATACGGCAGCACCGGCGCATGCCCCTGGTACTGCTCGTCCAAGGTCTTGCCGGACTGGATGTGCAGGAGGGTCTGCGTCATGACGTTCGTGCCGGCCGCCACCATCACGCAGTTGCCGATGTCGAACATGGCCGCTGGCACGATCGCCGCGGTGCCGAGAAACGCCTGTGCCACGGGGAAGCAGAAGCAGCCGATGTTGAAGCCGGAACCGTTGAGCATGGTGAACGCGCGATCCTGCACAGGCGTGTGACGTGTGGTGAGGAAGATGAGCACGGGCGGGATGAACGCGACCACGAAGCCGAAGACGGAGATCCACAGCATGCTGGAATCATGCGGGTTCGTGGCGAACGAGTAGATGATGGCGCAGGGCAGAACCAGGTTGAACAGGGCGACCTGCATGATGCGGTAGTCGCGGTTTTTGAATTTGCCGGCGCGTTTGAACAGGTAGCCGGTGAGGATGATGGCCAGCAGCGCGATTGGCTGAATTAACGTGGACATGTGCGCGAGATGGGACTTGAACCCACACGTCAAAGACACAGGAACCTAAATCCTGCGCGTCTACCAATTCCGCCACTCGCGCAATCACCATCCGCGCACGGCGAAAACCGATATGCACGAATGCACATATGCAAAACCCTAGATGCTCGGAAAACCTCCGAACATCTAGGGCAGTGGAGCCACTTGACAGAATCGAACTGTCGACCTGCTCATTACGAGTGAGCCGCTCTACCGACTGAGCTAAAGTGGCGCAATGCCCGGTAAGCATACGCTAGCCGCGCACAAGAAACAAAGCATAGCGGAAAAACCGGACGAGCACAAATCGCACGCACGCCATCCAGTGTCGCGCGCCACGGCAAGCGCCCGTCGCGGCCGTCATCCGATGTTATTTGACCAGCGCTTCGATCGATGCGACCAGCGCGCGCAGCGCCTTGCCACGATGGGAGACCACGTTCTTCTCGGCCGGCTCCATTTCGGCGGACGTGAGCTTTTCGCCGGCGTCGACCGCACGCTGCGGCTGATCGTTCGGCACAAACAGCGGATCGTAGCCGAAACCGTTGGCGCCGCGCGGGGCACGCAGCAGCACGCCCGGCATTTCGCCGACTTCGACGGTTTCGCTGGCGATCGTGTACGGCTTATCATCATCCGCACCGTCCGTCTTGCGCCCTCCCGGCACGACCAGCGCGGCGGCGCAGCGGAACCGTGCGGTGCGCTTGCTGTCGGGGATGTCGGCCAGCTGCTTGAGCAGCAGCGCGTTGTTGGCCTTGTCGTTGCCGTGCTCGCCGGCCCAGCGTGCGGACAGAATGCCCGGCGCGTTGCCCATGACGTCCACGATCAGGCCGGAATCGTCCGCGACTGCCGGGCAGCCGGTGCGTTCGGCCACGTCGCGCGCCTTGATGAGCGCGTTCTCCTGGAAGGTCACGCCGTCCTCGACCGGATCGGGCAATCCCAGGGAGCCTGCGGAGACGAGCTCGATGTCGGCGGCGTCCGCGCCGAGACGTTCCTCGAGAATGCGGCGGATTTCCGCCAGTTTGCCTTCGTTATGCGTGGCGACGATGATCTTCATGCCTTACGGTTCCTTCCGTCGTTTTCCGACTTATATCTGTTTGCGTTGTTCCATGCGCGCCGAGTCGCCGGCATCGGACCGTCAACGTCCTACATTCAGCGCATGCCGTGCCGTCGATCGGCTCAGTCGAGCGCGAGCGCGGCGCGTTGGGCGGCCTGCAGCTCCCTGTTGCCTTTTTCGGCGAGGTCGAGCAGGGTGTTGAGTTCGGCGCGGTTGAACGGACGATGCTCGGCGGTGCCCTGGATCTCGATGAAATCGCCGGAACCGGTCATGGCCACGTTCATGTCGGTCATGGCCTGGCTGTCTTCGATGTACGGCAGGTCCAGCATCGGCTTGCCGTTGATCACGCCGACGGAGACGGCGGAGACCCAGTCCTTGAGCACGCGGTCGGCGGACTTGACGTGCTTGTGTTCCTCGGCCCAATGCATCGCGTCGACGAGCGCCACGTACGCGCCGGTGATCGAAGCGGTGCGGGTGCCGCCGTCGGCCTGCAGCACGTCGCAGTCGATCTGCACCTGGTTTTCGCCGAGCGCCTTCATATCGACGACGCCACGCAGGCAGCGGCCGATCAGACGGCTGATCTCGTGCGTACGGCCGCCGATCTTGCCGCGCACGGACTCGCGGTCGGTGCGGTCGGCGGTGGCGCGCGGCAGCATCGCGTATTCCGCGGTGACCCAGCCCAGGCCGGAGTCCTTGCGCCAGCGCGGCACGCCGGCTGTGAACGTGGCGGTGCACATCACGCGCGTGTTGCCGCATTCGATGAGCACGGAGCCTTCCGGAACGTCCGTGAAATGGCGGGTGATGCGCACCGGACGCAATTCGTCCACCTTGCGGCCGTCCGCACGCACCACGGTCTGGTCGCCCAACATATCCTTAATCGCTACCATTGCTGTTCTGCACTTCGCTTTCCGCTGATTTCGGCTTTTGCCGCCGTCCGATTACTCGTCTTTTCAGCATTCGACCCTATCACCAGCCAAGCACGCCGCGCCTCGAGACCCCTCCTGCACGTATGATGGGATGCAACCAAAGATTGGCCACCGTGGGTCCTACACTTATGGTCAGTTTCACCAAAAGTCAAGAAAGGCTTTGGAAATGCTGGATTATTCACCCGCACTCATGACCGACATGTACGAATACACCATGCTTGACGCATGCCTGAAGGACGGCACCGCCAACCGCAAGTGCGTATTCGAGATCTTCACCCGGCATCTGCCGCTGGGCCGCCACTATGGCGTGGCTGCCGGACAGGGACGCATCCTCGACGCGCTCGAGAAGTTCCACCTCGACGACAACGACCTGAAATTCCTCGCCGACCGCAAGGTGGTAAGCCCGGAAACCATCAAATGGCTGGAGAACTTCCACTTCTCCGGCTCCATCAAGGGCTACCGCGAAGGCGAGATGTTCTTCCCGAACTCGCCGATCCTGCAGGTCGAAGGCACGTTCGGCGAATGCACGCTGCTGGAAACGCTGCTGCTGAGCATTCTGAATTACGATTCCGCCGTCGCCTCCGCCGCGTCCCGCATGGTCAGCGCGGCGAAGGACCGCCCGTGCATGGACATGGGAGGCCGCCGCACCAACGAATGGGCCGCCGTCGCAGCCGCCCGCGCCGCCGTGGTGGGCGGATTCAAGGGCACCGCCAATCTGCTGGCCGCGCAAATGTACGGCCTGAAGGCCATCGGCACCGCCGCGCATTGCTTCACCCTGGTGCACGACGACGAGCGGAGCGCCTTCGAATCGCAGATCGCCGCGCTTGGCAAGAACACCACGCTGCTGGTCGACACGTACAACATCGAAGAGGCCGTGAAGACGGCCGTCGACGTGGCAGGCCCCGAACTGGGCGGCGTGCGCATCGATTCCGGCGATCTCGCCTCCCTCGCGCAGCGCGTGCGCAACCAGCTGGACGCGCTTGGTGCCACCAATACGAAGATCACCGTCACCAACGATCTCGACGAGTACGCGCTGGCCTCTCTGCAGACCGCTCCGGTCGATTCCTATGGTGTGGGTACCATGCTCGTCACCGGCTCGGGCGCCCCGACCTGCGCGATGGTCTACAAGCTCACCGAACGCGAGAACTCCGCCGGCGAAATGCAGCCGGTCGCCAAGAAGTCGAAGGACAAGGCCACCGTTCCGGGCCGCAAGCTCGCCTTCCGCTCCTACGAATACTCGCTGGCCGACTGCGAACACGTCATCTCCGGCTCCGAAGACAAGCTCGCCGCATACCAGCCGGAAGACGGCTGGAAGGACCTGCTCGTCGACTACGTCACCAATGGCGAGAACCACAGCGAATACCAGGGCCACGACGCGATCGTCAACGCGCACAACTACCGCGCGCAGGCGCTCGCCGAACTGCCGATCGGCGCACAGAGCCTGATGAAGGGCGATCCGGTCATCCCGACCGAAGTCACCGTGCTGTGACGTCCGTCATGGCGTGAACCGCCCTGTACAGCGCAAAAGACATAACAAAAACCGACGCCCGGTGAATCACCGGCGTCGGTTTTTGCATAACATACGACGTTGCGCCGCACTCGGTCGCCGCACCCAGCCGCCATATTCAATCGCCACGTTCAGCCACCGCAACCGGCGGCATGAATCGGCAACATGGTCGAACGGCAATCAGAACGAGCTGTTCATCATCTCGTCATAGATGCGCTTGCAATCCGGGCACACCGGGTAATGCGTGGGGTCACGCTTCGGCACCCACACCTTGCCGCACAACGCCACAACCGGACGACCCGTCATCTTCGATTCGGCGATACGGTCACGCGACACATAATGCGCGAAACGGTCGGCATCGCCATTGCCACCGTCATCAAGCTTCGTTTCCTCTTCAGGACGTTCCAGAACGGCGGTACCGGTACCCGCATCCGGGTTGGACAGCGGCGAAACCGGATCGTCGGATCCGAACAAGCCATCGAAAATCGCAAATGCCATAATTAAGACTCCTCACACAAGCCGCGATCGCGGCCCCACTGCCTTCCATCATAGCCGAGCCGCATTGCGCCGCCACCCGTGCGCACGAACCGCGCCAACACGGGCATACGCCGATGTTGCGCACGTTCTCAACCAATCGCGGTACGCTTAAGGTTATGACAATTGCAGTTTGCCCCGGGTCGTACGACCCAGTGACCGCCGGCCACCTGGACGTCATCGAGCGTTGCGCGCGCTTTTTCGACGAAGTGCATGTGGTGGTGGCCGTGAACGCGGCGAAGACGCCGATGTTCTCCGAAGAAACCCGTGTTGAGATCATCCGCCAGGCGCTCGCCAAGCGCGGTTGCACCAATGTGAAGGTGGCGTCGACCACCGGCCTGATCACCGACTATTGCACGAAAATCGGTGCGACGGTCATCGTCAAAGGACTTCGGCAGAACGGCGATTACGAGGCTGAGCTGGGCATGGCATTGGTCAACCGCAAACTCGCCGGAGTGGAAACGCTGTTTCTGCCTGCGGCCCCGGACCTGGAGCACATCTCCAGCTCCATCGTCAAGGACGTGGCACGGCACGGAGGCGATGTGACGGGCATGGTGCCCGATTGCGTGATTCCGCTGCTCGGCGAGGCGCTCAAGAACGAAAAGAGAGCATGATGAGTGAAGAGACCAACGATTTCAAGCCGCTTGCTGACGCCGATGACGCCACGTCGCAGCAGCCGGTCACGGCGGCGGCCGATTATCCGGCTACCGGCGCTGTTGCCGGTACCGCAGCGACCAACAACTCCGCAACCGGCAATGCCGCCGATCGTGCTACGGATGAGCCGGCAAAGCCCGCGAAATCGTCGAAACCGTCGATTTCCATGTCGGACCTGCCCGACCTTCGCGCCACGTTCGACCCCAACGCACCACTCGACGACAGTTCGGATCGCAGCCGCGACGAATTCACCACCGTCTACGACATCATCGACAGCATCGAAGAGGAATTGGACGAGGCCAAGCCGATTCTGTTCGCGCCGAGCTCGGTGCGCGTGGACCGCGAATCGTTCACCGGCAAGCTCGACAAACTCAAGAAGATGCTGCCAGTGCAGCTGGAACGCGCCTCCGCGCTGATGCGCGAATCGGAACGCCGTCTGGAAAGCGCGCAAACGCAAGCCAACGCGATCATCGCATCCGCGCAGTCGCGTGCCGCCGACACCGTACGCGAAGCCAACGAGCAGGCGCAGTTCCTTGCCGGGCAGGAGAACGTGACGGAACTCGCCAGGCAGAAGGCGCGCGGCATTCTCGACCAGGCGCAAGCCAAGGCCGACAAGCTCACGCAGAACGCCGACAAATACTGCATCACCATGATGGAATCGTTGCAACAGCAGGTCGACAAGATCGGCACCGGCGTGCAGGCGGGCCTGAACGTGCTGTACGATCGTCAACGCGAAGCCGGCGCGCATCTGGACCATCTCGACGCGGACGATTATCCGGAAAACTGAACAAGACGCGTAACACGCGTGGAACGCATAGCAAGAAAGAGCGAAAGACTGAACTATGGCACGTACTGAAGATTCCCCGTGGGCCGTTTCCGTGGCGCAGGTGGCCTCGCGTCCGGGGCAAAGCAAGGAGATCGACGCCACTTTCCCCGCGCCGAGCGGCATCGGCGATGAAATCGTGGGCGTGGACGAAGGCGCGGATGTGAGCGTGGTCGGCTCGTTCGATTCGATCGTCGACGGTCTGATTCTGAACGCGCGTATCAGCGCTCCCGTGCATGCCGAATGCACGCGCTGCCTGAAGCCGATCCAGCGCGATTGGACGGTGAACGTCACCTCCTTCTTCCCGTATGAGGACAAGTCCGCCGCCGGCAAGGGCGGAAAGGCCGGCAAGAACGGCAAGGAAGAGGAAGTGGACATCATCGCCGGCGAGGACGAGGCGGAAGACACGTACCCGCTGCTCGACGGCGGCGCATGGGCCGACCTCGAGGCGCTGCTGCGCGACACGCTGGTCGAGGAACTGCCGCTGCAGCCGTTGTGCAAGCCGGATTGCAAGGGCCTGTGCTCGCAGTGCGGCATCGACCTCAACGAGAACCCCGACCATCAGCATGACATGACCGACATTCGTTTCGCCGCGCTGGAAGGGCTGAAAGCCAAGCTGGAAGGCAAGGAATAAGCCGTTCGGATGGGATGGTCCATCGTTTGTACGGAGCTCACGTTAAGATACTGAACGCTTAAGCTCAATCGTTCGAACGAAATAGAGGAAACACAATGGCACTGCCTAAGTACAAGACCTCGCGCGCGAATACCCATTCTCGCCGCGCAAACTGGAAGGCCAAGGCCGCCCAGACCGTTACCTGCCCGAACTGCGGCGCTCCGACGCTGCCGCACATGGCATGCCCGAGCTGCGGTTCCTTCCGCGGCCGCGTGTACCGCGAGGCTGTCCGCTCCATCCACACCAAGTGAGTGGTTGCCGGATAACGGTATAAAGCATCGAAACCCTGCCATCGACGGGTGGCAGGGTTTCTTTTATTATTATCAAGTGATACGGCGATTGCATTGCGATTTATTTCCGCGTGCGATCGGCGTACGACATACGTTGCTTGCGTAGCAAAACCGCCAGATCAGCTGGCGTCTTGCCATGTGCGCAACGGCCACAACCACAGACCGCGGCGGGCTCGGCCCGCCGCATGAACGGTAAGGAACATCCATGGCCAAAGAGACCAATCAGGACAACGCACAGAACAACACCCAAACCGAAAACGGCAACAATACCAACGCCGGCCGCATCGGCACGTCCATCACCCCCGAAGGCGAGATGACCGCCAATGTGTTGCTCGAGGCGCTCGGCACCACAATCGAGCCGGACCTGCTCGTCGAAGCGCTCACCCACCGCTCGTTCTCACACGAGCACGAAGGCGCCAAGAACTACGAACGACTCGAATTCCTCGGCGACGCGGTGCTCGAACTGGTCTCCACGGAAACGCTGTACAAGGTGCATCCCGACATGAACGAAGGCCAGCTGGCCAAAATGCGTGCGAAGGCGGTTTCCGAGGAATCCCTGAGCAAAATCGCCCGTGAAAAACTGCACGTCGGCCCGTACATTCTGCTCGGCCACGGCGAGGCGGAACAGGGCGGCGCGGACAAAAGCTCGATTCTGTGCGACATCGTCGAATCGCTGATCGGCGCGACGTTCATCCAGCACGGCATCGACGAGGCGCGCCGCGTGGTGCATCATCTCGTCGACGATACGCTGGCGGAGGTCGCCACCGAAGGTCCGGCGCTCGATTGGAAGACGTCGCTGACCGTCAAGGCGCATGAGATGGGTCTGCCCGACCCGCACTACCAGACGTCGGTCGCCGGACCGGAATACGCACTGGAGTTCACCGCGCGCGCGATTCTCGGCGATGGCGGCGAAGTCATCGGCGTCGGTACCGGCAGCAGCAAACGCAAGGCGCAGCTGGCGGCCGCGGAAATGGGCTGGAAGGCGCTTGACAGTCGCAAGGGCGAAATGGGCGGCAAGCAGAACGGGAAGACGCATAAGTCGCACCACAGGTCACACCGCAAGTCCAACGGTGGCACGCAGGATGCAGCGCAGGGCAAGTAACCGCGCAAACGGTAACGCAAGCGGCGGCACGGCCGGCGTCACGAAACAGCATTACAAGGCAGCGTCGCAATCGCAAAAAATATGGTCCATATCACCATGGCGCGTAACGCGCCAGAATATGGGCCTTTCCGGCGAACCAAGCTGTCAGCCGTTAGCATAGACTCATTATCAGAGAGGAATGCGGCTGCAATCCGCCACAAGCGGTTGCATAGCATTCCGTTTAAGGGGTAAAACGGCGCATGAACGACGCGACCGCGGCCCCTTACGAGGAAATTTTCCACGAACGAGCATGAGAGGGAACATGGTGTTACCTACGCCTCTGCAGGCATTCAGCGGCATGCCAAAGGCATCCGCTACCACTGAAAAGCAGACCATTGTCGACGGCGAAAAGATGACCGGCGCCGAAGCGCTGGTTCGTTCGCTGGAGGATCTGGGCGTCAAGGACGTCTTCGGCGTTCCGGGCGGTGCGATTCTGCCCGTCTACGATTCCATCAAGGACGATACGAAGTTCCGCTTCGTGCTGATGCGTCACGAGCAGGCCGCCGGACATGCGGCAGAAGGCTACGCGCTGACCACCGGACAGGTGGGCGTGTGCATCGTCACTTCCGGTCCGGGCGCGACGAACATGATCACCCCGATCGCCGACGCGAACATGGATTCCATTCCTATGGTCGTCATCACCGGCCAGGTCGGCGTGAACGCCATCGGCACGGACGCTTTCCAGGAAGCCGATATCGTCGGCGCCACCTATCCGGTGGTCAAGCATTCGTACCTCGTCACCCGCGCGCAGGACATTCCGCGCGTGCTGGCCGAGGCGCATTACATCGCACGTTCCGGTCGTCCGGGACCGGTGGTGGTGGACGTCACCAAGACCGCGCAGACCGGCGAAATGTATTATTCCTGGCCGCAGCGCATGATTCTGCCGGGCTACAACCCGACCACCAAAGCGCACGGTCGCGTGCTGTCCGACGCGGCGAAGCTGTTCGAGCAGTCGTACCGTCCGGTGCTGTACGTCGGCGGCGGCGCGGTGCGTTCCGACGCGGGCGAGCTGGTCGAGGAGCTGGCTGAAGTGACCGGCGCTCCGATCGTCACCACCCTTCCGGCGCGCGGCATTGTGCCCGATTCCGATCCGAAGGTGCTTGGCATGCTCGGCATGCACGGCACAATCGCGGCAACGGGCGCTGTACAGCGTTGCGATTTGCTGGTTGCGATCGGCGCACGTTTCGACGATCGCGTCACCGGCAAGCTCGACGCGTTCGCTCCGGGCGCACGCGTGATCCATATCGACATCGATCCGGCGGAAATCGGCAAGAACCGTCAGCCGGACGTGCCGATCGTCGGCGATGTGGCCACTGTGCTCAAGGACCTCATCCCGGAGATCAAGCGCGAGCAGGCCGTGCACGGCAAGCCCGACACCAGCCACTGGTGGGACGTCATCAACAAGTGGGTCGAGGATTATCCGATTACATGGGACGAACCGACCGACGGCAGCCTCGCCCCGCAGTGGGTCGTCAAGCAGCTGTCCGACATGGCCGATCCGGACACCATCTGGGTTTCCGGCGTGGGCCAGCATCAGATGTGGGCCACCCAGATCATCGAATTCAACAAGCCTCATTCCTGGCTGTCCTCCGGCGGCCTCGGCACGATGGGCTTCGGTCTGCCTGCCGCCATCGGTGCTCGCGTCGGCTCCGCACGCGAATTCGACGACAAGAAGCCGGTGTGGCTGATCGACGGCGACGGTTCCTTCCAGATGACTTCCGAAGAGCTGGCGGCCGCGTTCCTCGACCACGCGCCGGTGAAGATCGCCCTGCTCAACAACTCCGTGTACGGCATGGTCCGCCAGTGGCAGACCCTGTTCTACAATCACCACTACTCCGCCACGAACCTGCTGGACGGCGAGAACACGTCTGACATCGTGGACGTGCCGGACTTCGTGAAGCTCGCCGAAGCGTACGGCTGCGTGGGTATGCGCGCGTTCACCAAGGACGAGGCCATCGAATGCATCAAGAAGGCCAACGAGATCAACGACCGTCCGGTGCTGATCGACTTCCGCGTGTGGAAGGACGCCATGGTGTGGCCGATGGTCGCAGCCGGCGACTCCAACGACAACGTCACGTACATGCCCGGCGTCAAGCCCTTGCAGCGCGCCGGCGAGAACGAGTGAACGAGTAGAGCGTAAGGAAGGACATTTCGATCATGGCAAATTATCCTGCATCCCAGCCGGGTTCCAAGCGTCATACGCTGTCCGTGCTCGTCGAGAACCGTCCGGGCGTGCTGGCGCGTATCGCCGGCCTGTTCGCCCGCCGCGCGTTCAACATCAACTCGCTGTCCGTCTCCCCCACCGAGCGTCCGGACATCTCCCGCGTCACCGTCACCGCCGAAGTGGAGGAGGTGCCGCTTGAGCAGATCATCAAGCAGCTCAACAAGCTGCTGCACGTGCTGAAGATCGTGGACCTCGATCCGGAAACCACCGTGGAGCGCGAGTTGGTGCTCATCAAGGTGGCGGCCGACGAGTCCGTCCGTTCCGACGTGCTGGAGATCGTGCGTCTGTTCCGCGTGCGCGTGGTGGACGTGAATCCGGAATCGCTGACCATCGAGGCCACCGGCGCCGAAGGCAAGATCGACGCGCTGCTCGGCCTGCTGGAGCATTACGGCATCATCGAGCTGGTCCGCTCCGGCGCGGTGGCCGTGACCCGCGGTCCGAAGGCGCTGAGCGAGAAGGTGCTCGGCTCCGAGATCACTGGCCGCTGAACGGGCTGAGCGGCATTGCCTACGGCAAAGCGCCGTCCCACGATTCGTTTCGTGGGGCGGCGCTTTTTATTTCGATTCACCGCAACGCCGTATGCTCCCATTGCGACGCCCCAGGGATGCCACGAATGGAGCGGGAGCATGTCACCAGCACGGCGCTTGCCGCGAGAACGGCGAGGAACACCAGCACCGCGCCATGGAATCCAAAAACCGGGAGCAAGGTGCCAGCCACAGCACTACAGAACATCGAAAGCACCTGGGCCGGAACCGTCAATGTAACAGTAATACGCCCCTGCATGCTCGTAGGCGATTTGGCGAAGATGAAGCCGAGGAGCATCGCGTTGATCAACGGGAACGGCAGGCCAACAAACGAATTGGCAACCAGCATGACCCAATAGTTGTCGGTCAACGCCATCGGCAATACGCATAAGCAGATGAACAGGTAGGCGAGGCACACGGTTGGTCCGACCGGAACCTTATCGCTGAGTTTGCCGGCCAGCAACGATCCCACAAGCATCGTCAACGATATGCCGCCACTGATGAATCCGATGAGGGTCGCATTGGTCCCGCACGACACCAGATGCAGCTGGATGGCATATTGGATGCCGTTGACGCCGAAATTGACCAATGCCGCCACGATGAGCACGACCACCAGCGTTTTCCGATGCAACGACCATGACCAGCCTTCCAGGAAATCGCGGAAGAAACCGCCTTTCACTGCATCGCCATCCGTTTCCCCGATACGCCCGCCATCCGAACCATATTCGCGGATGCCGGTGGCGGCGACGCCGGCCACGGCATACATGCATGCCGACGCAAGGAACGGCAGCCATGGAGCAATGCTGTACAGAAAACCTCCGATGGGGCTTCCCGCCATGGCGATGGTTGCGTCACGCCCCTCGTTGAGGCTCCGCGCCTTGGGATAATAGCGGATATCGATGATCGAGCGAAGCATCGCATCCGTAGCGCTCCCAAGAAATCCGTTGATGCCGGATGCGAGCACCGCGATCAGCAGCAACACGGGGAACGACAATGCGCCGCACAGCAGCAGCACCGCGATTGCGCCCCAAGCCAGAACGCCGACGACGGCGTTCGCCACGATAAGCCGTTTGCGGTCATGCCTGTCGACGAAGGTACCTCCGAATACGCTCGCAACCTGTTGCGCGATCATCGACGACGTTCCGAGCCACCCGGCGGCGATGGTGGAGCCGGACACCGCATATCCGAGCAGACTGATCGCCAGTGCGCGCAGCGCCGCTCCGACCGCCGACGCCGTATCGGCGGTGAACCAAGAAACGTATCCTGCGGATTGCCAGAATGATTTCGCTGTTCCGTCCATGTCTTGTTTCACTTGTTTTCCCTGTTCCGCCCACACTTTTCAGATTGCCTATGGGTTCATATGCAAAACCCGCCGACTCCTTACGAAAACCACCTGAAGGCCTGCAGAATCAGAGCCACGGGTTCGACGCCCAGCTCATCGTCGCCGTGCATGCCGGCCTTGATCTGCCAGCGGCGCACGACCTCATTGAGTTCCTCGATCATCGAGCTCGTCTCCTCGGCGGTCAGGTTCAGAACATGATCATCGCTGGTGCATGAATCAGCCCATTCCCGAGGCAATTCCGGCAGCCTGTCCAGAAAACGCTCGTAGGCCATCTCGTAGGAGAGCGCCGCGGAACGCCGGAACAGATCCATGGCCTTCGACTCGTCCGTACCGTTCTTTTCTTCGGGCCTCCCCAGACGAATGGCGCTTTGACAGGCCTTCCACCAGCTCTTTCTTCGATCTCCGTCAGGAGACTCCACCTTTTTCACTAGTCCCGCATGCGCAAGCTGCCCCAAGTGGTAGCTGATGGCTCCGGGAGCCTCGCCAAGCTGCTCGCTGATGCTTCCCACGGTCTGTTCGCCGTTCACCCGCAACGTTCCAAGGATCCTCATGCGAATAGGACTCGCCATGGCCCGAAGAGTATCGGCATTGGTCACGGTCACTGCGGCGTCTTCGGGCATCCGCGCTTCGTTAGGGGTCACGTCAGTCATTGCAAAGGTCTCCTTTCCACCGCCTCCCATTATATACAAATTTTTTGTACAAAATATTTGCTTTTGAATGGGTTCGCAACATGTGTCTCACCGGTAACGCCGCGATCTATTGCAGCTGCGAAAAATGTCTATTCTGGAACGAGAAACAAACCACGGGGGAATTTATATGCGCACGATTGTCAACGATTCGACTCTAGGGATTGTGGATAATGATCCACTGGTCGCGAGCGCAATTCAAAGCTTATTGGTCGAGACATGCGCACCAATACGGATTCTATGGACCGCCACCTCAGCCGAACAAGCACTTGACGCCATGAGGGACTCTTCGCAAAGACCGCAGGTCATGCTCACCGATATCGCAATGCCTGGGATGAACGGCGTGGAATTGGCACGTCATGTCAAGGAACAATATCCAGATATTGCCGTCATCGGTATCAGCGCTTTTTTGGACAGCGAAAACGAAAAAGAGCACGGAACACAATGGCCTGATGCGTTCTATGCGATTATTCCAAAAGAAATTCCCACGATTCAACTGGTCCGAATCATCGGAAAAGCCACTGGAAACGACGAGGTTGCGTCGTGGGCGGGGAAGAGCATAAACTCCATGCGGCTTTCCGGCAAGGAATTACAGATCATTGCCAACTATGCGAGAGGATTCACCACTTCCACTATTGCACACCAACTGAATATCAGCGAAGCATCGGTAAAGACATATGCACGACGAGCTTTCGAGAAGCTCCATGCTCATAGTCGTGCCGAAGCTGTTGCGATGTGCGTAAGAAACGGTTGGATATAACGATGAGGCTGCCCCAACAAATAATGTCATTGGCAAAGGCCGTGCGCAAGCCTTACTTAGCGGGATCCATTATCTGTATCTGCTTTTTCCTGCTCGAGCTGACCGCTTGGCCAAATATGTCACCTTGGTCATGGCTATATTTGGCTCCGTACTGCATCGCTCTGTTGCTACTGACTTGGTTCCCCGTACCGGCAAGCATGGCGATTCTTGTAACACACATAGCATGTGCAATAATCCCGGCAATATGCGATGGCCCTTCGACGTTATATGGCACATGGCTTGTATGTGGAATAGTTGCTTTTGAAATCAAACGATTTGAATTTGCCATCATGGGACCGCTGCTTTGCGCACTAGCACTTCCTTTGGGCTATTGGACAGGCGGCATCGACTACAATCCAAGCATCCCTGTGCTTGCGTGCTCCTACATTGGAGCATTCTTCGTTGGCTTTGCCATACGGTGGAAGATACAGACAGAGCAACGGAAAACCGACCTGGCGATTGCACAAGAACAAGTTCGACGCCAGCAGAAAAGACTCAAAGAAATTCACATACTGCACGATTCCATCGCAGGAGCTATGACATATGCGATTCTGCTGTGTCGCAAGAAAGAGCCCTCAGAGAGCAGCGACACTTTGCCACAGATTGAACAAGTCCTCATGCAGGCATTACATGAGCTTCGCACTCAAATTATCAGCCCGATGACCGATGAGCTTAAGACAGACAAAGAAGAAGACACACACAAGCTCTTTCAACAACATATAGAAGCTCAATGCAGAAGACTGAGAATACTGGGGTTTACCGGGACACCAATAATCCGCGGGAATCTAAACGCAATGGACAAGTCACTACTACCATCGTTGCAAACGGTTTGTACCGAAATTCTCAATAACATTGCCAAACACGGGAAACCCGGGGCTTTTGCTTTTATCCTCTCTGTAGGACCAGATGCGGTCCGCATCTTCGCATCAAATCTATATAACGCCGCAATAAATAGTGCTCCAGAAAATCACTACGGGACAGCCCTCATACAAGATTTTGCGCAACAACATAATGGGACAATGACCATAAATTCAGAAAATGAAGAATGGTCATTGTCCCTAGCGATTCCGCTAACTCATCAAACACATTAAACCAGCCACCAGCATTTATTCACGGTGGCTTTCCTTTACTTCATATACGGAAACAACAAGATCCGTATTGCCGATATTGATAATGGACAATGAGGTGGCGCCAAGGAAATTCTTCGCCGGAAGAGAGACTGTTTCCACTCCATTAGACGTACAGGATTCCCTAGTGGTTAAAGTGTGCGGCTGTCCATCTTTGTAGAGGACAAGTGAGTAAGGAGCCTGCTCCTTCTGTTTGCACATGGAGACGACATAATACATATGGTTTTCGTCGACCTTTTTGGCAAATGGAATAGCACCATCGCCGTGCACGGATTTCGCGCCCAGCTTGTTCACCAGAACCAATTTGTCCGAGTTATTGAGATCATCGACGGCGACACGGTCCAAAGCGTCCACAGTAAACGTTTTATACGCTTGCTCAGCAGCATCATCGTTTTTGCTGCCGCTCTGGACAGCGTCACCTTCAGAGGTTTCGTGTACGGAATTCGCGCAACCGGCGCATGAACACAGCAACAAAGCCGACAACAAACAACAGACGCTTCTTCGCATCACTTGATTCATGAGACACCCCCATTGGTTGTTCTTGCGGAGAACAGCTCTACCTCCGTAAGAACAAGAATATGACACTGATATCTCAAGCGCTACACCTTGCTGTCGCACGAATGGCTACACACCCGAAAACGCTGGAGGAGCTGCACCGCCGCCACAACATGCACACCCTGTCCGGCAATTGGCGCGTACGGTACGAATGCCATGTCGCCAATGCCGGGGACTGGCTGGTGATCTGGTCATCGAACGATTCGGTCGCGTTCTTCGAACGTACCGGCAGCCACGACGAATTATTCCGGTAAACCGACGCTGAGCGAATCGCCAGCGTCGGTTTTGCACATTCCGTACCGCCAAACCGACGCCTACAAGCCTCTCACCATCAGTTTGCCCGACTGGGACTACTCGAGCTGTTCGGAGAGCTCCATCCATTCCATTTCGAGGGATTCAGACTCGTCCGTGACGGACTGCAACTGCTCGTTGAGCTTGCCCAGCCCCTCGTAATCGCTTGGGTCGTGCGCGGCCATCTGCGCTTCCAAATCGGCCTTCTGCTCCTCCAGCTTGGCCAGCTTGCGCTCGATGGCGGAAACGCGCTTCGACGCGTCGTGGAACGCCTTGCCGGTGAGCTTCGGCGTGGAAGCCGACGACGAATCGCCAGTGGAAGGTGAGGAAGCTGCGCCACCTACGGAAGGCGCGGTCGTAGCGGAATCGCCAGCATCGCCATTCTTCCGCGTTTTGCAGTTCTTGCCGGACTTCTCGTCGGCGAACGGATCCTTGCCGTTCTTGATGGCCTCGGTCATGTCGAGATAATCCTGCACGCCGCCGGGCAGATGGCGGATCTTGCCGCCGATCAGCGCGAACTGCTGGTCGGTGACGCGTTCGAGCAGGTAGCGGTCGTGGGAGACGACGATCAGCGTGCCCGGCCAAGTGTCGAGCAGATCCTCCATCACGGCGAGCATGTCGGTGTCGAGATCGTTGCCCGGCTCGTCCATGATGAGCACGTTCGGCTCGTCGAGCAGGATGAGCAGCAGCTGCATGCGGCGCTTCTGCCCGCCCGAGAGGTCCTTGATCGGCGTCATGAGCTGCGCGGATTCGAAACCGAGACGCTCCATCATCTGCCCCGGCGTGGTCTCCTTGCCGTCCACGATGTAGCTCGGCTTGTAGCGGCTCAGCACTTCCTTGATCTTGTATTTGCCGAGCTTCTCCAGCTCGTCGAGACGCTGCGAAAGCACCGCGAACTTCACGGTCTTGCCGATGTTCACATGGCCGGCGGTCGGGGTGATCGTGCCGTCGAGGATCTTCAGCAGGGTCGATTTGCCGGCACCGTTCGCGCCGACGATGCCGAAGCGGTCGCCCGGGCCGATCAGCCACGTCACGTCGTCAAGGATCTTGCGGCCGGTCACGGTGACCTTCTGCGCCGCGGACGTGACCTCCGGCGTGGACTCGTCGGCGTCGTCACCCGACTCGTGCGACTCCTCCTCAGCCTGCCGGGCGGCCTGCGCCGCCTGTCGCGCCTCGGGCACGCCGGCGTCCACCAACCGCGGATCGGTCAGATCGTCGACGGCGACCTCCACGCTGCCGTGCGCCTGCGGCTCGGCATACATGGCCGGCACCACGTCCACGCGCGAGGCCGAAGCTTCCATTTCCGCCACATCCGGATCGATATCGGCCTCTCCCTGCGCATGTTCGAAGATCTGCGTCACATCGATGAGATCGACCACCTGTTTGCCGAGACGCGACGTGGCCATCTGCTTCAGCTCCAACGTGTTGCGCACCGGTGGCACGTCGGCGATGAG
Organism: uncultured Bifidobacterium sp.; assembly: GCF_959020155.1. Classification (GTDB taxonomy): domain Bacteria; phylum Actinomycetota; class Actinomycetes; order Actinomycetales; family Bifidobacteriaceae; genus Bifidobacterium. Next base: position 87,375 of record NZ_CAUERC010000003.1, read on the forward strand.
CTCGCGCGCCGCCTTGACATGGAACTTCTGCTTGGTGGAACGGGCGCGGGCGCCACGGGTCAGCCAGGCAAGCTCCTTGCGAGCCAGGTTGCGGCGCTTCGTCTCGCGCACGTCGGCCTGGCGGTCGCGTTCCACGCGCTGCAGCATATACGCGGAATATCCGCCTTCGAACGGGTCGATCACGCCGTCGTGGACCTCCCACATCGATTCGCATACCTCGTCGAGGAACCAACGGTCGTGGGTGACGAGCAGCAGCGCGCCCTGGCTGGACGGCCAACGGTTCTTCAAGTGCTCGGCGAGCCAGTGGATGGTCACCACGTCCAAATGGTTCGTGGGCTCGTCAAGCGCGAGAATGTCCCAGTCCTTGAGCAGCAGGCGGGCAAGGTCGGCGCGGCGACGCTGGCCGCCGGACAGGGAGCCAATCTTCGCGTCCAGACTGATGCCGCCGAGCAGCGCCTCCACGATCTCGCGCGACTTAGTTTCCGCGGCCCATTCGTAATCTTCTCGCCCTTCCAACGCGGCTTCGCGCACCGTGGCGTTGTCGTCGAGCGGGTCACGCTGGTCGAGCATGCCGAACGTCAGTCCATTGCGCATGGTCACGCGACCGGAATCCGGTTCCTGCGTGCCTTTGAACAGGTGCAGCAGCGTGGATTTGCCGTCGCCGTTCTTGCCGACGATGCCGATGCGGTCGCCTTCGAAAACGCCCTGCGTCACATCGGTGAAAATATTCTTGGTCGCGAAAGCGAGCGAAACGTGTTCAAGTCCCAAATCATAAGTCGGCATAACTCACCAATGTAGCGCGTCGGCGGAACACCGCCTCCCGCACACGTATTTGGGGCTTGCTCACCAGCTGCATGATGCGAAACGTAGACAGGAGACCTTGGAATGTAGGCAACGAAAACGCCCTAGAAGATTCCGTAGGTGGTTTTCCGCTTCCGTAGGTGGTTGTCTTCGGATACCGCACGAAGAAAAGCCTTAAATTCAGCCTTTCCGAAACACTGGTCCATCACCCAACCACCTACGGAACTCAGGAACCACCTACGGAAGGCACTCAGCTGGCGATTCAGTGGGGCGTGTAGCGGGCAGAACGCTTATCAGCGCTCCAGCGTTGCGGCATAGGTGCTGCACCGGGCCGCGAATCCGGAGAAAACCTGATCGGCCATCGGCTGCAGCTGCGGATTGTATTCGGCGAAGGCGTCACGTAGCTGCGATTTCGAACCGCCGGCTGCCTTCAAATCCTTCACCATGCACGGCTCGTCCAGCCACTCGTCCAACAACGTGGGGGTGACCTCCAGGTGGAATTGCAGGCCAAGCACCGAACCGAACCGGAACGCCTGGTTCTTCGTCTTCGCGCTTTTGGCCAACGGCTGTGCGCCTTCCGGCAGGGTCACCACGTCGTTGTGCCAGTGCAGCACGTCCAACGTCTTGTTCCACATGGAGAAGTAGTCGTGCTTGTCGATGCGTTTAATCGGCGCGAATCCGATTTCCGGCTCGCTGCCCTTCTTGAGTTTCGCGCCCAGCGCGGTGGCAATGATCTGATGTCCGAGGCACACGCCCAGCAACGGTTTGCCGACGCTGACGGCGGCGCGTACGAGTTTGGATTCCGCTTTGAGACCGGGATACTTGTCGGTGTCGAGCGCGCCCATGGGGCCGCCCATAATCACGATGCCGGAGACGTCACTGAAATCGGGAAGATCGGGCTTTTTCTCTTTGGCGATGTTCATCACTTCATACGACATGCCCAAGTCGTCGAGACTATCCAAAATGCGCCCCGGTTTCTCCCACGGGACGTGTTGAAGAATCAGCACATGCGATTGCGTCATGCCACTATTTTTACATCATCTGCGTAAATGACGCTCGCGATTCGGCTCTGTGTCTGCATACGTTCGCAATACGATGCCGTGCATATGCCGGGAAAACCAAGCGTCATGTCCGATTCTGGCAATATTCTCGTGACTATGACAAACACGCAAGAACCGCAGAATACCAACACTTCCGGCGCTCTTGCGGTGGCGAAGGCCGCCGCGGGGCTGAAGCTGTACGACACCGCATCGCACGCCGTGTCGTCCTTCACGCCGATCAAACCAGGTCAGGTCGGTATCTACGTGTGTGGCGCCACCGTGCAAAGCTCACCGCATATCGGCCACATCCGCGCCGCCGTCGCGTTCGACGTGGTGCGCCGCTGGTTCGAGCGTCTGGGCTACAAGGTCACGTTCGTGCGCAATGTCACCGACATCGACGACAAGATCCTCGACAAGGCCGCCGCCGCGGGCCAGCAGTGGTGGGAGCGCGCGTATATCTACGAACGCGAGTTCACCGAGGCGTACAGCAAGCTTGGCGTGGAGCCGCCGACGTACGAGCCGCGCGCCACCGGCCACATGATCGACATGATCGACCTCATCAAGAAGATCATCGACAACGGCCACGCTTATGTGGTGCGTGACGCGGACGGCACCCCGACCGGCAACGTCTACTTCGACGTGGCGAGCTGGCCGCATTACGGCGAGCTGACGCACCAGAAGCAGACCGCGGTTTCCGACGCGGCTTCCGAAGTGACCGACGCGATGGGACCGTCCGTGGACAACGCGGGCAACGACAAGTACAATCCGGTCGACCCTGCCGACATGTCCCCCGACAAGCATGATCCGCGCGATTTCGCGCTGTGGAAGGCGCCGAAGGATTCCGATCCGCTCGACGCGCGCTGGAATACCCCGTTCGGCACGGGCCGTCCGGGCTGGCATATCGAATGCTCCGCGATGAGCCACCGTTACCTGAAGGACATGTTCGACATTCACGGCGGCGGTCTTGATCTGCGATTCCCGCACCACGAGAACGAGATGGCGCAGACGCGCGCCGCCGGTTACGATTCGGCCGCGCGCTGGATGCATTCCGCCTGGGTCACCGCGAAGGGCGAGAAGATGTCGAAGTCGCTCGGCAACGGCCTGTCCGTGCCGGCGGTGCTGGCCGAGCATTCCGCTTGGGTGGTGCGTTACGCCCTCGGTTCCGTGCAGTACCGTTCCATGCTGGAATGGTCCGACCAGACGCTTGCCGAGGCGCAGTCCGCGCACGACCGCGTGGCGAACTTCATCGAGCGCGCGGGCGCTGCCGTCGGCGAACAGCCGTCACGAGAAGAGATTATGGCGATTTCCGCCGACGCGCTTCCCGCCGATTTCGTTGCCGCGATGAACGACGACATCAACGTTTCGGGCGCTTCCGCCGCGATTTTCACGGCGATCCGTTCCGGCAACACGTTGCTGTCGAAGCTGGCCGACCGCGCCGATTCGGACGTGGCGAAGGCCGAGGTTCGCGAGGCGCTGGTGAACGTGCGTGCGATGCTCGACACGTTGGGCTTGGATCCGCTGGCGGAGCCGTGGGTTTCCGACGGTGCCGCAGGTGGTGCGGCTGGTGCCGGAGCCGATTCCGCCGAGCATGACGCGCTCGACAAGCTGGTTTCCGAACAGCTTGCGGAACGTGCCGAAGCGCGCAAGGCCAAGGATTTCGCACGTGCCGACGCGATCCGTGACGCGCTGGGCGCGGCCGGCATCGCCATCGAGGACGGTCCGCAAGGCTCCACTTGGTCGCTGAAGTAGGCAATCGCACCCATTTCATCCGCTATCCGCGTGAAACGCTAGACTGAGGAACATTATGGCAGCATTTAGTTCTTTGACAGACCGGCTCTCGAATGCGTTCAAGCATCTGAAGAGCAAGGGCAAGCTTTCCGAGGCTGATATCGACGGTACCATCCGCGAGATCCGCCGCGCGCTGCTCGACGCCGATGTGGCGCTCGACGTGGTGCGTTCCTTCACCAGCCGCATCCGCGAACGCGCGCTCGGCACCGAGGTTTCCGAAGCGCTCAACCCGGCGCAGCAAGTGGTGAAGATCGTCAACGAGGAACTCACCGCGGTGCTTGGCGCCGGTGTGGACCGCCCGTTGAACTTCGCAAAGAATCCGCCGACGATCATCATGCTCGCCGGCCTTCAGGGCGCCGGTAAGACGACGCTCGCCGGCAAGCTGGGCTACTGGCTGAAGGATTCCGGCCACACCCCGCTGCTCGTGGCGGCCGATCTGCAGCGTCCGAACGCGGTGACGCAGCTGCAGGTGGTCGGCGAACGCGCCGGCGTGCCGGTGTACGCGCCGGAGAAGGGCGTGCAGTCCGATGGCGGCGAAGCGGTCGTCTCCCCCGACCAGACCACCGGCGACCCGGTGAAGGTGGCCCGTGACGCCGTGGAGCTCGCCAAGCAGAAGCTGTATGACACGGTGATCATCGATACCGCAGGCCGTCTCGGCGTGGATGAGGAGCTGATGAAGCAGGCTCGCGACATCCGCGATGCCGTGCAGCCGAACGAGATTCTGTTCGTCATCGACGCGATGATCGGCCAGGATGCCGTGCAGACTGCCAAGGCGTTCGACGAGGGCGTGGATTTCACCGGCGTGGTGCTGTCCAAGCTCGATGGCGACGCCCGTGGTGGCGCCGCGCTGTCCGTGGCATCCGTGACCGGCAAGCCGATCCTGTTCGCCTCCACCGGCGAGGGATTGAAGGATTTCGAGGTCTTCCACCCGGATCGTATGGCGTCCCGCATCCTCGACATGGGCGACATCCTCACCCTGATCGAGCAGGCGCAGAAGCAGTTCGACGAGGAGGAGGCCCGCAAGGCCGCCGTCAAGATCTCCGACGGTTCCTTCGGCCTTGACGATTTCCTCGACCAACTTCAGCAGGTTCGCAAACTCGGCCCGATGAAGAACCTGCTTGGCATGATTCCGGGCATGGCCGCGCATCGTAAGGAACTTGAGCAGTTCGACGAGAGGGAAATCGACCGCACCGAGGCCATCATCCGTTCGATGACTCCGGCCGAGCGTCGCGATCCCTCGATCATCGACGGTTCCCGCCGCGCCCGCATCGCCTACGGTTCCGGCGTGACGGTTTCGCAGGTCAACGCGCTGCTGCAGCGCTTCGACCAGGCCGCGAAGATGATGCGCCGCATGAGCAACAAGGTCGGCGCCGGCGTGCCCGGCTTCGGAGGCCCCGCGATGGGCGGCGGCAAAGGCAAGGGCAAAGGCAAGAAGAACAAGAAGAAGTCGGGAAAGTCCGGCAATCCGATGAAGCGTGAAGCCGAGGAGAAGGCATTGCGCGACAAGCTCGCCGGCAAGGCTTCCGGCGGCGCTTCGTCGGGTGGCTCCGCGTTCGCCAAGAAGCCGCAGAATCCGGCGCTTCCTGCCGGATTGCAGGATATGCTGGGCGATTCCGGCGAGCTGCCGCCGAACTTGGGTGGTGGCTTGTCCGGTCTGCTGCACTAAGCCGCGATATGTGCGATTGCCGGCGATTACGACAACCGGCAATCGCAATACGGCATATATAACGAAACTGCCGACGTTGGAACATTTTCCAGCGTCGGCAGTTTCGTTATGCCAGCTTATTTTCGGCTTATTTCAACGTCAGCGTGGCGGCCAGAGCAAGATGATCAGTACCGTTGACCGTGAAGGAGCGCACGTCGGATGCGGTCAGACCGGCGGTGAACAAGATGTGGTCGAGGATGAGACGCGGCCACGGCAGCCACGATGGGAACGTGGCGCGGCGGCCCTTCGCCTCGGTCAACGCGGCGTCCTGGAAGCCGGCGTCAAGCAGCTTGCGGAAGCTCGGATGGTCGGTACCGGAGTTGAGGTCGCCCAATACGACGGTGATATCGCCCTGCTTCTGCGATGTGGCCAGCTCACCCAAGCCGATGATGCCGGCGGACCAGTCGCGGCAGCCGCGCATCGGCGATTTCGGATGGGCGGAAACGAAAGTGATGCCGCGCATCGCATCAATCGGGAAGCACACGCCAGGCACGTCGGCGGCGGGAATCACGGCGGTGATCGGCGACGTGTCGCTTGGCTCGATGCGAATCCAAATACCGTTGAAGCCGCCGTTATCCGTTTCCTTGCTCTCCCCTAACTGGCGGTACGGCAGCAGGTCGGACAGGCCGGCCTCGTCCAAGGCCGCGACCAGATCGTCCGTCAATTCCTGCAGCGCGAGCACGGCGACGTCGTGTTCCTTGACGGCGCTGACGATTGCGGCCGCATTGGCACGACCGTACCGGCAGTTGAGCGTCATCACGCGGAAACGGCCGTGTTTCGCGGCTTCCGCGGCAGTCGACGTATGTGTTCCACAGGATGTTTCACGCTTTTTTGCGATGTTGTCGGCCACCATCTGCGCCGTGTTGATGGACGTGAGATTGTTGTTCCAATACGCGATTTTGCGCAGCAGCGAAGCGATGCACGCGATCGCCGCGACGATGGCGAGGGCGGTGTCATGCCGTACGACACCGGCAATCGCAATCGCCAATGTTGGAATCCACAACAGCGGTGTCAGCGCAATCAGATACGGCAACGGCAAGTGGCCGTCCCAACCGGCCGGCATTTCGCTCAGAGCGATCCACAACACGCATACCAGCAGTACGATCCACAACGCAACACTCATGCAAATCCCCTTGAAATGGCCATAATCAGGCGCACGAAAACCGCCAATGAACATATCCAGCATAGCGAGTTCGTCCGATTCGGGTGATCCGGACGCCCGAGACCGCCACAACACCTCACCAATGTCCGATTCTGGAGAAACGGCCATTCAGAATGCGCAAAACGCAAGCCGAGCGTCCGAGTCAACAGAAACGGACGCTCGGGAACGCATACGGGAACGCGTCCATACCCCACGGTTATAATTGCTCAGTTATTCGCGCGCGCGAGGCCCTCTACCAATCGCGTGACGTGAGGAACACGTGGGTTTCGGATTCCGTGCCCCACACAGAACACGAAACACACACCCCTAGTTACAAGGAGAGCCATTTTGGCAACCAAGATTCGTCTGAAGCGCATGGGTAAGAAGTTCTACGCGTTCTACCGCGTGGTGATCATGGATTCCCGTACCAAGCGTGATGGCCGCGCCATCGAAGAGATCGGTACCTACAATCCGAACACCCAGCCTTCGACCATCGTTATCGATTCCGAGCGCGCTCAGTACTGGCTCGGCGTTGGCGCTCAGCCGACCGAGCAGGTGCTGAACCTGCTGAAGATCACCGGTGACTGGCAGAAGTTCAAGGGTCTTGACGGTGCTGAAGGCACCCTGAAGACCGTTGAGGCTGGCCCGGATGCCGCCGCTCGCGTCGAGGCTGTCGAAGCCCAGGCCCAGAAGCTGAAGGCCGCCAAGTCCGAAGCTGACGCCAAGGCCAAGGCTGAGGCCGAAGCCGCCGCCACCGAGGAAGCTCCGGCTGAAGAGCCGGCTGCGGAAGCCGAGTGATCATGCTCGCCCAGGCTGTGGAACATCTGATCAAGAACATCGTCGATTTTCCCGATGATGTCTCGGTGAAGTCCCATGAGAATCCGCGCGGTGAACTCATTCGCGTGCGCGTGAACCCTGAGGATATCGGTCGCGTCATTGGACGCAGCGGACGCACGGCAAATGCGATTCGCACCGTGGTGCAGGCACTGTCCGACCACAAGGTGCGCGTCGACATCATGGACGTGCGCAGGTGAGATCCTAGCGTGGTGCGTGATATGCATTCCGACGACCCTCAACAGCTTGAGCTGCTGAGGGTCTGTCGTATCGGGCGTGCGCAGGGGCTCAAGGGCGAGGTCACCGTGCAGATCTTTACGGACGAACCGGAATACCGGTTCGCTCCCGGTGCTGTGTTGTATACGAAGGACGGCGAGGAAGAGTACGTGGTGGAAAGCTCCCGTACCTTCAAAAACCGTTGGATCATCAAATTCGAGGGCATCGACGACCGTGATGCGTCCGAAGCCGCCAATGGCGTGGTGCTGTATGGCGAAGCGGACGATCCGGAGGAGATGCTTGAAGCGGACGAGTGGTACCCGAAGGACCTGATCAGTCTTGAGGCGCGCCTTGCCGAGGGCAATACGCTGGGGCTTGCGCCCGGCACTGTGGTAGGCAAGGTGGTGGATGTGATTGAAGTGGCCCAGTGGCTGCTCAAGATCCGTCTGGCCAATCCCGTCAAGGACGCCGATGGCGTGGTGGTCGAGAACAGCGCGCTCGTGCCGTTCGTGGACGAGCTCGTGCCGGACATCGACCTCGAGGGCGGATATCTGACCCTCGACCCGCCGTGCGGACTCATTCCGGGGCTCTGATCCGCTGCTTTTTCAACAAGGCGCTGGCGATTATGCCGGCGCCTTTTTCGTACGCGCCGCGCTTGGCAGGCGTACCGGTATTGTGGAACATTATGAAGATCGATATCGTGTCCGTATTCCCGGAATATTTCGAAGTGCTCAACCTGAGCCTGCTCGGCAAGGCGCAGGAGAAGGGCCTGGTCGAAGTCACCGCGCACAACCTGCGCGACTGGACGCACGACGTGCACCATTCCGTGGATGATACTCCCGTCGGCGGCGGCGCGGGCATGGTGATGAAGCCGGAAGTGTGGAGCGAATGCCTCGACGAGCTGCTGCATCTTGAGCCGACCACGGTTACTTGCGATTCCACGGCAGACGCAGACGACACGGCTTCCGCGGACGCGGCCGAATCGGCGGAATCGGCGACAGAAATCGCCGCAAATGCCGATACCGTTCCGGCGACCGACCGTCCGGTGCTGATTTTCCCGAATCCGTCCGCTCCCCTGTTCACCCAGCAGGACGCGACGGAGCTGAGCCACACCAACCATCTGCTGTTCGGCTGCGGCCGTTACGAAGGCTACGACGCGCGTATTCCGCAGTATTACCGTGCGCAGGGCGTCGACGTGCGTGAATATTCGATCGGCGATTATGTGCTGAACGGCGGCGAGGTGGCCGTGTCGGTCATGTTGGAGGCCATCACCCGTCTGCTGCCCGGTTTCATGGGCAATGCGGCCTCGATCGTGGAGGAATCGTATACGGGAGAGAACGCCCTGCTGGAGCACCGCCAGTATACGAAGCCGGCCGATTGGCGCGGTATCAAGGTTCCGGACGTCCTGCTGTCCGGCGACCACGCGAAGGTCGACCGTTTCCGCCGCGATGAGGCGCTGGCGAAGACCAACGAGCTGCGTCCGGATCTCATCGAGGCGTTGGATTGTTCCAAGCTTGACAAGGCCGATCGCAAAACGCTGATGGCGTTGGGCTGGGAGGTTTCCGGCGCGCACCCACGGCAGCGCTGATTACGCACGATTGTTCACGCCGACGGAGGGCATGCAGGTCCACCGTCGACGTTTTTAGTTGGAAAGCCCGGACGTCAGTCCGCGGATTCAACCGGCTCTGCCGGCTCGGCGGATTCGGCAGGTTCGATGTAATACACGGCGGTTTCGCCGTAATCACGCCGGTCGGTGATATCCCAGCCTTCGGGCGCGGTCGGCTCGTCGGAACGAGTGGAGCGTTCCAGCACGATCACCGTGCCCTCGCCAGTCAGTTCGCCGGACTCACGGCCCGCCAAATCGGCCAGCAGCTGGTTGCACGCCTCGGTTTCGAACGCGTACGGCGGGTCAATGAAGATCACGTCGAACGGCGCGACCGCCGATGCGGCCGCCGCGTACTTTTCCGCACGCGCCTTGACCACGCGGGCGCTCATGCCCGGCTCCCAGGAACGGTTGTGCTTCAACGCCGTCAACGTCTTTGCGATCAGCGCGGCGGCCGGTGCGGCCGATTCCACCGCCACCAGTTCGCGCGCGCCACGGCTCAGCGCTTCGATGCCCAACGCGCCGGTTCCGGCGAACAGGTCGAGCACACGTGCGTCATCCAGCACGCCCCACGAATCGAGGTGCGAGAATATCGCTTCCTTGGTACGGTCGGTGGTTGGCCTGGTGCCCGGTTTCGGCGTGGTCAATGCCATGCCTTTGAATCGTCCTGAAATTACGCGCATAGCTATCGAGCCTAGTTGCTGGTCAGGAACGTCTCGTTGCCGCGCGTGAAGTCGAGCACCGCGCCGGCAAGCTGCACGTACCCTTGCAACGTGGGGTCTTCGGCCACCAGTTTCGCGGCTTCCGCTCTGGCTTCCTCGATGATCTTCACGTCTTTGACCACGCGCAGCAGTTTCAGTCCGGATTTGCCGCCGGATTGCGCGTCGCCCAGCACGTCGCCCGCGCCGCGGAATTCAAGGTCGGCCTGCGCGATTTCGGCACCGTCCAACGTGCCGGCAATCACGTCAAGGCGTTTGGCAGCATCGCTGCCTTCCGGCGCACGTGAAATAAGGAACGCGCCCGATTCGGTGCCGCCACGGCCCACGCGTCCACGCAGCTGGTGCAACTGGGACAGGCCGTACCGGTCGGCATCGAAAATCACCATGCAGCTGGCCTGCGCCACGTCCACGCCCACTTCGATGACGGTGGTGGCCACCAGAATCGGCGTCACGCCCGCTTCGAAATCGGCCATAATCTGCGATTTCGTTTCGTCATCGTCGCGACCGGTCAGCGTGGCGATACGGATGCCGGCGAATTGCGGCAGCGATCGCAAGCGTTCCGCCATTTCCGCGACGGAATGCAACGGCGGCCGCTGTTCGCGCTGTTCGTCATCCTCGCCCAAATCGTATGTGGCGTCGAATACGGAACCGACTTCCGCATCGCCTGAACCGCCCGCATCGTCGGTATCCTTCGCGTCGGCGTCGATGCGCGGGCAGACCACGTAGGCACGTTCCCCCGCGTCGATACGCTTGCGAATCAGACCGAACATTTCCGCCATCAGCGGGCCGTTCGCTTCGGGCACGACGAATGTGCGGATCGGCTTGCGGCCGCCGGGCAGTTCGGTGAGCCAGGAGATGTCGAGGTCGCCGAACCAGGTCATGGCAGCGGTGCGCGGGATCGGCGTGGCCGTCATGACCAGCAAATGCGGTGCCGTGGAGCCTTTGGCATTCAACGATTCGCGCTGTTCCACGCCGAAACGGTGCTGTTCGTCGATGACCGCCAGCGCGAGGTTGGGCGCTTGGAAGGTTTTGGAGAACGCGGCGTGTGTGGCCACCACGATGCATGGTTTGCCGGAGGCCGCTTGCGCGAGGACGCGTCGGCGGGCGGCGAGTTTCATGCCGCCGGTGAGCAGCAGTACGGGAATGTCCGGCAGGCTGTTCGATTGGCCGTCCAGCAGTTTCTCCACCTGGCCGCCATCCGATTGTCCACCGTTTTGCGGTTCCGGCGCGTTTCCCGACGTGACTTGTCCACTTTCATCCACAACCGCATGGTGCGTTGATTTTGTCTGCGATTCCCCTGATTTCGCGTTTTCGTCAGCCTCTTCGCCGGTACCACACATCCGATCCACCATGCCGCGGATGCTGCTGTAATGTTGTTCCGCCAACACTTGCGTCGGCGCGACGAGCACCGCTTGTTTGCCGGAGCCGACGGCCTGCATCATAGCCGCCACCGCGACCACGGTTTTGCCGGAGCCGACCTCGCCCTGCAGCAGGCGTTGCATGGGGTAATCACGTGCCATATCGTCGGAAATATCGGCGATCACCTGCTGTTGCCCGTCCGTCAGCGAGAACGGCAGCGACTCGACGAAATCGTCTTTCAGCCGCGTGTCGGCGCAGGCTGTGGCCGTGGCCTTACGCGACGAATCACGAGACTGCACCAGCGCGGTTTGGCAGATGAGCGCTTCCTCGTAGCGCAGTGTACGCAACGCCTTGTTGAAACCGTCGCGGTTTTGCGGATCGTGAATCGCCATGAACGCTTCGGCTCGGTGCATCAGCCCATGTTCCATACGAAACGCTTCCGGCATGATGTCGGGAATGGCGGCGGCAAGCGCTTCCGTCCGTGCCTGCCGGTCGGCTTGCGGCGCGTCGAATTCCCCATGTTGCGCGTCGCTGGCATCGGCGCCATGCAATGCACGGGCTGCCTGTGCCGCAGCGTATTCGTCACCGCACAGCCGGTCCATGCATTTTTCGATCGACTCGTGGATGTGTTCGCTGGAGATGCGCGAGTTCGCGTGGTAGACGGGACGTGGGCGGCATACGTGGCGCATCGCCTCCGGTACGGAAGCCGCATCGTATTTGAGATTCGGCATGGTCGGCGATTGCGGGACTGCCGCCGGTTGTTCCGTGCCGAAGCCGTCATCCCATTCGGCGGTTTCCTCAGGTGAGCGGCTGCGCAATTGCTCGCCGGCTGGATCGACCGTCAGTATGTCGGGATGGGTGAATTGCAGACGGTCGTTGTATACGCTTGGCTCGCCCGCGACCACCAGCAACGCGCCTTCGTGCAGTTTGCGTTGGATCCAATCGACGTACGACTTGCGATAGGAGAAGAACACGAGAGACGCCATGGAAGCGTCCATGTGCCGGCTGCGTGCGAAATCGCCGTCATCAACGTCGGCGATCAGCCGGAATCCGCGACGGGCCATCGGAAAGACGCGCACGCCACGCACGTGCGCGGCGAAGGCCATGTTCTCCCCGATTTTCGCTTCGCGCAGGGCGCGTGCCGGCACCGGCTCGGTGACGCGGAACGGATAGTAGGTCAGCGCGTCGCCCACGGACACCACGCCCAGCGATTTCAGCGCGCCGACTCTGCGGCGGTTCGTTTCGAACGAGGAAATCGGGGTTTGCCATGTGGTGCTCATAACACTCCATTGTGGCACGACCGGATGATTGTGCGGCGGGCTGAATTCCCCATTATTCGTGGCGGCGCCATTCGCCGCAACACGGCTTGTGGACGGCCAGATAAAGCAAAACCCCGGCGGCCATTCGGCTTACCGGGGTTTCAAGCTGTTATTTCGCGATTCACGCTTCAACGCGCTGGACCTTGCCAGCCTTGATGCACTTCACGCAAACGCGAACGCGAACGTTCTCGCCGTCGATGGTGGTGCGAACCGGCTGCAGGTTCGGGCGGAAGGTGCGCTTATTGCGAATATGTGAGTGCGAAACGGTGAAACCGGTCTGCGGTCCCTTGCCGCACACTGCGCAACGAGCTGCCATAATGGACTCCCTATAATTACTATTGACTTGCAAGTCTGCGCGTTCGACACCACACAACGAAGTGCATGGCAGAACACACAACTTCTCAACTATACAACCAGCCCCGGCCAATCGCAAACTTGTGGACGAAAATCGGCTTGCATTCCCCATATTCCGCCGTTTTTGCCATGTCTCGACAGCACGCGTATGCGGCCCGTACGGGCAGAACATGCTTGTTCATGCGCTGTTCATGTCGAATGGTCTGTTACCACCCGCCACGCCCGTACGATGAAGTAATGGAATAAGATGAGCCATAAGATTGACATTTAGCCGAAAAGAGTCAACATTGACCGACACAGCCGAGCCGCAGACCCAACCGTCCCAGCAGAACGCGCAGGCCCAGCAGCCGCAGCAATCCAGCCAGCAATCCAAGCATATGATGACGCCACGCGAGAAGAAGTGGATCGTCTACGACGTCGGCAATTCCGCGTTCGTGCTGCTGTCCACCGCCGTCGTGCCGATCTACGCGAATTCGCTGCTCAAGGCGGCCGGCGAGACGAACATCGTGTCGACGTGGGGCTACGCGCAGACCATCGCATCGCTCGTCATCGCCGTGCTTATGCCGCTGCTCGGCTCCATCGCCGACGTGCAGGGCATGAAGATCCGCTTCTTCACCGGCTTCTTCCTGACGGGCGTGGTCATGTGCTGCGCGATGGCGATGCCGCTTGGTTGGCTCGCGTTCATCATCGTGTACGTGCTGGCCACCATCGGCCTTAATGGTTCGCTTACGTTCTACGACTCCATGCTGGTGGACACGACTTCGAACGAACGGATGGACCGCATTTCCTCACACGGCTACGCATGGGGCTATATCGGTTCGACCGTGCCGTTCATCGTCTGCATCGCGCTGATTTTCGGAGGCCCCGCGCTGTTCGGCTGGTCGACCACAGCCTGCACGCGCGCCTCGTTCGTCATCACCGCGCTGTGGTGGGTGGCGTTCACCATTCCGCTGCTCACCAGCTATAAGCAGGTGCATTACCGCGCCACCGCGGGGCAGGCAGGCGAGGCCATCCGCGGCACGTTCGCCGAGCTCGGCTCCACGTTCCGCGCCATCCGCAAGAACAAGCCGCTGTGGATGTTCATGATCGCGTTCTTCTTCTACATCGACGCCGTCAACACCGTCATTTCCATGAGCACGTCGTATGGCACGCAGCTGGGCATCGACTCCACGCAGCTGGTCGTGGCGCTGCTCGTCACGCAGTTCGTGGCGTTCCCCTGCTCCATCATCTACGGCAAGCTGGCAGGCCGGTTCGGCTCGAAAACCATGATCACCGCCGCCGTGGTGGCGTACATGTGCATCGTCTTCTTCGCCGCGTTCTTCCTGCGCGCCGCACTTGAATTCTGGATTCTGGCGATTCTGGTCGGCATGTTCCAAGGTGGCATCCAGGCGCTGTCCCGCTCGTATTACGGCAAGATCATTCCGAAGGACCATGCCAACGAGTACTACGGCTTCTACGATATTTTCGGCAAGACGGCGTCGATTATCGGCACGTTCCTCGTCGCTACCACGACGTCGCTGACTGGCAACGCGTCGATCGGCGTGCTGTCGATAGCCATTCTGCTGGCCGTCGCGCTCGTCTTCCTGCTTCTGCAGAAGGATCCGACCAAGGGTTCGACGGAAGCCGCAACCGTCGACTGACAGCTGCCGTCCGACAGCGTTCCGCTCGACAGCGATCGCTCGATAGCATTCCGCCTGACAATCGTCGTTCGACGGAATGCGCTGTGCCGGCCTGCGGGAAACCGCGTAGGCCGGCACAACTTCGACAGTTACCATCTGGTATGTTATACTGGCATCGTTTGCACACCGTGGCGCAACGTAGCGCCGCTCCAGCAATGACGCAGAGAGAGGTAAACGATGTCATTGGCAAATGAACTAGTCGAAGCAGTGTCCGCATGGCCGGAAGTCGAGGCCATCACGTTGGGTGGGTCACGCGCCACCGGCGATAACGATAAAAAATCCGATTACGACGTCTACGTGTACGTCACCGCACCCGTGTCTGCCGAACGCCGCCGCAGGCTGCTGCGCAACTATTGCAGCCATATGGAAATCGACAACGATTTTTGGGAGACCGAAGACGACTGCACGCTGAACGACGGCACCAATATCGACGTGCTGTACCGCGATCTGGACCAGTTCGCAGCCAATGTCGCCGACGTGGTGGAACGGTTTCAGGCCAACAACGGCTATACGACGTGCATGTGGCACAACATGCTCACCAGCAAGGTGCTGTTCGACCGCGACGGCCAGTACGCCGCGACCCGACAGCGGTTCGACGTGCCGTTCCCCGAGGAACTGCGCCGCAACATCATCAATCGCAACATGCGTCTACTTACCGGCAACCTGCCGTCGTACGACGCACAGATCCGCAAGGCCGCGAGCCGAGGCGACAAAATCGCGGTCAACCATCGCATGGCCGCGTTCATGGAATCGTATTTCGATGTGCTATTCGCGCTGAACCGCCGCACGCATCCCGGCGAGAAGCGTCTCGACAAGCTCGCCGAACGCGACTGCGCCATTCTGCCGAAGGATTTCCGCAAAAACATCGATACGCTGTTCGATTCGATGTACGCCGATCAGGCGGTGTTCAGCGAGACTTTGGGCGAAATCGTTGACGACCTGCGTCAGACGGTCGACGCGAACCTGTGATTTGACCGCGAATCCGGCGGTTCGACGCCGGTAGCGATTGGTTTTAGAAGAAGTTGAGCGCGCGGGCCACTTCGTCGACGATGTCGAACATGGCCTTGCGCGCACGTTCCGGATCGCCCTTCGCTATCGCGTCGGCGACCGCATCGTGCGCGTCGAGCGCGGCCGGCTTCGGCTTCATCGGGTATTTGCCGAGTTCCACACGGCCGCGCAGCACGGTGGCGATGGTGTCGGCAAGCGCGGCGAACAGTTCGTTGCCGCTTTCGCGCAGTATCAAAGTATGGAATTCCACGTCCAGATCGTGGAATTTGGTCAGGCCGACAGCCCCCTCTTCGTTTGATTCGGCGATTTGGCGCATCTGCGCCGCGTAGACGGGGAATTTCGCCTTGACGTCGATGGAGGCGAGGCGTGCCGCCGAGGCCGCCGCAGCCGGTTCGACCGCCAATCGCAATTCGGTCAATGACGACAGCTGCCGCTCGCGCTGCGTGGAGTGGAGTCGCCATTCGATGACCTGATGGTTGAGCGCCTGCCAGTCGGAGAACGGCCGCGCCACCAATCCGACGCGTCGGCGCACCGTCACCGCACCCATGGATTCCAACGTTTTGGCGACTTCGCGCGCCACGGTACGGGAGATGCCGAAACGGTTCTGCACGTCTTCCAACGTCAAGCTTTCACCGGCCGGCCATTTGCCGTCCAGCATTTCGATGGCCAGCGTGCGGCACACTGCATCCTGCAGCAGTTCGCCGCCGTTTTCGTTTCCTGCCATCCACAATTCCTCTCGTTGTGCGTGCAAATCTTTTTTCAGGTTTTTGCGACACGCCGTATACGATTGCCGTTCGCGTGACGTCCGAATAATTACCCCCGCACGATTCGCGCGATTTGCCGCCGATTTGTACTACCTACAGCATAGCAAGTCGCATGATTATTTTTATTCGTAGTACTTTTAACTTGACTAGTACTACCTTTCATAGCTATATTGATGTCATCGCCGATGCGAAGTGGCACTGGCAATACAGCAGAGTTCAAGGAGGACAACATGAGCATTCACGTAGTGGTGATGGGTGTTGCAGGATGCGGCAAATCCACCGTGGCAGAAGCCATTCACGAACGTCTCGGATACGTGTACGCGGAGGGCGACGACTTCCATCCGCAGGCCAACATCGACAAGATGAGCGCAGGCATTCCGCTGACAGACGAGGACCGTTGGCCGTGGCTCAAGGTCATCAACACCTGGATGGTGGCTCGCGAGGCGCTGGACGAGAACACCGTGGTCTCCAGCTCCGCCCTGAAGCGCAGCTACCGTGAGGTGCTCGCCCAGAACGTTCCCACCTTCTTCGTGCATCTGACCGGCTCGCAGGAACTCATCCAGCAGCGTCTCAACGAGCGCAAGGGCCACTTCATGCCGCCGGCACTGCTGCCGAGCCAGTTCGCCATTCTTGAGCCGCTCCAGCCAGACGAGAACGGCGTGGAAGTCTCCATCGAAGGCAGCGTCGAGGAAATGGTCGAACGTGCCGTCGCCGCAGTGAACGAGTACGCGGCGAAGGTGGCCTCGCAATCGCAGCAAGCCGAGTGAACGGCGCAAGCCGCAACACAGCGCAAAATAATCGCACATAACTAAAAATCGAAAGAGAAATTCAACGAGTCAAGGAGGATTCATGAATCTCATCGCAGCGGCGATCATCGGCATCGCCGTCATCGTTCTTCTCATCGCGGCATGCAAGGTGCATCCGTTCCTGTCCCTGCTCGCCGGCTCATTCGTCATGGCCGTGTGCGCGGGCGTGCCGTTCGACAAGGCGTTCGATAGCTTCACTTCCGGCGTCGGCGGCACGATTTCCAACGTGGGCCTGCTTATCGCGTTCGGCTCGATCATCGGCACCATCCTGTTCAAGTCGGGCGGTGCGGACACCATCGTCGACACCATCATGGCCAAGACACCGTTGCAGCGTCTGCCGTGGGCCATGGCACTGATCGCGTTCATCGTGGGCATCCCGATGTTCTTCGAGGTCGGCGTGGTCATCCTCATCCCGGTGGTGCTGTTCGCCGCCCGTCGTTCCAAGTCCCCTGTGGTGCTGCTCGGCATCCCGGCCCTCGCCGGCCTGTCCACGCTGCACGCCTTCGTGCCGCCGCACCCCGGTCCGCTGACCGCCATCGGCGCGCTGAACGCGAACCTCGGCATCACCCTGGCCCTCGGCCTGATCGTGGCCATCCCGACCGTCATCATCTCCGGCCCGCTGTTCGGCAGGCTCGCCGCCAAGTGGGTTCCGATCGCAGCTCCGGAGAACGAGGCTGAGGCCGAAGCTCCGAAATCCGCGGAAAACCGCCCGTCCTTCGGCACCGCCCTGTCCGTGATCCTGCTGCCGGTCGTGCTGATGCTCGCCGCGTCCATCGTGGATCTGACCGGTCAGAACACCACCGCCTGGGGCCGTGTGATCGCGTTCCTCGGCACCCCGCTCGTGGCACTGCTCATCACCACCGTCTTCGCCATGGTCGCCCTTGGCTACATGCAGAAGTTCTCCCGTGACGCCGTCAACGGCATGGTCGGACAGTCCTTCGGCTCCGTGGCCGGCATCATCCTGATCGTCGCCGCAGGCGGCGGCTTCAAGCAGACGCTGGTCGACTCCGGCATCGGCGACGTGATCGCCAACTCCATCACCGAATCCGCCATGAACCCGCTGATCGCAGGCTGGCTGGTGGCCGTGCTCATCCGTCTCGCCACCGGTTCGGCAACCGTGGCGACCGTCACCGCCTCCGGCATCATGGTGCCGCTCGCCGCCGGCATGAGCCCGACCCATCTGGCACTGCTGGTGCTGGCCATCGGCGCAGGCTCCGTGTTCTTCTCCCACCTCAACGACGCCGGCTTCTGGCTGGTCAAGGAATACTTCGGCATGAGCGTGGGCCAGACGCTGAAGACCTGGTCGCTGATGGAAACCATTCTGTCGGTGGTCGGTCTGGGCTGCGTGATGCTGCTCTCGCTGGTGCTTTGACGCACTGAACGCAGCAATCGCAACCACACTCACATAACCCAAAACATAACCAAAACTTGCCGCCCGCAAAGCTTGCCGCAACCTTCTTTTCTGCGTTGCGGAAGGCGCGGGAAGCCAACGGGCGGCATCAATCCTTATTCAAAATCGCAAAAACTTTTCAACCATTTTTAGAGAAAGAAGCACATCATGCAGTTGGGAATGATCGGCCTGGGACGTATGGGCGGCAACATGGCGAAGCGCATCGCGGCGGCAGGGCATGAGGTGGTCGGCTACGACCACTCCCCCGAGTCGGACCGCACCGTGGCAAGCCTGAAGGAACTGGTGGCCGCGCTGAAGGCCCCGCGTCTGGTGTGGGTCATGGTGCCGGCCGGTGAAGCGACCGACAGCACCATCAACGAGCTTGCCGAGCTTCTTCAGCCGGGCGATATGATCATCGACGGCGGCAACTCCCGTTACACCGACGACGCACGCCACGCGGCCGAACTGGAGCCGAAGGGCATCCATTTCATGGATTGCGGCGTCTCCGGCGGCGTGTGGGGCATCGACCGCGGCTACGCGCTTATGGTTGGCGGCAGCCAGGGGGACTTCGAGAGCGCGCGCCCGATTTTCGAGGCACTTAAGCCGGAAGGCGATTCCGGACTGGTGCTGGCCGGCCCGGTGGGCGGCGGCCACTTCGCCAAGATGGTGCACAACGGCATCGAATACGGCATGATGCAGGCCTTCGGCGAAGGCTTCGCCACCATGGTGAAGTCCGATCTCGTTGAGGATCCGGCGGCCGTGATGAGCTCCTGGAGGGACGGTTCCGTGGTGCAGTCCTGGCTGCTCGACCTGCTGGCCATCGCCTTCAAGTCCGACCCGACGCTCAAGTCCATGCCACCGGTCGCCAACGAGTCCGGCGAGGCGAAGTGGATGATCGAGGCGGCTCTCGAACTCGGCGTGCCGACCCCGGCCACCGCGGCCGCACTGTACGCACGTCAGACCTCGCGCGGCGGCGCCGACGACATTCTGCGCGTCGTGTCCACCATGCGCGCCCAGTTCGGCGGCCACGTCACCAAGATCGACGAGATCGCCACCCACTGACGGATTCACGCATTAACCGATTCAGATTCCTTCCTTCCCCATAACAGACTTCGCCCGGAGCTGGACCCCACCAGCTCCGGGCGAACCTGTATCAACGCACACGGTCCCGTCAGACAGTCGGCTTGCCGCCCCACAATCCTGCACTATCTCGCTTATAGATGGCGGATTTTCCAAATCGCCCCACGGTATCTCGCTTATAGATGGCGGGGTCCTACAGCAAAAAGCCGGTTAGGGGCAATATCCATACCCTCCAACCGGCTTTTCCCCGCATCATCCGCCATCCATAAGCGAGATGGCATCAGGCACGAGAGCGAATCCGCCATCTATAAGCGGAATATAGGCGAAATACGCGAGCGGCTCAGCGGCCGTACACCTCGTGCACGAATTTCTCAAGCGCCGCGATGGAACGCTCCACCTTCTCCGTGTCGATGCAGTAGGCCATGCGGAAGTAGCCGGGCACGCCGAAGCTGTCGGACGGCACGAGAATCAGGTCGTAATCCTTGGCCTTCATGCAGAACGCGTTCGCATCCTCCTCAAGCGCCTTCGGGAAGATGTAGAACGTGCCGCCGGGGCGCACCACGTCGAAGCCCAGACGGGTCAGCGCGTCATACAGCAGGTTCATGTTGGTTTCGTAGACGGACAGGTCGCTCGTCTCGTCCACCACCTTGGCCACGGCCAGCTGCGCGGTGGAGGACGGGCAGTTGTGGCCGGTGCCACGGCTGATCTGGCCGCACATCGGCACGATGAGCTTGGCGTCGGTGGCGCGCGGATTCACCGCCACATAGCCGATGCGCTCGCCCGGCAGTGACAGCGACTTGGAGTACGAGTAGCACGAAAGCGTGTTGTCGTAGAACTTGCTCGGATACGGCTGCTCGCCGCCGTCGAACACGATCTCGCGGTACGGCTCGTCGGAGATCAGGAAGATGTCGTGGCCGTATTCAGTCTGCTTGGCGTTGAGCACCTCGGCCAGGCGGGTCAGCGTTTCGGCGGAATAGACCGCGCCGGACGGATTGTTCGGGGTGTTGATGAGCACCGCCGCGGTTCCCGGGTTCAGCGCCTTTTCGAAGGCCTCAAAGTTGATCTGGAAGTTCTCAGTGTCCGCGGGCACCACGGTCAGGTGCGCGCCGGTGCCGTTCACATACGGCTGGTATTCCGGGAAATACGGGGCGAAGGTGATCACCTCGTCACCCGGCTTGGTCACCACGCGCAGCGCGTGCGCCAACGCGCCCGCCGCACCCGTAGTCGGGAAGATGTAATCAGCCGTGTAATCCATGCCGAAGCGGCGGTTGAGGCTGTCGGCGATCGCCTTGCGCACCGACGGAATGCCCAGGGAAGGCGAATAACCGTGCAATGCCACTGGCTCGGCCGTCTTGTACAGGTCGATCACGGCGTCCGTGTAATCCTGCGGGCACGGCACGCTCGGGTTGCCCAGCGAATAGTCGAACACGTTCTCATAGCCGATTTCGGCGCCGCGCGCGGTCGCGTATTCGCTCAGCTCGCGGATCACGGATTTGCCGCCGAGCATGGCCTTGTAGGCTTCGTTGATCATGGAACAACCTCCCTGTCGTGCTGTTGTATGCGTCTGACGCGCCCCGAAAGAGCGCCGCTACAGACGTTTCTACCACCGAAAAGTCACGACATGTGGCACACGGCTCACTGTGCGGCGGATTGCGACGCCTGGTCGTCCTGAGACGTCTGCCCCGGCACGAAACCGCTGCTGAAGATGCGCTTCCAATACCCCAGCATGTCGGTTTTGGACATGGACATGAACATGCCCGTGGCCAACACCGCCAAGTCCTCGTTGAACACGGCGTCCATCGGCAGCTGCTCATGGAGCTTCGGCCAACGGCGCAATACCGCCAGCATGCCCCCTACGGTGAAGTCGAGCATGAGATCGGTTTTAAGGTCGAGGTGGTCGGCGTCAAGCCCCAGCACGGAGATCAACGTGAGCCTGCCGAAGTCCCGCAGGGATTCGACGAGTTCCGGCGAGCTGTGCGGTCCGGCGAGCAGCGCGAGCCGGTCAAGACGCCGACGCTGTTCGGGCTCGCGTAGCAGCGCGGTGACATGCTTGCGCCATTCGTTGTCGGGATTGAAATTCGCGTTGGGCGCGCTGGGAAGCGGTGTGTTTTCCACGGCGTGCAGAATGGCGGAATCGGCAAGTTCCGGCAAGCCCGTGAAATGGTAGTAGAAGGAATTACGATTCACATCCGCCGTACGTACGATGTCGGTGACGGTGATTTTACGATATTCACGTTCGGATAGCAGTTCCCAGAACGCGTTTTCGAGACGTTCCTTGGCTGGCAGGATCTCCGAATCCCGGCGTGGACGTGGCATGGCTCCCCCTATTTTGTACCGTCGATTTAAAAGCGCAACGCGAATTACTATACAAGTTGTCTAGAACAAACTGCACAGCATGTCGCATTAATAGCGATTGCCACCCACCGCAACGCTTCACCGCACACCACTGCGTCACGACCTCCGCGCTACGTCTACTTGCGCCGCACTTTCGGATTGCGGGCAAGAGCGGCCTGCAACATAATCGCCAGCGCCTGGTTGAGATTGCGTCGATCCTCACCGCTCAACCCAACGTACGTGCCAAGCATTTCGGGAATGACTTTCGGCCCGGCCGCCATCATGGCGGAAATACTGCCCGCACCGGACGCTTCGAGCACGGCAAACAACGCGTCCACCGCACGCTCGCGCTGCTCCTTGGACAGGTTGGCAAGCCACTTGTTCAGCGCTTTGTTGAAGGTCACCGAACTGCTGGCCACATCCTCGACTTTGTCGAATTCACCGCCGTGCATCTGCCAGGAGAACACGAAATGCTGCATGATGCCTTCCACGTCGGATTTGACCACCATGCACCGTTCGGGGGTTTCCAGCACCATGCCCACCACCGACGAATCCGGAACGATTTTGACGATGCGGTCGCTCACGCTTGCATATTCGAAGCTGTTCACCACAGATTCGGGGAATCCCGGCCCGTCCAGCGAGTAGATGCGTTCGACGCGGTCCTTCACCTCGTCCGATGCGTTCATTGCCGCGTACACGGCCAGATTGCCGCCCTTGGAGTGGCCGGTGAGCACGATCGGCGCGTCCTTCCACAGCGCGGCGACTCTGGCCAGATAGTCGGCGGCGGTCGCTTGCGCCGGCACCGGATACTGGAAGGCCATGTTGAAATCCTCCTTCCAGCCGACCAGCGAATCGTCGGTGCCCCGGTACGCCACCACAAGCGCGCCGGACGGCAGCAGGTAGGTCACCGCGGCGAACTGCGTCTGCTCTTCGCCGTCGAACTGCTCAAGAAACGCCCCCATTTCAATGTCGGAGAACCGCGGATTCGAGGCGACGGCATGGTAGAAGTCGTGCGTCACCTGCGGATCGACCAGTCCCACGTTCTCGACGTCATGGTCGGGCACCGCCTGGTCGTGGTTCAGTTCGTCATCGGCGCGTGCGATGGTCACGCCGTTGAACGGGAGCTTACGCAACATATGCAGCGAACGGATCGGCCGGCGTACGTCGAACTGCTTCACGCGATCGCGCAACGTGCCGTATTTCGATTCGACGTCATCCAATCGCGGCACACATTCCGGCACGTCGTCGTACGATAGCTGCGCGAGCACGAGCGCGTCGGCTTCGCGGAACGGACGTGCGTCGAAACCGCGCGTTTCCGTACGCGCGTAGTCGATGATATTGCCCATCGCACACCCCTTTTCCGCAGCCGTCATTATTCCACGTTCCATTATGCGCCAGTTCTGCACTGTCCTGCGTCAGCGAACGGGATAATCCTCAAACCAGCGACCCCCCACCCTTTCCACGTGCCACGATTTCACATTTTCTACGAACATTTGCGAATCGCGACGCTTCAGAAGGCCTTCGGGCTGGTCAGCCTTCACGCACCACCCTCGCCGCACTCGCCGGAATCGCCTTGACTACGGCTTTGATAAGCTCCCGAGTCTCCCGGTCGGTACCGCGCGCGGCCGCCACGATCTTTGGCAGCGAATCCGTCCAATTCGCCATCAGATCAGCGATATTGCCATAGCCCGCAGCCGCGAAGATCTCGTAGATCTGGTCAATAGCCCGCTCACGCTGCTTCTGCCCCACAGTGTCGAGCCAATCGTCGAGCGTCCTCTTGATGAGCTGCGCAGTCACCGTCAACTCGTTCTCACGCTCGAAATCGCCGTTTTCCGCCACTTGCCAGCTATTGCCCATATGTTGCATAATGCCGACGGCGTCCGCCTTGACAACGATTACTTTCGCATTCGATTGCAGCAGCATGCCCACGACAGACGATTCGGGCACGGTTTTGCGGATCCGCGATTCCACCGTCCGATACGCCTGACCGCGCACCATCGATCCCGGCAGGCCCGGCCCATCATGGGAGAAGATACGGGCGATCCGCACGTTGCGTCCCGGCACCGGCCCACCCAAGGCTGGCAGCAGCCCAAGCCGCCGCGCACGTTCGCCGGCGGCCTCAATATCGTCATGAGCCACCTGCATGGCCGCATATACGGCCATGTTGCCACCTTTCGAATGGCCGCCAAGCATAATCGCAGGCGATCCTTCCGATGACAGGAAACCTTCCGACCTGTCCAGAATCGAATCCACATACCGATACGCGGATTCCTGTGACGGTACCGGACAGCGCACTGCCATATTGAAATCCTCCTTCCATCCGACAAGCGTGCCGTCGGTGCCTCGGAAGGCGATATACAGCAAGTCGGGTGAACCGCAGCCCACGTCGAACGTCATCGCGGCGAACTGCTGCTGGTCGCGCTCGCTCAATCGTTCCGCGTATTCGCCAACGCGTAACGCGCGGAATCGCGGCGATTCGCAGACGGCGTGCAGCAACGCGAGCCGGTAATCGTTCATATCGGAGGAATTCGAAACGAACATCTCGTCATAGCTTTCGGCGCGCAGCAATTCACGAATCGACACCGTCGCCACCGACTTCGCCTCACCGAACGTGGGCACCAGATCCGTCAATCGCATGTAGGACAATTCGGACAGCACCAGGGAATCGACGTCGCCGAACGGCAGCTCGGCGAACCCACGGAATTCACGGCGCACATAATCCAACACATTGCCCATCGCGCAACCCTTTGATCAACCATAGCGATTTCGGATTCCATTATGCGGCACAATCCACGGACGCGGCAATCAGACAATCACAAGTTTCGGGCAATATCCCATGTGTAGACTAGGCAGCCATGGATCCAGTTGAATTTTTCACACAATGGCTTGCCCGAAACTACGGCAAGCTCATTCTGCTCGCCGTAGTGCTTGTCGTCGCAGCGCTCATCGACAAAGCACTCACCAAAGTAGTGCGCCGCATCCTTGACAAATCACAGGTGCCGAACGCCTCCATCTTCGTCAACATCCTGCGTGTGGTGGTATGGGCATTCGCCATCGGCACGCTGCTGCAACCGGTGTTTGGAATCAACCCGACCACCCTGTTCACCGCACTCGGCATCGGAGGTCTTGCGGTGTCGCTTGGTCTGAAAGACACAATCGCCAATGTGATCGGAGGCTTCGGCCTTATGCTCGGCCGCGTCATTCAACCGGGCGACTACGTCAAAGTCGCAGGTATCACCGGCACCGTCAAAGACATCAACTGGCGTCAGACCATCGTCCGCGAACGCAACGGCAACGAAATGGTCATCCCGAACTCCATCCTCAACACTGCATCACTGGAAAAGCTCGATCCATCGAACGAATGCCTGGTGTCAGTACCGTTCACCGCCAAAGCCGGCGTCGACGTGGAACATATGAAGGCCGACATCATCGAAACCGTGCAACAGGCCACGGCAAGCCTTGCCAATCCGCTGTACAAACCGGTGGTGAAGCTCAACGGATTTACCCCGTACGGCATTGACGGCACGATCTACGCGTTCGCGAAAAACGACCTGCTGCTGTCCACGATGGTGGACGCGGTGGCGCAGGCGATCGCGCACGCCGACTATCTTGAGCATCGCGCGG
Organism: uncultured Bifidobacterium sp.; assembly: GCF_959020155.1. Lineage (GTDB taxonomy): Bacteria > Actinomycetota > Actinomycetes > Actinomycetales > Bifidobacteriaceae > Bifidobacterium. Next base: position 112,939 of record NZ_CAUERC010000003.1, read on the forward strand.
TCAGCGGCAGCGCGGAATAGGACAGCATAGAAAACGGCATTGAACGGTTGAAGGCCGGTCAGAGGAACGTATCCTTGACCGGCCTTCATCATCTCCATGCAGATGTCCGCATCGTTCACGTCGCCTGCGTCGCCGTCGTCGTCCGGCAAGCAGTCGTCTACATAAGCAGATTGACGGCCGTCAGCATGCAAGTGACCATGATGAACATAATCATGCCAACGTTGCCGCACACGGTTTTGGCACGGGTGCCGCGAGGCAGCTCCTCCGGCGCGGTATAGAATTCAAATTTTTTGAAATTGCGGATAAGTAGCACAAATCCAGCAAGGATCACAGCGCCGTACAACACGAAATAGACAAGCATGATCGCCAATCCTTCGACATTCTGCGACGCCCACTGTTCCATCGCCGCCGCATTGCCGTTTTCCGCGGCCTCGGACACCTTCTCCAGCTGGTCCAGATCGACGCGTGTCAACACCCATGGCGCGAGCACGCCGCCGTTGAAGTTGATGATCATGTGCATCGCCGTCGAATAGCGCAGCTTGCTGGTGCGCGTGTAGACGTAGCCGAACATGAGCCCCAGTAGGAACGCGTAGAAGAACTGGAACAGGTTCATATGGAACAGACCGAACGCCAGTCCGGACAGCAGAATCGCCGTTTTCTCGCCGTATTTGCGGGTGTGGTCGATCAGCTGCTTACGGAACAGCCATTCCTCGAAAATCGGTCCTACGATTACCAGAAAAACAACGTTCCAGATGTTCGTCTGCATGGCGAGGTCGGCCACGCGGTCCGTCGCCTCGCCGTTGGAAAGCGCCATCGACAGCATGCTGCCGAACACACTGCCGGCCCACATCATCGGCAGGCACATAAGCAGTAGTTTGAAGAACAATCCCGGTTTCATGTCGAATTTACGGGTTTCAATGACAGTCGATTTGCCCATGAGCATCACCGCAATCGGCATGGCGATCAGGTACAGCGGTACACCCGAACCCACATACGTAACCCAATTCGGCGTTTCGCCCTTGCCGCCCACGGCCGCGTACAGCGCGCCTTCCAGCACCGTGGCGAGCGCGTACCAGACGACCACCATCAGACACAGGCTCGCGCCGATACGCGAGAAGTCGCGTCGCGCCTGCTTCAACCATTCGAAGAATGGATTGCGATTGGCGATCGGCGGCTGCGGATATTGAGGCATGGGCTGCATCGGATACTGCGATTGCGGACCATTCGGCTGATATTGCGGAGCCGGCCCCTGTGGTCGCCCTTGCGGTTGCTGCGGATATTGAGGCTGCTGCGGAAACGTCATAGTCACCTTACGAAACTTCGGAAAACAAAAAAGCTGATATTCAGCACTGTACTACCAGTCCGCTGAATATCAGCTTGAGATCTCACCGTAGGTGGGTGTCGATCAGCGCAGCACGCCTTCGATGAGCATGGTGATCAGGTCGGTGTAGCGCACGCCGGTGGCCTCCCATGCCTTGGGGTACATGGAGATGGACGTGAAGCCCGGCATGGTGTTGATTTCGTTGACCATCACCTTGCCGTCCTTGGTCACGAAGGTGTCCACGCGGCTCAGACCGGCACCGTCCACGGCGACGAACGCCTTCTTGGCGGTTTCGCGTACAAGGTTCAGCGTCTCTTCCGGCAGATTGGCGGGCACTTCCACGTGGCTTGCGGCGGCGTCCATGTACTTGCTGTCGAAGTCGTAGAACTGGTCGTCGCCTTCGGCGCGCTTGTCGAGTACGATTTCGCCCGGCCAGCTGGCCTGCGGCGCTTCGCCGGCCTTCGGGCACAATACCGCGCATTCGATTTCGCGCGCGTCGATGCCCTGTTCCACGAGGATGCGCCAATCGTGGTGGGACGCCTCGTACACGGCGGCCGCGAGTTCGGCCGCATCGCCCTCATGCTCCACCTTGGTCACGCCGAAGCTGGAGCCGGCGCGGGACGGCTTGACGAACAGCGGATACTGCAAGCCGGCTTCGCTAACCTGCGCCATGATCGCATCGGCGTTGGCCTTGAATTCGGAAGCCTTGTCGAAGGAACGCGCGTCGAGCGTGATGCCGGGCGCGACGGGAATGCCGGCGGCCGCAAGCAGCACCTTCGTGTAATGCTTGTCCATGCAGGCCGCGGAGGCGAGCACGCCGCACCCCACGTACGGCACGCCCATCATTTCGAACAGACCCTGGATGGTGCCGTCCTCGCCGTACGGCCCGTGCAGCACGGGGAACACCGCGTCCACATGGCCGAACGGGGTCAGCGTACCGTCATCCTCGCGGGCGAAGAAGCCGTCCTGTCCGAGAGCCACTTCAAGCACCACGTCCTTGGCGCCTGGGGTTTTCTCCACGGTCGGCAGGCCTTCGTCCAGGCTCCATCCGAGCGGATTCTCACCGTTGACGATCCACTTGCCGTCCTTGGTGATGCCCACCGGAATGGCTTCGAACTTGTCCGTGTCCAGCGCGCGCAGCGCACTCGCAGCGGAGATGCAGGAGATCGAATGCTCGTCGGCCTTGCCGCCGTACATCACCACAATGCGCTTTTTTGCCATATCTATAGCCTTTATTCCTTAACTTTTATGACTTTTCAGGATTTTTGCCAAGCATCCAGCATACAAGCCGGCTGCTACTCCTCGGTGATGCCTTCGCCGAACAGTTCGGACAGCATCTGCGCGCAGGAGATACCGTCGTCCAGCACGTGGCTCATGGCCGTGGCGAGCGGGGTCGGCACACCGTACTGCTTGCCCAACGCCACCACCGCGTCGGTGGTCGGCACGCCTTCGGCCACGCCGTTGCTCACCTTGGTGGCCTCTTCGACGCTCAGACCCTTGCCGAGGTTGGAACCGAACGTGTAGTTGCGGCTCAGCGGGGAACCGCAGGTGGCGATGAGGTCGCCCACGCCGGCAAGTCCGGCGAAGGTCTTCGGATCGGCTCCGGCCGCCTCGCCCAGCGCGGTCAGTTCGGCAAGGCCACGGGTTTCGATCATGGCCGCGGTGTTCTCGCCGTAGCCTGCGCCACGGGCCATGCCCACGGCGAGCGCCACCACATTCTTCAGCGATCCGCACATTTCCAAGCCGATCACGTCGCGCGTCACGAACGCACGGAAGTAGTCGGTGGTGCAGGCGGTGGCGATGGTGCGCGCGTTGTCGATGTTCGCGCATCCGACCACGGTCGCGGCCGGCTCGCGGTCGGCGATCTGCTTGCTCAGGTTCGGTCCGGAAATGGCGGCGAAGCGTTCCGCCGGAAGGTCGAGCGTTTCCATGACGACTTCGTCCATGCGCTTGCCGGTGGTGCGTTCGATGCCTTTCATCAGGGAGGCCACGAGCGCGGTCTCGGGGATGAGTCCCTTGAATTCGGTCAGTGCCACGCGTGCGAACTGCGCGGCGATGGCCACGATGACGATGTCGGCGTTGGCCACGGCTTCGGCGCGGTCTCCGGTGGCGGTCATGTTGCTGGGCAGCGTTTCCACGCTGGGCAGGCGCACACCGTTGTGGTGATGGTCACGAATACCTTCCACGATTTCCGGTTCGATGGCCCACATGGTCACGTTGTTGCCCGCGTCGGCAAGCACTTGACCGAAGGCCGTTCCCCAAGCGCCAGCGCCCAGTACCGTCACATTCGCCATGAATTTTGCTCCTTGGATTATTTGGATTGCTTTTTGCGGCCGAGCGTATGCCACATCGGCCGCCGCTTTCAATCGACGTTGTCTTATGCTACCGCCGGCTACGCACACCGGCCGCGTGTTCCGGTCGCACGCGTATTTTGTTCGCCGCCGGAACGGGTGTGTGGGGGAAAATCAGTCTTTCACGCGACTCATGGTGCGGTAGTCCCAGTAGCCGTCAGGTGCCTGTTCGCCGCGGATTTCGGCCATGATTTCGGTCATGCGCACGCGGATGCGGCGGGTCAGTTCGTCGGCGCGGTCCGTCGGCACTTCGTCTCCCCAGGAATCGCAGCCGTCAAGCAGGTCCGCGTAGTCGAGCGCCTCGTCGTAGCACATCACCACGTTCTTGCGCGGCCACGGCCACCAGTGGTTGATGCTGGCCGCGCCCCAGGTCACGGCACAGTACAGCGGCACCTGGCAGCCGAGTCGGCGTGAGGATTCGAGGGCGATCACGCCCACGCCGTTTTTCATGCTCATCGGCCATTTTTGCGGGTCGCGCGTCACGGTGCCTTCCGGCCATACGGTCAGTGGACGGCCGGAGGTGAGGATTTCCACGGACGTTTCCTCGATGGCTTTGGCCTTGCCCGCGCGGCGCTGCACCGGCTGCATGCCGACCAGCTGGAACCATTTGCCGATCAGCGGCCATTTGGCCATTTCCGCCTTGGCCATGTAGCGCGGACGGCGGCCCTGATGGAACAGCGACACCATCGGCACGAACACGTCGTACATGGTCACATGCGTGGCGGCGGTGATGAACGGGCCGGTTTCCGGCACGTGTTCCAAGCCCCAGGCCTTCACTTTGCTGTGATTGCGCAGCACCACGTCGCAGCCGGTCAGCAGGCGATGCGTGGCTTTGGGGTTCTGCGCTTCGATTTCCGCGGTGTTGGCTTTGCGCGGACCGGTCGGGAAATCGTGGGTCGGGTCTACAAGATGATGCTTCTGCGCGAGTTTTGCGACTTGCTCGTCGCTCAGCGGCTTCACTGCGGAGCGCGGCGACGGTTTTCCTTTGGATGCCATGGCTTCCATTGTGCCACCGGCCGCCGATACGTTCGTCATCGATGTTTTCCGCGTTATCTTGCTTTTTACTGCCTCATGCCATCGTTTTCTGCATCATTTGGCCGTCAAATGATGCAGAAAAGACGGGCGATAAGGCAGAAAAGGGAATGTGCGGAAGATGCGGAAGGCACGGAAAGCATGTTTGCGATTGCGGCGGCGGCAATCGCGGATAAAACAAAACCGGCACCCGCGCAAGGCGAGTACCGGTGAAAGCAACATGGGCGTTCGACGCGACTGTCAATCGCAACTGTTCAATTGCGAATCATCAATCACGATTGGCCAATCGCAATAAATCAGCCGCAGCCGATTCATCGAACCAATCGCAGCGAATCAGTCGAAATCTGCGCCGAGAGCCTCCAACTTGCCACGGAAGTCGGCGTAGCCACGGTCAATCAGGGAGATGCCCTGCACGTTGGACGGCCCCTTGGCGGCGAGCGCCGCGATCAGGTGGCTGAAGCCGCCGCGCAGATCCGGCACGTCGATGTCACGGCCGGTCAGCGGGGTCGGTCCGAAGATGACCGCGGAATGCTTGTAGTTGCGCTGTTGGAAGCGGCACGGCAGGGAGCCGAGGCATTCGCGGTACAGCTGAATCGTGGCGCCCATCTGCACCAGCGGCTTGGTGAAGCCGAAACGGTTCTCATACACGGTCTCATGCACGATGGAAAGGCCGTTGGCCTGGGTCAGCGCCACCACGAGCGGCTGCTGCCAGTCGGTCATGAAGCCCGGGTGCACGTCGGTTTCGATGGCCACCGGCTTCAGATCTCCGCCCGGATGCCAGAATCGGATGCCCTTGTCGGTGATGTCGAATTCGCCGCCGATCTTGCGGAACACGTTCAGGAAGGTCATCATTTCCGGCTGGGTGGCGCCCTTGACGAAGATGTCGCCATGGGTGGCGAGCGCGGCGGACGCCCAGGAGGCGGCCTCGATGCGGTCGGTCAGAGACGTGTGCGTGTAGCCCTTGAGCTCCTTGACGCCTTCGATGCGGAAAGTACGATCCACGTCCACGGAGATGATGGCACCCATCTTCTGCAGCACGCTCACCAAATCCATGATCTCAGGTTCGATGGCGGCGCCGGAAAGCTCGGTCTTGCCTTCGGCGAGCACGGCGGCGAGCAGTGTCTGCTCGGTGGCGCCCACGGACGGGTACGGCAGGTGGATCTTCGCGCCATGCAGACCGTTCGGAGCGGTGATGTGAATGCCGTCCTTGTGTTCCTTGTCCACGTTCGCGCCGAGCTTGCGCAGGGTTTCCAGATGGAAGTCAATCGGACGACCGCCGATGTTGCAGCCGCCGAGCGCCGGAATGAACGCTTCGCCCAGACGGTGCAGCAGCGGGCCGGAGAACAGAATCGGAATGCGGGACGAGCCGGACAGCGTGTCCACGTCGGCCACGTCGGCGAGTTGCACGTTGGTGGCGTCGATCGTCACCACGCCGTTCGCGCCGTCCACGGTCACGTCCACGCCGTGCAGGCGCAGCAGGTCGGACACCACGTGCACGTCGCGGATTTCCGGAACGTTCTTCAGCACGGATGTGCCCGGGGCCAGCAATGCGGCGACCATGGCCTTGCTTACGAAGTTCTTCGCGCCGCGCACCTTGATGGTGCCGTTCAGCGGCTTGCCGCCTTCGACGTGCAGAATGTCGTTCTTATTGTCAGACACGCTCAACCTCTTTCGATTCCCTTTTGGATCAAGCTCAAAAAACACTGCTGCTTAGTTTGCCATAAGGCATGTAGCATGTTCGCGAAAAACGGAATTCAGCGCAGTGTCTCCTTAATTTCGCGCGCGAGATTCGCATCCCACATGGCTCCGGTGGCGCTCATCACGGCGTTCGCGCCAGCCTCACGGTACGCCTTGTAGTCGTCAGGACGGATCACGCCGCCCACGCCCACGATGGCGAAGTCGAAGCCGAGTTTTTCACGGATGGCGGCGAGCCTGCCGACCATGTCGAGACCGGCGCCACGAATGGCGTTGCCGCACACGCCGGAACGGTCACGTCCGACTCCCGGCAGCGCCTGGTTGCCGTTCGCGTCCACCAGGCGCGCGGAAATCGTGTTGATGGTGGAGAAGCCTTGCACGGTGCCATGTCCGACGGTTTCCCTGACCATGGTTTCCAGGTCGGTGTCGTTGGGAATGTAGGCGAGTTTCACGATGAGCGGGCGATCGCCGATTTCGTTTTTCACGGCTTCCGTGATTTCCCCCACCAGATGCGGGTCGTGGCACAGCAGGCGATTGTGACCTTCGTTGGGGCAGCTGGTGTTCATTTCCATCAGTCCGGCTCCGGTTTCCGTAACCAGATGCGCGGTGGTGACATGGTCGGCGATGTACGCCTTGCGGTCCATGCCGTCCACGCGGGAACCTTGGAAGCTGGGCACGAGCAGCTGCCCGTCGCCGGCGGCGGCGATCGCCTTCTTCATGTCCGGCTGCCATTCGTCGGGGTCACGCGACGGCACGCCGAAACTGTTGGAGATCGAAATCGGAAGCTCATATCGGGTGTCGGCAAGCACGCCTTCATCCAGTTCGGCGCTGCCGGGAACCAGCGACCCGTCTGCGTTCTTCGGATGCACGGCGAGCACGTTCGGGAAGGCGTTGCAACCCCACGCGCGGGAGCGGACCGTCTTGTACACCGCCAAATCGAAACCCATGCGGAAGGCGGCGGTGGTGAACCGCTCGTTCAGCAGCGGACCGGCGGGAATGCCAAACGGCAGGTTCACGCGGAAGCCGAGGAATTCCTCGGCCTGGTCGGACGACTGCGACTGGGTGGTCTGTGCAGACTGCGCGGAGGCGCCGGCAGCGGAATCGCCCTTCATCACTTCGGCGAACGCACCGAACGGCCCCTGCAGATAGTTGTCTTCATACGTGCGATTGACGTCGTAAAACGGCGCGAAACTCTGGCTCATACTGCTCCCCGAAATTGTTCTCGTGTCATGTTTTGGATATGCGATGCGAACACACGAAATGTCATGTCCACTGTAACGCGACACACGTCCCGCCTGCACGCCCCGTCTCACCTTGGAAACCTCCTTGGCTAGGACTTCCCCAGACGAGTTTGGGCTCTCGATCCAGGTCAAGTCCAGAGAACCGGAACGCCGTCATGAGCCGGTATGCTCGGCAAGACGGTACTTGCGTCCGCGTCCGACGCCTATTGGTTCAATAACACCGTCTTTCACCAGTGAGGCCAATATCTCCCGGGTACGGGTGAGGCCAAGCCCCAGCACCACAGCCAGATACGAGGTGGGTTGCGGTCCGCCGACCGTCAACGCATAGGTGATTTTCTCCAACTGGCTTTGCGGCCTGATCGCATTGCCGAAATCGGCAGGTAGGGCCACGTTCTTGCCGAATGTGCCGACCATGTCGTTCAAACGGTCAGCCCCGCGAGCGCCAATCCTATGGACCGTACCAGTGCCATGCTCCGAATTCCGCATTGTCGGCGACTCCGCACCAACAGGGCCCCCGCCATCTGCAGAGACTCCGGGAACAGCAGAAGCTCCGGCGATCATGGAATCTCCGGCGATCTTGCGCGGATACAACGTAAGCTGCACACGCCCCGGATCGTCGAACACTTCCAATTCCGGCGCGGCGGTTCCTGCGAACAGGCAGCCTTCACGCATCACGTCAAAACCACTGCCCGCCTTTTCTCCGATGCCAATCAGATTGAACATTTTCATCAACGTGGGATTCCGCGTATCCGAAATGCCGCCTTGCATCACCTCTTCGGAGGAAAGACGCAGGCTGCCGGGATTCGACAATACGATTCTGTCGTAATACTGAATGATCACCGTGCCCCGGCGAATGAAGTAATCGGCATGAACGAGCGTGTTGGTGACAGCCTCACGAACGGCCTTATCCATCAGATTGTCATCAATCCTATGCAAATCGGCATCAAGCTGGAACGGATGGGCAACAGCCGACCGCAGACGATTGACCACCTTGCCCCAAAAATCGTACAAGTTGCCCGACCAAGTGCCATCATCCGACGTGAATCGGTCATTCCACCGCTCCTGGTCGTCCATGACCTCGCGATAGTCCAGGAAATAGTAGGGGAATTCGGACGTGATTCGCCACGCCTCACCGAACATCAGCAATCCGGCTCGTGTGGGACGCACCTGAGAACCATCAAGCCGCAACGCTTCGATGCGAAGCAGGAAATCCTCATCAGACAATCCGACCCATGGATGGCCGGGCCGTCTGTTCTTGAACTGCCGACGATATGATGCGACGCTATCCGCGTTGAGCGCGTCAGCACCCATGCCTTCAACAATCGTTCTGTCCAAGGGAAGCAGGTCACTGTCCCGAAGCATGGCACGAACCGTTTCCTCATCGCACAGATAATCGCCATCGCCATTACGCCGGTATGAGCCCGTCATCGGATTCTGGCCCACGTACACGGGAATACAGTCCCTCGCCGCACGAGGAATGTCGATGGAAATAACATCTCCCTGCGAGGTATGGCGAATCACCACGTCGTTGTCGCTCAGCACAACGGCACTGACCTTCGATGGATCATGCACCATGTTCCAAAAATCCTGCGCCATGTTCCGCGCATCATCTACTCCGGTGATATACAAAGAATGATCTTCATGCTCGGACACGCCCAGCAGAATCAGCCCACCTTCGGTATTGGCGAAGGAGCTGTACGTCTCCCATAAACTGTGGGGCAGGCCGCCCTTGGCACGTTTCGCTTCCAAACGGTTGCCTTCACGCATCCGAGGAACCTCCCGGGACCACCAGGCATCATCGTGCTCGCTACCGTCCATTGGCCATCACCGCCTTACCTACCACGCGTTTTACGCTCGTTTTGCCGCCGCTTTGCCGTCGTATTATGATTTTACCACCGCTTTGCGCGCGCTTTGCCACCGCTTTGTGGAATTTGCTGTTGGCGGAAAGGTGATGGAAGGTAAACAAAAAGCCCGGCTTGGGTGCCGGGCTTGGGAAAAGTTAGATGTGGTTGCGGTCAGCCAATGATGAAATGGGCTACCGTCGCGATCAGCCAACGGGCCTATCTGCAATTACGGACTGCGCTGCGCGCAGGCTCATTGCTGCCCTCGTTTCGGACTCGGGCAAGGCCCTGTCGGCAGTGCACTGCACTGCCGACCAGCCATCGCGTCAGATGATGCCGCGATCGGCCAACGGGCCTTGCCAATCAGGGTATTCACCCTCACGGGCGGATTCGATCGGCTGTTCCGGCTCGCGCTTGACCGGCAGGGTCTTCGGCTTGAACGGGAACTTTTCGGCGCGCATCTTCTCGTATGCGATGATGTCGTCTTCGTGCTGCAGCGTCAGGTCGATGTCGTCGTAGCCGTTCATCAGACGCCAGCGGGTGTAGTCGTTCACTTCGAACGGCAACGTCACATCGCCGCAGGTGACGGTACGGTCTTCCAGGCTGACGGTCATTTCGCGGCCCGGCTCCTCGTCCAGCAGCTTCCACAGCAGCTCAATGGATTCCTGCGGCATAATTGCGGCCAGCACGCCGTTCTTGGCGGTGTTGCCGTAGAAAATGTCGGCGAAACGGGAGGAAATCACCACGCGGAAACCGTAATCGTGCAGCGCCCACACGGCGTGCTCGCGGGAGGAACCAATGCCGAAATCCGGGCCGGCCACAAGGATCTTGCCCTGCTTGTATTCCGGCTTGTTCAGCACGAATTCCGGGTCGCGGCGCCACGCGTAGAACAGGGCGTCGTCGAAGCCGCTTTTCTTCACGCGCTTCAGGAACACGGCCGGGATGATCTGGTCGGTATCAACGTTGGAACGGCGAAGCGGCACGGCCACGCCGGTAAGGGTAGTCAGTTTTTCCATGTCAACAAATCCTTCGATTGCCTATCGATATTCGATTTCGATATTTCGATTACTTACGATTGCGTTCGCAGCTTCCGCTCGCAGCAGGCTCACAGGTCGGCCGGCGAGCAGATGGTGCCGCGGATGGCGGTCGCGGCGGCAACGGCCGGCGACGCCAGATGCGTGCGCGAACCCTTGCCCTGACGGCCTTCGAAGTTGCGGTTCGAGGTGGAGATGGAACGTTCGCGGGCCACCATCTTGTCCGGGTTCATGCCCAGGCACATGGAGCAGCCGGCGTTACGCCATTCGGCGCCGAAGTCCTTGAAAATCTTGTCGAGGCCTTCCTTTTCCGCCTGCAGGCGCACGCGGGAGGATGCCGGCACCACGAGCACGCGGTGGATGTTGTCGGCCTTGTGGTGGCCCTTCATGATGGAGGCGGCCACGCGCAGATCCTCAAGACGGCCGTTGGTGCAGGATCCGATGAACACGGTGTCCACGGCGATGTCCTTGATGCGCATGCCCGGCTTCAGTCCCATGTAGGCGATGGCACGCTCGGCGGCGGAACGCTCGGTCTCGTCGTTGAAGGAGGCCGGATCCGGCACCACGCCGGAGATCTTCACGCCCTGGCCCGGGTTGGTGCCCCACGTGACGTACGGCTCGAGGTCTTCGGCGTTGATGGTCACTTCCTTGTCGAACACGGCATCGTCATCGGTCTTCAGCGTCTTCCAATATTCGACGGCCTTGTCCCACATCTCACCTTCCGGCGCGTGCGGACGGCCCTTCAGGTATTCGAAAGTCACCTCGTCCGGGGCGATCATGCCTGCGCGGGCGCCGGCTTCGATGGACATGTTGCAGATGGTCATGCGGGCGTCCATCGACAGCTTCTTGATGGCTTCGCCACGGTATTCGATAACGTGGCCCTGGCCGCCGCCGGTGCCGATCTTCGCGATGATGGCCAGAATAATATCCTTGGCGGTGACGCCCTTCGGCAGGTCGCCTTCGATGTTCACGGCCATGGTCTTGAACGGCTTCAGGCTCAGGGTCTGCGTGGCCATGACGTGCTCCACTTCGGAGGTGCCGATGCCGATGGCCATAGCACCGAACGCGCCGTGGGTGGAGGTGTGCGAGTCGCCGCACACGATGGTCATGCCCGGCTGGGTCAGACCCAGCACCGGAGCGAACGCGTGGACCACGCCCTGGTCAGCGTCGCCGAGCGGGCACAGACGCACGCCGAAATCCTTGCAGTTCTTTTCCAGCGTGCTCAGCTGCAGCGCCGAAGTCTCGTCCGGATTCGGACGGTCGATGTCGACGGTCGGCGTGTTGTGGTCTTCCGTGGCGATCAGCTGGTCGACGTGACGTGGCTTGCGTCCTGCCAGACGCAGACCTTCGAACGCCTGCGGGCTGGTCACTTCGTGCATGAGCATCAGGTCGATGTACAGCAGGTCGGGAGCCCCATCGCTACCCTTGCGTACCAAATGATCGGCCCAGACCTTCTCGGCCAATGTAGTTCCCATTGTGGGACCTCCTCAGATTTTTCCTCACTAATTTCCTCGCGGCTATTGCCTTGCCGCATTCTTCGTGCTATAAGCCTATGGGCTTGAAACGGGTTCGAGGTCCTTCATGCCGGTATATGAGATATGAACGAGGGACGAGCGCGGCAAACGCGGAAAAGTTACTTCCCGTCTTCTTACGGCATATGCGCAATCGTTGAAATTTCAGCATTTTCCCAGCTTCGCCAGCCGGTGGAAGCAAGGTAAATAATCTGCTTTACCCCAGTCGCGAACCACATACATTTTGCATTTCAATATGTGAGATGGCATAATTCAGCGTATGACTTCTTCTTCGAATACGAGCAACGCCATGCCCAAAACGCAGGCCATGAACGCCACGAACGAGGCAAACGGCAATTACGCAGCCACCCCGCAAAGCAACGAAATTCATTCCGGGGTCGGCGTGCTCGACAAGACAGTCAAGATTCTCGACGCTCTTGAATCCGGCCCAGCCACACTCGGACAGCTGGTTTCCGCGACCGGTCTGGCTCGTCCGACCGCGCATCGTCTTGCGATCGCGCTGGAACGTCACCGTTTCGTTTTGCGCGACCAGCACGGTCGTTTCGTGCTCGGATCGCGATTCGCGGAACTTGCGGCCGCAGCCGGCGAGGACCGCCTGTTGACCGCCGCCGCGCCGATTCTGCAGACCCTGCTCGACCGCACCGGCGAATCCGCGCAGATCTACCGCCGTCAGGGCGATCAGCGCGTCTGCATCGCAGCCGTCGAGCGCGCGTCCGGCCTGCGAGATTCCATTCCGGTTGGTGCGATGCTGTCCATGGAAGCCGGTTCCGCAGCCCAGATTCTGCTGGCTTGGGAGGATTCCGAACGTCTGCATCAGGGTCTTCGCCACGCCAAGTTCACTGCGGCCAAGCTCACCGCCGTCCGCAAGCGCGGCTGGGCCGAGTCAATCAATGAACGCGATGAGGGCGTGTGTTCGATTTCCGCGCCGATTCGCAACGCGTCCGGCCAGGTGATCGCCGCTATTTCGATTTCCGGCCCGAACGGCCGTATGGGCGCCAATCCCGGCCGCCGTTACGCGCCGCTGGTCATGGCCGCCGGAAAGTACCTCACCGACGCGCTGATCAAGGCCTCTTCCGGCCGCTGACAGGTCCGCGACCAGTCGCATACGTAACGTAAAAGCTGACGATGGAAAGTTCCCATCGTCAGCTTTTTTGTATTCATTTCAAAGCTAAAAGTCGGGAAAAGGAATAGTCACCGCCGGAAAGGCTACCGGCGGAACGACTAGTCAACAAACAGCTACCGGCGAAACAGCGAGACCAGCTTGTTCCACGTCTTGCTCCACCACGTCGGCCTGTGGAGCAGGTCCATGCCTTCCGAATCGGGCTTCGATTCGCTGGTCATGCCGTAGGCGTAGGCCTTGCCCGCGCTGGGTTTGCCCACCAGCTCGTCGTATTCCAACAGCTGCGTGCGCGGCTCGTACGGGTGGCGGATGTCGAATTCGAACAGTCGAGCGGCACGCTTGGCCGGCACCGGGCCGTATGAGCCAAAACCGCTGGTCGGCGAGGCGACCATCATCATCTGCCGGTCACCGTCGATTCCGACCGGCACGGAACCGACGAAGGCGTTGCGGTGGTCGTGCCCGGCGGAAATCGCAAAATATCCCGCCTTGTCAAGGATTGCGAATTCGCCGCTGTCGGCATCCGGGCAGCTGACGCCCTCCCCCAGATAGCTTCCGGGCTGCGTTTTGTCTTCGTTGAGCACGAAATGCCGCCCCGCGAAGTTGCGGTATCCTTCAATCGCGCGCGCAGCGGTGGCCGCGACCGGCTTGAGCAGGCGGTAATACTGTTCGATCGGGAAATGCTGGAACACCATGCATGGCAGCGTGGACGGCGTCTTATGCGGTTCGTGCGGCAATTCCTGCGCGTCTTGCCGATCTTGCTGCGATTGGGGCGATTGCTGGTATTGCGATTGCGCCGCCATCAGCCCCGGCGCATCCGCCAGGAAGCGCAGCGCGGCTTCCGACGGGCTTCCGTAGCCGCCGGAACGCGCGTAATCGCCCGAATCCAGCAGGACCAAGCCCAACACGTCATACGTGCGATCGACGTCCGTCACCGACAACGCGAATGTGCCGGGCGCGCACGCGATCACAGGCTGTTCCGGCAATCCGAAGTCCTGTTCCATATCACCGACATCATGTTTCACACCATGTTTCACGGCGATGCCCGTCGTGCCGTCGGCAGCGCGTTCCGGATTGATACACCCTGGGAATTCGCGGCAGATGCTTTCGATCTCGTCATTGTCGAGCCCGCACTGGAAGTCATGGTTGCCGAACGTCACAGCCCACGGCACGCCGCGGTCGGCAAGCGGGTGGACCAGTTGTTCGATGGTGGCTCGCACCAATTCGCGGGTGTGTTCCAATGCGGCCGCATAGCGTTCCCCGGACGCTTCGGACGATGCGGATGCCGGACGCGCGTCCCAGCGACGCTTGCGGAAGGTCAGCGCGTATGCGGAATCATATCCGGCGATCTGGTTGCCGTTGAAAATAACAAGATCGGGGCGTGTGGCGTCAAGCGAGGCCTCGATGAGGCTGATGGTGTCTTTGCTGACTTTCGGCCCGTCTTGGATGTCGGCGAATTGCAATACGCGGAATTTGCCGGACTGGTGGAATTGCAGGCGGCCGAGCCGTGCGGATACGGAAAGCGGTCGACGGTCCCCCTCTTCCGCTGGTTGGATGCGCGGGCGCGTGGCTTTGGCGGCATGCTGCAATTCGGTCATACTTCTAGGGTAATGCAACATTGGGCGATTACATGTGCGATTCACGCAGGGCGTCAGCAGATTGCGCTGCCACATCGCATCCGGCAAAATCCATCAACCCACCGCCCAAAGCGACGTGAACAGACAGGTGCGAAAAACAAAAAACCCTCGCATCTGCGAGGGCTCATTGGCTGGGATGCCTGGACTCGAACCAAGAATGGCTGAACCAGAATCAGCTGTGTTGCCAATTACACCACATCCCAATTTGGCTGGCGTGGCAACTTCAAAAAGTTGTCCGTCGTACCCCCGACCGGATTTGAACCGGTGTTGGCGCCGTGAGAGGGCGTAGTCCTAGACCGCTAGACGACGGGGGCTTGAGTTATCGCTGTGATTCTCAGCTAGGCTGTGAACCGCAACGAGTGATAAATATACGCGAAACAGCACAGTCGCGCAACTTACGGCGTGTCGCGCTATTTTCCGCCATTCCGCACCAGCCTTCCGCATAAACGAAAACCCGCCGAATCACTCCGGCGGGTTTCCATCATTCAGCTAACAGTCAGCAGCTCAACGGCTCACAGGTGCTCGCGCAGGCCCTTGAGTCGAGCCATGGCAACGTCCTTGCCGACGATTTCCATGGATTCGAACAGCGGCGGGGACACGCGGCGGCCGCTCATGGCCACGCGCACCGGGCCGAAAGCCAGACGCGGCTTGTAGCCGCCGTCTTCGACCAGCGCCTTGTTCAGCGTCTCGTGCAGGAAGTCGGTCTTCCAATCACCCTCAGCAACGGCGTCCAGCGCCGCGATCGCAGCGTCGAGCACGGCCGGAGCGGAATCCTTCAGCTGCTTCTTGGCGTCGGCGTCCGGCTCGATGTAGCCTTCGGTGGACAGCAGGGAGCCGACCATGCCGGCCACTTCGCCCAGCAGGCGCACGCGCGGCTGGACCAGCGGAGCGGCAGCGGTGAGCACCTCACGCTCACGGTCGGTCAGCGCGTCCCAGGAATCGGCGGACACCACGCCGTCACGCTTGAGGTACGGCACGGAACGGTTCAGGAAGTCCTGCGGTTCGAGCATGCGGATGTGCTCGGCGTTGATGGAGATGGCCTTGTCGATGTCGAAGCGGGCCGGGTTGGCCTTGACGTCACGCACGTCGAACTTCTCGATCATCTCGTCCATGGAGAACACGTCGCGGTCGGGGGCGATGGACCAGCCCAGCAGCGCCAGGTAGTTCAGCAGGCCCTCACGGATGAAGCCGTTGTCACGGTGCAGGAACAGGTTGGATTCCGGATCGCGCTTGGACAGCTTCTTGTTGCCCTGGCCCATGACGTACGGCATGTGGCCGAACAGCGGCATTTCCTTGGCCACGCCCAGCTCGATCAGGTAACGGTACAGCACGATCTGACGCGGGGTGGAGCTCAGCAGATCCTCGCCGCGCAGCACCACGTTGATGCGCATCATGGCGTCGTCGACCGGGTTGGTCAGCGTGTACAGCGGGTCGCCGTTCGGACGCACGATCACGTAATCCGGCACGGAACCGGCCTTGAATTCGATGCGACCGCGGATAAGGTCGTCGAAAGCGACGTCCTCGTCGGGCATGCGGATACGCAGGGCCGGCTTGCGGCCTTCCGCGCGGAACGCGGCCTTCTGCTCTTCGGTGAGGTTGCGATCGTAGCCGTCATAGCCGAAAGCCTTCGGACGGCCGGCGGCCACGTTGCGGGCCTCGATCTCCTCAGGAGTGGAGAAGGATTCGTAGGCGTAGCCGGCTTCGAGCAGCTTGGCTGCGACGTCCTTATAGATGTCGCCACGCTCGGACTGGCGGTACGGGCCGTCCGGGCCACCCACGTTGATGCCTTCATC
Organism: uncultured Bifidobacterium sp.; assembly: GCF_959020155.1. Classification (GTDB taxonomy): domain Bacteria; phylum Actinomycetota; class Actinomycetes; order Actinomycetales; family Bifidobacteriaceae; genus Bifidobacterium. The sequence continues at coordinate 129,533 of NZ_CAUERC010000003.1, forward strand.
CCAGTCGATGCCCAGCCAATTCAGGGCCTCGATGATCTGGTTGTAGCTTTCCTCGGAGTCGCGCTGGGCGTCCGTATCCTCGATACGGAACACGAACGTGCCCTTGGTGTGGCGGGCCTCAGCCCAGTTGAACAGTGCGGTGCGGACCATGCCGACGTGCGGAATGCCGGTCGGGGACGGGCAGAAACGCACACGAACGTTTTCAGGAAGTTCCGGTTTGGTATTTTCAACTTCAGTCATAGGCTCCATTGTGCCGCGCAAACCGGACGTGCCACGACCCAATCGCCGTTTTTCTTCCGCAGCGTTCCATACTGCAATATTTTTCCCTATCTTCACATCGGCAAAGGAGTAATGTATGAAGCGACTTTCTTTATTCTTTAGTCACCGTTTTGTGAAAGGGCACTCTAATGACGGACCCCAACCAATACAATCCGCAGGTGCCGCAGCCGGCACCGCAGTACGGCACGCCGGATTACGGGCAGGCGCAGGCGCCCCAGTACGCCGCCCCGAACTACAACCAGGCACCTCAGTATGGTCAGGCTCCGCAGTACGGCCAAGCACCGCAACCGCAATACAACCAGGCTCCGCAGTACGCTCAGGCCCCTCAATATGGACAGGCCCCTCAGTACGGCCAGGCTCCAGCCGCGAATTACGGGCAGCCGGCACCGCAACCGCAGTCGGGCAATAGCTTCTTCGCATTGACCGCGCCGCTTGACATGCCCGCATATGGCTGCAACCTGGGCGAGGCGATCGTCCGTTTCTTCAAGAAGTACGCGGTGTTCAAGGGCCGCGCCTCGCGTAGCGAGTTCTGGTGGTGGTTCCTCACCTATACCGTCGTCACTTTCGTGTTGAGACTCGTGTTCCGCACGTTGAGGAACCTCACCGATTCCGGCGTGATCGCCACCGTCGGAGACTCGTTCTCCTCCATTTGGGGACTCGTCGTGCTTGTGCCGACCATCGCGCTTGGCGTACGTCGTCTGCATGACATCAACATGCGTGGCACCGTGCTGGCCATCATCTACGCGGTACAGGCGGCCGCCGGAATCTTCTTCGCCATCGGTCTGATCCTCATCATCGGCAGCAGTCTTTCGTTCAGGTCGTTGGAGGCAGGCAACAGCGTCAGCATCGGCGGCGTTGTCCTGCTGATCCTCGGCGTGCTGGCCTTCATTGCCAGCGGTGTGTTCTACTTTGTGCTGATGGCCCGCGATTCCAATCCGGAAGGCGCGCGTTTCGACGCTCCTACGGCTTCCAACGCATGGGCTCCTGCCACGGGCGAGGCTCCGGCAGACCCGTATGCGGCGCAGGCCACCTCGTACGGCAACGTCCCGCTGCCGACCAATCCGGCGGCTGCGGCACCGGCCACGCCGTACACGGCACCAGCGACTCCGGCCGATTCGTACACAGCTCCGGCACCGCAGTATGACGCCGCGCAGCAGCACGCCGCGCCGCAATACGCCGCACCTCAGCAGAATCCGCTGGCGGAGGCTTCGTCCGTACCATCTATGCCTCCGATGCCGGCTGTTCCGACCATGCCTCCGACACCGTCCATTCCGCCGATGCCGGAAGTGCCGGCCCAGTTCCAGCATCCGCACGAGCAGCCGAATACCGACGCTCCGGCGGATTCGGACGCTTCGGCAGTACCGAATGATTCGGCGAACGGCACCGATCAGCAGCTCTGATTTCGCTCTGCCCCCGCCTTATCGCCACACAAAACGTGGCACACCATAACGAATAACGAATAATCCCGGTATCCTGTGCAATCGCAGGATACCGGGATTATTCGTTTCAGATCATTCGTTACGGGTAGTGACGTCGTTGCGGATGTAACGCGTGGGATAGGCGACGGCCACGCGCAATTCGAGCGCAAGCACAAGCGCACGCAACACAAGTACACGCAAAGCCTTCACCGTCAGACGTCACACGACCGCCCGCAACACTTATTCCTCGGTCGGCTCCGAACCGGCCTCTTCCGACGAGTCCGAATCCTCAGACAAATTCGAGTCTGCAGACGAATCCAAATCCGCGTCGGAAGCCGCGTTATCGCCATCGCTCGTCAAATTGTATTTCTTTGCGAGCGCTTCCCTGCTTTTGCGCTCGTCCTCGTCTTTGGCGTCCTGTTCGGCCTGCTTCGGGTCCCACTCCAGGAACCTCATATGCCGCAGCCATTCCTGCCCCGCGAAGAAAGCGAGGTACTTGACGGTGGTGGAGAACGTCAGCGGGTTGAACGAGCTGTCGAACACCGACTGGGGCCGTCCGAACTGGCGGGCGGTGTCACGCAGACCAAACAGGTTGATGAGCTGTTCGGCGTTGATGAAAGTGGGCGGAATCGACAGCTGGTTGCGCATGGAGTTGACGAACAGCAGCACCGGCAGCACGCGGATGGCCTGCTCCTGCGAATCGTCGGTGCCATAGCACATGAGGTTTATCAGCGCGTCGAGAACCGTCATCGAGGCGAGGTAGCGTCTTGCGAATTCGTTGCGGTCCACCGTGGCCGACTGGCAGATGCCGACGTTTTCCGCCACGTCATCGTCGACTTCGAATCCGGAGGCGCTGCGCATAGTGCGTGAGAGGTTCTCCATGAGGTCTTGGATTTCCTTTTCGATTCGGGTCTCCACGTCGATGCCGAGTATTCTGGCGGTTTCCATGAACAGTTCGATGCCGTCGACCCCGTGGTAGGAGGCCATCACGTCATAGGCGCGGTTGGCATCCATCAGCGTGCGGATGATTTCCGGATCGACGCCGGGAAGCACATCCATGCCTTCGTATACGGCTTCCGCAACCGACTGGTCGACTTCTTCGGAGCGTTTCAGCAGCACCTGCGTCATCATGCCGGAGAACATCACCTGCAGGTTCTCCGCATATTTGACATCGTTTTCCAGTTCCTGGTTCGTTTGCAACGGCCACATCTTGACCAGATCGACACCGTAGTCAACTGCCATGGAGACCACGTGCGAGCCGTACATCGAGTCGACGACCTTCTGGTCGTATACAAAAGACATACTTTCTCCTTGTATATCGTGCGGCCGGCCCGAACCGCAGTCATCCCCGACCGCGATTGAGCCACCGCATGTTTTGGTTCACATTATTCGACGTCCGCCGCCGGATCGGCGTACGTAATGGACATTATTTTCCCGGTATTGCAATCGTAAGTGATGGAGGTGATAGAAGCGAGCGCGGTGTGGCGCAACAGCATGTTGTGTTCGGGGTGCCCCGTTTCCAGCATGTGCCGGTAGCTCCAAATCGGCGATTCGTGGCTGACCACCACGATCTGTTTGCCGGGATATTCCGCCACTTTCTCCAGGGCGAAGTCCTGCATGCGATGCGCGATCGACTGGTAGCTTTCGCCCCAGCTCGGCTTCCACAGGTTGCGTACCAGCTTCCAGTTGCCGTTCTTCCACAGCGCGCCTTCGCCGAAGCCGATACGCTTGCCGCGAAATTCGTTGCGCGCTTCGATGAGGCGTTCGTCCGTCTGCAGCTCCAGCGGTTCCTCGCCGCGCAGTCCACGTACCGAATTCAGCGATTCGAGGATCTCCCCCGCCGTTTCGCGCGTGCGTTCCAGCGGCGACGAGTAGACGGCGGATACGGTGTTCAGCTGCGGGCTGACCGCGATGTAATGCGCGGTGGCCTGCGCCATGCGCACGCCCACGTCGGACAGGTGGAAACCGGGCAGCCGCTCGTACAGCAGGTGCCCGGGGTTCTCCACTTTGCCGTGGCGCACGAAATGGATGGTTGTCGCCGGCATATTGGCCGCCTTTCTTGCGTTTCGGACCTGCCGGCCACGTGCTGGCTCAGCACGTTTCGCCGGTCGCCGGCCCTGTGAAAAAATTCGTCGATTCGAATATTGGTTCCTGCCCTAATGTACCGCGTGTCACGACGGTACCTGCGCATAAAGTTGCCTTGGTCAACAAAGACACACAAACAACACGCACCATCCCACCTTTCTCCCCGTGTGCGGCATGTCAAACATGTCAATCGATTGACGTGTTCGGACGGCTGGGGCAGCGAGCTGGTATCGGAAGCGGTTAACCAATAATTCAGGGGAACCACCACCATCAGTCCGCACGCGACGCAAAGCTGCGGACGTCACGAGCGAAACCGTGAGCGGAAAGGAGCGGCAAGCATGACCAACAATGTCCTCGTCGGCGTCAAAGACATCGGCCAACGTCTTTTCGGAGGGTATGCGGAGCTGCTTCGCATACCGCACACCGCGCGATTCTCCGTCGGATCGGTAATCGCCTGCATGCCGTTCCCAATGGTCGGCATGACGATCACGATTTCCGTGCAGCATTACTACGGCAACTATTCGCTGGCGGGCGCGCTGACGGCCGTGCAGGCGATCGCGCTGGCCGTGGCGAGCCCGGTGCTCGGCAAGCTGGTCGACAAATTCGGTCAACGGCAGGTGTCGATTCCCACAATCATCGTGTGGATGGTGGCGGCGATCGCGCTGGTCTCCTGCATCACCGCACGCGTGCCGTCGTGGATCCTGTTCTGCATAGTGCCGTTCATGGCCGCGATTCCGCCGTGGGGCGCGATGAGCCGTCAACGTTGGACGACGCTGCTCAAGGGCGATGCGGAGAAGACGAACCGTGCGCTGTCGCTGTCCGGCGTATTCGACGAGTGCATGTGGGTTATCGGCAATCCGCTGGCGTCCACATTGGCCGTGATCTCCGGACTGCTGGCGTTCTCGTTCACCGGCATGTGCGTGGTGATCGGCGCGCTGATGTTCCTGACGGAGCTTACGACCGAGCCGAAGTCGCAGACCCAGCTGGCCCGCGAGGCGGGCATGACCCGCAAGGAGTACCGCGAGCGCGAGGCCGCCCGGTCCAAGGCGCTGCAGGCCGAGGCCGCGGTGGAGTACGCGCGCAACAAGGCGCGTGCGGAAGGCAAGACGGCGGCCGAGGTGCAGGCTGCGATGGAGAAGGCCGAGGCGGAGGTGAAGGCCGGACGCAAGGAGTCGATCTGGGGTCCGGGCCTGATCGCGGTGTGTGTGACGTGGTTCGGCCTGGGCGCGTTCCAGTCGGCCGCCGGCATTTCGATCGTGGCATTCGCCACCGAGGCGCATATGAAGCAGTTCACGGGATTCGTGTTCGCCTGCTTCTCGTTCAGCTCTCTGATCGGCGCGCTCGTGTATGGTGCGAAAAATTGGACGATTCCACTGTGGAAGCGTTTCTACTTCTGTCTTGCGGTGGTGAATCTTGGAATCGGTTCGTTCATGTTCGCCAAGCATTTATGGGTGATCATGATCATCTACCTGTGCATCGGCGTCTGCCAGGCTCCGACGTGGGTGAACGGCAACCAGCTGATGCTGCACCTGGTTCCGCCCACACGTTTCACGGAGGGTATGGCTTGGATGGGCGCAATGAATTCGATCGGCGGTTCGGTCGGTTCCGCGATCGCCGGACAGTTCATCGACCGCATGGGCTCGCGGGGCGGTTTCATTGTGGTGACGGCGTTGGCGTTGACGTCGCTGGCGATCGCGATGCTTGGTTTCAAGCAGATCAAAGAATCCACCGAACAGCCGACGCTTACCAACGTGAGTGTGTGAACCGTATAACCGAGCCGGCAATCCCAGGAAACGTACGCCAACCGCAGAAAGGCGCGTCCGAATCGCAATAAAAATCCGATTCGGACGCGCCTTTTCGTATGCCGTATACGAAACGCCGCCAGCTACTTCGGCCAGCCCTTCGGCGTGTGCTCCAGCGACCAGACGCCCAGCTTGTGCGAGAAGCTGTTCTCCCACTTGGCTTCCAGCTCCTCCGGGCTCAGGCGGTTTTCCTTCTTCTTCAGACGGTTCGTGGCGTTGGTGTGCGTATCGTCCAACAACCACTTGCGCGTCACAAAGTTCCACACCATCACCACGGCGGTGGCGATAAGCTTGCCCACGTTGGTACGGATCAGATATTCGGCGCTTTGAGAGACATACGCATCATGGTTCATGCCGTATGTGGAAATCCAGATGATGGCGTCGTTCATAAACAGGCCGATCACCGCGCCGACCACGAAGATGACGATCTCCATCCAGCGAGCCATGTCCTCACGATGCTTGAACACCATCTTCATGCTGGCGACATAGTTGAAGATCAACGAGATGATAAACGAGATGGTGGCGGCGAGCACGTTGTGCATGTGGAAGGCGCCGACGAGAATGTTTAGAATACCCCAGTCGATGATGAAGGCGATCACACCCACAATGCCGAATTTCATAAGCTGTTCAATCAGTTTTCTCACACGGGATATTTAACACTCGCGCGCAGACCACCTAAACTTGGGTAACGAAGAACAATATATTTCAACGATTGCAAGGAGCAGCAATGCCAGTCATCCACACGCACGTTTCCGTATCCACCACCCCTGGGCAGCGCGAGGCGCTGAAGACGGCCTACGGCAAGGCGATTTCTGCCGTTCCCGGCAAGTCTGAAGGCTGGCTGATGTGCCCGTTCGAAGACAATATGCCGATTTATTTCGGCGGTGACGATTCCAAGCCGGCCGCATACGTGGAAGTGAATGTGTTCGGCCGTTCCGTGCCGGGTTCCGCCTGGGAGAAGCTGACGGAGCAGATCATGGCCGCGCTGGGCAAGGAGCTGGGCATTCCGGCCGACCGCACATACATCCGCTACACCGCCACGACTGACTGGGGCTGGAACGGTGGAAACTTCTGACGAAGTTCCACCGTTCCTTCGAGGTTTGCCCATATTGCAAACCTCTCACCTCACCTACGGGAAGCACGTCTAGGAAGCTCGCCTGACTACGGCAGGGAAATCGCAATATCAGCACCCCCGACCGCTCACAAAAGCGAGAAACGGGCCTTTTCTACGGGACGTGAGCGAAAAGGGGTATGAAAACCGGCAAAATCGTCAGTAATCATACCCCCTTTTGCTCATAAGAGAGAAAAATCGCCCCATTCCGCAACTCGTGAGCAAAAGGGGGCGCACATGCAAGCACGCCCGCACCCACAAACGGACAACGTAAAGGTATCACCCACGAAAAAAAGCCGCCGGCCCGAACGGGACCAGCGGCTTTGTATTTACGCCGAATCAACGATTAGCGAGCGCCCTCGACGGTACGGGACGTACCGCCACGCGGCGCAATCGCAAGAAAATCAGACGATCTTCGGCATCGGGGTGGTCAGCGACGTGGTGAGGTTCACGTGCACCAGGCCCGCGCCGGAATGCACTTCGACCTTCTTCAGCGTGACGGTGCGCTCGGCTTCCGGAGCGCGGTCGTTGTCGGTCATGGTGGCCGGGGACTTCACCGCGACCAGAGCAAGCGAGCCGAAATCGATGCCCGCGCTGGCGCACAGACCCTCGGCGGCCTGCAACGACTCGGCGAAACCGTCCTTCAGAATCACACGGTCGGCCGGAACGCCATACGCATGCTCGGCCACCCAACGCACGTTCTCCACCAGAGCCATGCCCTTGTGGCTGTGCGGTTCGGCCGGCATAGAACCGTTCATCACGGCATCGACGAACGCATCGAGCTGCGGGGCGAGCGCGTCGCCACCGTCGCGGTACAGGTTGCCGATGATCGGATCGCGGAACTCCAGTTCCTTGGCCGTGGCCTTGAGCGCCGGAATCTGATCATCCTCGCCATCCCACAGGTTGATAAGCGGGAAGGTAGGAATATCAAGACCTTCGAGGCGCTGCACATGGAACGGGTAGCGCCATGCCAGATCCGGATCGTCGCGCCACGTGGAAGCGCGGGTCACGACGATGGCCGCGGACGGCCACTGCGCGCCGTATTCACGGCAGGCGATGTCCAGCCACTTCTGCGCGCCGGCGTCGGTACCATAACCGGCTTCGACGATGACCACGTCATGCAATGCGCACGCCATCTCCACGGAAACCAGCGTCGGAATGCCGATGGACACGTTGGCGAACGGGCCGCCGTGCACGTACACCGGAGAGCCGTTCACGGTCTCCGTCTTGGCTGGCTTCACGGCGTCGCCGAGGATGCCGGTGATACGCCACAGGTCAACGAATTCGCCGAAGGTCACGGCCTTGCCATCCTTCGTGCCGGCGACCATCTTGGCAACGCGCTCGGAGATCTCATCCATGGAACGCGACAGCACAACGATCTGCATGAGCTCGCAGGTCGGGGTGAGCACCACACGCTCAGCCACGTCGCCCTTTCCACGGTCCACTGCGATCTGGCGCAGGGAACGGGACGGCACTTCGGAGACGCGCGGTACGAGGATGGTGTCCAGCTTGCCGTCGTCAACAGCCTTCTCCGCAAAGGAGACCAACAGGTTCTGGGCGGCCTCGATGGCTCCCATTTCACCGCACAGACCCCAGTCGATCAGCTCCGGGTGGGTCAGGGAGGCCTTGCCGCCGCCCGACGCGCCACCCTTGGAACCGGCTGCGGTGATGCCCATGCTCGGCTGGCGCAGCACGGCGGCCGCGTCGATGCCACGTTCGCGCAACGCATCGATCAACGCAATCGTAGTGGTGGTCTTGCCTTCGCCGCGGGACGCCTTCAGCGGGGTGTCGGCGGTGACGAGGACGACCTTGCCGTGCTTGCGCGGCGCATCCGGATTGTTCTTCAGATAATCGAGATAGCCGAACGCATCAATCTTCTGCACCAGACCGTATTGGCTGGTGAAATCCTCAATGCTGGTCACTGGGTTCCTTTCTTGGGAAAGCATTCCGCTGTATGGCGCACAACGTACGCGACAGACATCGCCTATGCAACGCGCGCCGGCACGAGCGGAAAAGCAAAGACGATTGCCATTCTAATAAGCACGCGCCACCAAAGAAAACCGGCTCCCGCACAGCGGACGCGCGCCGACCGTCATACGGAACTGTTTGTGGCGAACGCTGTGCGGAAGCCGGTTGCTACGCGGGTTTTCGTGGAATTTCTTGCGATTGCGCAATCGCAGAAAATATCAGAAGTCGGACATGTGGAAGCCGTTCTTCATGTTCATGCTGGTGGTGTAGAGCACGGAGTCGAGCAGCTTGTCGGTTTCCTCCTTGAGCTGCGCGGCCATGGTCTCGTTGGCGGCGGCGAGCACTTCGCGGGCTTCGCCGTTGCGCACGGCTTCGATGATTTCGTCCGGTTCCATCGGCTGCACGTCGCCGATCTCGTCTTCGGCGTCGAATTCGTCGACCACGCCTTCCACCAGTCGGTCGATCTGCTCGTCGGTGGCGGCTACCATGCGGTGGCCCATGCCGCCGGTCTTCTCCTGGTAGCGCTCCACCGCGTTGGCGGTGTCGGCGAAGCTGGCGTCGCACAGGGCCGCGATGATGCGGTTCTCCCAGTAGAAGTTCTCGGAGGTGACGCGCGTGGTGGTGTCTTCGAGGTACTTCGGCGTGGAGTCGACGTTCGGGAAGAACGGCACGAGCGTGTTGAACGGGTTGGAACCGTAGGCAATCCACTGCACGGCACGGTTGACCTGCGGGCGGTACGGGCGAATCTGCATGACGGACAGCTGGCTCTGACGGTTGATGCCGATCGGACGGAACATGTGGCGCGAATGCTGGTCGCCGAGCTTGCCGTACGGATCGTACGGGGTGCCTTGGTAGTGGGAGCTCAGCACGTACTTCACGTCTTCGATAGTGATCTTGCGATCAGGCTGGCGAGCCCATGGAATGTCGTCCGCGGTCGGCTGGTGGTCGGCGTCCTGACCGTCCCACTGCTCGTCGTACGGGTTGAGGAAACGCTGCATGTACCAGGCGCGCGGGGTGTTGTAGACGTGGTCGGAATCGGAGTGGGAGCCGAACGCGTCGCGCGGGTTGAACGGGGTGACGTTCTCCACGGCCAGGTCCAGATGGTTGCGTTCGATGAATTCGCCGAGGTCCGCGGAGCACATGTGCTCTTCCTGGTTTCCGAGCGCGTCGTCGAGGTCGAATTCGTCGATGCCGAGCTGGTTCGGCATGGTCACGTATGCCTCGTCCGGCACACGCTTGGCGATCCAGTGGTGGCCGCCGACGGTTTCAAGCCACCAGATCTCATCCACATCGGAGAAGGCGACACCGTTCATTTCGTACGTGCCGTACTGTTCGAGCAGCGCGCCGAGACGTGCCACGCCTTCACGGGCGGTCTTGACGTACGGCAGTACGAGGGTGAGGAAGTCCTCTTCGCCAATGCCGCCGGGCACTTCCGGCTCGTAGCCGTCTTCGCCTTCCTTGCCCTTGGCCGGAGTGAGCTCCACGAACGGGTCGGCGCCGAGCACGCGCTCGTTGGTGGTGAGGGTTTCGGTGGCGCTCATGGCCACGTTCGCCTCGTTGACGCCGGCTTCGCCCCAAATGCCTTCCTTCAGATCCGCGTTCGGCACGGCCGTGTACTGCAGCGGCTCGCCCGGCAGGTCGACTTCCACGTGGGACAGCACGCTCTTGTAGTGGCGCGGCTGCTCGTCCGGCTTGACGACGATGAAGCGCTTCGGGCAGAATTCGCCGTTCGCGCTGTCCTCATTGCGGGCGATGATGGTCGATCCGTCATAACTTGCGTCCTTGCCGACCAGAATCGTGGTGCATGCCATATATGTAGGTTCCTTTCGTTTGTTTTGTTTACGTTTGCGGTATTCTTTGGTATTTTCTTGCGATTACGCGGTTTGCGCCTTGCCGGCTGTTCTCGCCGGTTTCGCCGGTCACGCCTTGCCGGTCAGGAAGATAGCGCCTTGGTCCGCGATCGCACCGGAATTACGCAACGCGCGTTCCATCTCGTTGAGCCAGAAGCCTTGATTGAGACCATTGAGAGGCGCGGTGGTGCCCCATACGTGCAGGTAGTAGTCGTGGTCCTGGTCGGGCGGGTACGGACCGTTGTAACGCATGGTGACGGCCGGATCGTCGCTACGGCCTTTCAACAACGGCGATGCGGCGGACGTGCGTCCCTGCACCGTCTCGGGAATCATCGCGGAAACCGTGCGGGAAAAATCGGCCGGAATCGCCAATGCATGTGAATCGTTGAAATCGTACATCAGCGCGTCCACGGGCAGATTGGCGAGCGACCAATGGTTCCACTGGAAGCCGCACACCGGAATGGAATCGGGATCGACGAATTCCCAATGCAGAAACTGCACGGACGGGTCGAGCTCGTCGATATAGAAGGGGAAGGAAACGATCGGAGTGCCGTCGATGCAGTTCTCAGGCGGCGCCGCCTTAGCGAACGCGTCGGGAATGACGGTGAAATCTGCGGAAATCTTCATGCTTCCAGTATCGCGCATGCGCGTGACGCGACGCGGCCGTATGACGCGTCTACGCCGGTGGCGCAATCGACGCAATCGCAGCAATCGACGCAACCCGCAACCGAAACGACCCCGTCCGCGCGGCGATCGCACGGAACGGGGTCATTCCGGGAAACAGGGCCTATCAGAACCGAATCGCTCTCATAGGCACATTTGCAGTGGCGGAACCCTGCGGCCACGATAACGCAGCCGCAAAGTCCGGAATAGCCGAGCGAAAGAAAGAAGGGGGAAAAATCACTCGGCCGGCTTGTAGAAGTCGCCGTTGAGGGCTGCGGCCGCCTTGGCCTTGGCCTCTTCGAAGGTGACTTCGGCGAGGGAGGCGCGCACATCGTCCAGCGCCACCGGGGTCATGGACAGCGAGTTGACGCCGAGACCGGCCAGCACGACCGCCAGATCCGGATCGGCCGCGGCCTCGCCGCACACGCCCACCGGCATGCCCTTGGCGTTGCCCGCGTCGCAGATCATCTTGATGGCGCGCAGCACCGCCGGATGCCATGCGGTCTGATAGTTGGCCACGGAGCCGAGGGTACGGTCGGCGGCAAGGGTGTACTGGGTCAGGTCGTTAGTGCCGATGGACACGAAGTCGGCCACGTCAGCCACCTTGTCGGCCATCAGGGCGATCGACGGCACTTCGGCCATCGCGCCCACGAACTTCAGACCGAAGCTCTTGCCGAGCTTGACGAAGTAGTCGGCCTCATGCTGGTCGGCAACCATCGGGGCCATGACCCACAGGTTCGCGTCGGTTGCGGCGTCGGCGGCGGCGAGCGCCTTGAGCTGGCCTTCGAGCACGTCCATGTGGGCGCGCAGGGTGCGCAGGCCACGCAGGCCGAGGGCCGGGTTCGGCTCGTCTTCCGGAGTCAGGAACGGCAGCGGCTTGTCGGCGCCGGCGTCGAGCATGCGGATCACGACCTTCTTGCCCGGGAACTGGCTGAGCAGCTCGGTGTAGGCCTTGGTCTGCTCTTCGACGCTCGGCGGCTCGGAGTTGCCGATGAACAGGAATTCGGTACGGAACAGACCAACGCCTTCGGCGCCGTATTCCAGCGCCTTCGCGGCATCGGACGGCTTGCCGACATTGGCGAGCAGCGGAATGAGATGACCGTCCTTGGTGGCGCCCGGCTTGCCACGCAGTTCCTTGGCTGCGGCGGCACGGGACTTGGCGGCTTCGGCGGCGGCGATCTCGTCTTCGCTCGGGTTCACCACGATCTCACCCTTGGCTGCGTTGACGATGACGTTGGTGCCGTTCTCAAGTTCGGCGGCTTCGGCGGCGGAGACGACCGCGACGATGCCACGGGCGCGCGCCAGAATGGCGGTGTGGGAGGTCGGACCGCCCTGGGAGGTAACGATGGCCAGGGTCTTGCTCATGTCGAGCGCGGCGGTGTCGGCCGGGGACAGGTCTTCGGCGACGAGCACGAACGGGGTTTCGCTGACCGGCAGGCCTGGGGCGGGAGCGCCCATGAGGTCGGCGATCACACGCTGGCCGACGTCATGCAGGTCGGCTGCACGCTCGGCCTGGTAGCCGCCGATGGCGCGGAACATGTCTTCGACCGCGCCGAAGCCTTCCAGCACGGCGCGCTCGGCGGTCTTGCCCTGGTTGATGAGGTCCTTGATGGACTGTGCAAGGGACGGATCGGAGGCGAACATGGCGATGGCCTGCAGGATCGGGGCGGCCTGCTTGGCGCCTTCGTCGCCGTTGGCGGCTTCTTCGGCGCGACGGTTCAGGTCGGCGTTGACGAGGGCGAGCGACTTTTCGACGCGGGCGATTTCGGTTTCCGCGGAGATGCTTTCGGCGCGCGGAGCGTCCGACGGTTCCGGCAGCGGAGCGGCCATGCGAATGACCGGGCCGACTGCGACGCCACGACCGATACCAACACCCTTAATGTTCATGAGAACTCCTTTTCCTGTTTCCTTGGGAAAAAATATGGATACGCAAACGATTGCAGGATTATGCCTGCCTTGCGTAGGTGAGTTACTGCAATGATCCCCACCGTCTTTGCCGGTAAATCATTTTCAGCCTGCGATTAGTATACACGAAATTCCCGCAAAACAAAACCGGTAAACGTTTTCTGTGTTTCGTAAAAACTGTGCTATGATAATCGCAAGAAATGCAGATGCCGGCAAAAGCCGCATAATGCAATCGATATGCAAAAATCGATATACATCGACGTGTAAATATCGAGACGACCCAACGTAAGCAAACCAACCACCAACCACAACAAAGGAGACCATTATGGCAACCCGCAATCTCGTCATCAACGATCCGGTCGGCATTCACGCCCGTCCGGCCGCCATGTTCGCGCAGGCCGTCACCGCTTCCGGCCAGACCGTGACCATCGCCAAGGAAGGCGGCAACGCCGTTCCGGCCGGCTCCATCCTGTCCATCATGGGTCTGGGCATCAAGCAGGGCGACACCGTGGTCATCAACGTCGAAGGCGACAACGCCGAGGCCGTGGCCGACAACCTGGCCAACATCCTCGTCAACGCCGAGTGACGCACCGCGCATAACGCGCTGACGCACTGACGTACGAACGTTTCGACCGCCCGCCATATTCGACGGGCGGTCGTTCCATTCTTAATAGGTTCTTCGCGGCTCGAACCGGTTCATCAGACCAGACCTTTGGCCGAGAAGCACACAGGGGTTCAGGGCACCCTTTAGGGCATTTTGAAAAACACTTAGGGAGCCGGCAAACGCAAGCCGGACACGACGGAAAGGACAGCGCATGGCAGGCAGAACCGACAGCGGCAGCTCAATCACCAACGTCGCGGCGACGGCCGGCGTGTCCATCGCCACCGTCTCACGCGTGCTGTCCGGCAAACGCGGCAAGGACGACGATATCGCCCGCCGCGTGCGCGAAGCCGCCAAACAGCTCGGCTATTCCGTCAACTACGCGGCGAGCGCGCTGCGCAGCGACGTGACGAAAACCATCGGCCTGGTCATTCCGAGCGCCACGGAACCGTTCTCCGCGCAACTGCTCGACGAGATCGAGCCGACCATCGACACCGAATCGCAACAGCTGCTGCTGGGCATCGGAGCCACGCAGGAAGCGCAGGCGGAACGCATCGAATCGCTGGCCAACCGCCATGTGGACGGGCTGATCGTGGTGCCCGCGGCCGGCACCGACCTTGCCGGAACGCTGAACCAGTACGCGAACACGCTGCCGATCGTGCAAATCTGCGGACGGCAGACCGCGCCGCGCGTGTCCGTGGTAGGCATCGACGAAAACGCCGCGATGGAGGCGATCGTCAAACATCTGGCCGAGCAGGGCATCGCGTCCGCCGCATACATGGCCGGCAACGAGCTGTCTTTCGAATCGGCGGAACTGTTCGCCACATTCCACACGCATATGCGCACTTACGGGCTTGCCACCAGCGAAAACTGGAACCAGTTCGGCGAACGTACCGTGCAGCGCGGTTTCGATTGCGCCATGCGGCTGTTCAACGGGCCGCTCGTACAGCCGGAAGCCGTGGTCTGCGCCGACGATGCGATCGCGTTCGGCGTGATGGTGGCGTTCGACGCGTTGGGAATCCGCGTGCCGGAGGACGTACTGGTGGTCGGCTACCATGATTCCGCCATCGCGCGTACCACCATGCCTCGGCTGACGTCGGTGCGTGCGCCGTTTGAGCGTATTGTGTCGGAATGCTTACGATTGCTGGCTTCCGGTCCTGCCGGAGGCGCGGCGGAGACGGCTGCTGCGCCAGGCGGCAGCGTGCGCGCGCCCCGCGTCATGCTTGCCCCGCAGCTTATTGTGCGGGATTCCTCGGTGTTCCGCCGGTGAATCGCGAATCGAATCGCCGGTAATTACTGGAAATTACGAAAATCACGGAATCAGCGCGCAGAACAGCGCTTCAAACACCAAAACCGGATTGCCGTTGCCATTGAGCCTGCGGCGCGTGGTGGCGATGTCCTCCAGCCGGCGCACGGCCCCCGTACGGTCGAGCCGTACCGACAATTCCGTGATGGCGGAACGGTTTTCGAGGTTGATGAGTCCCACCGCGTCCTCGGCGTTGTTCTGCAGCACCGCCACGTCACGGTAGATGCTGGCGACCGAATTGAGCGCACGGTCGAGCACGTCACGCGTGAGTCTGGTGGCGCGTCGTTTGAGCTCGTCTTTTTTGGCGATCGCATTGTATGCGCCACGCAGTTTCGGGGGTATGCGGTCTTTGGGTCCGAGCCCGTTGATGCGGCGGAAATCGGCTTCCGCTTCGGACGCTTTGACGTTGACTTCCGCTTCGGCCTGCGCCTTCGCGTTGTCGATGAGGTTGCCAGCCAATAGCACGGCATCCGACGCGCGATGCAAGCCGAGCACGCCGACGATGAGCTCGTCGCGGTCCGTCATGACGCGTTCGTCCTTGGCATACAGGCTCGCGATGCCGATGTGCCCCTCCGACAATCGTGCCGCACGCGCCGCGATATTCGGCTCGAAACCTTGCGATTCCAAGAATTTCGCCACCGCCTGGTTGGACGGTACGGCCAAGTTGACGATGCGCGTGCGCGAGCGGATGGTCGGCAGCACGTCTTGGGCGCTGGGCGCGCACAGCAGCCAGATGGTGTGCGGGCTCGGCTCTTCGATTTCCTTCAACAGCACGTTGGTGGTGCGTTCCATCATGCGGTCGACGTCTTCGATGATGATGATGCGCCACGGCGCGGTGCCGGGCATCTGCTCGGATGTGGTGATGATGTCACGCACCTCGTCGATGCCGATGGTCACTTTGTTGGTGGCCAGCACGCTCACGTCGGGGTGGGTGCCGGCAAGCACCTGCTCGGTGGTTTTGGTCGGCTCATCGTTCAGGCCATGATCGAGGCTTTCGAGCGCGGCGGCGAACGCGCGGGCAACGTTGGAACGGCCCGATCCGGGAGGGCCGCAAATCAGCCACGACTGCGCGATGGCCTTCGGGTCGCCGCTGGCGATGGCCTTCAGCTGTTCGACCACCTGCGCTTGGCCTACTATGGAGTTCCACACGCTCATGCGATACCCCCGTCAGCGGTGCTCACGGTGTCGAAATCGGCTTTGATACGCGCCCACACGTCTTCGATGGACTGGCTTGCGTCAATGACGTGGAACCGTTCCGGCTCACGTTCAGCCAAGTCGAGGAACGCGACGCGTGTGCGACGCTGGAAGTCGTTGCCGGCCGCCTCCATGCGGTCTTCGGCATGCTGCAGCCGCGCATGCGATTGCGCCGGATCCATATCCAGCAGATACGTGCGTTCCGGCAGCAGACCGTTCGTGGCCCACATGCTCAGGTTTCGGATTTCCGCGGCCGTCAGCTCGCGGCCGCCCGCCTGGTACGCCAAAGAGGAATCGAGATACCGGTCGGTGATGACCACCGCGCCGCGTTGCAGAGCGGGCAGAATCACTTCCGCGACGTGCTGCGCGCGGTCGGCGGCGAACAACAGCGCCTCCGTACGCGGGGCGATGTCGGCGCAATCGTTCTCATCCCCCGTATCCACGCCGTGCAACAGCATTTTGCGAATCGCCACGCCCAATGCGGTGCCGCCCGGCTCGCGCGTGACCACGCATTCGCGGCCCTGCGATTCAACATATGCGCGCAACCGTTCGACCTGCGTGGTCTTGCCCACGCCGTCAACGCCTTCAAACGAGATAAAAGTGCCCTGCATGCCTTTCACTGTACCGTGCACCCCTGCCGTGCCCGGCCATTCGGCCCACGGCTTGGTGTCGCACGATGCCGATTGTCTTGCGGAACATCAGATCGTGCGACGTTTCGCGCGCCGCGTAACGTCAGCGTGCGGGAACGACTTCAGGACGCGCGTAGCCTTCGTTGGCGGTCAGCCAGTCGACGTCAGCCTTCACGGTGGACGCGGTGGAGCCGATCTCCTTCGCTATACGCGTATTCGCCCAACCCTTGTCGGCCAGTTCACGCACCTTGGCACGGCGGTCGGCACGCGCCTGTTCGGTCGCGCTCACTTTCTTCGCGGATTTCGCGCCTTTGGCAGCGCCCTTCTTGGCTCCCTTCGCAGCCGTCTTGCGGCCACGACGCTTCGACGGGCCCTGCGCGCGCTTCTCCGCCAGCAGGCGGAACGCCTCGGCCGGTTCGATCGATTCGGGCGCATACTGCTTCGGCAGTGTACGGTTTGTCTCGCCGTCGGTGATGTACGCGCCGTAGAAACCGTCCTTGATGGTCACGTGCTTCTGGGTTTCCGGATCGGTGCCCAAGTCGCGCAGCGGCGGCTTGGCCGCGCCACGTCCACGACCGCGTCCGTACTTCGGCTGCGCGAACAGTTCCTTGGCCTTCTCCAAGTCGACGGTGAAGATCTCGTCTTCGGAAGCCAGCGAACGCGTGTCGGACTTGCCGTCGGCACCGGTCTTGGTCAGGTACGGGCCGTAACGGCCATTGTTGGCCATAACCGTAACCGTTTGCATTTCGCCGGTTTCGGCGTTCGCCTCATCGTAGGAGCCGACTTCGCGCGGCAGGCTCAGCAGTTTCAGCGCGTCTTCCAACGTCAGCGATTCTGGACTCATCGTCTTGAACAGCGACGCCATCTTCGGACGGTCGGAAGCCGCCTTCTTACCGCCGGAACGCTTCGTCTTGCCCACCTTGCCTGCGGCGGACTCGGCAGCGGTATCGCCGGCATCTTCCGCGCTCGGCATGACCAACGCCACGTACGGGCCGAACCGGCCATTGCGTACCTCGACGGTGCCGCCGGACACCGGGTCCTTGCCCAGTTCACGCGGCCCACCGGAATGGTTTTCAATCAGATCGTGGCCGACCTCGACGGTCAGCTCATCCGGAGCGAGCGTATCCGGCAGCGAGGCGCGCTTCGGATTGCCTTCCGCATCCAGATGCTTCATGTCCTCAAGATACGGGCCATAACGGCCGACGCGCACGTGCAGGCCATCGCCGATATCGATGGTGTTGATCTCACGCGCATCAATCTCGCCAAGCTGCGCCACCTGCTGCTGCAGGCCCTCATGCGCCTCGTCGGCGGACTGGGCCGCGCCATCGCCGGAACCGAAGTAGAAGCGGGTCAGCCACGCCTTGCCGGTCTCATGGCCACCAGCAATCTGGTCGAGGCCGGTTTCCATATCGGCGGTGAACTCGTAATCTACATACTTCGGGAACTTCGTTTCAAGCAGTTTGGTGACGGAGAACGCCAGCCAGGACGGAATCAGCGCACGGCCACGCTCGTACACGTACCCGCGGTCGATGATCGTGGAGATGATGCTCGCATACGTGGACGGACGGCCGATTTCCTTCTGTTCCAACGTTTTGACGAGCGACGCTTCGGTGTAGCGCGCCGGCGGCTGGGTCTCGTGGCCGTCCGCGGCAACGTCCACGGCGGCAAGCTCGTCGCCCGGCTGCATCGGCGGCAGGGAAACGTTGTCATCGGTTTTCTTCGAAGCCTTCGCAGACTTTTCGGCCTTATCGCCAATCTTCACGCCCGCCGCCTCGGCGCTCTTCTTCGCGTCGGCAACGCTACGGCGGCCCTCGCCGGTGGCCTTCATGAAGCCGGGGAATTCGATGACAGTACCGGACGCCTGGAACATGGCCTCGCCGTCGGATTCGGTCGGCGCGGACAGACGCACGGTGGCGGTGGAACCGGTCGCATCGGCCATCTGGCAGGCCAGCGTGCGCTGCCAGATCAGGGTGTACAGCTTGAGCTGGTCGGCCGGCACTTTGGTGGCGATTTCAGCCGGATCGCGGAAATGCGCGCCCGCCGGTCGGATACATTCGTGGGCTTCCTGCGCGCCCGCCGTCTTCGTGGCGTACTGCTTGGGCGCATCGGACAAGTACTTTTCGCCGAAGTGCCGCGACACCGCTTCACGGGCGGCCGCGATCGCCTCCTGCGACAGCGTCACCGAATCGGTACGCATATACGTGATGAAACCGTTTTCGTACAGCCCCTGCGCGGCACGCATGGTCTGGCGCGAGCTCATGCCAAGGCGATTGCCGGCCGTCTGCTGCAGCGTGGACGTGGTGAACGGCGGCACCGGACGGCGACGGTACGGCTTGGTTTCCATCGACGAGACGGTGAACGTCGCATATTCCAGCGATCGCGCGATCGCATTCGCGTGCGTTTCGTCCAGCTGCACGACGTTGTCTTTGACGCCGGCGGCGGTCAGCTGGCCATCATCGCCGAAATCCTTGGAACCGGCCAAACGACGGCCGCCAAGCGACACCATGCGAGAATCGAACGCAACATTGTTGCCGTCGGCGTCGGGCGCTTCCAGCGTGGCGGTGACATCCCAATAGGGGGCACGCACGAACGCCATGCGCTCACGCTCACGTTCCACGATCAGACGGGTGGCCACGGACTGCACGCGGCCCGCGGACAGGCCCGGACCGACCTTGCGCCACAGCACCGGGGACAGCTCATAGCCGTACAGACGGTCCAGAATACGACGGGTTTCCTGGGCGTCCACCATGGCGGCGTCCACATCACGCGTGTTGTTCAGCGACGCCTTGATCGCTTCCGGCGTGATCTCGTGGAACACCATGCGCTTGACGGGCACCTTCGGCTTCAGCGTCTGCACAAGATGCCATGCGATCGCCTCACCTTCGCGATCCTCATCAGTGGCGAGGTAGAGGGTGTCTGCCTTCTTCAGCGCGCTTTTCAGGTCGGCAACGGTTTTCTTCTTGTTGCCGTCCACGATGTAATACGGCTTGAATCCGTCTTCGATATCCACGCCGAACTTGCCGTACTTGGCTTTCTCGGCCGCCGGCACCTGGCTGGGCTGAGCAAGGTCGCGGATATGGCCGACCGATGCCATGACCGTGTATCCGGAGCCCAAGTATCCGCCAATCTTCTTCGCCTTGGTAGGAGACTCCACAATAACGAGCTTGCTGCCGGTAGCCATAGCCACTCCTTATTACTAGTGTTTGCAACGCAATAATACTCACTGAATACGGAGAAATGGCAAACCGCCCGTGTGGCGTATGGACGGCAGCATGCCCGGAACCGGCTGTTTTCAGCGCTTCGGCGGTGCGGGCGGCGCTCCCACCAAACCCAGTTTCGTCAACGGCGAGGCGGTCAGCTGACGCATGGCGAGCGTTATGCCAAGCACCAGCGCGGAAACGGCGGCTGTCAGCAGCGCCGTGGAAACGTACGCGCCGGCATTCGTCCATTCGGCGCTCATGGCGAGTCCCGGCTGAATCTGCCAGATGATATACGCGCCGTACAGGATGCCCAATACGCCAATCGTCAGCATCACACTGCCGACGATCTGCACGCTTGCCGACGAGACGCGCGTGCCCGGCTCATCCATGCCGCTGGCGAACGTGGTGGCAAGCGCCAGCAACGCCAGTCCGCCGACGATCAGCAGCGCCATAATCACGTCGGTCGGACGATGCCATTGCGCCGCGATCACCGACAATCCGACCAGCACCGTATACGCCCAACCAATCACCGCCACCAGCGCACGCAGCACGCGCGGTACGGCGCACAGCAGCATCACGCTTGCCGCAGCGGCAAGGATGACATGCCCGGAAGGCGCGGAATTATTAGGATTCGATTCCAAATTAATAAGATACGGGCGTGGCAGCAGCGGCTTCAACAGTTCGGCCGCAGCGAAACACAGGCCTCCGAATACAGCGAGCTGCGCGATCGACAGCCACCGTTTGCGCACGATCAGCACGGCAAACGCGATTGCCCCCATGATGACGCTGACGGTGATGACCACTGCGGAAATGGCGAAGACGTGCACGACCGGCGCCAGCCAACCCGGCAACGCGGCATCGAATTTCGACCAGACGATATCCTCATAGCTTTGGCCGTCCATGGTACGCACGCCAAGCCACCAGACGCCGGCGGAAGCGGCAAGCATCAGCAGACCGGACACCACGCACAGCACGATGCTGGACACGCGCGGATGGCGGGTCAGCGGATCCGCCTGGGCCAAGCCTTTGTTGACGTCCTGCGGGGAAAGCACCGCCTCGACTTCGCGCATATCAGGGAACGACAACGATTCCAACGGTTCCGCAGGCGTTGCTGCCGTGGGCTGCTGAAGCATGTTCACAGGCTGCTGTGGATCTCGGACAAGTGGCTTGAATTCGTTGGTCATAGTCACCGAGAATACGGCATCGCCCCTACTGTGGGGAACGAATCGGAGAAGATATAGAAAAACCTCCACGCACCCGGAAGAGGCCACTTACCCTTGCTGCATTCCTGCCCTGGGGGAGTTGGGTGACATACCGCCACGCGGAGGCTCTTGCCATATTACACCATGCCCGGACCTCGCCGCACCGACTAGACGCACGGGTACACTTGAGAAGGAATCGCACGCCACCCCTGTGCGTTTGCGTGGCTGCGATAAGCATCGATAACGTTTGGAAGGTTGTTTTCTTATGACTGATGCGGTGGAGTATCCCGATCTGGTGGTCGTGGGCGCGGGCCTGTTCGGCCTGACCGTGGCCCAGCAGGCCGTCGAGCATCTGGGCGTGGGGGTCGAGATCATCGACGTGCGCGACCATATCGGCGGCAACGCGTACAGCTACATGGACGAGGAGACCGGCGCGGAGATCCACAAGTACGGCGCGCACCTGTTCCACACGTCCAACAAGAGGGTCTGGGACTACGTGAACCGTTTCACAAGCTTCACGGACTACGTGCACCGCGTGTACGCCACGCACGACGGCGAGGTGTATCCCCTGCCGATCAACCTCGGGACCATCAACCAGTTCTTCCACGCGCACTACACGCCGGCCGAGGCGAAGGCCCTGGTCGAGAGCCAGGCCGGCGAATTGGCGGGCACGGATCCGCAGAACCTCAACGACAAGGGCATTTCGCTGATCGGCCGTCCGCTGTACGAGGCGTTCATCAAGAACTACACGGGCAAGCAGTGGCAGACCGATCCGAAGGACCTGCCCGCGGGCATCATCAACCG
>NZ_CAUERC010000004.1:0-141875 GCF_959020155.1 uncultured Bifidobacterium sp.
TAATGCGTTGGGTCCAGACCTCGGTCTGGCCTTCCCATTGCGGATTGACCGCAGGGCGGGTCTGGGTCCAGTACACATTGCCGTCCTCATCCTCGAATATGTCTGGATCGATGCCTTCGGCGCCCTCGATCCAGAACGGCCCACGCCAAGGTCCGTCGATCGAGTCCGACTCAAGAACGAAGTTGCCTTCCGCCGCCTGAGCCGCATCCAATTCGGCCTGGGAGCATCCTTCCGCGATGGCTTTGCGTCCATTGATGCGAGCGATGGTGCAGGCAATCACGTATTTGCCACGAATCCTACGCAGCGTCGGCGCATAGACGCCACCCGAGTCATCCACGAAAGGAATGAGCAAACGTCTTGCCAACTCCTCATCTATGGCATCCGACACGTGTTTCCAGTGGGCCATATCCCTGGAAACGTAGATAGGCAAGCCTGGAACCAGTTCGAAGGTGGAGGTCACAAGCACGATTTGCCGAAGATCATCATCCCAAATCCAACTCGGATCAGGATGCATTCCGTGAAGAATGGGATTGGCGATGGTAATCGTTGTGGTCATAAGTACGCCTCATTCGGGAACGTTTGGATACATCACATCATTGCGAATAATCGAAATTTTCGCTTGGTCTAGCAACGCAAACAAGCCGCTCACCGACGATCTAGCCGGCAAACGACTTGCGTGCGAAGGAAATTTGAGGAAGGAGGAAGGAAAGAAAAGTGAGTGGTGTGCCGGAACACCGACGCTTCGGCACACCACATCCGGCTCTGTCACAGTCGAGCCCCACTGTTTGATCCAGCGATGAATCAGGAGTCCTAACGGAAACTCCTTACTGCGCCCATGCCTCGGTCCTGCAATTCCGGAACGCTACGCGCGCCCAGTCATTGCTCGCCCTCGACTACCGTCTCGGACTTCGCCCGAGGCTACCTAAAACCCTAGTGAGTTTTCGGCTCACGCCTCGGCCAGGGCGTCGATCATGTAGTTGTTGATCGTGGCCTTGACGGACTCGAGGTGATCGGACTTGGTGGCTTCGATGAGCTTGGACTGCGGGATATCCAGAGCGTACTCCTCGAGGGAAGCCAGGGAGGCGGTGCCGTTCTCGACGGTTGCGCCGATGCCGGAATCGAAGGAGCTGTAGCGCTCGGCCTGCAGGTTCTCGATGACCTTGTCCTCGTGCATCTTGGCGGCGACCAGGAGGCCTGCTGCGAAGGAATCCATGCCTGCGATGTGGGAACGGAACAGATCCTCGGCGGTGAAGGAGGTACGACGCGGCTTGGCGTCGAAGTTCAGACCACCGTGAGGGCCGATCTGGCCTTCGGCGAGGACTTCCCACATAACGGTGGAGGTCTCGTACAGGTCGGTCGGGAACTCATCCATATCCCAGCCGATGAGCTTGTCGCCCTGGTTGGCGTCCAAGGAGCCGAGCACGCCGGCCTCGCGGGCGGTGCGGATCTCGTGCTGGTAGGTGTGGCCGGCCAGGTTGGCGTGGTTGCCTTCCAGGTTCAGCTTGAAGACGTCCATCAGATCATAGGTGCGCAGGAAGTTGATGGCGGTGGCGGCATCGAAGTCGTACTGGAACATCGTCGGTTCCTTGGCTTTCGGCTCGATCAGGAACTGGGCGTCCAGGCCGATTTCCTTCGCGTAGTCATGGCACATATGGAAGAACTTGGCCATGTGCTCCTGCTCGCGCTTCATCTGGGTGTTCCACAGGTTCTCGTAGCCTTCACGGCCGCCCCAGAACACGTAGTTCTCGGCACCAAGGCGCTTGGCGATCTCCAGGGAGTGCTTCAGCTGGCCGCCGGCGTACGCGTAGATGTCGGCGAACGGGGAGGTGGAGGCGCCGGAGACGAAGCGCGGGTTGGTGAACAGGGAGGAGGTGTTCCACAGCAGCTTGATGCCGGTGGACTTCATGTTCTCTTCGATCTTGTCGACGACCTTGTCCAGGTTCTTGTCGGTCTCGCGCAGGGTGTCGCCTTCCGGAGCGATGTCGCGATCATGGAAGCAGAAGTACTCGACGCCGAGCTTCTGGAAGAACTCGAAGGCGTAGTCGACCTTGGCCAGGGCCTCGTCCTCCGGATCGGAATACTTGCCGTACCACGGACGCTGGGCGGTGCCGGTGCCGAACGGATCGACGAGCTGCTGGTCGAAGGTGTGCCACCATGCGACGCCGAAACGCAGCCAGTCCTTCATCTTCTTGCCGGCAACGACCTTGTCGGCGTCGTAGTAATGGAAAGCAAGACCCTCCTGCGGCCCCTTTTCGCGACCGACGTACGGAATCTTATCGATATCCCACAGACCCATGGAATGCTCCTTTGCTTGGTTTACTTACGTAAAGCTTTATTTCGCAGCGGGCTTTCCGCCCGTCTTGGTCTACATAATAAATTGAATTACCTAAGTTTGTCAATTCGTTAAACTATACGGCGTTTCCATTGGAATCAAGCCATTTATCAATGCAGTGATACAGTGTGTTTGTTTGTTCGCATCGCGGCGCAACACCTGCGCGGCGCACGGAAGCGCGGAATCGAAAGAAGGAACATATGAGCGAAAACGTCGACACCATCTGCGTGCAGGGAGGCTATCAGCCGGGCAATGGAGAATCCCGCACTCCCCCAATCATCCAGGCCACGACCTTCAAATACCAGTCGAGCGAACAGATGAGCCGACTGTTCGACCTGTCCGAATCCGGCTACTTCTACACCCGCCTGCAGAATCCGACCAACGACACCGTCGCCGCGAAGATCTGCGAGCTGGAAGGCGGCGCGGCCGCGATGCTCACCTCGTCCGGCCAGGCGGCGAACTTCTTCGCGCTGTTCAACATCTGCAACAACGGCGACCACATCGTCGCCTCCTCCGCCATCTACGGCGGCACGTTCAACCTCATCAACGTGACCATGCGCAAGATGGGCGTCGAATGCACCTTCGTCAGCCCGGACTGCACCGAAGAGGAACTTGAGGCCGCATTCCAGCCGAACACCAAGGCCGTGTTCGGCGAGTCCATCTCCAATCCGGCGCTTATCGTGCTCGACTTCGAGAAGTTCGCGAACGCAGCGCATCGTCACGGCGTGCCACTGATCGTCGACAACACCTTCCCGACGCCGATCAACTGCCGTCCGTTCCAGTACGGCGTGGACATCGTCACGCACGCCACCACCAAGTACATGGACGGCCACGGATCCTGCGTGGGCGGCGCGATCGTCGATTCCGGCAATTTCGACTGGATGGCCCATGCGGAGAAATTCCCGGGCCTCACCACTCCGGACGACTCCTACCATGGCGTCACCTACGCGAAGGAATTCGGCAAGGCCGCATACATCACCAAGGCCACCGCGCAGCTCATGCGCGACTTCGGCTCCACTCCGGCGCCAATCAATTCGTGGATCATGGGCATGCACCTGGAATCGCTGGGCGTACGCATGGAGCGCCATTGCGCCAACGCACTGGCCGTGGCCAAGTGGCTCGACGCCGATCCGCGCGTCAGCTGGGTGAGCTTCCCGGGCCTCGAAACGGACAAGTACCATGCGCTGGCGCAGAAGTACATGCCGAACGGCACCTGCGGCGTGATCTCCTTCGGCGTGCCGGGCGGGCGCGAGACGGTTTCCGCGTTCCTTGACCATCTGAAGATGGTGTCCATCGCCACGCATGTGGCCGATGCGCGCAGCTGCACGCTGTATCCGGCCGGCACCACGCATCGCCAGCTCACCGAGGAGCAGCTTGAGGAAGCCGGCGTCGGCATCGACCTGGTGCGCCTGAGCTGCGGCATCGAAAACACGGCCGACATCATCGCCGACCTCGACCAAGCCCTCGCCGCCGTGCAGTGAGCCGCAGAAATCCGCCATCTCGCTTATGGATGGCGGATTTCTTCACCCGACCGATGCTATCTCGCTTATAGATGGCAGTCTTCTTGAATCGCTAAGGCCCTAGGGGGTAATATTCATACCTCTTAAGGCCTTTTTGTGGATTTCATCCGCCATCTATAAGCGAAATAGCATCATGCCGCAGCCCGATTCCGCCATTCATAAGCGAGATATGGGCTTGCCCAAGCCTCACAGACGGTTGCCCTTCCTCCGACCATCGGCTATCTGAGCAATCGTCATTCGCCCACATAGCCGCACAGGCTCCCCCAAACGCAATGACATCCTCTGCGCCACACGTTCCGCCAATTCCCTTCGAGAATCCTCATCCCTGAGATTTTCCGCCGTCACCTGGATATACAGCCATCCTTCATCCTCCAACGCTTCCCGACGTTTACTGTCAGCCAACCATCGCGAGGCATGATACCTGCCGTCGTATTCAATGATGATTTTCAAATCCGGATAAGCCATGTCCGCGAAAAATACATGAGAATAGCCTTTGAGCCGAATGGCATAGTTCACTTCCGGACAAGGCAAACCATAACGCAACAGAACAATTCGACTTCTCGTTTCCTGGGAAGAATCTGTATTCTCCCGCATCAGCCTGAGAGCCCTACGCATTTTCGACACTCCTCTCACCGCACGTAATCTGTCGGAGCCTGAATAGTTGGACAAATCGGACAAGCTATCGACATATATCCGAAACTCCTCCAGTGTGGCCTTTTTCATATGTCCATCACGCCGCATCATCGAATCACCCAAAACCACCAATTCTTCATCTTCAAGCCGATTGGCATGCATGGCCCATGTGGTCACGGAATCCGCGCATCGCAATCGACCATGATGAATCGGCATATGCGTCTGAGGTCCAGACCAAAGCACAAAACAAATCCCCTGCAGTATCGTTCGCACGCCGTTACTTTCAATCACCGCGTGCAGCGTATCAGCCAAAAGCCCTCCGCGCCGGTAGCGAGGCAGTTCGATGCCTTGTAAACTCAGTGCGGTATCAAGCGCGAACACCAGCCGCCTTCCGGTGCGCCTCTGCGCTTCGAGACATTGTTCGATGGTTCTTGTCCTCAGCCGTGCGAGGCTTTCCGAATATTGTGCTCCATTGTCCATAGCGCCAAAGTAGAGGAAATGTCGCCGCGCTGCCTACCGGCTTCCGGCAAACAGTGGATAAGTGGATAACTGCGCCCTTCTTTTTCTGATGCGGATAACCGTATCCCAGCGGAGGAATCCAAAGTGCGCATAGCCGATTGAGACGAGCGCGGCAATCGCAAGCATTGCAAGGATACTATGGCTGGCAATGAGGTCATTTTGTTGAATCGAGGATGTATGGGCGAACCGTATGTGATTGAGAATGTGTGTTTCGTGGGGTCCGATGAGTCTGTCGACATCACGATTGAGCAAGGGCGGATCGCAGATGTACGGTCTTCGGAAAAGTCGGTAGCCAAGGCTTCAAAAACGTGGATCATTCCCGGCTTGTGGGATTGTCACACGCACTTCACGCAGTGGTCGTACACGCTGGGGCGGCTTGATCTGATTGATGCCCGCAGCGCCGATGAGGCAATGAGCCTGCTACGCGAGCACTTGGAGGAACGCCGCGAATCCGGCACGCTCGACCCGGACCAGTACGTGGTCGGCATGCGGTTCAGACACTCCCTGTGGGCCGATGATGCCCAACCGACATTGGCTGCGATCGACGCGGTGTCGGGCGACCAGCCCGTGGCGCTGTCAAGCGCAGACATGCATTGCGGCTGGGTGAATTCAGCCGCGGCTCGTAAGCTCGGCGTGCATGTAGGCGAGTCGGGACTCGTCGGCGAGCTTGAATGGTTCGACGCTTACTGCAAGCTGGACAAAGGCCCCGGTGCGGCTGACGAGCTGATGCGATTGCTGCGCAACGCGGAACAGGACGCCGCCGGCAAAGGCGTGGTCGGCGTGCGCGACTATGAGATGGCCGAGAACATCGACACGTGGATTGACCGCTTCAAGCAGGGGCTTGACGGATTGCGCATCGAAGCCGGCGTTTACCCCGAACGACTTCAGCAAGCCATCGACGACGGCTGGCATACCGGCGACGAACTTCCCGGAAGCCATGGCTTGGGCCATGTCGGTGCGATGAAGATGATTTCCGACGGCTCGCTCAACACCCGATCCGCCTACTGCTCCACACCGTATTCGGGCATTACGCCGGAAACCTACGGCACGCTGAGCTACACCCCCGAGCAAATCGAATCGTATATGCGGCTCGCCACCGAACATGGCTTCGACATCGCCTGCCATGCCATCGGCGACGAAGCGAACACCATCGTGCTCGACTGCGCGGAACGTACCCACGCGCACGGCTCCATCGAGCATGCCCAAATGCTCAAGGAACGTGACATTCCACGTCTTGCGCAATTGGGACTTGCCGCGAGCATCCAGCCGCAGCACGCCATGGACGACCGTGACGTCATCACACGATTCTGGGGCAATCCCGCCGGAATTCCCTACGCGTTCAACAGTCTGCATCGGGCTGGAATCAAACTGCTTATGGGATCGGACGCGCCGGTCGCGCCGTTGGATCCGTGGCTGGCCATTTCCGCAGCGGTGTTCGGCACGGAGAGTTCCGACCGGGAGCCTTTCCAGTCTGAGCAATGTCTGGATTTCGAAACCGCGCTCGCTTCGTCCACCGCCCTGGGGCGTACGACGTTGCAAGCTGGAGATGCGGCAGACCTAGTGCTGCTGGATTGCGATCCGAGTGCGCTTGAGTCCCCTGAGGCCATGCGCGCCATGCCCGACCATGTGCTCGCCACTATGCTTGCTGGGTGCTGGACATATCAGTCTCACGTATCTCGCTTATAGATGGCGGAATCGGAAAGCCGCCCGATGCTATTTCGCTTATAGATGGCGGCGCCTCTACGTCATTAAGGTCTTAGAGGGTATGATTTACACCCTCTAAGACCTCTTCGCAAAATTCATCCGCCACCTATAAGCGAGATAGCACTGGACAAGCAGACGAATCCGCCATCTATAAGCGAGATACACGGCCAACAACGCACGAATGGCGCTTCAGTCTTTTTGGCAAGCCATGGACAACCGCTCGAATGCTTCGTCGCTTTCCACGATGAGGCTGTCGATTTTGCGCTTGCCCAGCTCACGCAGCCATTCGTCTGGATCCGTGCAGGCGAGCGCGCCGGCCTCCAGGAGTAACGGCCTGTGGCCGCCAATCACCACTTCGTCTGCGCCGACGGCTTGGACCGGTCCGTTGAAATGCGCGAAAGACTCGTCAGGAACGTCCGATTCAGTTCCGGCAAGCACCGCCGCATATGTGGCATATAGTTCGCGCCGACGGACCGCATACTCAGAGTCCGATTCACCCGCACGCCTTCTGCCGTCCACAATGTACGGCTTTCCCGTGGTGATGCAGTGGAAGAAATGACGATTGATGGCGTCGCATTCCTCCCGCATCACGTCGCGAACCACTTCGACGCCCGCTTCCTCAAGGATGCGAAGGCCTTTGCCCGCCACAATCGGGTTCGGGTCAACCGATCCGACCACCACGCGTGCGATGCCGTGCGCCAGAATCAAGGCAGTGCACGCCGGCTGCGATCCGACATGGCAGCAGGGTTCAAGCGTGTCGATGACCGTGGCGCCAGTCAGATCGATGCCGTGCGCGTCGGCATAGTCGAACGCCATACGTTCCGCGTGGGGCCCGCGATATCGGTCGTGGTATCCGGTGGTGAGAACCTCGCCATCACGTACCACCACCGCGCCTACCAGCGGATTCGGGTCCACCCATCCCGCACCCTTGCGGGCCAGTTCAAGAGCCTGCGCCATATATTCGCGGTATTGCAACATGTCTTCCATGACCCCAAGCATATTGCACCAGTCCAAGCCGCACACGTTGCACCTCACATCCCGAAGCCGACGCGAACGGTCAGGGAATGGACAGGTTCGCCCAGCCGTCCGTCTCGCAGCCATGCGACGCTACAATATTGGCAGACCGGCAACATCCAACGAGAGGAATCATATGCAGCGTGAGATCATGACGTCCATCCCATTTTTGAGCCAGCCGTCCACCTCAGCCGAGAACACCGAAGAGGATCTGGCCGTGGCGCAGGACCTGAAAGACACGTTGGACGCGCATCGCAATGGTTGCGTGGGCATGGCGGCCAATATGATCGGCGTTCCCAAGCGCATCATCGCTTTTGTGGATGAGGATTTCGGCGGCCGCATTTTCGTGATGTTCAATCCACACATCACCGCCGAAGACGGCGCGTTCGATACGGCGGAAGGTTGCCTCTCGCTCCAGGGCGAGCGCCGCACCGTCCGATACCAGCGCATCGAAGTGGATTATATGGATCGGAAATTCCGCGAGCGCCACGCAGCGTTCACCGGTTTCACCGCGCAGATCATCCAACACGAGATCGACCACTGCGATGGCGTGATCATTTGATCGTCGGCCTGCCGCCCACCAATCAATAGCCGCCCGCCGAAAACAGCCAACCCACCACCCTCGCACTCGAAAAGCGCGGAAAAACCAAGGAAAATCGCCGCCGCAGCACCTACGGGGGGCAACATCGGGACTTCCTTTTTCTCAGTATGTCAGCGTCATTCCCGTCCCGCGCGTTCCTTGATGAAACCAACGAACATATCGACGGCCTCCGGGGTATCATGGCGGAAGAACAGGCTGGTCTTGGTATCCAGCGCGGTGACGGCCGCCATCTCCTCATCACTCAGCGTGAAGTCGAATACATCGATGTTCTGTTCCATTCGTTCCCGATGCGTGGACTTGGGCAACGCCACGATGTTCCGCTGCACCAGCCAGCGCAGAATCACCTAGGCGACCGACTTGCCATGGGTTTCGCTGATTTTCGCCAAAGTCGGATTATCGAACATGCCGGATCGCCCTTCGTCGAATGGCGCCCATGCCTCCTACGAGTAACCGCCACTCTGTGTAGACGGGATATGGGATAATCGGCGATGGTACTTTGCGTATGGACACGGTCCGAAAACACTTGGCTTCGATGAGTTCGCAGCAGACTTGCGATTCGTCCGCAACCAGTCGCGCCGGCAACGCGCCACAGCACGGCGAACAAGTGCGATTTTCCGTCGACCGACATACGCAAAACGCTGGAATTCCAACGTTTCTTAAGGATGGAACACAACATTGGCTGAGTTTATTTACCAGATGATCAAGGCCCGCAAGGCTTACGGCGACCGAGTGATTCTTGACGATGTGACCCTGAGCTTCCTGCCGGGCGCGAAGATCGGCGTCGTCGGCCCGAACGGCATGGGTAAGTCCACGCTGCTGAAGATTATGGCCGGCCTCGACACCGTTTCCAACGGCGAAGCCTACCTGACCCCTGGTTTCACCGTCGGCATTCTGCAGCAGGAACCGCCGCTGGATGACACCAAGACCGTCGGCGAGAACATCAAGATGGCATTCGGCCCGATCGCCGAAAAGGTGGCGCGTTTCAACCAGATTGGCGAGGAAATGGCCAATCCGGACGCCGATTTCGACGCGCTGATGGAAGAAATGGGCAAGCTGCAGAACGATATCGACGCGGCCAACGGTTGGGATCTCGACTCCCAGCTCGAGCAGGCCATGGACGCTCTGCAGTGCCCGGATCCGGATACGCCGGTGAGCGTGTGCTCCGGTGGCGAGCGCCGTCGTGTGGCACTGTGCAAGCTGTTGCTTGAGGCTCCGGATCTGCTGCTGCTCGACGAGCCCACCAACCATTTGGATGCCGAATCGATTCTGTGGCTGGAGCAGTTCCTGCACCAGTACAAGGGCGCCGTCATCGCCGTCACCCACGATCGTTACTTCATGGACAATGTGGCCGAATGGATCTGCGAAGTGGATCGCGGCCACCTGTATCCATACAAGGGCAACTACTCCACCTACCTGGAGACCAAGGCCAAGCGTATGGAGATCCAGGGCGCCAAGGACGCCAAGCTCGCCAAGCGCCTGAAGAGCGAGCTCGACTGGGTGCGTTCCTCGCCGAAGGCCCGTCAGGCCAAGAACAAGGCCCGTCTGGAACGTTACGACCAGATGGAGCAGGAGGCACGCAACAACAAGAAGCTCGACTTCTCCGAAATCCAGATTCCGGCCGGCCCGCGTCTGGGTTCCACCGTTCTGGAAGCCGAGCATATCCACAAGGCGTTCGGCGACCGCGTGCTCATCGACGACTTGAGCTTCACCCTGCCGCGTAACGGCATCGTCGGCGTGATCGGCCCGAACGGCGTAGGCAAGTCCACCCTGTTCAAGACCATCGTCGGCTTGGAGCCGTTGACCTCCGGTTCGCTCAAGATCGGCGACACCGTGAAGATCAGCTACGTCGACCAGAACCGTGCCGGCCTTGACCCGAACAAGAACCTGTGGGAGGCCGTGTCCGACGGACTCGACTTCATCGAGGTGGCCGGAGTGGAAGTGCCGACCCGCGCCTACGTGGCGTCCTTCGGCTTCAAGGGTTCCGACCAGCAGAAGCTGGTGGGCGTGCTGTCCGGCGGCGAACGCAACCGTCTGAACCTGGCGCTGACCCTGAAGCAGGGCGGCAACCTGCTGCTGCTCGACGAACCGACCAACGACCTTGACGTCGAAACCCTGGAATCCCTCGAAAACGCGCTGCTCGCCTTCCCGGGCTGCGCCGTGGTGATCTCCCACGACCGTTGGTTCCTCGACCGTGTGGCCACGCACATCCTCGCATGGGAGGGCACCGACGAGAATCCGGCCAACTGGTACTGGTTCGAAGGCAACTTCCAGGCCTATCAGGAGAACCGCATCGCCCGTCTCGGCGAGGATGCGGCCCGCCCGCACCGCCTGCACCGCAAGCTGACCCGCTAAAGGCAGACAGATCCAATCGAGTCGCGTTAAGCGCAGATTTCAGCAAAGCGCCACCCTTCATTACGAGCGGTGGCGCTTTGCCATACGTCAACCGTTGCCGCTAACCAACCGTTCATTCTTCTCACGTACTCGTTACAAAACAATCCGACGAAATTTACTACGTATGGATAGACTCGATGCCAGCATAAAGAGCTATCCACACGCGGAAGGAATCGAGGCCATCATGACGCAGACAGACATGACGCCGCTGCAACGACTGGCAAAGGTGCTCCAGCTGGGCACGCCCTCAAACTATCGCAACCATACGTATATCAACGGCGAAAGCCTGTACTTCCCCACTGGCCGAGTCTACGGCGGACAGGTCATCGCGCAGTCGCTGATGGCCGCGTCGAGAACCGTCGCTCCGTCCCGTCTGCCGAATTCCATCCACGGCTATTTCATTTCGGCCGGCGATATCCGTCAGGATCTGCTGTTCGACGTGGAAAATCTGCGTGACGGACGTTCCTTCTCCGCCCGTCGCGTGAATGTCACGCAGGCGCAGGGCTCGATTTTGACGGCAATCGCCAGCTTCCAGGAACATGACCAGGAAGGCATCGAATTCGCCGACCCGATGCCTGAGAACATTCCCGATCCCGACAGCCTGACCAGTGCGAAGCAACTGATGGAGCCGTATGCGGAACAGTCGCCGTTCGCCAAGTATTATGCGGAGAAGTCGCCGTTCGATATTCGCCATGTGACGCGCACCATCATGCTTGGCGCCGACAAGAAGAGCGCCAGCGAGGATTCCGGCAAGCAGATGGTGTGGATGAAGGCCGACGGCAAGGTGGACGTGCCGCAGGTCATGCATCGTGCGATGCTGGCGATGGGCTGCGACCAGATCATGCTGGAGCCGATTCTGCGCCGTGCTGGCTTAAGCATCGCCACGCCGGGCATTTCGTATGCGTCCATCGACCATTCGATGTGGTGGTACCGCGACATCGACATCAACCAGTGGCATCTGTACGTGCAAGACACGCCGACCGCGGCGCACGGACGCGGCTTGGGCCAAGCGAAGGTCTACACACAGGATGGCGAGCTGGTGGCCTGCATGGCGCAGGAAGCGATGTTCCGCGTGCCGAAGAAGGACTGAGACGGAGTTAAAGAAGGTCTGACGTTCAGACTTTCGATTTCGTGGCAGGATTCGTAGCCGATTTTGTAGACGCCTTCGTGGCGGCGGTCGCATAGCGATTGCGCTGTGCGGCCTTTTTCACGGCCGGACTTTCCGGCCCGTCGATAGGCGGGATGCGGCACAGCCACTCCCCCACGATGCCGACGATCATGTCGGCGACGCATACCACGCAGGCCACCACGCATTCGATGATGGCTTGGCTATAGAATTCCGCCTCACCATGCGGCAGACTCATGATGATCTGTCCACCGTACCAGCCGGCCAACGCCGCGCCCGCAAGTCCGAGCGCTTTGCAGGCCACCAGCGTGCCGAACGCCTTCTGCGGGTCCAATGGCTTGAGCTGCGCGCGTTTGACGGGATCTTTGGTCGTGTATTTATGAATCTGCAGAGCCATGTACAGCACCACACCGCCCAACACGGCCAGCACCACCGGCACGATCCAGGGTGCGCCAACCAACGGCAGGCCTGAAATCTCGCCGTATTTCGCCAATCCCATGCCGGCCAGCACGCCAAGCGCGGCCGCAAGGACGAATGACCACCAAGGGGTTCTGCGTGCTCTCATAGCGTGTCTCCGATAATCCAATTGTCGGTCAGCATGCCCACTTGTGCGGCGTCCGGAGCCATCGCCAGCAGGAACGCGACCGGATCCCTGCCGAGTTTCGCGTCCGGATCCATGTCGAACCATGGGGCGAGCACGGCCGCATGCTCACGTGCGGACGGCCACGGCACCATGCAATCAGGTTCGTTGCGGACCACGCCTTCCATGTCCACAAGGTCGAGGTCGAGGTCATCCGAAATGGAGGATGACACCGATTCCAACGCACCGATAAGCTCACGCGCGTCCATGCGCGTGGAAATCTGCATGACGGCGGCCATTTTGTCCGGATAGTCGTCGACCTGGCTGACATGGTACAGCGGCGAAATACCTTCCACCTGGTTGCCTGGAAGCGCGTCGATGGCCACGATCGCCTGACGGAACTGGTGTTCCGCATCAGTTGAAACGCTATCCAGGGAAATGACCGCTCGACGGGATGCCGGTCCCGGTTTCGCCGCGGCCGCAGCGGCTGCTTTGGAGGCCGCCGTACCTTCCGGAAATTCAATGGAATCAATGGATTCAACAGAATCGGCATCGTCAATCGCATCAACGTCATCTGCAGACGTCCCAATGTCGGAATCGCGAACTATGGGATCCTGAGCTCCGGCAACCATCCAATCGTCCGCGATCTCATCGATATGGTCGCGGTCGGACGTTTCGTGCAGCAGTTGCGCCACGGAACCGGCGTGCGCTCCCCCGAGTTCTGCGTCCGGTTCAAGCGCAAGCCACGGCCCCAATACGAAAGCCCGCTGCCATGCGCGCGGATGCGGCAACGTCAGGTCGGGGTCGGCGCTTTCCTGCCCGTCAAAGTCGATGATGTCCAAATCGAGCGTGCGCGACGTCCAATGGTCGGTGCGCACGCGACCATGCGAGGCTTCGATGCGCTGCAAACCGGCCAGCAGTTCGGCGGCCGAAAGCCTGGTATCCACGGACACGACCGCATTGCGGAATTCCGCAGTACCTTCCGGCATGCCCCATGCGTCGGTCCGATAGAGCGGCGACACCCCCGTCACCTGCGTGGAGGGAAGCCCATCAATGCACCGAACGGCGTCACGCAAGGTGGCGGTCACATCGCCCTGATTGCCTCCCATGGCGATGATGGCATGATGCACCTGCCCATGTTCCGACGACCGCTCACGCGATGGACTGTCAACTGTTTCACGGGAACGTTCCACGGTCACGCTGACATCGTCGAACGGCACGGTGATCGGCGCATTCGGCTTATGCACGGTGACCTGCGTGCGGCACACGGCGGGAAAGCCGAGAATCATGCCGACGATACGATTGGCCAGCTTTTCAATCAAATCGACGTGTTCGCCTTCGATGATGGCCACGATGCCTTTGGCGACCGCACCATAGTCGACGGTGTCGTTCAGATCGTCGGAACGGCCGGCGGCAGCGAGGTCGAGGAACAGCGTGGCGTCCACCACGAAGGTCTGGGCCCGCTCATGCTCGAAGTCGAGCACGCCATGTTTGCCCGTCGCGCGGATTCCCGTCAGTCGAATCTGATCCATACCAGCCTTCCTTTGCCGTTCCTACGTTCCGTATTCCTATTATTTCCGCGATTGCGATGTTGTGACTATCTGCGATTCGCACGGTCACGCGTTCGCATACTCGCGCCATGCGTTGCCGACGGCGACCGCGTCGCGGCTTTTCGCCACGTCATGCACGCGCACGGCCCACACGCCATGTTCCGCGCACAGGGCGCTGATGGCCGCGGTGGCGTTGTCTTTTGAGGCCATGTCCGGCTCGGTCACACCGGCGCCGGCAAGCAGCGAGCCGACGAAACGTTTGCGGGACGCGCCGATCAGCACCGGA
Source organism: uncultured Bifidobacterium sp. (assembly GCF_959020155.1). Classification (GTDB taxonomy): domain Bacteria; phylum Actinomycetota; class Actinomycetes; order Actinomycetales; family Bifidobacteriaceae; genus Bifidobacterium. The sequence continues at coordinate 14,257 of NZ_CAUERC010000004.1, forward strand.
TAGCCAGCCGCGTTGAACCGGTCAAGCGCCGCCAGAATCGGCAGGTTATGCTCCACGCCCGGCTTGGAGAAGCCCAGGCCCGGGTCGATGATGACCTGTTCGGCCTGCACCCCGGCTTCAAGCACCGCATCCACCTGACGCATCAGCTCGTCATACACGTCATTCACCACGCCATGCTCGTAGCGGGAGGTGTCGGCGTCCGGCACATTGCCCGCGGCGCCGGCAAGCCAGCCACGCCAATGCTGCACGATGTACAGGCAGTCGGAATGGTCGGCCACCACATGCGGCAGTTCGCGGTCCAACTGGCCGCCGGACACGTCGTTGATGATCTGCGCGCCATGTTCGAGCGCGGCCAACGCCACCGAAGCGCGCGTGGTGTCGATGGACAGCACCGCCCCTTCGGGAATCAGCGCGTCCACAGCGCCCAGCACACGGGCCTTCTCGTCGGCTTCGCTGACGCGTTTGGCTCCCGGACGGGTGGATTCCGCTCCGATGTCGATGATGTCGGCACCGGCTTTCATCATCGCCTCGCCATGGGCTTTGGCCGCCTCCGGAGCAAGCCAGAGGCCGCCGTCGGAGAAGGAATCCTCCGTGATGTTGAGCACGCCCATCACCAACGTGCTCTGGCTATCATGAATCGCCTTCATATCAATCGCCATCGGTTTTCTTCCTTCATTCATTCCGTTCTTCCGTTCGGTTCTGTCCGATTCCGCCCGGTAAAGCGCACTTACGAATGGTTCGACAGAATCAGGCTCATCGCCTCGGTCCGCGTGGCCGCGTCGCGCATGCATCCTCGCACCGCCGAGGTGACGGTACGGGACTGCGCCTTCTTGACGCCACGCATGGCCATGCACATGTGGTCGCATTCGGTGACCACGATCACGCCACGCGCGTCGATGCCTTCCATCAACGCGTCGGCCACCTGCTGGGTGAGCCGTTCCTGCACCTGCGGACGGCGTGCGTACAGTTCCACCAACCGTGCCAGTTTGCTTAAGCCCGCCACTTGGCCGTTCTGCGGGATGTAGCCGACGTGGGCCACGCCATGGAACGGCAGCAGATGATGCTCGCATACGGAGAACAGCTCAATGTCGCGCACCAGCACCATTTCGTCGGTGTCCACCTTGAAACGGGTTTTCAGCACTTCCTCCGGCCCGTGTCCGAGACCGGCGAACAGTTCCTTGCACGCGCGCCCGATACGGTCCGGCGTGTCCAGCAGACCTTCACGGTCCGGATCCTCGCCGATGGACTTCAAGAACAGGCGCACGGCCTGGCGCACGCCTTCCTCGTCATAGCCGACAGGCCCGGCCGCATGAGCGGCACGGGCCTTGTCGTCGAAGAGGGTATCGAAATCGGTATCGCTCATCAGTTGGTCAATCCTGCGCTTTTCTTCAGCTTGTCGGGAATCGGGACCGGCGGAATGTCGGAATCGGGACGCTTGTCGTCGCTCAACCAGACCTCGCGCTTCGGCGCCTTCTTGATGTTGGCGAAGATGGCGGCAAGCTCCTTCTCGTTGAGCGTTTCCTTGACGAGCAGCTGACGTACCAGCTCGTCGAGGATGTCGCGGTTCTCGTTGATGACGTTCCATGCTTCGGTATGCGCGGTCTCCACAAGCTTGAGCACTTCCTCGTCGATGATTTCGGCGGTGTGCGCGGAGTACTTGTGGGTGAGCGCGCCGAGATCGCTTTGCTCGTCGTCGGACCACTTGATGGCGCCCAGCTTCTCGGAGAAGCCGTAGTCGAGCACCATCTGACGCGCGATGTTCGTGGCCTTTTCGATATCGTTGGAAGCGCCGGTGGTCGGGTCGTGGAACACGACCTCTTCGGCGGTACGGCCGCCCATGGCGTACGCCATCTGATCGAGCAGCTGGTTGCGGGACATGGAGTAACGGTCCTCGGTTGGCATGACCGCGGTGTAGCCCAGTGCACGGCCGCGCGGCAGAATCGTCACCTTGGTCACCGGATCGGTGTCGTTCATGGCGGCCGCGACCAGCGCATGGCCACCCTCGTGATATGCGGTGTTGCGCAGCTCGTCGAGAGCCATGCCCTTGGAACGACGCTTCGGACCGGCCTGGACGCGGTCGATGGCCTCGTCGATGGCGCGGTTGTCGATGAGCTGGGCGCCGGCACGGGCGCACAGCAACGCGGCTTCGTTCAACACGTTGGCAAGGTCGGCGCCGGTGAAGCCCGGCGTGCGCACGGCGATCATATGCAGGTCGACGTCCGGCACGAACGGCTTGCCCTTGGCGTGTACCTTCAGAATCGCCTCGCGGCCTTCCAAATCAGGTGCTTCGACGGCCACCTGACGGTCGAAACGACCCGGGCGCAGCAATGCCGGATCGAGCACATCCGGACGGTTGGTCGCAGCGATGATGATGAGGTTCGTATCGTTGTCGAAGCCGTCCATCTCGACGAGCAGCTGGTTCAGCGTCTGCTCGCGTTCGTCGTGGCCACCGCTCATGCCGGAACCGCCACGCTTGCGGCCGACAGCGTCAATCTCATCGATGAAGATGATGGCCGGAGCGTTCTTCTTGGCCTCATCGAACAGGTCACGCACACGGGAGGCGCCAAGGCCCACGAACATCTCCACGAAGTCGGAGCCGGCCATGGAGTAGAACGGCACGCCGGCCTCGCCTGCGATGGCGCGCGCCAGCAGCGTCTTACCGGTGCCTGGAGGGCCGTACAGCAGCACGCCGCGCGGAATGCGGGCGCCCAAAGCCTTGTAACGGGACGGGTCCTTGAGGAAGTCCTTGATTTCCTCGACCTCCTGCACGGCAGCGTCTTCGCCGGCCACGTCGGAGAACTTGGTGGTCGGGGTCTGGCCGTCGAGCAGTTTGCCGCTGTTCTTCTTGCCGCCCATGCCGAACATGCCGCCGGCGGCACCGCCCATGCGGCTCATCAGGAACCAGAACAGGCCGAAGATGATCAGGAACGGCAACAGTGAGGTGAGCAGGTAGGTCCAAATGCTGGTCTGCTGCATGGACGCGGTCCAGCCCTTGGCCGGATCGGCCTTCTGCACGGCCTTGACCACGGCCGCGGACTGCGCATACGTGTAGTAGAACTGCACGTTCTTGCCGTAGTTCTTCGTACGTCCGGTGTCCGGGTCGGTGGCGGAGTAATCGCTCGACAGCTTGAGCTTGACCTGCTGGGTGTTGTCCACGATCGTCGCGTACTCGACGGTGTTGCCGTTGAGGATTTGCATGCCATCCTTGGTGTCGATGGTTTGCGAGCCCGCACCGGCGAAAAGCTGGAACATGGTCACGGCAAGCAATGCCACGACCACAACCCACAGCCACGGCGACTGCCAGAACGGACGGGGGCCGTTGGACTTGTTGCCGTTCGCCCCGCTGCCACCGTTCTTGCCGTCATTGTTGCGGCTAAACGGATTGGTGAACGGGTTATTGCCCCCGTTGGGTTTGTTGCCGCCGCCATTGCTTGGCGGCTGGTTCGGACCAGGGAAACTCATGCCTGACCTCCTTCATAGACTGACGGTTTCAGCACCGCGATCGAATCGAGGTTGCGGTAGTACTCGTCGTAATCCAAGCCGAAACCGACCACGAATTCATCGGGAATCTCACGTCCCTTGTATTTCACATCAACATTGACCTTGCGACGTGCCGGCTTCTCCAGAAGCGCAAAAATTTCCACGGAAGCCGCTCCACGGCGCTTGAGCTCGTCGACCAGCCAAGCCAGGGTGATGCCCGAATCGATGATGTCCTCGACGATCAGCACATGGCGTCCTCGCACATCCGTGGACAGATCCTGACGAACCGTGATCTTGCCGCTCGACTCCGTGCCGGAACCGTAGCTCGACAGGCTCATGAAATCCATTTGGACCGGAATGCTCATGGCCTGGGAAAACGCCGCAAGCGTGTTCACGGCCCCCTTGAGCACGCAGACCAGCAGCGGGTTCTTGCCACGATAGTCTTCACTGGCTTGTGCCGCGGCACGGTTGATGATGTCGGAGATCTCTTCTTTGCTGATCAGCTCGTGATCAATGTCTTCTTGTACGTCAGCGATTCGCATGCCCACCATCTTGGCACATGCGAATGACGTGTTTCTGGCTATATGCTGAATATCCGCTGGGAAGATTCACACGTGGCCGTTCACAGCTTCGGCAGACCGGCCACGAATGTGTCGATGGCCGCCTTCGCCGCCGCGAAATCGGTGGGATTGTTGACGATCACCGCGAAGGTCAACGCTCCGCCGTTCAACCGCGACACATTGCCGGTCATGGAGGTCACGTCGCCCAGACTGCCGGTTTTCACACGGATCAGCCCCGCTTCGTCAGCATCGTTCAGACGGCTCTCAGCGGTGCCGACGAAGCCCATGACGGACATTCCTTCGGCTGCGGCCGCCCCCGATCCCGCAGCCAGATTGCGCAGTTGCACTTCGAGCAGGGTGCGCGCCGTCAGTTTCGAATCCTCCGTAAGTCCCGAACAATTGCGCATGTCGAGCCCGGTCGTAGTGATGCCTTTGCGCTCCAGCACGCTTTTCACAGCCTGCACCGCGCCAGCCGGCGAATTGTCCGCGCCGACCTGCAACGCCAGCAGCCTGCCGAATTCCTCGGCGAGCGAATTGTCGGAATGCCGCATGGTGAACGCCATAATCTCGTTCAACGACGCCGAACGCACGGAGGCAAGCGGATGGGATGCCCCCGCAACCGTGCCTTGCGATACAAATCCCTGAACCGTGATGCCCTGTTCGGCCAGCCGCTGCTGGAACACCAGCGCCGCGTCACGCGCCGGCTGCATGCTCAATGCCGGATACGCCGAGAACACATCAGGATTGGCCGGACCTGTCCCGTTCCAATTCCTGCCGCCGTCCACGGCCATGGAAGCTGTCGGGGCGTAGTACAGGTGGTCCGTGTCGAGTTCGGCGATGCCTTGCGGCCAGCGGTCGTTGCCGAACAGTGTGTCGTCATAAGCCAATGTCACGGAGGTGATGCCACGCTGCCGCAACGCCTGTGCGGTCCGCCCGGCAAGCGTGCCCAATCCGGCACGTCCGTTGATGTGGTTCGCGTCGGACGCTCCGGCTCCCAACAGCATGTCGCCGTTGCCTTTGAGCACCAGCCGCGCGGTGCCGTCCTGGGACTGTTCCAGATAGGTCTGCGTGTCCAGGGTCTTGCCCATGTCGAGTTCGACGGCGGCCGCATACGCCGTCAACGTTTTCATGGTGGATGCTGGCGTGCGGGGCACGTCGATGTTGTTTTCCGCGACCACGTTGCCCGACGCGTCGGCGATGGCGATGGAGAATTCGCCGCCGAAGCCGGCGGCTGAGGCTCGGAACGCGTCGGTCAGCGCGCGCGCAGCGGCCGGATCGATGGTCTTGGAAGCGTCGATGTCGGCGATCACGTCGGCCGCCTCGATCGAACGGCCGGCAGCGGCGGCCGTCGAATGTTCGACATGGCGCAATGTGAGGACGCCCGGTGCGACATCGCACATGTCGGCCACTGCATAGCCGACGCACAGTGCGACGGTGGCCACGACGGAAACCGCCACCGTGATCGCTCGGCGTCGTCGCGTATAGCGGTAATCGACAGCGTCATCCATAGCCAAACCACACCCTCTCTTCGTCATCTTTTCACCATCCGCACCGTATGGATCGCCACGAAACATCTCATGACCGTTCACACCGCCGCGGGCAAGCCTCAGCCCTTATGCTCGATCGGCTTCCATTCGGACTTGGCGAACACCGCCTGGAACGAAATCGGCACATAGCTCAGCATGTAGATCGGGAAGGCCAGCACGTAGGCGAGCAGCTCCTTGTTGGTGGCGCCCACGTGATCGCGTTCCGCCACGATGGTCAATGCGGCGAGTCCCATCATGCCGATCACCGATATCACAATGCCGGATGTCCAGCCGGTCAGCGAATTCAGCTGGCTTTGCCATGTCACGAAACCGCAGGCGGCGAACAGCATGCCCAACAGCACGCGTGCGATGCCGAGCACGGTGAACGGGCACAGCAGCAGCGTGAAATCGACGGCGGAGAAATCACGTTCCCTGACCGCGCGCTTGATCAACGCCGGTCCGTAATAGCGGAACACCTGCAGGAAGCCCTTGCTCCAACGCAGGCGTTGACGCCAGCTTTGCGCGAAGGTGACCGGCTGCTCGTCGTACAGGATGGCGGTGCCGCAGTAGCCGATGCGGTCGCCGTGCAGCACGCTGTCCATGGTGAATTCCAGATCCTCGGTGAGTAGGTGGAATTTCCAGCCGTTGTTGCGACGCATGATCTCCTGGGAGAACATGAAGCCGGTGCCGCCCACGTGGCAGCTGTTGCCGAGCCACATGCGGGAGGCGGAAACGAAGCGCGATTCGCGGATGAACCACAACGCGGAACCGGACGACACCCAATTGTCGGACAGGTTCACGGAATTGCGGTAGCTGGTGAGGATTTTGAAACCGGCTTGGAAGCCCTTGTTCATTTCCTCGATGTAGTGCTTGTCGAGTTTGTTGTCGGCATCGAACACGAAAAAGGCGTCATACGGGTCGGATGCGCCCGACTCGTTCATCTGGTCGAGCAGATAGGTCAGCGCGTAGCCTTTACCGACCTGCTCCTTGTTGAATCGTTCGATGACGTGGCATCCCATGTTTCGGGCCACTTCGGCGGTGTTGTCGGTGCAGTTGTCGGCCACCAGCCAGATGTCGATGAGCTCGCTCGGATAGGTTTGCGAATGCAGGCAGTCGATGAGGTTGCCGATGACGTTCGCTTCGTTTCGCGCGGAAATCAGCACCGCGTACCGTTTGTTCATCGGCGCTTCGGGGAACTTGATCGGCTTGGCGAACAGCGAGATGACGATGCAGACCGCTTGGTAGAGCATGCCGGCGCCGCCCAAAACCACCAGCACGACATCAAGTACGCTCAGCAATACCATTAACGCCACCTACTTCTCGGATTGTCATCCGTTCCCTGCGATTGCGACCCGTCCGCTACCTGCGGTCCGGCTTCCGTCTGCGCTCCGTCCGCTTCCGCGGTTCCCCGCAGCGGCTTGCGATCGACCCCGTCCAACACGTGCTTCGGAATGGCGACGGTCTGCGATTCGTCGGCATCCCCGGTCTCGTCGGACCGAGTGATATTGTACGCCTGCTCCTGCAGGAAGCGCACGTCGTCGGGAATCGGCACATGCGCGCTCGACCCCTGCACGGCGCGCGGCACGGCGTGCAGGTGCTCGCTGATGATTTCGGCGCCTTCCACCAGCTTCGACTTCTTGTCCGGAACCGGATCGTCCATCAGCGGCGAATCGACCAGATCGTACCGCTTGGTGTAGGTGCGGGCGATCGTCTGGATCGAGGCGACGATAGGCAGCGCCAGGAACGCGCCGATCGCGCCGAACAGCGAGCCGAAGGCCAGGACGGCAAGGAAGGCGACCGCATCGTTGACGTCCATGGTGCGGCGGGAGATCTTCGGCGCGAAGATCAGGTTTTCGATCTGCTGGTAGACGCAGATGAACGCCACCACGGCGATCGCCTGCCACAAACCACAGCTGCCCCAGGCGAACAGCACCGGCAACGCGCCGCCGATGTACGTGCCGAGCATCGGGATGAACTGCGATACGACGCCGCAGAACAACGCCAACGGCATCCAATACGGCACGTGCAACGCCATCAGGCAGATCGAGGTGAAGAACGCGTTGAGCACGGCGAGGATGGCACGTGAGAACAGGAACGATGAGATCTGCGTCTGGCTGACGGTCCAGACGAACAGGAACCGGCGCTGCGCGGAGGGAGCCATCCACTGGCAGGCCGCGCGGCGCAGCTTCGGGCCGGCCGCCGAAATGTAGAACGTGGTCATGATCACCGTCATGAGGTTCAGCAGGAAGCTGAAGAATCCGGACACCGTGCTGATGGCGGTGCCCGCGAAATCCGTGACCCACGAGGTCTGGATGTTCTTCAGAATCTCACCGCCGAGACTGTTGATCTCAGGAAGCTTGAAATCCGTGTATTGCGCCACGAAATCGCAGATCTGCTGGTAGAGGGCCGGCAGACCGTTGCACAAAGCGATGACCTGCTGCACGAACAGATTGCCGAACAGACCGAACATCACGCAAAGCAGGACACCCAACATCAGCAACGCGAAAATCGAAGCGAACGAACGCTTCCAGCCATGCTTGACCAGCGGAATCACCACCGGCTCCACGGCGAGCGCCAGGAACAGCGAGATAACGACGTCGATGATGAGGTATTCGATTTTGCCCCAACTGCGCCAGCAGAAGGAGAGCAGCACGATGGCGATGGCGATGTACAGCAGCGCGCGACCCAGCCATTCCGGAGGTCTGCGTGGATCGCCTTTCGCAGGGAACAGCGTGCCGAGATCCCAACGCATTTCGTCGGTATTGCCGCACTGTCCGGACGTTCCCGTCCTCTTGTCCGTATCCATATGCTGTTCGCGTTCGCTCATGGCTCCTTATTGTAGACAGGCACCGTGTACGGGCTGGAACCTATTCTTGAAACCATGCTGAACGTTTCAATTGTCATCCCCGCCTGGAATGAACAGGAGCGTATCAACGATTGCCTGCTCAACGCCACCCGGCAGACCGTGATGCCTCATGAGGTGATTGTCGTCGATAACCGTTCCACTGATTCGACCGTTGCCGTGGTGGAGCAGTTCATGAAGGACCATCCGGAAGCGCCGGTGAAGCTGCTGCATCAGGATGATGAGCAGGGTCTGATTCCAACGCGTGATTATGGTTTGAATCATGCCACCGGCGATATTCTTGGCCGTTTCGATGCCGACTGCATGATCCGCCCGGACTGGGTGGAGGTGGTGTCCGGCATTTTCACCGAGGATCCGGATGCGATGGGCGCCACCGGTCCGGTGATGTATTACGATTTGCCGAGCCGTCATTTCGGGCTTCGCGGGGACAATTCCACCCGCAAACGTATTTATAGGGCCGATGATGGGCAACCTCTGCTGTTCGGTTCCAACATGGCCCTGCGCGCCACCGCCTGGCGCGAAATCGCCGACGAGGTCTGCCAAGACAAGGCGGATGTGATGCATGAGGACATCGACATCTCGCTGCATCTGTTGGGCAAGGATCTCAAGACCGTGTATTGTCCGCGGATGATCGCGGGCATCAGCGCACGTCGTATGGACACGTCTCCGGCATCGTTCCTCAACTATATGCGCCGTTTCAAGAACACGTTCAACGCGCATCCGCAGCATTACCGCAAGCACAAGCCGGAAATCCTCATCACCGCGTTATATCCTGTGATGCATCTGCTGTATCCGGTGTGGCAGAAGGTGTTGAACACCGCTGATATCAATCCGGCCGAGGCCGCGTGGATCAACGAGCAGATGGAATTGGCCGAACAGGAAGGCCACGAGCTGTATGACGACACTCCCACTGATGAGGAGTGGAGCGAGAAGCACGAGGAATAGCGATTAGGTATAGCGATTATTCGCGGCGTATTTTCCGCGGATAGCGAACGGACGGCACCGACCATGCGATCGATGCCGTCCGTTTTGTTTTTACGATTGCGGTTTTGCGATTGCGCCTACCGCAGTCGGACCTACATCAGGCTCTTGTAGATGGCGAGGATGTCTTCCTGGGTGGCCTGGCGCGGGTTGCCCGGCGTGCACACGTCGTGGAAGGCGTCATGGGCCAGCGGCTCCAGGTCGGCTTCGGTGGCGCCAACTTCGGAGATCTTGGTCGGGTTCTTCAGATCCACGGTGAGCTTGTGCACCGCCTGGACGGCCTCTTCACGCACGGTTTCGATGTCGCCGGTGTAGGCATCGGCGATACCGAAGGCGTCGGCGATGTCACGGTACTTCTCGCCGGTGTAGTCCTTGTTGTATTCCATGACCGGGGCCAGCAGGATGCCGTTGGCCACACCGTGCGCCACGCCGAGGCGGCCGCCCAGCGGGTGGGCCATGCCGTGCACCAGACCGAGGCCGACGTTGGAGTAGGCCATGCCGGTGATGTAGGAGGCGTAGGCCATCTGTTCGCCGGCCGGAATGTCTCCATCGGCGCTCTTGGCGAGGTTCTTGGCGATCATGCGGATGGTCTGCATGGACAGGCAGTCGGACAGGCTCCACGCGCCCGGTGTGATATAGCCTTCGATGGCGTGGGTCAGGGCGTCGAGTCCGGTGGCCACCTTGAGGCCGCGCGGCATGGAGTCGGTCAGGTCCGGATCCACGAAGGCGACGATTGGGATGTCATGCGGGTCGACGGCCACGAACTTGCGCTTGTTGGCCGTGTCGGTGATCACATAGTTGATGGTCGTTTCGGACGCGGTGCCAGCGGTGGTCGGCACACCGAAAATCGGCACGGACGGGTTCTTGGTGTCGGCCACGCCTTCAAGGGACAGCACGTCGGCGAATTCCGGATTGGCAGTCACGATGCCGATGCCCTTGCAGGTGTCCTGCGGGGAACCACCGCCCAGACCGATCAGGAAGTCGGCTCCGGAGGCTGCGAACTTGGCGACGCCATCCTGGATGCACTCGACCGGCGGATTCGGCTTGACGTTGTCGAACACCTCATACGGCATGCCCGCCTCGTCAAGAACGTCGGTGACCTTCTTGACGGTGCCGGTCTCCAGCAGCACCGGATCGGTGACGATGAACGCCTTGGTGAAGCCGTGGGACCTGGCGACGCCCGGAATCTCCTTGATGGCTCCGCGGCCGAAATACGCGGTCTGGTTGAAAATCATGCGATAGACCATAGTGCTCTCCTTTAAGCGACTGTGTGTTCAAGCGAAGACCACGGCATCCATTGCCGCGGCCAACGGTTTCATCATAAGCCCTTTTCCATGCGAGGAAGCACCCACGACACACAATTTTTTCGTCAATATCCCACAACACCGGCAAAACCGGACAGCATACCGTCCGATGCCCGAAATCCTATTCTTCGGACGACGTGTCTTCTTTGGCGAACACCCACATGACCTCGTCCACGGAATGGGTGTCGGGGAAAATCGTAATCAGGAACCGTTCGCCGTCGTTTCTGACGTAGGCGTACCGTATAGCGCCTTCCCTGCATATCCGGTCGCGGACGTAATCGTAGTCGAACAGCATGCGGAAGCCGTCCCGGTAGGCCGGCGCCACCAATTTGTCGCAATAGTCGAGCAGCATCTCGTGGAAGGAACCGCCATGTTTGTCAAGCATTTTTTGCACATAGCCGGGAACCACGACCGGCCGTTGCGTATCGGCACGCAGATTGACCACATAAGCGATCGAATACCGTGTATTCAAATGCTGCAGCAACGATTCCATGTCTTTGTTGCGTACCAGGATGTCCTCAAGCTGCTTGTTCAACGTGCGCAACTGCCTTTTGCCGCTGCCGCTGGCGTAGTAGCGCTTCTTGTCCTTGCGCATCTCGTTTTCCGCCTGGTTGACCAGATCCGGAATATCCTCGCCGTCATCGGATTCGGCCATGCCCACGGACAGCTCGCAACCGTGATCAAGCAGCTCCTGACGCATATATCCCATCTGTCGGGCGCTCTGCGCCATCGAATGGGCGAAACTGATGATCACGAACTCGTCGCCGCCGATGCGGTAGATATTATCGTCGCCGAAATAGGCGCGCGCCGCGTCCGCAAGCTCGCACAGCACCACGTCGCCTCTGGCATGACCCAAATGATTATTGATCTCATGCAGGCCAATCAGATCTATGTACATCACCGTCAACGGCTTGTCATGGGTGGCTTGGATGAATTCCACATCATCGTCGAAAGCGTTGCGGTTGAGCAGCCCCGTCAATGAATCCCGTCGGTACTCCTCGCCGTTCAACCGGACAAAGGACTCTATCGGCAGGTTCCGGCCAACCATCACCACGGCCCATGGATCGCTTTCGGAGCATTCACGTGAGGGAATCACCGCGAAGGAGATCATGCCGGTTCTGGCCAGCACCTCACTGCGGTACACTCCGAACGCGGATTTCTGCGAGAACAGCAGCGAACGGAGCGAAGCCAGATCCATATCAGCACGGAACCTGTCGGCATCGTCCGGATGCACCACGCGTTCGGCGATCAGCGTCTGCACGTAGGTTTCGAAATCATCGGTTTCCGGCGTCGGCAGTATGCCATCGCGTTTGACCGCGCGGTACTCGCCCGTCTTCACATTCAGTCGGGAGAGTTCCGCCATGCCATTGGCCAGAATCTCGAAGGTGCTGGCGGCGAGCGTGGACGTCTCAAGCATGGTACGGCCGTTGACGGGCACATAGCTGCCATGCATGAAATCGTTTGACATATCCCAGAAATGCCGGTCGTCGGGACGTTCGGCCAACAGCTTCTCCATCCGTCCCACCGGAAGCGGTTCGTGGAAGTAATACCCTTGGATGTACCGGCATCCCACGGACAGCAGCTGGTCGACCTGCTGTTTGGTCTGTGCGCCTTCGGCGATGACCAGCAGTCGCAGCTTTCTGGCCATGTTGACCACCGATTCGACGATTTTCAGCCCTTTGCTGGCATTGTCCTCATTGAGGTCGATGAATTTCATGTCAAGTTTGATCACATCGACGTTGATGTCCTTGAGCATGTTCAGCGACGAATACGCCGATCCGAAATCATCCATCAGCACCGCGATGTTGTCCGCATGCAGCTTGCGGATGGTGCTTTCCACTTTGGACAGGTTCCTGGCCACGGCGCTTTCGGTGATTTCCGCTTGGAGCAGCCGAGCGTCGACATCGTATTCGTTCAGCAGTCCGGTGAGCGTGTCCGCCACATCCATCTGGTCGATGTCCACCATGGAGACGTTCACGGAAATCGGCACCAGATTGCGGCCCTCACGTTCCCAACGTGCCAGCATCCGGACCACGGAACGCCATACGAACACGTCCAGTCGGGAGATTTGTCCGGCCTGTTCCAGCATGGGAACGAACCTGCCCGGAGATACCACACCATATTTGGGGTGGTTCCAACGCACCAGCGCCTCGGCACCGACGATGGCACCCGTAGCCACATTGCATTTGGGCTGCAGGTAGAAGCAGAACTCGTTGTTGTCGAACGCACGGTCGATCTCGTCGAACGTCAGCTCCGGCACAAGCTCGTCGGTGGACGGCGTCCTGCCCATTTCCGGTGTGTCAGCCAAACAGATTCCTTCCTGTCACCACGTCCTATCCGTGATATTCACCGTTGTACTGTATCAGGGTGACGTCCTCAACACCCTCGATGGCACGAATCCGCTCGGCGAACGTCATGTCCTTGTCGTCGCAGAACACTTCCACGGCCATCTCCACATGGTCGCCACGCATGGTTTTGGATTTGACGAAGAACTTCGTGCGGCCGAACGCGCGCGTGATGTCGTCCCCGACCGCGTCGGAAGCGTAATGGATCACCGCGATGTACACGCGGCCCTTGTCCTGATGCGAATAGAACAGGGCGAGCATGCCGATCATCACCGCGCCGGCGACCACCACCAGCAGATACATGCCCGCGCCGGCCGCGATGCCGGACGTGATGGCCCAGAACAGGTACAACAGGTCCATCGGATCCTTCACGGCGGTACGGTAACGCACGATGGACAGCGCGCCCACCATACCAAGCGAGATCACGATGTTCGTGCTGATGGCCAATGTGACCATGCAGGTGAGCACGCACATGCCCACCAGCGTCACCGCGAAGCTGCGCGAATACACGACGCCCGTGTAGAACCGCCGGTATACGCAGTAGATGACGATGCCCACCAGCAGCGCCACCAGCAGGGCCAGCGCCATTTTGGGCACGTTGTATTGGCTGAAGGAGTTCAGCACCGATTTCTTGATCATGTCGTTTACGCTCATGGTTTCGCTTTCTCTTTTGCGATTGTTCGGTTATTACGTTTTCTACGATTGCCGATGTTTTCGGCTGCGCGTTTTCGTCCGTCTGTTTTCGGTCTTCCGCGATACGTCCGACCGGTGCGCTCAAGTCACACGCTCGGCACGTTCCAGCCTTCCTGCCAGTAGTCGAAACCCCGCAGATACGAGGCTTTGTCATAGCACAGCACGTATTTCGAGGCGGCCGTTATCTCCTGCGCCTTGCCTGGCAGAATGTCACGCACGATCTGCGGCAGGAATTCGGTGAATTTGACCTCCATCACCAGCTTGCCCGGCTCAAGTACCGGCAGAGTGGGCAGACCACGGTCGAAAACGTCGAATCCATCCACCGCCGCGCGCACGTTCATATCGAAGGTGATGCGCACCGTGCCCGCGTCGAGGATCCACGGCTCACGCTCGTAATCGACGATCACCCGCGGCCGCAGCACATTGCTCATGTATTCCACATAGAATTCCCGGCACAACGGCTCTTCGCTGTGTTCCATGAATCCGACGTCGCCGGCCAGTATCCGGTCGAACTGCTCGTGCGTGAGCGGCGCGTCCTCCTTGTAGATCCAACTGTCGCTTTTGCGCTTGCGTTCCAGCTTGATCACCCGGTCGCTGTAATCGTAAATACGGATACGGTATTTCTTGCGCATCAGCACGCCGTCCACCTTCTCCTGGTAGGCGGTGTTCCAATAATCGTCGAAATACAGGCTGCGAATCATATAGCAGCCGCCACGCGCATGGCTGTCCTGTTCAAGCAACGGAGCCAAACGCAAGTTCAGATCGGCTTTCTGCCCGTACGAAATCAGATACTTGAGCTCATGCCGGTAATGTTCCTCACAGCGGCGCGGAGGCATGGAAAGCTCCTCGCCGACACGACGGCGGACCCGTTCCAGCAGTTTCGACGCCCTGCCATCACCGCGCATTGACATCCTCCACTATCTTCCCGGATTTGATGTAGAAGCATCTCGTGCCGTACGTCTTGCCGGTGTCGGTCATGTAGTAGTCGAAGGCGTCCTGCGTCTTGCCGGAGGCGTTGCGCGCCCGCACTCGTATGAAATACTGTCCGTCGCCTGGCAGGTCCGTCACCGTCTCCGGCAATGCCAGATCGGTTTTGGAGAAGATGACGTCCTCACACAGATAGTCCTTGGCGACGGTGACGTCGTAGCTCAGATCCTCGCCACGGAAATCGTACGAGGTGTCCCAGCTGAATTTGAGTTTGCCGTCTGCGGCCTGTGGAGCGTCGATGAAAAACGGCATGGGCTTGTCGAAGCTTTCTTTGTAGATCCTGTAGTTCTGCGCGACCTCGTCGTGCAGCTGCCCCGCCACTTCGTCATACTGGGCGCGCGTCAGCGGCTCGTACATGGAATCGGGCGTCCTCCACAAATACTGCCTGGTGATGGACTCGTAGTGGTCCACCATCGTATTGATGCGTTTTGCGCTCATATAGCGGTATTCCCGCTTCACGGCCTTGTCGAGTTCGTCGCGGAACGATTTGGTCTGCAGGCAGCGTTTGAACAGCACGTTGCCCCAATAGTTGCTGACTCCCTGCTCCCAGCTGGAACCGGTGGAGATATTGCGGATCTGGTTCTCCTTGCGCATGAGCATGCCGTCATTGTCCCAGTCCAGCACATAGAAGGTGTCGGAATTCGTAGGGCTGTACAGGTACATGTTGCGGCTCTGCGTGTCGGTGTTGCCGGTCAGCAGCTGGAACGCCATCCAGTATGCGAGATTTTCCGTATCGAAATATTTGCCGAGGATGCTGCTCATCGGCACCGAATAATCGTTGAGCTGGTTGAGCATGGCGATGAGTTTGGTATGGTCGCTGTTGCCTTTGACCTCCAGCTTCTCCTCGAATTTCGACAGATTGTATTTGGGATCGTCGGCGAGTCTGATCACGTCCGCGTCGCGTTGGAATTCGAAGTAGTTGACCTTGTACAGCTGGCCGTTCTTGTCGAGGCCGTGCGCTTGGAGCGCGCTTTTGTTGAGCTGCTCCACCTGCGTGTACAGGCCATAGTCGTCGAAGGAGTTGGAACCGGAGGTTTCGTCCTTGACGTACAGGTGCACGA
Organism: uncultured Bifidobacterium sp.; assembly: GCF_959020155.1. Classification (GTDB taxonomy): domain Bacteria; phylum Actinomycetota; class Actinomycetes; order Actinomycetales; family Bifidobacteriaceae; genus Bifidobacterium. Next base: position 30,057 of record NZ_CAUERC010000004.1, read on the forward strand.
ATTGCGTGCGCAGTCCCATCATCTGGTCGATGCCGCGGATCAGGTCGTATGCCATCTTGTTGCGGAATCGCAGCCCTTCGCCCATATGCTTGTTCAATGCGATGGTGCGCTGCCCGCGCCATTTGCCTTTGCCGCTTTTCAGCTCGATTTTGTAGTTCTTCTGCTTATTGAGACTGGACGACTGGCCGCGCACCTGCACGGTGGCGTTCGGCGCTTTTTCACCGTAGCCGAGTTCGCCGGATACAGGCCCCTGTTCGTCGCCGACCTGCAGCAGACCGTTGACTTGGTACCGGTTGGTGCGCATGGCCGCGTAATCATCCACGGAATACTGGTTGATTTCGCTCCAACTGTGGTCGGTGCCTTCCGACTTGTTGCCGCGCGAGACCGTCAGATACATGGTTTCCACACCGCTGTCGTCATACACCTTGTACAGCGAGTCGTTGTCACGCAGATGCGCGCCGTCAAGCCCCTGCGTGGCGCTTTTCTTGACTTTTTCATGCTTTCCTTGCGATTGCGCCGCCGATTTGTCTGCCGTGGAACCACTGTCCGCAGCGTTTCCGCAGGCGACGCAGGAGAACGTCGTCACGACCGTGGCGATGATCGCCACGCATTTGAATATGGCATTGCGGCCGCACGGCCGATTACCCATCGTCATTCGTCCGTTCCTTTCCATGCTTTCCACGCTTTCCCTCATGATTCCTTCCGTCCGAAAGTTCCATGCAGCCGTTCGCCGAATTCGTCCAACGCTTCGCCCAGTTTCGTAAACCATCCGCGCTTTTCGGTCTCCACAATCGGCTGCGCGCCGAGCACACGATACGGCAGATTGTCGGTGAACACCGCCAATCGCACGACCGCGGCCAGCAGGAACGCCGACGCGCCCAGCAGGAAGCCGAATCCCATCAGCGCGACCGGAACGAACTGCGAAATGACAGTCAAGACCGTGGCCGACCCGGCGAATATCGCGGCGCAGCACACCGCGCCGAAGTAATCAGTGAAATACAGCAGAATCATCAGCACGGTGTTGCCGACCGCGTACAGGGCGTATCCGACGCACAGCACACGGAAATAACCATGCATGCCATCGTTGAAACCGAGCGGCAGCACGCCCAACACCATCTTTTCCAACGAGATGACCGCCGCGGTGACGAACAGCTGCTTCAACGCGGTGTAGTACAGCTCACGGTTGAGCACGGCGAGCATCTCGCGTTCGGCCACCACGATGTCCTTCACGGTGCCGCCGTCGTTGAGCAGCGCGTAGTAGGCACGGTATTTCGGATAGAAATCGACTTCCACCGACACCACGAAATTCACGGTGGTGATCAGAATCGTCAGGAACGCCAGTAACGCGGGCACATCATAGTAGAGGGCACCGTAGAACAGTCCCTTCACATGCACGCCAAGCGGACCACACCAGGTGATCACCAAGTGGGAGAACAAGCCGAGGGTGGTCAGCAGTCCCGTCAGGGCGAGCGGCAGGAACCGGTCCAGCCATGCGAGGAACGTCCACGGGCTTTCCGAGCTTTGCGGGAAATACCGGTGCAGCAGCACCACGTCCCAGACCATCATCACGCCGTAGCCGAACGCCACTGCGGCCAGCAGGCTTTCCACCTGCGGCAGGCCCAGCGCCATCATCGCGCATGCGGACAGGAACGCCACGACCACCGCCGCGACGAACGACCACATGATGCCTTGGTAATCCTTGATGGCCGTCAGATAGCTCATCGCATTCCAATTGACGATCATTTCCAGGAACAGCCATAGGCAGAGTAACCCCTGCATGAGGGTCGCGCCGGAAAACAGCAGGAACACCGCGTACAGCACCGCACCCACCGCCAGCATGAGGGTCGTGGATCCCCAGAACGATGGAAGAATGGTCTCCTCATGATGTTCGAACAGCATGTCCGCAAGGAAACGCGTCACCGGCATGGACAGGAAGCTGGTCAACACCAATGAGGCGAGCAGCGTGTACGTGATCATGCAGACCAGCAGATTCTGGTCCGCGCGGGGCACGTGCCACCAACCGCTGACCGCCAGCACGCCGAACTGCAGCAGAATGCCAAGCAGCATCGGTCCGGTGCAAATCACACCGGCATAACCGTAGGCGCGCACCATGGCGACCAGGCCCTTGCGGTGGAACAGTTTCTTGAGTTCGAATCCGATTCCCGCCATATCAGTGCTCCAACCCGTAATGGTCGGCGGTATCGAGATACAGCGCACGGTATTCGTCAAGCATGCGCTCATGCCGATAGTAGGTTTTCACGCGTTCGCGTCCCACTTGGCCCATGGCTTCGCGCAGCTTGCGGCTCGCGCACATGCGTTCCATGGCGCGGGCAAGGCCCTCGCGGTACATCGGAGGCACATAGAAGCCGGCCACGCCGAGGTCGTCGCCTTCCTCGCCTTCCAGCAGTTCACGGCAGCAGCCCACGTCGGTGGTCACGCAAGGGCGGGCCGCCGCGAACGATTCCAACACCGACAGAGGCTGGCCTTCGGAGATGCTGGTCAGCACCGTGAAATCCAGTTTGCGCATGTATTCGACCACATTCACGCGTCCGGTGAATTCAAGGTTCTTCACTTCAAGCTGTTTCACCAGCTCATAGCATTCGTCGGCATAGTCCTGGTCGTCCACACCACCGAGGATGTGCAGCCTGACATTGTCCACGCGGTTCGACAGTTCGCTGAACGCGTGGATGAGGGTTTTCACGTCCTTGATGGGAGCCAGACGTACCACGGCGCCGATATCCACCCAACCGTCCTCAGGCTTGAGTGGAATGTCGCAGAACCGTTCGTATTGGATGCCGTTGGGAATGACCAGGCATTTGCTTGCCGGAGCGCCCATGTCGATCTGGGTCTGGCGAGCGCGGCCGAACAGGCTGGTCACACGCCATGCCCTACGGTAGATCTCCTGTGACAGCATGGCGAAGAAACGGATCCACCGTTGCCGGAACGCGGGCGCAACCCATTCGGCGGAAAGAATCTCCTCCTCGCGTTCGCGCGTGTAGATGCCATGTTCGGTTAGTAATACGGGTGCGTGGTTGATACTGCCGCCCAAGCATGCCAGCAGGCCGCCGTAACCGGTGGAGATGGCATGGTAGATCTGCGCTTTCGGCACTTCTCCCGTCATCAGGTACAGCACCGGCAGCAGCATGGATCGCACGGTGTGGAACGCATCCGCGTAGGCGACGTACGGGTATTCCTCCATGCAGATCTTCGTAAACAGGTCGATGAATTCGTTGCTTTGCAGGAACGACAGCGGATGCACGCCTTTGTTGTGGAACAGGTTGAACAGTACGTCCCAGTCGGGATCGCTCAGATTCACCAGCTCACGCAGTGCCTTGACTTCCTCGTCGGTGAAGATCACTTTCGCATGTTCACCGCTCAGACGCAACGCGTCGTCGAGGAACACCTCATGCACTTCCACCACGTTGGATGGAAGGTCGTACACGAATTTGCCACGGTCCTTGGCTTTCGCGCCGATCACCCACAGCACGAACTCGTGTTCCTTCATGGCGGTGATGTAGCTGTGCATCCATGTGGACACGCCTCCATGCACGTACGGGTAGCAACCTTCCAATACCAGGCAGATTCTCATGCCGCGCCTCCAGCCTTGCGTTCGACGTGCACTGTGGAGTCCGTGGCCTTGATGAGGTACAGATTCCCCGTCATCCGGATCATGCTTCCGCCTTGGATTCTGCCGGGCGTGCCATGGTTCGCGCGGAGCAGCAGCCAAGCCTGGTCCTTGAAATTGCCCAAGTCGAATTCCCACTCATTGGCGGATTCCCTCATCTTGACAGTCAGTCCAGAAAAGCGTTGCACCGCGGACGCGCATTCCGTGCCTGTCTGCATGCGGATGGACGGCGCGGACGCCTCAAGCCAGTCGAGATAGTTCTCAAGGCCCTTCCTGTAGACGACCCAACCCTCCTTCGCACCGCGGTCGGGGTCGAGCATGTCGTCCGGATGCATGAAGTGGGTGCTGACGAAATGCATGTTCAGTTCGGATTCTGCGGCGAGCCGCATGTAATCTCCCACCATGCCGCCGGAGACGATGCGCGGCGCCTCGACGATGCCGTCATCGGCCACACCGAATTCCTGCACGTAAGGCAGTTTGCTGTCGCTTGGCAGGTAGGTGCTGGCGATGGTGCGGATTTCGGGCACGTCTCGTCCGATTGTCTGCCGTCCTTCCTTGGACAGGATGTTGGACGGCGGCACATATACCGACGCTGTGGCCGCCGGCAGCACGGACTTTTGGAATGCGATCAGCTCGCGCAGCGAGGCGACGACAGCTTTGCGATTCGGCCACTGATGGTACGCGTATTCGTCGCCATAATCGGTGTTCGGCAGTACGAGCGGCTGATGGTTGTAGCCATGGTAGCCGATTTCGCCGTTCTGTTTGAGCAGCAGTCCGCCGAAATAGCTGAAATGCGATTCGTCCTTCTGCCGTACGGGAGCGTCTTTCGTATCGTCCCCGTAATTCTCGATCATCACGCCGGTGAACCGAATACCGTAGCGTTCCGCAAGTTTGGTCAGGTCCGGCCACCAGACCTTCGAATAGAAGTCGGCGATGCTCATGCCGTAGTCGCGTTTGATGTAGGTGGCGTCTCCGCTGGGGACCGGGGATGGAAAATCGTCCAGATAGAACGCGGCGCTGTTGATGACCGGGTATGCCGTGGCGGAACCCAGCAGGCTGAACGCGGAGGCATAGAAGCCGCGCACCACCTTGCCATAGATGCCGATATTGCAGGTCACGGTTCGTCCGGAACGCACATCGGCACTCCAGATCAGTGGCGTATGGCCGTTGGCACTGACCGCTTCGACGGTGGCCTTCTCATTGAGGTTCAGACTCAACGACGATTTGAACGGGCCACTGAACATGTAGGTGTGCCCGCCACCCAGCATAAAGTCCCTGGCAGGCTTGATGCCTTTGGTCATCACGTAGTCGTATGCGGAGGATTCGATGCCGATTTGAGGCCCGATCGCGTCCAGATAGCCTGTTTTTTCAGGCGTCATGGCAAGCATCATGTTGCCGCCGCCTTCAACCCATCTCATGATGGACACCAGCTCATCCCCCAGCGAATCAAGTTCCGGCATGACGATCAGCACGGTGCGGTACCGATTCAATGAGGGGATGTCGTCGGGATCGGTTTTGGCCAGATCCACGGTGACGGTCGGCACTTTCATGTCGAGCAGCACCTGTTTCATCATGGCTTCGGCCTCGTCCACACCATCCTGGGAACTATCCACGAGCATCAGGTTCGTGGCGCGCTGCCCCATGATGGCGTTCTGGGCCGGAATGGCCTCGTTACGAGCCATGTATTTCAAAGTGAATTTCGTCGCGCCGTAGTGGATGCCCAAGGTTTGCGCCAACAGCACCAAGGCGATGGCCATGAATACGGCCCACACGCGGACCAGGTTTTTCCAACGGAAGCGCTTCCATATGCGCCATGCGGAACGTATCATGCGCGCCCAGCCTCCTTGTCGCCGAGCCAGAATCGCAGGATGTCGTGGCCTCGGCCGCCAAGGTAGATGTGGTCGTCCTTGATGTGCCGGACGGTGCGTTGCACCGCCTCGCCATCGTGACGTGCGGCTTCCAATCGCAGTTTCATCAGCCAGACGTCACCTTGACGCGGCCATGCGGACAGCGCCGCTTCGATGGTGCGAGACGCGGCATCGAACGAACCGAGATCCATCTGCGTCTTCGCCAACGAGCATACGGTGCGGTAGTCGTTATGCCGTTTGAGCTGTTCGGCGAGCAGGTCGGCGTATCGGCGCATCTGCAACGTTCTGGCATACCCCTGTTCCATGGAGGATTTCAAGTAGTGTTCGAGCGCCTCACGGTACCGGTCGAGCGCCTCGTCCGAATCGCGGTTCCGCTCGTATTCCTCCATGCGTTGCTGCAACGCGATGTCTTCCTTCGCGCTGATCTGCGCCATGGCCGTGGCCGCGTAATGCACGACTTCCACGTCCTCGTTCAGACGGGCTTGGGAGAGCAGATTGGCGTATTGGCCGGGATTCTCGTTAAGAATGGACAGCATCAGATTACGACGCTGCCGTGGATTGTCCACGATCAGCGCCTCTTCCAACGGCACGGTGTTGGCGTAATCCGTACGGTCGTCCACAAGAATGTTGCGTTGTTCCTGATCCTCGACCTTCAGTTCCTGCAGACCGGCGGGAATCCGTCGTCCCCCACGAAGCACGGCACGCGAATGCATGAGCGCCACGCTCAGCGGCCCCCATAGGGGAATCAACGCCATGAACGGGAGCAGCAGTCCATCGACTTTCAGCATTCCGACGTGGTGCAGCAGACACAGCGTCATGCAGACCAGCAGATGCACGGCGATGATGATCAACGCGGCGATAGTCGTCGACCCCATCAGCTTTCACCCCCATCGTCGGCTTGCGCGATATGCGATTGGGCTTCGGAAAGCAGGGCATCCTCTTGGGTCTGCGGAACGTAGGAGCAGTGCAAGCCGGAACGGGTCAGACGTTTGAGGATGATCGGCAGTTCCTTCTCCCCCGCCTGGTTCATCAGCAGATACACGCCGTCATCCGTCAGCATGCCGGCCTCATCGGTCTGGCGGATGCTTTGCATCAGCAGGGAGTCCACCTCCTCAAGGTTTCCCTCGCATTCGACTTTGAGCAGCAGATGGTCGCCCATATGGTCGTGTTTGAGGTCGTTGGCAGCCAGCGCCTTCGGCAGGAACGCTTCTGGCTTCAGCAGGTTCGTTCCCGGCACCAGCATGGACCGGCGCGCCACGTCCTCGTATTCGAAGGCCCTGATCATGGCCGATTCGACCAGACCGCACATGATGCTGAACAGATTCTGGAAGTACAGGTTCATCTGGTCCGGTTTGGTCTCTCCCATGGTGATGATCACGGCCAGTTCGCCACGGTCACGCACGCCGACGGCGTACATCGGGAATTTGTCCTTTAACGTTCGGTTCACCCATATGCCGTTGTGTTCCAGCGCGGTGATGATTTCACCGTAATCCGAGACGCGTACGGAGCGGAAGCTGCCGACGTCGAACCGTGGGCTCGCCGCCACAAGACGGGCGAACTGTCCGCCGTTGTCCACTCGGAAGATGGCGAGGCTGTCGCTATCGAGGCTTTCCTGCATGATGCGGATCGCCGTATGGTACAGCTTCTGCGGTTGCACTTCGTCCAATTCTCGGGTCACGGCGTACAGTTTGCCGAAACTGTCGCGTCTGCCGATGATCTGGTCGCGCAACTGTCTGCGGTCGTCGAGCACATCCTGATACAGCCCGCGCAGGAAGTCCAGACGATTGCGCAACAACCCGTTCTCGTCGCGCACGAACCTCACGCTCTCCTGGTTGCGCGACTGCACATAGCCGCATACCGATCCGGCCACGAAATAAATGACGAAGGCAAGCCAGTTCGATGTGTCGTAGAACAACGGGGCGAAGGACGCGCCCTGCGACGCGTAGGACATGGCCACGCCGGCGCAGGCCAGTACGGCTGCGAACACGCCGGCATGCAGCCCGTAGATGGTGCCGACGATCACCACGAACAGCAATCGCAGGTCCACGGTTTCCAGCTGGCTGTTGCCTTGTGTAAAAGTGCGGAGCCATTCCGTCAGCAGGAACGCGCCGATGATTTCCAGCACGGTCCACCATTTGTTGTGGCTGCGTAGGAAATCCCATACCGGATACTTGTCGGTTTTGTTCTCGCGGAGCTTCAACCAGCCTTCGATGACGTGCGGAAAATCCTCGCGAAGCGAGTATCGTGGCGAAAAGCCGTACCGCAATCGCAATTCGTGGTCGTCGGCGGGGTATGCCTGCGGACGGTCCTCGCCGTATACGACCTTCGTTCCCGGAAAATATCCCGCGATCAGCGTTCCCAAATCGCCGTAAGTGAAGTCGAACACGTTCGGAACGTGGAACAGCTCGCTGTCGGCGGTCCAGTCGTCGAATATGCGGTAGATAAGTTCGGCCAGATCGTCGGCGCATAGGAAGCAGGTGCGTTGTTCGGCGCGTTCATGGAAGCGCAGTTCTCCCGCTTGTGCCTGTTCGAACAAGCCGTTGAAATATGCGGTGACGCCATTGCGTTGCGGCGCGTACAGATAGGGGCAGCGCACGATCTTCACTTCCAGATCGTAGGTGCGCGCATAGTACAGGCCGAGCTCTTCGCCGGCACGCGACATCAGGCTTTTGCTGGTCTCGTGCACGTCCGTTTCCTGCGGATAGGCGAATTCCGATTCCGGCCCGCTCACCATCAGCATCTGGACCTTGCGATTGCGGACGGTGTGCAGCAGTCGGCGCAGGTAGCCCAGGTCGCCGTCACGTTCGCTGCGGGGCGTCAGATCTTCGGAGAAGTAGACGATTCGATCGAATTCGTAGTTGGAGAACACTTCCGACACGGCGTCACGGTCGGGCATGTCGATGATTTTGAGATCCTCGCCGCTGGATTCGGTCCCTTTGCGGAGGGCCACCACCACCTTGTCGTGGGGGAACGCGTGCTCGATCCACTGCTTCGTCACGAAGTCGGTGTTGCCGATTAACAGTATCTCCACTCGCCTCACCCCAGGGATACACCCGTTTAGAGGTCAACATCATGGAACAGTACAGCCGTCAACCCCTTGTCTACCTGCACCATAGTTTAGCAACAGAGGGGACAGAACACCCCTCTTCGTTGGGGGTAATGGGCGTATGTCTTTCGCCGATATGGTTCGGATGGCGCTTGTGCTGGAAAACGAGCGGAAATCACGCAGGTAAATCGGAAAAGATATGCGAGAAAAACAAAACCCCAGATTGCTCCGGGGTGTATCTGGTGGCTCCGAGCGGCATCGATCCGCTGACCTAACGATTTTCAGTCGTTCGCTCTACCAACTGAGCTACAGAGCCATGAACAACTTGCGCTGTTCCAGCGACCACGGCCGGACTTGAACCGGTGACCTCCGCCGTGACAGGGCGGCGCTCTAACCAACTGAGCTACGCGGCCATTGCCACCTTGTTTCCAAGGTACGTACCCCCTGAGAGAGTCGAACTCTCGTTGTCAGATTGAAAGTCTGGTGTCCTAACCGTTAGACGAAGGGGGCGCTTTCAGCGTTTCCGCTTGACAACTTGCCCCACTATACGCGAATCTGGCCGACATGCAAACCTCGGCGTGTCGCGCCGGTGTCACACACCGCCACAATAAGACAGGAATCCTCGTAAAACACTGAAATTCCAAGCCTTATCGCATTACACGCGACGATAGGTGAAATCGTGAATCACGCGCCCGGCGGCAAGTCCCTTCTTCTCGAAATTGGTCAAAACACGGCCATCGAATCGCTCGGATTCAGCGAAATCGGCGTGTCGCAATGCGGCCGCCTCATCCGCGTTGCCTTTGCCGACGTGCTCGACGGGCAGGCTCACGGTCAATGCGCCGTCGTTATGGAAGCCGTCCAGCCCGTCCATCACCTCATGGACGTGCAGCGCGTAATCCTCGATGTCGGTGGCGATGCGCCACACGCCTTCGTCCGTCAACGCGCGGTGGATGTCCGCGGCGAGCTCGGGCTGTACGATGCGGCGCTTGTGATGGCGCATCTTCGGCCACGGGTCGGGGAAGAACGTCCACACTTCGGCGATCGAGCCGTCGACGGCCGCCTTGAACAGTTCTGGCGCGTTGATCTGGGCGATCCGCAGGTTCTTCAGGTTCTGCTTGCCGGCGAGCAGCAGCGTGTGCGCCACGCCCGGATCGTAGACCTCCAGCGCAAGGAAGTTGACGTCCGGCTGGGAAGCTGCGGCGGCAACGACGTTCTCGCCTTGCCCGGAGCCGATTTCCACGATCAGAGGATTGGCATTGCCCCACGTTTCGCGGATATAGGCCTGGTCGAACACGAAACCCTCACGCACGTCGAGGGACCCTTCGCCCGCGTTGATGTTCAGCAGATACGTATCGGCGTAGGCGTCCCAGGCCCGCTGCAGTCGTGCGTCGAGCCGGGCGGACCGCCGCACGAAGGACAGTACTTTGCGGCCGTAAAGAGCAGGCCTGCCATCGACTGTCGGTTGTACGTCTGGCACGTTTTCTTCTATTTCACGGCCATTATTCGGCGTGTTTTCGTCTTGTTGCATACCCTAATTTATAGAGGAAACGCAGGAACGAACGAGTTATGTGCGTTCGTGTTCACGTGCTATACTCAAATTGTTCAAAAGGTAACAAATCTGAGCAAAAAGTGAACAATGGTTGACATTTTTTCAAATCATCAAAGTTCACCGCTCATTTGAAGGAAAGGCCAGAACATGACAGTTCTCGTCACTGGTGGGTGCGGATACATCGGCGCCCACGTCGTTCACGCACTTCATCAGGCCGGCGAAAAGGTTGTCGTCGTCGACGATCTGAGCTACGGCAAGCCCACCCGCATCGAAGGCTCCCGCCTGTACGGCATGGACATCGCAGCCCCAGGCGCCGGTGAGCGTCTCGCGGAAATCATGAAGGCCGAGGATGTCGATTCCGTGATCCATTTCGCGGCCCGCAAGCAGGTCGGCGAATCCGTCGAGAAGCCGCTGTGGTACTACCAGCAGAACCTCAACGGCATGCTCAACGTGCTGATCGGCATGCGCGATTCCGGCGCCAAGAAGCTCGTCTTCTCCTCCTCCGCCGCCACCTACGGCGTGCCGCCGGTCGATGTGGTGCCGGAAGACGTCGTGCCGATGCTGCCGATCAACCCGTACGGCCAGACCAAGCTGTTCGGCGAGTGGATGGCCCGCGCCTGCGAGGAACCGTATGGCATCCGCTTCTGCGGCCTGCGTTACTTCAACGTGGCCGGCTGCGGCCCGGTGGAACTTGAGGATCCGGCTATCCTGAACCTCATCCCGATGCTGTTCGACCGTCTGAAGAAGGGCAAGGCCCCGGCGATCTTCGGCGACGACTACCCGACTCCGGACGGCACCTGCGTGCGCGACTACATCCACGTGTCCGATCTGGCCGACGCGCATATCGCCGCGCTGAAGTATCTGGACCGCGACGAGCGCAAGTATGACGCGTTCAACGTCGGCACCGGCGAGGGCACCTCCGTGCGCCAGATCGTCGATGAGGTCAAGAAGGTCACCGGTCTGCCGTTCAAGGAGACCGTCATGGGCCGCCGCGCCGGTGATCCGCCGCACCTGATCGGCTCCCCGAAGCGCATCAACGAGGAGATGGGCTGGCACGCCAAGTACAATGTCGAGGACATTGTGAAGTCCGCTTGGGACGCATGGCAGGCCAACCCGGAGCACCACATCGACGTCGACACCTGGAAGCAGACCGACTGAGATTCGTCTCCTTTCCCGCGAAACTGCGGCGCGCCACGCCCAACACACCGTGACACGCCGCAGTTTTGCATAATTGCGTTTTTGCCGTAGTATTTCTATCTGTTGTCAGTCGCAAGGCTGAAACAACGGCCGCGTAGCTCAGTTGGTTAGAGCGCCGCCCTGTCACGGCGGAGGTCACCGGTTCAAGTCCGGCCGTGGTCGCCACCAAACCCCAGCCCAATCCGCTGGGGTTTTCTTTTACCCTCACCCTCCCCTCCCACGCCAATTCACGCTTCCCAACCGTCAAGACATAACTTGCCCACAAAAACGAGGCGCCCCACAAAAATCAAAAAACGCAACTTACCCACAGAACGAAGCAACATCGCAACTTGCCAATAAAAACGAGGTGGAGGCCGGCATATGCGTTGCAAGGCCGCAAGCTCGGCCGAACGGCCTTGAGTGTGCCTTGCAACGCATATGCCGGCCTCCACCGGACACCCCGCAATCGCAACATCGCAAAAACGCCGTATATTCAATCCCACCAAACACCGCAACATCAGAAAAATCGCAACTTCACAACACAGCCAGCCCCCCCCAAAAAAAAATCGCAATAAATCGCAAAAAACAAAAGCGGCACGCTTGAAACCATCAAGCATGCCGCAATCGCAATAAAAAATCAGTTCTGCAACTGCTGTTCGACCCAATCGACGATATATGGCGCCACCTCTTCGATTTGGTCGATCGCCACTTCGAATTCGCGTGGACCACCGTACCACGGGTCCACCAGGTCGATGCTGTCCTCACGTCCCGCGGCCGGCTTCGGCAGATTCGGATCGAAGCTGCGGTACATGTGCACTTCGCTGCGCTTGGCTTGCGGCAGCTGACGGAGCAGCGCGCGCATGTGCGAGGCGGTCATCGGCAGGAACAGGTCGGTGCGTTCGATTTCGTCGCGCGTGATGCGGTGCGCGAAATGGTGCGCCGGCAGCTCGTAGCCGCGTTCCTTAAGTACCTTGACGGCACGGCGGTCGATCGGATTGCCGTATTCCTCGTCGCTGACGCCGCTGGATTCGACGTTGACCTTGTCAGCCAAGCCGCGGCGCTCGAATTCGGCGCGCAGAATGATTTCAGCCATGGGTGAACGGCAGATGTTGCCCGTGCACACGGTCATCACGGTATACATGAAAAGTTACTCCTCGTGGTTTCTTTCGTACGTCACGAAACGGAAGCCTTCGACTTGGTCGTTTCCTTTCCGCGCCTTCTGCCACGTGCCTTCCTCGGCCACGCGCCATGCTCCGGATTCCACCAATGCGTGGATATCGGGCGCATAGGTGTCGGCGTTCACGTGCATGCTGATCTGCGTCACATACGCCTTGTCGGCGAATGGCATCGCTTCCTCGAATACTTTGGCTCCGCCGATGACCCAGATTTCACTGCGGTCCAAGCCGTCATCCGGAATGGCCTCCTGACGGGCCAGATCCAACGCGTCATCCAGCGAATCCACCACGGTGGCGCCCGGCGCGAAATAGGACGGGTCATGCGAGATGACGATGTTGTCGCGGTTGGGCAGCGGACGGAACTTCGGGCTTAGCGACTCCCACGTCTTGCGGCCCATGATAACCGGATGGGAGACGGTCAGCTCCGTGAAATGCCTCATCTCCTCAGGCAGATGCCATGGCATGCCGCCTTCGAATCCAATGGCACCGTCGTGACCTTCCTTGTCACAGGCCTGCGCCCAAATCAGATTCACAGAGAAGGTTTTGGGGAAATCGTCGCCCCAATCCTCCTCGTCTTCACGCCCGGCAAGTCCGGGCTCGGGTTCGTGATAGCCACTGCGGCTACTATCGTGCTCCATTTCACTCACTCCTTGAAGTCGGAACTAGGGTCAGTAGTCTACCGTCTGGCGCAGACGCGCCAGACGGCGGCAACAACCTCAGACCGCCACCGGTGCCTTGATGGTCGGATGATGCTGGTAATTCACGATTTCGAAATCGCTGTAATCGTAGTCGAACAGCGAATCGGCCTTCCTGATGCGGATCTGCGGATACGGGTACGGCGTACGGCTCAGCTGTTCCAACACCTGGTCGATGTGGTTGTCGTAGACGTGGCAGTCGCCGCCGGTCCAAACGAATTCGCCGGGCTCGAGTCCCGTCTGCTGGGCCATCATGAGGGTGAGCAGCGAATAGGAGGCGATGTTGAACGGCACGCCGAGGAACATGTCGCAGGAACGCTGGTACAGCTGGCAGCTCAGGCGGCCGTCGGCCACGTAGAACTGGAATAGGGCGTGGCATGGCGGCAATGCCATATTCTCCACTTCCGCCGGATTCCATGCGGAAACCACCATGCGGCGCGAATCGGGGTGGTTACGGATCAGGTCGAGCACGTTGGAGATCTGGTCGATGGTGCGGTTCGGATCGTCCGGCGTCGGTGCCGGCCAGCTACGCCACTGCGCGCCGTAGACCGGCCCCAAATCGCCGTTCTCGTCGGCCCATTCGTCCCAAATGTGCACGTTGTGCTCCTGCAGCCAACGTACGTTCGTGGAGCCTTTGAGGAACCACAGCAGCTCGTAGGCGAGTCCTTTGAAGAACACCGTCTTCGTGGTGAGCAGTGGGAAGCTGTCTTTGAGATTGAAACGCATCTGCTGGCCGAACAGGGAAATAGTGCCCGTGCCCGTGCGGTCGGATTTCAGTGTGCCTTCCGTAAGGATTTTGCGTACCAGATCCTCGTAAGGCATGGGAATGTCCGTTTCCGGACGTGCGGGAATACGAGTACGGATGTCTGCGAGTTGTTCGGAAGTCAAAGCCATAATAGGCAAGTTTAGCCGGTGGCGTGGAGGCGGACGGCCGGGATGCGCGTTGTAAGGCCGTAAGCTTGGCCGAACGGCCTTGAGTATGCCGCCAACGCGCATCCCGGCCGTCCGCCGGCCTCCAGCGCAATCGTAACGAATCACAAAACCGTATCGCTTCATCTTGCGGAACGCACTCCCCCACGTCCGTTTCGATGCGCTAGATTGGTATCACGGATTGGCGCGAACGGCGCGCCACAGGACATGAGGAGTTTCCATGGGCAAGAGGCTGTGGGTAGAGCGCAACAAGGACGGTTCCTGGGACGCGTTCAGCGAGGATGGCGCGCACATCAAATTCGGCAAAGGCCGTGGCCAGTTCACGCCGGGCGATCTGATGAAGGTCGCGCTGGCCGGTTGCGCCGCGCTGTCCAGCCAGTTCGCCGTCGAGCACACGCTGGGCGAGGGCAAGGGCGCGAAGATCGTGGTGGACGGCACGTATGATGCCGATACCGACGCCTACATCGGTTTCGACGAGCAGGTGGTCATCGACGCCACCGACGCCGGTTTGAGCGACGAGGACGCCGAAAAGCTCGCCGATCGCGTCAGCCGTCATATCGAGAAGGGCTGCACGGTCAAGCATACGTACGTCGAGCCGACGCCAGTGCGTATGAACGTCACCGTCAAGCACTGAGCGCACGTACCGCACATAGTTAGAGGGTGGCTGCGATTCGTTGGAATCGCAGCCACCCTCTTCTATGCGGTTTTTATATCGATTTCAGTCGATTTGCCGTACCGTCACTGACGGTCCGGATCGATCTTCGTTTCGATGGCTTCGACCACTTCCGGCTTGGCCTTGTCGACCGGCACTTCCTCGACGCCCTTGATGTCGTCGATCGCCTTCGGCGTGACGTCGGCAGGCGAGCTCGGCACGGTGTCGAGACGGGTCTCCGCGGCTTCCACATACTTGCGCGGCACCACGTAGACCGGTCCGACCGCATGCTGCAGCAGACCCTGGCTGGTGGAGCCAAGCAGCAGACCGGTGAAGCCGCCACGACCACGGGAGCCGACCACGACGACGTCATGATCGTAGCTGGCCTTGGTCAGTGCGCCGGCTGCGGGGCCGGGCACGATCTGCTTGTTGATCTTGAGGTTCGGGTACGCCTCTTCAAGCGGCTTGATGCGCACATCCAGATCCTCCTGGAAGGACGCCATGACGCCTTCATCCTCGGAGCCCTTCATGTTCGGCACGGCGGAGATGACGTCCAGCTCGGCACCCCACGAATCGGCGAACGCGGCCGCGATCTCCAACGCCTTCAGACCCCACTTGGATTCGTCGGAGCCGACTGCCACCTTGGTGATGGTGTTGTTCAAGTGCATCAGGTTGCCTTCGTCGTCGGTGTACGGCACCACGACGATCGGGCAGTACGCGTATGCCGGCAGGCTGGAGCTGGTGGTGCCGAGCAGTCGTTCGGCCAGACCACCCTTGCCACGGTTGCCAATGACGATGAGGTTGTAGTTGCGCGACAGTTCGACGAACACGGATGCGGGATCTCCGGTGACGATCAACGTCGATGCCTCGACGCCCTGCTCGTCGGCGATGGCCTTGGCCTTCGACAGAATCTCCTGCGCATCGTTGTGCGCGGCATTGTCATCGCCCATGGCCGTATACGTGGCATCGAACGACACTGCCGCATAGCTTGGCAGCGAATATGCGCAGACGATCTGCAGGGTCAGTCCCGCATGCTTCGCGTAATTTGCTGCCCACCATGTCGCCTTGTAGCTGGCGTGGGATCCATCGACACCTACGAGGATTGCCTTGTCATTGATCATGAGCGACCTCCCTTGAATCAGGTTGCGGCAACGCGACTATGCGTTGCACCTGACTTCCACCATACCGCGCGACATGCGGTTTTCAAGTAACGACGCGGAAAATAACAAAGCAAAAGGGCGTATTCCTCACGGAAATACGCCCTTAGCTCAATGTCAAAGCTTCAGAAGATTCGACGAATGCTGTAGCTGCTGGGGAACACCCATGCGATGGGATCGTAGCGGGTGCCGTTCAGCTGGGAGTTGATGACCATGCCGTTGCCGACATAGATCGCGGCATGCTGCGCATTGGCGATGATGTCTCCCGGCTGCGCGTCGGCGAGGCTGCCAACCGCGCGACCCACAGTCGCCTGAGCACCGGAGTAATGCGGCAGGGAAACGCCCATCTGGCCGTAGACATACTGCACGAAACCGGAGCAATCCCAACCGGACGGGGTATTGCCGCCGGACACATACGGAACCTTGCCGACGAACTGGTTCGCGAACGTCAGCAGGCTGGACACGCTGGCCCCATCAGGTGGCGTCACGGTGAAGGAACCGCTGCTGCTGAGGTCGCTTCGAGCGGCGGAACGAGAAGCGGCTTGGGCCTGTGCTTGAGCCTGGGCCTGCTGCTGACGCTGCTGTTCCGCTGCCGCTGCGGCGGCTTCGACGTCTTTTTCGGCTTGAGATTTGGTTTGGGGAACGTTCAGGCTTTCCACACCGCCCCAGTCGGAATCGGATTCGACCTGGGTGGACGATGCCTCCGCGAGGATGTTCTTCTTCACGGCGTTGGTCTTCGGGAACGAACGGGTAGCAACGACAGCATCTTGCGTGGCGCCATCATTGGCTGCCAGCGCGGCAGGTGCCACCCCGGCGAAAGTAAGAGCGGCCGCGGCGAGCGCAGCAATCACGGAACAATGCTTAATATGCTTCATCGAATCCTTAGCTTACAGCATCCCTCTTACAAGAAAAGGGGCACGGTCGTCGGTAGGGAAACTCAGTAGTGAATATACTGGAAATCGCCCACGTTCGTGAGCGTGCGGGAATACGTGCCGCCATTGAGGGAGGCGCCGGATTCAGAGGTCACGATCGAGCCGTCGTCGTTGATTTTCTCAACGATGGCGACGTGGCCGTAATACGAGTCGGAACCTTCCTGGCCTGCGGCGAACACGATGATGTCGCCGACATGGCGCGGCGTGTTATCAACCCAATAGCCCAAGGCGCGGGCCGAATCGGCCCACTGGCAGCCGTTGCCCATGTGGGAGCCTGCAGGCAGACCGAGCTGATGGCGGCGCACATACACCCACCACGTGCACTGGCTGAACTCGTAGGCGTTGCCGACGTCTCCGGTGGCATGGTTCGGATTGAAGTTAGCCGGTAAGGCGCTGCTGTCTTGGTCCATCAGGACGGCGACGTTCGGATTGTCGGCGATGGACTTGGACATCAGGCTGGCGTCCATGGAGGCGCTGGTGTCTCCCAGCTGCCAACCGCCGTTGTTGCTGGTGGAAGCCAGTTCCTTAAGGGCGGTACGCCCTTCGGAACGGGATGCCGCTCCATCGGACACACGTTTGATCTGGGACGTTTCGGTACCGTCGTCCGCAAGCACCAGTCGGGATGCGTTCTGCTGGCTGAACGCCAACGCGGTCGCCGCGGTGCCGACAAGCGCCGCCAACGAAGCGGAGGTCACCAACGCGGATTTGCGGGAAGCGGCTTTGGCGGCCTCACGCATGGCACGGCGGCTCATTGGAGCCACTTCATTCAGTTTATCCACGACTTCCGGAGCGAGTCCGACTACGGCGCCGCCTTCCGCCAGCTGTGCCATTCGCACGGCCTTAGCGGTATGGGAGCCCCGGTTCGCCGTGAACAACGCCTTGGATAGGCTGAATTGCGCGTGCGAAACCTTGGCAGCTTTATGCGCCGCATGCCTCATATATCAATCACTCCTTGCGGATTGCGAAACCGTCGCAGCTTATGACCGCGCACGGTTACAGAACCGTCACAAGGGTAAGGGTACACCGACATAGGGATTATCATCAAGACCCCGTCCTTGCGCAAATAATTCGCCACGGGTGGAGGAACGTCCGGAAAACGGCCATATCAACGCGCAATCCGACCTTCTGACTACCCTTGGATGACATGACGAACACTGTGAACATTCCTACCAACATGCTTCCGGAGGATGGACGTTTCGGCTCGGGGCCGAGCAAAATCCGTCCGGAGCAGGTCCAGGCGCTCGACGCGGGCGCGCGCAATCTTCTGGGCACCTCGCACCGCCAGACCCCGGTCAAGCAGGTGGTCGGCTCCATCCGCGAAGGCCTGTCGAATTTCTTCCAGATTCCCGACGGCTATGAGGTCGTGCTGGGCAACGGCGGCGCCAGCGCGTTCTGGGACATCGCCTGCGCGTCGCTTATCACCCGCAAGGCGGCGTTCGGCACGTACGGCTCCTTCAGCGCGAAATTCGCCAAGTCCGCGCAATCCGCGCCGTTCCTTGAGGATCCGGAGATCTTCGCGGGCAAACCGGGCACGTATCGCCTGCCGGAGCTCACCGAATATGTGGACGCTTACTGCTGGGCGCACAACGAAACGTCCACTGGCGTGGCGGCCCCGGTCAAGCGTGTCGAAGGTTCCAAGGAGCAGGGCGCGCTGACTCTGATCGATGCCACGAGCGGCGCCGGCGCGCTGAACGTGGATATCAGCCAGACCGACGCCTACTACTTCTCCCCGCAGAAGGCGTTCGGCTCCGACGGCGGCCTGTGGATCGCCGTGCTTTCCCCGGCTGCGATCGACCGCGCCTACGGCATCGCTAAAAGCGTCAGCCTGCCGGGCGCGCGACGCTGGATTCCTCCGTTCCTGTCCCTGACCTCCGCCATCGAGAACTCCCGTAAGGACCAGACGCTGAACACGCCCGCCGTGGCCACGCTGGTCATGTTGGAGAACCAGGTGCGCTGGCTTAACGACAATGGCGGCCTCGCCTGGGCCACGGCGCGTTGCGCACGTTCCGCGTCACTGCTGTACCAGTGGGCGGAGAGGTCCGATTACGCGCAGCCGTTCGTTTCCGACGAAAACGCACGTTCCAACGCCGTGGTCACCATCGACCTTGACGAGAGCATCAACGCTTCCCAAGTGGTCGCCACGTTGCGCGAGAACGGCATTGTGGACACCAACGGCTACCGCAAGCTCGGCCGCAACCAGCTGCGCATCGGCGTGTTTCCGTCCGTGGAGCCGAGCGACGTCGAGGCGCTTACGAAGTGCGTCGATTACGTGGTCGAGCACCTGTGACGCGCGCACCGAGGTAAGGTAACGGTATGAAATTTGCTCCGATTATCGACCCAAGCGTGCGCAAACCCTCCCCCAAACCGGTGCGCGTCGACCTGCGGAAGGTGTTCACGTTCGGCACCGCATTATGGGCCATCGCCTTGGTGATCTGCATGATTCTGCTGGCCTTCGGCATCAATGTCGAACGATTGCAGACCATGTGCGCCGCCGGCACGGTGATCGGCGTGCTCATGCTGGTTTGGGAGCATTTCGACCGGTGGGACTACCGCCGTCTTGGCGAATAACCCGACCGGCGGTTCAGCCAATCGCGAAATAACCGGTAACAACATTGGGCCGCTTCCGCACCAACCTGCGGAAGCGGCCCTTGCCGTATATGGCGTGTCCCAACGCTCTGTAATCGCCGCTAATTTCTGGCGACCGGCAGCTCCAACGTAAACGTGCTGCCCTGTCCCGGAGCGCTCCACACCGAAGCGGAGCCATGGTGGGTCAACGCCACATGCTTGACGATGGCAAGGCCCAAACCGATGCCTTCCTCGGAATGCCCATTCTGGTTGCCGCCACGGTAGAACCGTTCGAAAATACGGCTTTGCTCCTTCTGTGCAATGCCGCAACCACGGTCAAGCACGCTGAGCAGCACTTTGGTGCCATCCTCGTTCGGCTTGACGGATACGGTTATGCCCTTGCCGTCCGGTGAATAGGCGATGGCGTTTTCGAGCAGCTTTGCGACCGCGGCCTGAATCTGCTCGCCTTCCCCGTTGATGTCCAGCGATTCGTCGCCATCGATTTCAATGTCGATGCCGCGCCGTTGCGCCATGTCGCGATGCGCGCCGACGACGGTTTTCACCTGTTCCATGACGTTGATACGGTTGCTCGCCGTCGGCAGAATCGGTTCCTGCGCCTTGATAAGCAGCAGCAGGCCGGACACCATATGTTCCATGCGAGCGCAGGATTGGCGCAGTTTTACGGTGTTCCCCTCAATCGCGGCCTTATTGTCCGAGTCATGTTCCAACGCGTCCGCAAGCTCCTCCAGCGACTGCGTCGGCTTGAGGAGCTGCTCCGAAACGTTGGTGATGAAGGAATCACGGATCTGGGAGAAACGGACGGTTTCGCTCACGTCGGAAACCAGCACCACCACAAAGCGTTCGTTGAGCCTGCCTACGATCACCTTCAGCCAGTTCGGGCGGGACACCGTGGTCACCGGCTTGTCCGGCGATTGGCCGATCAACGCCTGTTTGGCAACCTCCCGCATGGTTGGCTTCCCTGCTTTCGGAGCCTTCTTCGGCTCATGCAACGTGGTCGTGGTCAGGCTGAACTGCTTCTTGCCGCCGTGGGCACGGACCTCGTGCACCGCGCTTGCCACGGTGTCATCGGCGATGGCGTCGTCCCGCACCACGCCAAGGGCGTAGGCGTCCGGATGCGCGCGTATCACCTCGTCATGCTCGTCGACCACGATGGAGGCCAGCGGCAGTATGGACAGCAACGTGTTCGTCGCGTCGTCCAAAGTATCATCATTGTTGCGATCGTCACCATGGCGATGTGTCAGATTGCGCCACCACGTGCCTACGGATTCAAACATGTCTTCATTCTCGCACACCCTGACGTTCCCCGATGAATGGTCGTGGCGCGATTTTCGTGAACGCAGGGTGAACGTGCCGGTGAACATTGGCGGAACAACACGTCCGTCACGTGCGAATCCGCCACTTCCCTAATACACTTGGGAGAGGTTATATCCGAACCCGATATTGACATACGTGAAGCATTTGAAAGGCAAGCATATGCGCGTTATCTTCAATGAAGAGCTCAAGGCAGTCGCCGATGACCTCGACCGCATGGCGCAAGACGTTCGCAAGGCAATCAATGGTGCCGGCGACGCGTTGCTGAACCAGAATCTTGAAGCCGCCCAGGCCGTCATCGACGGCGACATCGAAATCGATGCCCTCGAATCCAGCGTCATCGACCAGTGCGTGAAGCTGCTGGCCAAGCAGAACCCGGTGGCCACCGATCTGCGCGTGGTCGTCTCCACCCTGCGTCTGGCCGCGACGTTCGAGCGCATGGGCGATCTGGCCCGTCACATCGCCGAAGCGGCCCGCCGCACCTATCCTGCTTCCCCGCTGCCGGCCGATGCCCAGCCGCTGTTCGCCGAAATGCAGGCGTTCCTTGATAATGTGGCCGACCAGGTGGTTTCCATGCTTACCGACCGCGACACCAAGACCGCCGAGCAGATCATTCTCAACGACGACAAGCTCGACGCTCTGCACAAGAAGACCTTCGAACTGGCCCAGTCCGAGGATTGGAAGGGCACCAACCAGCAGCTCATCGACGTGGTCCTGATCGGCCGCTTCATGGAGCGTCTCGGCGATCACGCCGTTTCCGCGGCCCGCCGCGTGATGTTCATCGTCTCCGGTTTCGACCCGTCCAAGGAGCCGACCCGCGACGAAGGCACCGACATCGACTGAGGGTTCCTCACCTCTTCTTGCATTTTCCTTGACGAGATGGGTGGTTTCCGTTTGGAAGCCACCCATCTCGCTTATATGTGGCAGATGACCTCGGCCAAAAACATCATAAGGGGGTAAAAATCCCGCCCCCGAACATCCTTTTCCAAAAGAAATCTGCCACATATAGGCAAAATCACTTTCGCATGCAGGCGCAATCCGCCACCTATAAGCGAAATTCCTCCGATAGTCGTAAAAACTAGACATCGCGTCCAGTTCATGCCCGTATACTTGTGTCCCACGACGCGGCACAATAGTGCCCAGCGGCATCCAAAGGAGGAAGTCATGTACTATTCCAACGGCAATTACGAAGCATTCGCCCGGCCAAAGAAGCCCGAGGGGATCGATAGCAAGAACGCCTACATCATCGGCACGGGTCTTGCAGCGCTGTCCGCCGCCTGCTATCTGGTGCGTGACGCGCAGATGCCCGGCGACCACATCCACGTATTCGAGAAGGACCCGGTTCCGGGCGGTGCCTGCGATGGCGCGAACATTCCTGGCGTCGGCTATGTGATGCGTGGCGGACGCGAGATGGACAACCATTTCGAGGTGATGTGGGATCTGTTCCGTTCCATTCCGTCCATCGAGACGGATGGAGTGTCCGTATTGGACGAATACTACTGGCTTAACAAGGAGGATCCGAACTATTCGCTATGCCGCTCCACTAAGGCGCGTGGCGTGGACGGCGGCACGAACGGCAAGTTCGCGCTGTCCGACAAGGCGTCGATGGAGATCATGAAGCTGTTCTTCACACCGAACGAGGAACTATACGGCAAGAAGATCTCCGACTTCTTCGACGATGAGGTGTTCGATACGAACTTCTGGATGTACTGGCGCACCATGTTCGCCTTCGAGAACTGGCATAGCGCGTTGGAGATGAAGCTGTACATCCGCCGCTACATCCACCATATCGGCGGACTGCCGGACTTCAGCGCGTTGCGGTTCACCCGCTACAACCAGTACGAGTCGATGATTCTGCCGATGATCAAGTATCTGGAAGGCTTCGGCGTGCAGTTCCACTACAACGTGAAGGTGGAGAACGTCGATTTCGCGATTGGCGGCGGCATGGGTCCCGTACGCCAGCGCACCGGCACCGGGCAGGATACGATTTTGAGGAAGCAGGCCGAATACGGCGCGTATCCGCGCAATCCGTTCAGCTCGCCGACCAAGAAGTTGGCCACGCGCATCGATCTGACCAAGGCGGATGGCACGACCCGCAGCATCGATTTGGGCGAGAACGATCTGGTGTTCATCACCAATGGCGGCTGCGTGGAGAACTCCTCGATGGGTTCGCAGACCGAGCCGGCCGCGTGGGATCCGGAGATCAAGCCCGGCGGCGGTTGGGATATGTGGCGTCGCATCGCGGCGCAGGATCCGAGCTTCGGACATCCGGACGTGTTCTGCTCCGACCCGGAGCATTCGAAGTGGATGAGCGCCACCGTCACCACGTTGGACGACGAGATTCCGCCGTACATCCAGAAGATCTGCAAGCGCGACCCGTTCTCCGGACGTGTGGTGACCGGCGGCATCGTCACCGTTGAGGATTCCAATTGGCTGATGAGCTGGACGCTGAATCGCCAGCAGCAGTTCCGAGACCAGCCGAAGGACCAGCTGTGCGTATGGGTGTATGGTCTGTTCCCCGACAAGCCCGGCAACTATGTGAAGAAGCCGATGCAGGATTGCACCGGCGAGGAGATCTGCGAGGAATGGCTGTACCACATGGGCGTGCCGACCGACAAGATCGCCGACTTGGCGAAGAACCACGCCAACACGGTTCCGGTGATGATGCCGTACATCGATGCGTTCTTCATGCCGCGTTCCGCCGGCGACCGCCCCGATGTGGTGCCGGATGGCGCGGTGAATTTCGCGTTCCTCGGCCAATTCGCGGAGACGCCGCGCGACACGATTTTCACCACCGAATATTCGATGCGCACCGGCATGGAGGCCGTGTACACGCTGTGCGACGTGGACCGCGGCGTGCCGGAGGTGTGGGGTTCGGTCTACGACGTGCGCAACCTGCTCAACGCCACGGTGATGCTGCGAGACGGCAAACCGATCACCGATATGAAGCTCAACCCCATCGAAAGGGGCGTGTTGAAACAGATCGTGAAGAAGCTGGATTCCACTGATATTCCGACATTACTCAAGGAATACGGCGTGATCTGACGTTCTTGCGATTCCGTTTTGTCCGCCTTGCCTGCACCGCACGGCACCCGCCGAGCCGCGCAGGCAAGGCGACATCAGCAAAACGCAGATACAACGTGAAAAAGACTTACCGACAAAGGCGCCGGCAATAACGAAAGGTGGGAACCTACGGTATGCAGGTTCCCACCTTTTCGTATGTGTTTCGTGCGATCAGCCGCGACTATTCACGCACCCAATCGCAACAAACTCACTTCTGGCCCTGAGCGGCGACGGCGGCAGCGCCGGCAGCGGCGGCTTCCGGATCCAGGTACTCGCCACGCGGCTTGATCGGCTTGAAGTTCTCGTCCAGCTCGTACAGCAGCGGCATTGCGGTCGGGATGTTGACCTTGGCGATCTCCTCTTCGGAGAGGTTGTCGAGCATCTTCACGATGGCGCGCAGGGAGTTGCCGTGAGCGGCGATCAGAACGGTCTTGCCAGCCTTCAGCTCCGGCTCGATGTCGGACTTGAAGTACGGCTCAACGCGCTTGACCACGTCGGCCAGGCATTCGGCTTCCGGAACCGGATCGCCGGTGTAGCGCGGATCGTTGTTCTGCGCGTACTCGTCGTTCGGATCGATCTCCGGCGGCGGAGTGGCGTAGGAACGGCGCCACAGCATGAACTTCTCGTCACCGTACTCCTGACGGATCTCGGTCTTGTTCTTGCCCTGCAGGGCGCCGTAGTGACGCTCGTTCAGACGCCAGCTGCGCTTGACCGGAATCCACAGGCGATCGGCCTCGTCCAGCGCGACGTTGGCGGTGTTGATGGCGCGACGCAGCATCGAGGTGAAGACGATGTCAGGCAGGACGTTCTTCTCCTTGAGCAGGCGGCCGCCGTTCTTGGCTTCCTCGACACCCTGCTCGGTCAGCGGGACGTCGACCCAGCCGGTGAACTGATTGGTTTTATTCCATGCGCTCTGTCCGTGACGGAGCAGTACTAGTTTGTAAGTCATACCTGCCAGTCTACCGCCTAGCACGCCCAACACAACCGTCGATGACGATTATTTGGTTACGTTCATGCAACAATTTTCATTCTGTTGTATGCCGTTTGCATCACCAAGCAATCGCCAACGCTCAATGACGAAATCGTAAATGCATGATGCAGCTACACCATGAAACCGACCTGACAGGCATTGAGCACAAACGCGCCGGCTGCGACCAACGAGGTCACCGAGCACAATGGCAACGCCCGACGCCACTGGTCATGCCGGACGGCTGCGACGGCACGAGTAGCAATCGCCACACACCCTGCGATGAATACGAACGCCGCAAGGCTCATCCAATCGGCGTTTCCCCACGACCAGTCATCGCATATGCCATATTCCGTGCATGAACGTTCGCGATCCACCTCCGCGGGCAGAACTATGAGCAGATCCAGCAGTCCGGCATACACCGATAATGGCATGGCAAAAACCACCGTCAGCCCAGCAGCCCATCCCAGCGCACGCATGCACCAGCATTTGCCCTTCCCACTGCCAATGCGCACCATCAGCGTACGCTTGCCGTGCGCGGCGTCATCTTCGAGATCGCGCAGGTTATTCACCATCATGACGCTGACGGACAGCAGGCCGCAAATCACCGAACCGGCCACTCCTGTCACGGTGATCGACCCGCTTAGCGCATACTGTGTGCCGAGGGCTGGAACCAACCCGAAGAATACGAATGCCGCAAGTTCGCCCAGACCCCGATATCCGTAAGGATGCCGACCGTTGGTATATCCCCAGCCCGCCAACAGACAGGTTGCGCCAAGCGCGATCAGCCACCAGCGACCAGTTATGACGACAGCGACCAGTCCGGCGGAACAGGCGGCTAAAGCGGCGACCGCGGCAGCCAGCAACACGCGACTGGGGTCAATTCCGGAAGCGACCAACCGCCGAGGTCCCGCGGCGTCACTGCCTCGTCGGGCGTCCGTGCCGCGTACGCCATCGGCATAATCGTTGAGATAATTCACAGCAATCTGCAGACCGACCGCCACCACGGCGCACAACATCGCAACGACCGCAAACCACGGCCGAGAAAACGCACAATGCCCCAGCACATCACCGGCATCACGCTCTTCCAGCAATCCTCCCGGAAAAGCCGGGCACGACCGCAGGCCACCCAAAGCATCCCACCGCCAACTGGCGGCAACGCCGACCAGAACCGGGGCAAGACCCAGCGGCAGCGTTTGAGGGCGAGCGCCACGAATCCAAGTCGATATTTGCATGGACACCATTCTATATGCGGCCCAGTTTTCCTGACATCCCCATTGTTGAGCGAGCCATATGGATTCAAATTTACCATCGTCATTCTTAATCGGCGGCTGCTCAGACTGCGGAGGCCGCTCATCATGATTTTTGATGCGCACGCGGACCCGCCGCCAGCCAAAAACAGAAGGGACTGACGGCCGAGTAGGTCGTCAGTCCCTTTAGTCCGTATCAAATTTATTGCGAACTGTGCTTCGCCTTAATTCAGTGGCTTCAACCGAAAAGGAAGGTTACGGCGGGAGAACAGCCCACCGGGCTGTTCTCTTGATCCGCCTTCACGTGAAGCCGATATGAATTAACGCTTCGCGTTAATTCAGCGGCTTCACCAGTGGGAAGGTGATGGTTTCGCGGATGGTGGCACCGGTCAGCGCGATGAGCAGTCGGTCGATGCCCATGCCCATGCCGCCTGCCGGAGGCATGCCGACGCCGAGGGCCTCCAGGAAGTCCTCATCGATGTCGCAGGCCTCCTCGTCGCCGGCGAGCGCGTCCTTGGCCTGGGCCACGAAGCGTTCGCGCTGCACGACCGGATCGTTGAGCTCGGAGTAGCCGGTGGCCAGTTCGAAGCCGCGCACGTACAGATCCCACTTCTCGACCACGCCGGCCTTGGAACGGTGGCCCTTGACCAGCGGGGAGGTCTCGACCGGGAAGTCGCGCACGAAGGTCGGCTCGTACAGCTTGTCCTCGTAGAAGTGCTCCCACAGGTGTTCGACGAGCTTGCCGTGGTTCTCCACGTCGTCGCGTTCCACGCCGAGCTTGTCGGCGATCTCGCCCAGGTGCTCCACGGAGGTGCCGGGGTTGTCCGGACCGCCGTTCGGCACGATTTCCTCGCCCAGGGCCTCGGAAAGGGAGTCGTACATGCTGATGGTCTTCCATTCGCCGCCGAAGTCGTATTCGGTGCCGTCCAGCAGCGTCACCTTGTGGCTGCCGAACACGTCCATGGCGGTGTCCTGCACGAGCTGCTTGACGAGCGCGCCGATGGTGTCGTAGTTGCCGTAGGCCTGGTAGGCCTCGACCATGGTGAATTCCGGGGCGTGGGTGGCGTCGACGCCCTCGTTGCGGAAGTCGCGGTTGATTTCGAACACGCGGTCGATGCCGCCGACGAGGCAACGCTTGAGGAACAGTTCCGGCGCGATGCGCAGGTACAGGTCCAAGTCGAAGGCGTTCATATGCGTGGTGAACGGACGGGCCGCGGCGCCGCCGTGCACGGTCTGCAGCATCGGGGTCTCGACCTCGAGGAAGTCATGGTCGGCGAAGGTCTTGCGCAGGGAGGCGACGGCCTTGGAACGGTTGCGCACCATGTTGCGGATCTTCTCGTCCGCGATCATGCCGATGTACGGCTTGCGGGTACGGGTGTCCTCGTTCAGGTCCTTGTGCAGCGCCGGCAGCGGCTGCAGCGCCTTGGCGGCGATTGCCCATTCGGTGGCGAACACGGACAGTTCGCCGGTTTTGGAGGCGATCACTCGGCCCTTGATGAACAGGTGGTCGCCCAAGTCGACCAGCTGCTTGAACTGCTTCAGGGAGTCGGCGCCGATCTCCTTCTTGGAGATCATGCCCTGGATCTTGGTGCCATCGCCGGCGGACAGCTGCACGAAGCATAGGCCGCCCGCGTTGCGCAGGAACAGCACACGGCCGGCGATGCCGACCACGTCCTCGGTCTCGTCGCCCGCTTCGAGCTTGCCGTCATATTTGGCGCGGACCTCTTCGATGGTGGCGGTGACGTCAAGGGTCACCGGGTACGGCTGGATACCTTCCTTAAGCATCATGGCGCGCTTGGCCACACGCATCTGCACCTGCTCCGGGTGGGCCAGCGGGCCGAATTCCTTATTGGACGGGTCCACGGCCTCGTCCAGCGCGGCGCCGCCGTTGATCTTGGCGCGAATCGCAGCATCCTGCTGCAGCAGCATTTCGGCGCGTTCCACCGTGGTCATGGTGGGAACTGCGGCCTCTTCTTCGTTCTGATTCTCTTGGGATTCGTTGGTCTCAGTCATAAGCCCCAAGTGTACCGAGAAGCCACTACACAACACGCGACACGCCGACCTTGCATACAGCGCCCAATCGTGTAATATATCCAACTGTTGCCAAACGGGCTGTAGCGCAGCTTGGTAGCGCGCTTCGTTCGGGACGAAGAGGCCGCGGGTTCAAATCCCGCCAGCCCGACAACTAAGGCGGAACTTCGGTTCCGCCTTTTTCTTTGCCTTTCCATCAAACCGACGCTTGGCACCGTCTCACCGTCGGTTTCGCGGGAATCGCAATATCGAACCGACGCTTGGCACCATCCAAGTGCTGGTTCGGCGGACAATCCAAAATAAGGAATCCCCATGAAGAGAAGCATTCTGGCGCTGGCCTCCGGCGCCTTCATCCTCGGCGCCGCCGAATTCGTGATGATGGGCATCCTGCCCCAGACGGCCACCGCCATGCATGTCAGCATTCCCGCGGCCGGCCATTACATCTCCGCATACGCCATCGGCGTGTGTGTCGGCACACTGATCCTGGTGTTCGGCCGCAAGGTGCCGCCGAAGCATCTCATCATCCTGTTCACGGCCATCGCGTTGGTCGGCAACACGCTCAGCGCCGTCTCCTTCTGCTCGCCGATGCTGCTGGTGGCGCGTTTCATTTCCGGCCTGCCGCATGGCGCGTTCTTCGGCACGGCCACGCTGATCGCCAAAACGCTTGCCGACAAGGGCAAGGAGGCGCAATCCGTGTCCATGATGGTGATGGGCCAGACGGTGGCCAACATGCTGGGCGTGCCCGCGGGAACGTTGCTCGCCGAGGCGATGTCCTGGCGGCTGGCGTTTGCGATTCTGGCCGCCTGGGCGCTTATGACGATCGTCGTGGTGATTTCGTGGGTGCCGTCCATCGATCCGATCAAGGACGCCGGCATCAAGGGGCAGTTCCGCTTCCTCATCCATCCCGGCCCGTGGCTGATTCTGCTGGCCGTGTTCTTCGGCAATTCGGGCATCTTCTGCTGGTGGAGCTACGTGTCGCCGTGGTTGCAGAAAACCGGCGGATGGTCGGCGACGATGGTGCCGATGCTGATGGTGCTCGCCGGCCTCGGCATGGTGGTCGGCGGCATCGTGGGCGGCAGGCTGACCGACCTGTGGAAGGCGGGCGCGACCGCGGCGCTATCGCACGGCATCGCCTTGTGCGGACTGTTGCTGGTCTTCCTGTTGCCCGGCAATCATGCGACCACCGCGTTGCTGACGTTCATCATCGGTTTCGCGCTGTTCTTCAATTCATCGCCACAGCAACTGCTGATGGTGCAGGCGGGCGAAGGCGGCGGCGAGCTGATTGCCGGTGCCGCCGTACAAATCGCCTTCAATTTCGGCAATGCGATCGGTTCCATCGTCGGCGGAGCGGCACTGACCGCGACGGCGATGAATTACCATTTCACCGGCATCGCAGGCGCGCCGATCAGCCTGCTCGCCGTCATCCTGCTGGTGCTCTACACCCGTCGCTACGAAGCCCGCGCCTAGCCCCATCCCAACCTTCCCATCCTTCTCCCCCAAATCCCATCTCAGCGTCGATCCCATCGCCCCCAATCCGCCAAACCGACGCTGAGGAGGGCCTAAGCGTCGGTTTGGCGGAAATCGCAATATCAAACCGACGGCTGGAGGACGCTCAGCGTCGGTTTGGCGGAAAGGTGCGGCGAAACCGACGGGTTTCCACATATCCACAGGTGGATTGTGGAGGGGATTATTGCGATTTTCCCCTGATTTCGTATTGTTTTACGGCACGGGAGCATTGACTCGCGGCGCAGGAATTGCAATCGTTCCGCGGATTCCCCATGATTCCGTGTTTTCCGCGCCACGTACGCCGAATACGACTAGAGTGGCGTACCGTGCGAAGCATTGTGAAACGAATTCTCGTCACCTGCGCGGCGACTACCGCGCTGGCGCTTCTTCTGACCATGGTCCTATGCGCGCTCGGCAATGCGATGGCGCCGAAATGGCAGGTCGAGCCGTTCACGGACCATATCACGCTCACCACGACCAATACCGCTATCCAAGCCGTTGACCCGGCCACAGGTGCCGTGCTCAAAACCCCGCAGGAGGGCGCGTACCGCACCAAGGAAACGCATATCACGGTCGCGTTGGACGGCGGCAAAACCGTGAATGCCATCGTTCGCGAGCCGCTCGACGCGCCGGCAGATCGTCCCGCATGCCTGTTCCTGCACGGTTCGGGCACCGGCAAATCGTCGGAGGCGTTCGGCGACGTGGCGAACGCGATGGCGTCGGCCGGCATCACCACTCTCGTGCCGGACAAGCGGCTCGACAACTACACCATGCTGCACCGCGACTACGTGTCCAGCGCGCACGACTATGCGAAATCGCTGGAAATCCTGAGAAAATGGCCGGGCGTGAGCAGATCGGAAACCGGCATCTACGCCGAATCGGAAGGCACATGGATCGCCACCGTGCTGACGCAACAGCATCCGGATCTTGCCTTCGCCATCCTCACCTCTCCCCCGGTCGTTTCGGGCCGTCAGCAGATGACGCTCGCAGCCACCAATTATCTGACCACCGCGGGCGCACCCGATGCCGTCAAGCAGCTTATTCCGCGCATCACCAGCCTTGGCACACAACGCATGGGACTCGCCTATGCGGATTTCGACGCCGCGAAATACCGCACATCGCTTACCATGCCGCTGCTTATCAACTATGGCATGCAAGATACGGCCATGCCGGTCGAGCAGGGCGCGCAACTGCTGACAAAAGCCGCGAACCATGCTGGCAACACGAATGTGACGCTGCGGTATTATGACGCGAACCATCAGCTTCGAACCGGTTCGAATCAGACGGTTCCGGGACTGCCGTTGGAACCGCATTACACGCACGATCTGGAGGATTGGATCAACGCGGTGACGAGCGGCACGGGTGCGAACGGCTGGGCAACGCCGATGATCGCCGGAACGCAGCCGAATCAGACGGTCACGGCACCGCTGAAGACCCCGCCCGCGCTGGTGAAGTCGATGGGTGTGATTGTCGGCGCAATCGCGGTTTGCCTGCTCTGCGCGCTGCTGGCGATGTGCGGCGCGCCAATTCTGCTCATCGCCGGCTGGGTGCGCGAGCGCCGTGCGTCACGGCGGGTATCGCACGATTCGGCTTCGACGGAACCGGCGGAGCCAACGGATTCGACTTCAATGTTTTCAACGGATGCGACCACACCGACAGGTCCATCCACACAACCGAATGCGGCACGTCCAATCGCAATAACCGACCATCGATTCCCGGTCGGCATGCGCGTCGCACTGGCGCTCAACACCCTCCTTGCCGTCGGCACGACCGGCGTGTTCCTGGCGTATCTGGTCACCGTCATCATTGATGCGATCTCGTTGACCGACAATTCGACGGTGCTTGCCAAGAACTGGCATGCCATCGTCATGCTCACATGGCTGAGCCTTGTCGCGTTCGCCTGGCTGTTGGCGGAAATCATCGTGGACGCGTGCCGTCGTCATGCTAGGAATCGCGCGATTGCAAGCATAGATGACGATGCGGATATGAATAATGGCCACGATGCCGCAGCCGGAAGCCGATGCGATATAGGAAAAGATGGAAAAGCATGCATCGGATCCGGCCATGTCATCGTGGCCACGTGTGTGGTGGTGTCGGCGGCGCTATCGTTGGCGCTGCTGGCTTTCTGGGGACTGTTCTGCTGACTGGCGTTCCCGTCGGCGCAGACGCACCGCGGCGACGACGGCCCAGACCACGGAAATGATGAGCAGCAGCGCGCCGAGACCGCCGACCACGTAGAAGAACAGCGTCGAGGGATTCGGCATCCACCGCCATGCGCCGATGGGCAGCAGGCACAGCATGGACATCAGGCCGATCAGGCAGAAGAACACGCCCAGCACGATGGTTCCGGTGCTTGGTCCGGACGGGCGGATTACCAGCTCGCCGTCCGTTTTGCCGATGCGCACTTGCTTGGAGGGGTCGACCGGCTCGGCTGATTTGGCTGGATCAGCCGATTTGACGGAACCGGTCGGACGTGCCGAACGGCCCGCAAAGCTTCCGCGCATGTCTTGTCCGGAGGTTTCCAGCGATTCGGCCTCGTCCTGCGATTCGAACTTTCTCTGCGCTTCCGGACCGCCGTCGAACGGCTTCTGGAACGATTCGGTCTTCGCCTCGCCCGGATCGTCGACGGCCGGCAGGGTTTCCGTGGGCTCGTCCGAGACCTCCGCGATTCCCATGACGTCGGTCAACGGCACTTCACGGGTTTTCTCGTCACTCATTTCGTTTCCTTTCCGCTGGCGCTTTTCCCGACGTTCTTTCCATCGACGCTGCCATGCGATTGGCCGCCCGTCGTTCCCACTGGCAGCTTGCTGTCGGACGTGTACTGCATGGTGACACTGCCGCCGACCGTTCCATCGACGTTGACATACAGATCCGGTTCCTCCGGAGCCTTGTCCGAATCGATCGACGGCCAATACCACTTGTTCTCGTAGATCGTTTTGAATGCCTTGTCGAGATCCGTGCCGGCGTATACCGAATCCTGCGAATCGTTCTCCGTATCCGAACCGGCATCGCCCGCATCATCATCGCCGGAATCGTCGAAATCGGTGGTGCCGTTGAGCGCCGGAACGCCCTTGTTCACGCCATGATGGCCGAGTCCCGAATCATCGTTCTCGTCGAGGGACAGGCCCATGAAGCCCGTGCCGTTGAAGAACGTAATCCCGTCCGGCCCTCCTATGTAATCCGTGACGTTGGTGTAGCCGTCGTCCGGATCGCTGACCGACCACTGGCATCCGTCCGGCAGCGTGACCACCACCTGGGCGTTCACCACCACCAGATTCAGCTTCCCTGTCGGACATGAGCTTTCGCCGTACGTGCCGTCGTTGAGCTTGACCTTGTGCTTGCCATGCGCTGCCGGATATCCGCTCAAATCGATGTCGAGCACATCGTTGGCGTAGTTCTTGCCGACCACCACCAGTCCCTGTTCGTATCGTTTCATCTGGGCGTCGCTGGTGTCGCTCCATGTCACGATGCCGGAGACCGTCGTGCGGTGGTAGTCATTCGACATCATCCAATCGCGGCTTTCCCATGCCACCGCACTCGTGCAGAACGTCATCACCACGGCCATGAACGCCGCGCACCATGCCAGCGGATGCAGGCCGCCGGTGCGACGGCCCATGCAACCAAGCACGACGATCACCACGCCGATTCCCAGGCAGATGCCGCCGCAGCACAGTGTGGCGAGACGCAGCACGCGCAAGGCGTAATCCCAATCAACCGGCATCGTAATGGCGTACCAGCCAGATCCGGCGATCGCCAGCAATGCCAAGCCAAGCGTCACCAGTACCAGCAGCGGTCCGGCCGGCTTGCGGCGGGCGCGTTTCGACTGCGGCGCCGCCACCGTCGGCGGAGCGGTGAAGGTCGGCGGCACATTGGCCGCGGCAAACGCTGCAGGCGGGTTCACCGGCTGCTGAAACGTCTGGTATGGCGATTGGACGGGACGCGCGTACTGCTGGTAGCCGGAAGGCGCGGGACACGTCGGCCGCGGCATCGGCTGGCCTGGCGTGCCGGGCATGTTTGCAGTGGTGGCCGTGTTCGTGGACATCGGCTGCGGCATATATAGCGATTGCGCAGGCCGCACCGGCTGTCCCGGCTGAACGGGCTGAGCAGGCTGCCCAGGCCACGATCCGCCCTGCTGCGGCGTCTGCCAGCTCGCCGCATACGACTGGCGGTTCACCAGCAGCCAGAACACCAACACGGCCACGCCGAACGCCAGCCATCCGGCGCCGGGCAGGCACAGCGCCACCGCGGCGCATACCAGCGCGCCCGCGCAGTTCCAATCCCAATGGCCGTTGACCAGCTCCTCGCACAGGATCCGGCCATCCGTCTCGTCCGGTAGCAGGAACCAGGCCAATGCGTAGAACGCCGCTCCGGCGCCGAACAGTAGCGAGGTGAGAATCACCAGCGCGCGGACCAGGGTGGCGTTCCATCCCAAGCGGCGCGCCACGCCGTCGCACACGCCTGCGATCCACCGGTTGCGGCCGCGCGTGATCCGGCTGGAGCGGATCCATGCGAAGAATCGATTGCCGCGATTCGGCTGCGGCTGATACATCGGCGGCCGTGGCTGCGATTGCGGTTCGGCAGAACCAGCGGCACTGCCGCCTTGCGGATTGTTGTTTGCGTTGCTCATATCTCCATTACAGCAATCCGCAGCCGTCATACGTATCGGGGAACACCCTGAATCTGCCCTGAACACCAGCTGAAAGCCCTGAATCGGCATCCCCGACAGGGCACAATGGAAGCATGAAGTCCTTAGCCAAACCGCGATACACGCAGGAACAGTACGACCAAGCCAGCGCGGTCTACATGCGCTGGTGCTACGTGCAGGCCCTGCGCGAAGGCCGTCCCGTGCCGTCCAAGCCGGCGCGACTGCCGTTGCTGCGCCCGACGTACGGCCGCGAGGTCGCTGGCGTGGCCAAGGCCGTCAGCATGCATCTGGGCGTGTCCGTTCATCTCATCCGTTTCATTTTCGTGGTCACCACGTTTTTCTTCGGTGCGGGCGCGATCGCCTATATTTTTCTGTGGATCACCGTACCCGTCGGAGACCCGGTCCAGCAGGCGTACGTCATCGCCGGCAGCCAGCCCGTCGAGAACGCGCCGCTGTCCCACGGCAACGTGAGGAACGTAAGAAACCTAAGGAACGTCGGAAACGGCGGCGCGCAATCGCAAGACAGCGACGGCAACGCGGACGGCATGCAATCCGGCAGCGGAGCACAATCGTCCGAAAGCCTGGAACAGATGTTCGCCAACGCGCCGAGACCCGCGCTGCTGGCCATGGCGGGACTGCTTATGCTGGGCCTATGCGTGGCGATGGCGGCGAAAGGCATTGAAGGCACGCTGATTGTGCCGTTGCTGCTCGGCGTGGTCGGCGTCGGCGTCTCCTGGCTGCGGTTCAACGCGAAGGACGGCCAATTATGGACGATGCTCGGCGGCATCGCGGTCATTTTCGTCGCGTACGCGATCTACATCGCCACCCACGTGCGCATTATGCAGTCCGCACGGCACGCCACGTTCACCATGCTCGTCGCCGGTTTGGCGCTGCTTGTCGGCGTGCTGCTGGCGATTGTGCCGTGGATTATGACGCTGGTGCGTGATTTGGGCACGGAACGCGCGCTGAAGGAACGCGAGGAGGAGCGCGCCGATATGACCGCCCACCTGCACGACGGCGTGCTGCAGACGCTGGCGCTGATCCAGTTGCACGCCGATGACCAGCAGACCGTGTTTTCACTGGCAAGGCAGCAGGAACGCGAGTTGCGCGAATGGCTATATCAGGAGCGCACCACGTCGGACCGTTCCGTCAACGCCGGTTTGAAGCAGATCGCAGCGCATGTGGAGGACACGCACGGCAAGCCGATCGAGGTGGTGACGGTGGGCGACGCGCGGCCGAGCGCGCAGACCGACGCGCTGCTCGACGCCACGCAGCAGGCGCTCATCAACGCCGTGACGCACGGCGGCGAACCGGTGTCCGTCTACTGCGAGGCCGGCGACAAGCTGGTGGAGGTGTTCGTACGCGACCATGGCGACGGCTTCGACGTCGACGCCATTCCAGCGAATCGCCTGGGCATCCGCGAGTCCATCATCGGACGTATCAAGCGCCGCGGCGGTACAGTGGAGATTGTGTCGAGGCCCGGCTGGGGCACGGAGGTGCGCATGCACATGCCGATTTCAGGAGCGGCGGAGGATGCGGACAGCGCTACGACCACCACAGCGGACGGCGATACGGGCGTGCAATCGGCGCAATGAACACGGCACATGCAGCAGGTGCGGCAATGAATCAATCGAACCAAGGAGCAGGAATGAGCGAGCGGGAACAGCGCATCAGAATCGCCGTCGTGGACGACCATGAGATGTTCCGCGCGGGCGTGATCGCCACGTTGCAGCCGTATTTCGACGTGGTCGGACAGGCGGCCGACGTGGAGGGGTCAGTGGCGATGATCGCGCAGACCAAACCGGACGTGGTGCTGCTGGACGTGCATGTGCCGGGCGGCGAGAACGGCGGTGGCGCCGAAATCCTCACGAAATCGCGCGCATACTCCCCCGATACCGTCTTCCTCGCGCTGTCCGTGTCGGATTCTCCGCAGGATGTCGGTTCCGTGATCCGCGCCGGTGCACAGGGATATGTGACGAAGACTATTTCCGGCGACGACCTGGTGTCCTCCATCAAGCAGGTGCATGAGGGCTACGCCGTGTTCTCGCCGAAATTGGCGGGATTCGTGCTGTCCGCCTTCCAGAACGGCCCGAGCGCGAACGGCGCGTTCGGCGGACCGATCCACGATGACGAGCTGGACCGGCTGTCCAATCGCGAGCAGGAGGTCATGCGGCTGATCGCGCGCGGCTACACGTACAAGGAGGTGGCTTCGGAACTGTTCATCTCCATCAAGACCGTGGAGACCCATATGAGCTCGGTGCTGCGCAAACTGCAGCTGTCGAACCGTTCCGAGCTCACCCGTTGGGCCGCGGATCGACGGATTGTGTGACGTTGCCGCCACGACAACGACAATCGCCATAAACGGCATGGAAAAGGGCTTACCGAAAAATCCTTCGGTAAGCCCTTGATTGATGCGGGCAGAGCGAGATTCGAACTCGCGGAGGCTTGCACCTCAACGGTTTTCAAGACCGTCTCTTTAGACCGCTCAGACATCTACCCTTTGCGCCTAACATCGCTGCTACGCACGAAACGCCAATATACCACAGTGCGCGGAAGTGCGACACCTGGCACAGCCTCCATCCCCGTCGCTTCCAACAGAAAACCGCACACGCATCTGCCCAGAACGACACAAACGGCACTGGGACCGTCCAACATACGAAAAGCGGCGCCGGCACAAATGCCAACGCCGCTTTCACGGATTCATATCAGACGCGAACGTCTTGGAAAATCAGGCTTCCCACTTGGTCGGCTCGATGACTTCCTTGCCGCCCATGTACGGACGCATGGCCTTCGGAATTTCGATGGAGCCGTCCTTCTGCTGGTGGTTCTCGAGAATGGCGACCAGCCAACGGGTGGTGGCCAGCGTGCCGTTCAGCGTGGAGACGGCGCGGGTGTTGCCATCCTCCATACGTTCGCGGATGTTCAGACGACGGGCCTGATACTCGGTGCAGTTGGAGGTGGAGGTCAGCTCACGGTAACGGCCCTGGGTCGGCACCCAAGCCTCGCAGTCGAACTTACGTGCCGCGGAGGAGCCCAGATCGCCGGCGGCGGTATCGATGATGCGGTACGGCACCTCGACCTTGCCGAGCATTTCCTGCTCCATGGCCAACAGGTGCTCATGCTCCTTGTAGGAGTCCTCCTGCTTGGCGTAGACGAACATCTCCACCTTGTCGAACTGGTGCACGCGGATGATGCCGGAGGTGTCCTTGCCTGCTGCGCCGGCTTCACGGCGGTAGCAGGAGCTCCAGCCGCAGTAGCGCAGCGGGCCGTTCTCAAGGTTCAGGATCTCGTTCTCGTGCATGCCGGCGAGCGCCACTTCGGAGGTGCCGACCAAATACTGGTCGTCCGGCTCGCGCAGGCGGTAGATTTCGTCGGCGTGGGAGTTGAGGAAGCCGGTGCCGCGCATTACTTCCGGACGCACCAGCGTCGGGGTGATGGCCAGGGTGAAGCCGTGTTCCTCGGCCTGGTCGACGGCCATGGTGAGCATGGCGATCTGCATGCGGGCCACCTGGCCGCGCAGGAAGTAGAAGCGGGAGCCGCCGACCTTCACGCCGCGCTCCATATCGATACCGGCCACGCCGCGGCCGAGCGTCAGGTGGTCCTTCGGCTCGAAGCCTTCGGCTGCGAAATCACGGATCTGGCCGACCTTCTTGACCACGACGTAGTCGTCCTCGCCACCTTCCGGAGCTTCCGGCTCGACGATGTTGGACAGCTTCCACATGGCGGTGGTGTATTCCTCGGCTGCGGCGTCGGCTGCGGCCTTGTATTCGGAGACCTTCTGGGAGAGTTCCTTGGTTGCGGCGATCAGCTTGGCCTTTTCGTCGGCGGGGGCGGCGGCGACCTTCTTGCCGATCTCCTTCTGCTGCGCGCGGGCAGCTTCGAATTCCTTCAGAGAGGAACGGCGAACCTCGTCGGAGCGCAGCACCTCGTCGACCAGTTCGACCGATTCGCCACGCTTACGCTGGGATTCCTTGACAACGTCAGCATGTTCACGAATGAATTGAATATCAAGCATGCTTCCCAGCCTAGTGCCGAAAGCAGACACTGACGCCATCGTTCTCATTTTTGGATATAACGTGAGGGAACGCCGAATTTTTCATGTCGAATTCGTCTTTTTGCGCAATCGCATAGACAATAGAGGCATGCCTATGCCAGTTATCGTCCTGCTCGTCATCATCGCCGTGGTCGCCGTATGCGCGGCCGCCTTCTTCGGATACCGCGCGTACAAGCACCGTACGCTCGCGGAGAAGCTTGACAAGCGTGACGATGACCAAGTGCATTACGCGTTCATAGTCAATCCTTCAAAGCCCCAGGCGGAACAGCGCAAGCAGCATATCAAGGAGTTCTGCGAGGCGAAGCATCTCACCCAGATCGAATTCATCGAAACGCAGCTCGACAAGGACGGTCGCGCCTGCGCGTTCGAAGCGTTGGACCATGGTGCCGATGTGGTGGTGGCTGTCGGCGGCGATGGCACGGTGCGTACCGTCGCGAGCGCGCTGTCGGGTACCGGGCATGCGCTGGGCATCGTGCCGATCGGCACCGGCAATCTGTTCGCCCGCAATATGGGCATTCCCGTGGACGATATCGATGCGGCGCTCACCGTGGCCACGTCGCACGGCTCCCATCTGGTGGATGTGGGCCGTCTGACCCTTCTGGATGATGAGACCACCGACCACGGGCATGCGTTCCTCATCATCGCCGGCATCGGTTTCGACGCACTGATGATCGACGACACCGATCCGGAATTGAAGAAGAACATCAGCTGGCTGGCGTATTTCGTGTCGGGCGTGAAGAATCTGTTCGCCCCGAAGTACAAGGGCAATGTGACCATCACCAGCGCCGACGGCAGCACGCATTCCACGCGTGGTCTCACGTTCCGCACGTTCATGGCGGGCAATTGCGGCCAGATCCCCATGTTTTCGCTGATGCCCGAAGCTTCCTATGACGATGGCATCCTCGACTACGAGATCATCGACACGTCCGGCGGCCTGATCGGTTGGGCGAATCTGTTCGGCGACGTGCTGCACCAGACCATCACCGGCAAAGCTCAGCAGAGTCCGCTGTCCACGAACTCCACCGTCGACCAGGTGCAGGGCGTCAGCGCGGAAATCACTTTGGAGAGGCCTGTTTTGGCGCAGGTGGATGGCGATATGCTGCCTGAAACGAAGCACATCCGTTTCAGTGTGGAACGTCAGGCCCTATGCGTGCGCGTGCCGGAGGCCGCTTCCGAAGATACCGGCATACTGGCGTTGAACGCGAATATGTCGGCTACGCCAACGAAACCGCAGCCGACCGAACAGGCAAGCGGGCAGCCGGCCGAACAGTCGAACGATTAGGAACCGTCAGGAATGCGCGGAACGGGCTGCTGAATATCGGAAGATACCGGAAACTCAGTCGTCCTGCCGATTCACTCCGTTGGTCACGCGCGCCACATGCAGGGCAAGATAGGCGATTTCGGCTTCCGTAAGGTCGGAACCAAGACGCATCTTCACCACCACGGCAAGCTGCCTTGCGCACTGGCAAGCCTTCGGATATGAGGTTTTGATTGATTCGATGATTGGTTGCGGCTCATCGTCGAGCTGCTCATGCTGGTGGATGCGTACGAACAGGTAACGCAAATGCGTGATGAATCGCGCCACATTGACGCTGTCCTGCGCAAGCGTGATGCCGTACGCGCCTTCGATGACGGCGATCATCTGCTGGATGATGCCGGTCATGGTGTAGGTGGCGGACAGGTCGCCGCCGGAGAATCCGGCATTCACCAAATGCAAGGCGAGCGCCACCGCCTCACTGCGGGGCAACGCGCCACCCAAATACGTGTTCATCGCGTCGACCATCGCCACGCCTTTGGCGTATTCGTCGGCGTATAGGGAACGTACTTCCGCTTCGAGCGGATATTCGATGTTCTGTTTTCTTTGCGCGCGTTGTATCGCGCCGCAGATGTGGTCGGCGAGCGCCATGACCAGGGTTGGCTGCTTGTCTGCCTGTTCTTTCAGCCCCGTACGGTTCATGGCATCCGTGACGAGTCTGATGATTTCTGGCGGGATCCCGGCCACTTGTTGCGCCATGTGGTCGGGATCCTTGCCATCGACGGGGATGAACCGACGGACGATCTTCGCGTCATCCACATGTTGTCCCGGCTTGGCTTGGAAGCCTATTCCACGGCCTGTGAGAATCACCTCACGATCACCGTCTCTAGCCAATACGACATTGTTGTTGAATACGCGAAGAACGTCCACGTCGACCCCTTTTTCGCCTCTGTGTGACAGGTTAGCGCTGGATGTCGATCACCTCGTCCCCTGCCTTGACGTCGATGCCGGTCTTCGGCGTGACGGAGGTGAGGGCGGCGGTGTTGAGCACCGTCATCAGCGTGGTGGTGCTGTATCCAGCGTCCTTCACTTTAGCAAAGTCGACGGAAACCAGCGGATCGCCGGCATTCACGCGCTCATCGGCCTTGACCTTGACGGCAAAGCCCTCGCCGTTCATCTTCACGGTGTCGATGCCGACGTGCACGAGCACTTCCACACCGTCATCGGTTTTGATGCCGAAGGCGTGGCCGGTTTCGGCGACGGTCTGCAGCACGCCGGAGACCGGGGCCACGACCTCGCTGTCGGTCGGCTGGATGCCGACGCCTTCGCCGAGCGCGCGGGAGGCGAACACCGGATCGCCGGTTTCGTCCAGGGCGATCACGTGGCCGGCGACCGGAGCGTTCACCACGGTGGTCGCGGCGGCGGCAGCGGCCGGAACTTCGGTCTTGGTGGCGGTAGCAGTCGCGGTGGCGGTGGTGGCAGCCGGAGCGGCTTCCTTGGCTTCGACCGCCGGAGCGGCGGCCTTCTGATCGGCGGCGGCGCGGGCCAGCACTTCAGCCTTCTGTTCCGGGGTGCGGTAGTCGAAGGTGATGATCAGGAAGAAGGAGGTCAGGAAGGAGACCGCGATGGACACCGCGTACACCCACATCTGGTCGAAGACCGGAATGGTCAGCAGCGAGGTGAAGGCGAAGGCGGTGGTGGTCACACCATGCACGGTCTGGCCGGCGGCGGTGACGGACGGGAAGAGCCAGCCGAGGACGGCAATGACGACGCCACCAAGGCCGCAGCCCACGAGCATGCGCTTGTAGACCAGCTTGTAACGCAGGTGGATGCCGTACAGGGACGGTTCGGAAACACCACCAAGCAGGCCGGCTGCGAGCGCGCCGAGAGCGGTCTGGCGCATGTCCTTGTCCTTGTCACGCACGGCGATGAAGAGCACGCCGGCGGTGGCGCCGAAGCAGGCGAAGTTCCACACGCCCATCGGGCCCTGGATGAAGTCGTAGCCGAGCGTCTGGATGTTCATGAGCATCAGGGCGTTGAGCGGCCAGTGCAGGCCGAGCGGCACGAGGAACGGGTACAGCAGCGGGATGATGATGGCGAAGATGAACGGTGCATGGGTGTTCATCCAAGCCAGGCCGACGCCGAGGCCGTTGCCGACCCACACGCCGATCGGGCCGATGATGAAGGCGGTCAGTGCGCCGACGATGATCATGCAGAAGAACGGCACGAACACCAGCTGGACGCTTTCGGGAATGATCTTCTTCAATCCGTGGTAGACGAGGGCGAGCACGGCGGCCATGAGCAGCGGCACGAACACGTTGCCGCTGTAGTCGCTCAACGCCATCGGAATGCCGAAGATGTTGGCGGTGCAGGACTTGGTGCCCAGAGCCGCGTTCTCCACGCACGTGGTGGTCTTGGCGTCCATCAGGCTGGTGAACTGCGGGGTCATGAGGATGGCCATGATGGCGCCGCCCAGCCACGGATCGACCTTGAGCTTCTTGGCGGCGTTGTAGGCGACCATGATCGGCAGGAAGTAGAACACGCCCTTCCAGATGGCCTTGATGAACACCCAGCCGGCGGAGGCCTCGTCATTCGGAATGACGTTCAGTGAGATGAGCAGGTTGACCAGGGCGATGATGATGGAGGCGCCGAGCAGCACGCCCAGGATCGGGCGGAAGGAGTCGGCGAGATACTCGAAGAAGGAGTCCAGCCATGCCACCTTGCCGCGTGCCTTGGAACGGGCCTCGGCCTTGACGTCGGCGTTGCTCTTCTGGCCTTCGCCGGATGCGGAGGCGGCACCGGCGTTCGCCATTTCGGGCAGATGCATGATGTTTTCGTATACGGTGGCCAC
Source organism: uncultured Bifidobacterium sp. (assembly GCF_959020155.1). Classification (GTDB taxonomy): domain Bacteria; phylum Actinomycetota; class Actinomycetes; order Actinomycetales; family Bifidobacteriaceae; genus Bifidobacterium. The sequence continues at coordinate 72,381 of NZ_CAUERC010000004.1, forward strand.
GCCGCCGCCGATGACGACCTGGAAACGGTCACCGCTTTGCGGGACCGCGCCAAGCACGCCCTTCATATGTTCGAGGGCGTTCTGGTCCACCTTGGACGCGTCCGCCAGCTCGAAGCGCAGTCGGGTGGCGCAATGCGTCAGACTGCGAACGTTTTCAGGTCCGCCGATCGCAGTGATGATCTGCGATGCGAGAGAGTCAGCCATCCTGATTCCTTTCTATTTCCTTCCGATGGGATTCGATGACGCAGCGCGGCTTTTTTGCAACAAAAAAGACCCGGAACATGGCAAACCAATGCCACATTCCAGGTCTTGCGTCTAAAAATGTTGACTTGCAACCCTGCATGAGTCGAATTCGTTAGAAACAATACACTACCGGCGTGCGATGCGCAAATCGTCGGGCATCGGGACACTGAAACCCCAATTCTATACTGGAGACACGCCGAGACGTCAAAAAGAAAACGTATTCATCGCACATTGTGGGATGGCTTTCCGCGTTCCGCGCAAACTCGTGGCACAATGAAGGTATGGTTGCAAAAAATGCGGGAATGCCCGCCACCCCAGCAGATCTGATCAATGTCGACGAGGTCATTGGAAAGTACTATGACGTCGTCCCCGACCCGAACGTTCCGGAGCAGCGCGTCTCCTTCGGCACTTCCGGACACCGTGGTTCGTCCCTGAAGACCTCGTTCAACGAGGCCCACATCGTGGCCATCACGCAGGCCATCGCCGAATACCGCAAGAAGGCCGGCGTCACCGGCCCGCTGTACATCGGCCGCGACACCCACGCCCTGTCCGAGCCGGCTTGGAAGACCGCCATCGAAGTGCTCGTCGCCAACGGCGTGACCGTGCGCATCGACTCCCGTGACGACTTCACCCCGACCCCGGTCGTGTCCCAGGCCATCCTGACCCACAACCGCGCCGCCGACGGCACCCAGCGTTTCACCGGCGAAGGCCTGGCCGACGGCATCGTCGTGACCCCGTCCCACAACCCGCCGACCGATGGCGGCTTCAAGTACGATCCGGTCACCGGCGGCCCGGCTCCGGCCGACGTCACCAACGCCATCGCCGACCGCGCCAACGAGCTGCTCGGCGATTTCAGGAACGTCAAGCGCGTGCCGTTCGAGCAGGCCGTCAAGTCCGATCTGGTTGAGCGTTTCGACTTCCGTGAGCACTATGTGGCCGATCTGGAGAACGTCATCGACTTCGACGTGATCCGCTCCTCCGGCGTACGCCTGGGCATCGACCCGCTCGGCGGCGCTTCGGTCAACTACTGGCCGCTCATGAACGAGAAGTACAACCTGACCATCGACGTGGTGCGTCCGCAGGTCGACCCGACCTGGAGCTTCATGACCATCGACCATGATGGCAAGATCCGCATGGATCCGAGCTCCCCGTACGCGATGAAGGGTCTGGTCGATTCCCTCAACAACGGCGCTTGGGACAAGTACGATCTGGTCGGCGGCACCGATCCGGATGCCGACCGCCATGGCATCGTCTGCCCGAACTGGGGCGTCATGAACCCGAACCACTACATCGCAGTGTGCGTGGAATACCTGTTCGGCGGCAACCGTCCGGATTGGCCGGAGAACGCCGGTATCGGCAAGACCCTCGTGTCTTCCTCCCTGATCGACCGCGTGGCCGCCTCCATCAACGCCAAGCTCGTCGAGGTTCCGGTCGGCTTCAAGTGGTTCGTGGACCCGCTGTTCAAGGGCGAGGTCGCGTTCGGCGGCGAGGAAAGCTCCGGCATGTCCTTCCTGCGTAAGGACGGCCGCGTGTGGACCACCGACAAGGACGGCCTGATTCCGGACCTGCTGGCCGCTGAGATCACCGCGAAGACCGGCAAGAACCCGGCCCAGCTGCACCAGGAGCAGGTGGAGCGTTTCGGCGAAAGCTGGTACAAGCGCGTCGATACCCCGACCACCCTCGAGCAGAAGCAGAAGTTCGCCAAGCTCACCGGCGACGACGTCGAGGCCACCCAGCTGGCCGGCGAGGACATCACCGCCAAGCTCACCGAGGCTCCGGGCAACCACGCCAAGATCGGCGGTCTGAAGGTCACCACCAAGGACAACTGGTTCGCCGCCCGTCCGTCCGGCACCGAGAACATCTACAAGGTGTACGCCGAGAGCTTCGAATCCCCTGAGGCTCTGGACAAGGTGCTCGCCGAGGCCACCGAGGTCGTGGACAAGGCTCTGGCCGAGTGATACGGCGTTCCGCCAAGTAATCAAGGCGTAGCGCGAAAAGACCCGTTCCGTATGGAGCGGGTCTTTTTCGTTGTCGATATCCGCCGTATGGCACGAAACGTGCTTTTCTGGCATGAAACGCAAGCTCCGCGGCACCCCGTATTTCCCTCTCCCGGTACGCTTGGAAGCAGAGCCGGAACGTCATCCGCGCAATCACGGCACAGCAAGGAGGGAACGTGCGCATCGCCATCGTCGAGGATCACCCTGCCGAACGCGAACTGATCGCCACCATGTGCGCGGAATACTTCAACGGCCGGAACGTCGGCGCAACCGCCGGCAGGAATGCCATGCAAACGGTCTGTGACGTTTTCCCCGACGCGAAATCGTTCATCGAAAGCTGGAAGAACAGCCGTTACGACCTGCTGCTGCTCGACTGTTATCTCAGCGACGAGAATCTGCCGCATGCCACCACCGGATTGGACATAGCGCGGCTGCTGCGCAATCAGAACGACGACTGCGCGATCGTCTTCATCACGTCCAGCACCGATTTCGCGGCGCTCGGCTACGAGGTGCAGGCGAGCGGTTATCTGCTCAAGCCCGTCAATCGCAAAACCTTCGAAGCCACCATGGAACGCGTCGAGGAGCAGCTGAAGGCAAAACCGCCGGTCACCCATCTGGCAAAGGCGCAGTCGCCCGGCACGGTGGATTCCAGCTGGCATGTGGCGTTCGGCAATCCGGCCGTGACCATGGACCGGCGGCTCATCGCATACGCCCTGTCCAACGCGCACTACGTGGAATTCACGTTCGCGGACGGCACCCAGACCAAAATCCGCACCAATTTCTCCGATGTGGACCAACGGCTCACCGTGTTCGACAACTTCTACCGCACCGCGCGAGGCGTGCTCGTCAACTTCGACTACGTGTCCGGCATCACCAACGCGCAGTTCGTCATGAAAGGCGGCAAACGCATTCCCATCACGAAAACGGCGGTGACCACCACCTGCCGCGCATACGCGGAATACACGTTCACCCGCATGCGTACGGAGGACTGACATGTTCGCACCACTCGGCGAAATCATCCGGAACGGCATCGCCCAAACCACCCCGTCAGGTCTGTTCTTCGCCATCGGAGAGCAGCTCAACGCGTTGTCCGGCCTGGCATTGTGCCTCATCATGGCATGGAGTCACATGGACAATCCACGCCGTAACGGCACACTGTTCATGTCCATCGGACTGGTCTGGTTCCTGCTATGCGGCGTGCTGTGCGGCACTCTGGGCATCCCATCACTGTGGACGGTCATTCCGACCGCGCCGCTTGTGCTGCTGGTCCTGCGATGGCTGACCGAACTGCCATGGCGGCAACTGTTGCTGATTGTGGCCACGGCTTCCTACATGGTGGCGATCGTCTACTATCTGTCGCTCGTCATCGATGTGGCCGTTCTTGGCGCGGATTCAACCAATCTCCGCGTCGGCTGGCCGGGACTGGTCAATCTGCTGCTGCTTGACGTCGTCGCACTGGTCTCGCTTTGGCATCCGCTGCATGATTCGATTCCAGCCACATTCGATTCCCCATCCATCAGCAAAGGCTTCTGGCAGCTTATCTGGCTGTTTCCGTTCGTTTCGTCCGCGATTGTGGTGTGGTGCATGCCGGCGGACAATTCCACGCTGCTGGACTCGCATATGCTGGAAATCGCGTTCACCGTGGCGGTGGTCTATTCCTGTTTCATGGTGTTGGTGTATTTCCTCATCTGGTACATGATTCAGCAGTCGGACCGTCTGCTCGCGGCCCGCAGGCGACAGCATTATGAGGCTTTGCAGACGTTGCAGCTGCAACACATGAACGAGCGGATCCGTGAGGCGCGTCAGATCAAGCACAACGTGCGTCACCACATCCACTCACTGCAGGCGTTGGCCGCGGCTGAAGACATGGATGGCATCCGCTCATATCTGGATGAGATGTCCAAACACCGGCTGCTGCAAACGGCACCAATGCAGTATTGCGAGCATGCGTCGCTGAACGCGGTGCTTGTCTACTATTGCGATTGGGTCCGGCATTTGGGTGCGGATGTGGACGTCAAAGCGGCGGTGCCGCAATACATCAACATCAACAACGCGGAATTATGCTCCATGGTCGGCAATCTGCTGGAGAACGCCACGGAGGCCATCACCCAGCAAACGCAGGGCGAGAGGCGGCTCAAAGTGCGCATCCGGTATCGTTCCGGCCCTCCGGCGGCCCTGTTCATCACGGTGGACAACACGTACGGCGAAGCCGATACCAGCATCGAACAGATCGACGGCGATCTCGTCTCGACCAAACATGGTGGCACGGGGCTGGGCACCGCCACCGTACGAGAGACGGCCGAACGGCACCATGGCACGGCCTCCTTCGAGCACAGCGACGGCATGTTCCGTGCCTCCGTCATGCTGTGTCTCGGCGACTAATCGCATATGCCGTTGCCATGCGGTATGACGGGCAAGCGGCGAGTCGCGCGGCTTTCGTAGGGTAGAAGCATGACGATTACGGTTTCAACAGACGGTTCCGCGCTTGGCAATCCGAATGGTCCGATGGGTTGGGCCTGGGCCGACCACGAGCCCGCGGCAGGCGGCAAGCCGGGGCACGAGCCCGCGGCAGGCGGCAAGCCGGGGCACGAGCATGCCGGCGATTGCGATGCCGGCGGCGCGACGAACGGCACCAACCAGATCGGCGAATTATGCGCCGTGCTGGAGGCGTTGCGAGCGCATCCCGGTTCCGAAGACCTGGTGATCGAGACCGACTCGCAGTATGCGATCAACTGCTCCACCAAGTGGGTGCAGGGTTGGAAGCGCAACGGCTGGAAGAATTCGCAGAAGAAACCGGTGAAGAACGCCGATTTGATCCGCGCCATCGACAATGAGATCGCACATAGGGCGGGGTCGGTGCGATTCGTGTGGGTCAAGGGTCATGCCGGCAACGCGGGCAACGAGAAAGTGGACGAGCTGGCACGCACGTATGCGGGCGATTGCCGTTCGCATGTGCGCGAAGGCTATCTGCCGTTGGAAGGATGGCAGTCGCTACTGGCTTCCGAGTATTCGCGTGGCACCGATGTTCCCGAGGATGCGAGGATGCTGATGGATGGTGCGATCAGCGCCGCCGAATACCACATGGGACGCGGACAAGGCGATTCCGCCACGACCGGCACCGGCGATTCCGGTGCCGATACCGCCAATTCCAGCAACAGCACGAAGCCGCGTTCGATCGCCAGCATGCTGGCGGAGCCGGAAGGCGTTTCCCACGACCTTGCGGATTTCGGACAGACAACCGATGACGACGCAGATGATGCGGTGGAAACGACCGTGCTCGAGACCGAACCGGCGGAAACCACCACAATGCTTGAGACCGAAGCGACGAAGGTCATACCCGAATCCAGCTTCCCGGACGCGGGCGGTCCAGCCGAACCGGACGAATCCGGGAAAACGGACGAATCCGGTGAACCGCATCAATCCTATGCGCAGATGCTGGTCAAACCCGACTATTTTCCCCGTGAAGGCGACGAGAACGACAAGCCGGTGACGGGCAACGCGGACGGCACGGACACGGACAGCACGGCCGTACCGCAGAATGCGAACGAATCGCGCAGCGAATCGCAAGACGACGAAGAATCGGCACCGGAACAGGCAGCTTCATCGCAATCGCAGGATCTGCCGAAACTGCCGCATCGTCCAAGCCCATCGGGCCTGTCGGTGTCGGGTACGGTGCGGTTCACTCCCCCACCGGAATCCAGCCCGACCTTCGACGGCAATCCACGTCTCATCCGTGGGTATATCGCCGTGGAAGGCTATGTGATGGGTGACGGCACGCTGGTATTGGACGAGGCGCCGTTCGCGGTCAAACATAGCTGAGCGAGACATGTGGGGAGCCGCTTTACGCAAGCCGCTCCCCACATGTCATTTCATGCGCGGCTTTTTTGCACGCCACCTCACGCAGGACCGTGAAACATTCCGTGAAAACTTTTCCGCAGTCCAAAACAGACACCTGCTCCCGCAACCGACCATTCGCGCCTTGAAAATCAACGCATCCGATAGTATGGAGACGGTCTTAACCCCATATCGAAGGAGGATCATGGACAAGGCACAGCAGGACGCGCTGAAGAAGGCGGCCGGCATCGAGGCTGCAAAGCTGATTCAGAACGGCATGATCGCAGGTCTGGGCACCGGCTCGACCGTGCGTTTCCTGGTCGACGAGCTCGGTCGTCGCGTCAAGGAGGAAGGCCTCGAGTTCACGGGCGTCACCACCTCCCGCCGCACCCAGGAGCAGGCCGAAGGCTACGGCATCAAGATCGTCAACATCGATGACGTCGACCATATCGACGTGACCATCGACGGCGCCGACGAGGTGGACAAGAACTTCAACGGCATCAAGGGCGGCGGTGCGGCTCTCCTGTGGGAGAAGATCGTGGCCACCAACTCCAACAAGATCGTGTGGATCGTGGACGAGTCCAAGGTCGTGGACACCATCGGCAAGTTCCCGCTGCCGGTCGAGGTGATTCCGTTCGGCGCAGGCCAGGTCGTCAAGAAGTTTGAGGCCAAGGGCTACAAGCCGGTGCTGCGTCTCGACGCGAACGGCGAGCCGGTGCGCACCGATGAGAACAACTATGTGGTGGATCTGCACCTCGAGCGCATCGACCACCCGCAGGAACTCGCGCAGGACCTCATCACCACGGTCGGCGTGGTCGAGCACGGCCTGTTCCTGAACATGGTGGACCAGGTCATCGTCGGCGATCCGAACGGCCCGCGCGTGATGGACAACCCCAACAAGTGAGATCTTGACAGGCAGGCGTGTCGGCTGGTGTGGAATATACCGGCCGACACCGCCGCGCAGATAGCAAAAATCCCGCGACTCCGAAAGGAATCGCGGGATTTTGTTTGAGCGGACGCTTCACACGCGCCTGAAGACTACTTGCGCTGGTGGCGAGTCTTACGAAGCAGTTTACGATGCTTCTTCTTGCTCATGCGCTTGCGGCGCTTCTTGATGACCGAGCCCATCTCAGCCTCCGTTCCTTAAACTCAAAGGGTAAAAGTTTGCAACTTGCCCAATACTACACTGCTTCGGGGACGAATACGCGCGCAGGCATTCATATGGTGGAAAATCACGTTTCGTTTTCCGCGTGATATTCCATCAGCCGGCCGCGATTCGCCATCGAGACGATTCCGTCGACGTTACAGGGGGAACTGCTGGTAGAAACGCTGGATGTCGTTCTTCGCGCCGGTGGCATAGAAAACCACCGTATCGTTGCGCCACACGGCAACGGCCTTGGTATCGTCGTCCGGATCGGCTTTGGCGCTGTAGGCGCCGGTCGTCTTGCCGGAGACCTTCACGTTGCCGCTTCCCAGCTCCTTGCCGGTCATGGCTTCAGCCAGCGTGTCGTACTGGGATTTCGCCTTGTCGCCGTCGTTCCACTGGCCCACTTCCAGCGTGACGTCCTGTCCTTTCTTGCCGGTGGAATACGTCAACGCGTATTCCTCGACGGGAGAGGTGCTGGACCACGTCGTGCTGGCGTCAGCCTTGGTACGCGCGTAATTCAATACGGAATCCGGCATGGCCTTGAGCAGCTCGCTGGCCCCGTCGGGCAATGCCACGGCATCGATCGACGGTTTGGTGGGCTCCGTCTTGTCGCCGTCCGTACCGTTCGAAGTGGAAGCCTGCTGGCTCGTCTGACCGGCCTGTCCGGCCTGTCCGTTCTTGTTCAAGGCCCAACCAGGCCACACAAATGCGGAAATCAGAGCAAGCACAACCACAAGCGCGGCTGCTACGACGGCGGCAATCAATTTGCCATGCGAAGAGGAATTCTGCGTATCAGACATGCTTGTCATTCTTTCACAGCCATAAGACGCGCAACCATCCCCTCAAAGTCATGGAATCCAGTTCCCGAAACGGTTTTCAGCGCAATGTCTGTGCAACGAGTACGCCACCCGCGAACGTCTTGTCCCAAAACCTCCGTATTGTCGGCGATATGGCAAAGACGTCCTCGCAATTCCTCTGTTCCGAATGCGGCTGGAGCGGCCCGAAGTGGCTCGGCCGCTGCCCCGAATGCGGTCAATGGGGCACCATTGAGGAATTCCATGAAGCCCGTCCCGCGGCAGGCTCGCGTACCGCGGCTCCGGGACGGACCTCGCGCACGCAATCGCATCCGGTCGCATCGTCCGCGGCGAGGCCGATCACCGACATAGGCACGGAGAACATCTCCAGAATCGCCACAGGATTTTCGGAATTCGACCGCGTGCTCGGCGGTGGCATCGTGCCGGGATCGGTCACGCTGATCGCAGGAGAGCCGGGCATCGGCAAATCGACATTGCTGCTGGAAACCGCCGGCAATGTGGCGAGGCTGACGGCGTTCGCCACCGAGCGCAATACCGTACTGTATATTTCCGGCGAGGAATCGCAGGCGCAGGTCCGCATGCGCGCGTCGCGCATCGGCGCCATGGAGCCGAATCTACTACTCGCCTCCACCACGGATCTGTCCACGGTGTTGGGGCTTATCGAACAGTTCAAGCCGGCGTTGGCCATCGTCGATTCGGCGCAGACCATCGTCTCGCAGGACGTCGATGGCATCTCCGGCGGATCCACGCAGGTGCGCGAAGTGGCGAGCGCGCTGATTGACACCGCCAAAACCCTTGATATCCCAGTGCTTTTGGTGGGTCATGTCACCAAGGATGGTTCGATCGCAGGTCCGCGTACGTTGGAGCATCTGGTGGATGTGGTCTGTCAGTTCGAAGGCGATGCCGAAACCGCGTTGCGTATGCTGCGTGCAGTGAAGAACCGTTTCGGACCGACCGATGAGGTCGGCTGTTTCGATATGAGCGGCGAGGGCATTGAGGAGGTGACCGATCCGTCCGGTCTGTTCCTATCAACCGGCAATGGTTCTGCGGCGACGCAGGTGGATGGCACGTGCGTGACGTTCACGTTGGATGGGCATCGCAGTCTGCCGATTGAAGTGCAGGCGCTGGTCACCAGGTCGGTGCTGCCGACGCCACGTCGTGCGGCGAACGGTGTGGACTCCAACCGTATCGCCATGCTGGTGGCGGTGTTATATCGTCACGGTGGCATCAATCTGCTGGCCAACGACCTGTACATTTCCACAATCGCCGGCGGTCAGGCGCGTGAGCCGGGTTGCGATCTGGCGATTGTGGCCGCGTTGGCGAGCGCTGCGAAATCGAAACCGATTCCCCGCACGACGTGCGCGATCGGCGAGATTTCGTTGACCGGACAGGTGCGTCCGGTGCCGAGACTGGAATATCGGCTTCGTGAGGCGGCGCGTCTTGGTTTCACCACCGCCGTTGTGCCGACGCTGCGCAAGAACGTCGCCGTGCCGGGAATGGGCGTGGTGCAGGCGGATACGTTGCAGGACGCGTTGGCCGCGATCCTGCGATAGGTCGCCGATGCCCCAACGGCATCGCCATCCGCATTTTGCAACCCAGGAAAGCCCGTTTGGGTAACAAAACACAGATGGCGTCAATGATTCGCGTCAATCGAACCAATCAAATCAATCGAACCGATCCGTCTCAAGCGGTGAGGCGCTTCGTCTCCTCGACGTTGCGTTTCAGCTCGACCACCAGATCGTCGGCCGAATCGAATTTGATCTGCGGGCGCAGGAATCCAGCGAATTCCACGCGCGCCTGATGGCCGTACAGGTCCAACCAGTCATCGGTGATGGCGTAGGCTTCCACCACGCGTTCGGCGTCACCGTCCTCGTTGAACGTCGGCTTGGTGCCGATGGAGATGGCCGCCGGCCAGCGGTGTGGCGACTGCATGGCCACGCGCGCGTTGACGGACGAAGCATCATACTGCTGCGATACGCCGTCGGCCGGCTTCTCCCCGGCTTCTTCGCCACCGTCGGCGGACTTCTCCCCCAAATCGACCAGCCAGCCGGCGTACACGCCGTCCACCGGCAGGTATCCGGCGACGTTCTCACTCAGATTAGCGGTCGGGAATCCGATGGTGCGGCCGCGTTCCTCGCCATGCACCACGGTGCCTTCCACGGCATGCGCGTGGCCGAGTATCGCGTCTGCGTCCTTGATACGGCCTTGGCTCAGCAGATAGCGCACATTGGTGGAGCTCCACGTGCGCACTTCCTTGGCCTGATGCTTCTTGCTCCATGCGCGTCGTTCGGCCTTGGAAGCCCCCTCCAGAGGGTCGGAAGGCTCGCCGGGTTCGGACGGCATCACCGGCTTCGCATTGACCGGCACTCGGGTCAGCCCCGGACCGAAATCGTCCACGACCTCCAGCTGGAACACGCCGGTGGCGAGCGCCAGATTCTCAATGGCCTTCACGTTTCCGGCGCGGTTCGCGCCCATGGCGGCGTCGGAGCCGAGCACCAGCGTGCGCATGCCGAGTTTGCCGACCATCTGGCCAAGGAAGAAGCGATATGATTTCGCGGCGAATGCCATGGTGTAGCGCACGATGAGCGTGTAGTCCACGCCGATGGCGTCGATGGCGCGCAGCCGTTCGTCCACACTGGTCAGCGCCTGCGTGTCAGGCGTGCCTGCGGGCGGTTCCTGACCGTCATGTTTGGCGGCGTAAGCGTGCACCAGCGCGGGACGCGGGTCGAACAGCACCACCACGGAGAACGCCTGCTCCTGTTCGGCGAGTTCGGCCACACGGCGGATGACCGCCTGATGTCCCTGATGCATGCCGTCGAATGAGCCGATGGTCACCACGGACTTCTTGTCGTTGCTCAGGGTCGGCCAATCCACCATGCCGCTGGCATCGGGGGTAAGCGTGATCGTCTTCATGTGTCCTTCTTTGCGTATTGTCCGTGTGTTTGTCGTGTTCGTATTGCGTGCCGGCCGGTCTTGATTGTTTCAGTTGAAGACCGCGACCGGCTTGGTCTCGCCACGTTTGGCGCGTTCCACGATCGCCACCAGATCGTTGGTTTCGGGAACGTACGCGGCCATGGTCGTATGGATGTCATGGGCGATTCTACGGCCGAACCGCAGGTCCGTCGCCTCATGTTCGGTGACGGGAAGCATGTCCATGGAAGCGGCCGCGCTGGCGACCAGGTCGAGTGCGTGGTCAATGGCATGCTCGGCATCGTCAAGCACCGCACGGTTGCGTGTCACTTCGATGCCTTCGCGGTTGGTGAAGGTTTTGGCTTCCGTATGGGCGGTCATGACGTTCGGCATGTCCACCGAGAAACGCCCGACGCGGATGCGGCGCAGCATGGTCAGATGGCCGCCGAGGCCGAGTTCGGAGCCCAGATCGCGGCCGAGTGCGCGGATGTAGGTGCCGGCCGAGCAGGTCACGGTCACGTCGAGTTCCATGACTGGCTGCATGTTTGGTTCGTTTTGCCCGTCGGTTTCGGCATGCCAGGATTCCTCCGGGGCGATTTCGATGGCATCGGCAAGCGGTGATCCCGCGCATGTGGTCGAAGCATAGCCGTATCGCACTGCCGAAACGCTGAATTCCGAGATGGTCACCGGACGGGCCTTGAGGTCCACATCCTTGCCTTCTCGGGCCAGATCATAGGCGCGCTGGCCGTTGATTTTGATGGCTGAATAGGAGTTCGGCACCTGCTCGATGCGCCCGGTGAAATGATGAGCGATGGCGTCTTCAACGGTCTGTCGTGAGGGGAATTCGGCGATAGTTCCCTCCCCCGGCAGCAGTTCGCCGTCGGCGTCGTCCGTGGTGGTGCGCTGGCCGAGTCTGATGGTGGCCAGGTAGGTTTTGTCGTGGTCGACGATGTAGTTGAGCAGACGTGTGGCGTTGCCGAAGCCGACCACCAGCACGCCGGTGGCCATCGGGTCGAGCGTGCCGGCATGGCCGACGCGTTTCATGTGCAGGGCGCCACGCACCGCCGCGACCACATCGTGGCTGGTGACGCCCTGCGGCTTGTCGATGACCAGCAGACCGGAGTTGTCAGGCTTCGTCGTCATCGTCCCAATCCTCGACCTCGACATCGTCATCATCGTCGAAGTCGTCATCATCGGGCTCGTCGTGCTTGTACGGATCGGCGTCGCCGGCGTATTGCGCGTTGGCGCGGGACTTGGCGAGTTCTTCGTCGCGCTTGTGTGCGAGCGCGAGGATGTCCTCGATCTCATGGGCCTCGCCCGGCACTTCGTCGAAGATGAATTCCAGTTGCGGGGTGAGTCGCAGTCCGGCCTTGGTGCCTACCAGGGAACGCAGGCGTCCTTTGGCCTGGTTCAGGGCCTGCTGCGCGCGGCGGCGTTCGCCCTGCTCGTGTCCTTCATGGCCGAGCTGGGTCCAGTAGACTTTCGCGATCTGCAGATCGTTGGTGACGCGCACTTCGGTGATGGTCACGTTGGCCAGTCGCTTGTCGTGCAGCTGCGCCTCCATGGACGATGCGATCACACGCTGAATCAACGCCGCGATGCGCGCGGCGCGGGGATTGGTTCCTGCCATTGCTGTCCTTTTGGTGAAAAGTTCTTGTTGTATCACGGAACGCCCGCAGTCGTGAACCGGCTGTGGGCGTTCCTTACCTGGTTATCGATACGAAGCTCGAAGCACTCAGCTACTTACGCTCGATTTCCTGCATTTCGAAGGTCTCGATGATATCGCCGATCTCGATGTCGTTGAAGGTGCCGAGGTTGATGCCAGCCTCGTAGCCTTCCTTGACGGAGTTGACGTCGTCCTTGAAACGACGCAGCGAGGAGATCTCGAGGTCGTTGACGGTGGCGATGCCGTTGCGCAGGATACGGCACTTCGTACCACGCTTGACTTCGCCGTCCTGAACCATGACGCCGGCGATGTTGCCGAACTTGGAGGAGCGGAAGATCTCGCGGATCTCGGAGTGGGAGGTGACGACCTCTTCGTATTCCGGCTTGAGCATGCCCTTGAGGGATGCTTCGATGTCCTCGATGGCCTTGTAGATGATCGAGTAGTACTTGATCTCCACACCTTCGCGTTCGGCCAGATCCGCCACCTGGCGGTTCGGACGGACGTTGAAGCCGATGATGACGGCCTTGTCGACGGTGGCCAGGTTGACGTCGTTCTGGGTGATGGCGCCGACGCCGCGGTGGATCACCTGGATGCCGACCTCGTCGGACACCTCGATCTTCATCAAGGAATCTTCCAGAGCCTCGACGGAACCGGAGGAATCGCCCTTGATGACGATGTTGAGCATATCCACCTCGGACTTGGCGAACTGCTCCTTGAGGCTTTCGAGGGAAACGACCTTGCGGCGCTTGGCCAGCTGGGCCGCACGCTCGGTGGCCTGACGCTTCTCGGCGATCTGACGTGCGGTACGGTCGTCGGAGGCCACCAGGAACAGGTCGCCTGCGGTCGGCACGGAGGTCAGACCCAGCACCTGCACCGGGGTGGACGGACCGGCTTCCTGCATGTGGTTGCCGTTTTCGTCGAGCATGGCGCGGACACGACCGTAGGAGGTGCCGGCAACGATGGCATCGCCGATGTGGAGGGTACCGGACTGCACCAGCACGGTAGCCACGGCGCCACGGCCCTTGTCAAGTCGGGCTTCGACGGTGGCGCCACGGGCGTCCATATCCGGGTTGGCGCGCAGGTCGAGCTCGGCGTCGGCAGTGAGCAGCACCGCTTCGAGCAGCTTGTCGACGTTGGTGCCCTGCTTCGCGGAGATGTCGACGAACATGGTGTTGCCGCCGTATTCTTCCGGAACCAGACCGTATTCGGTAAGCTGGCCGCGGACCTTGTCCGGGTTGGCGCCCGGCTTATCGATCTTGTTGACGGCCACCACGATCGGCACATGCGCGGCCTGGGCGTGGTTGATGGCTTCCACGGTCTGCGGCATGACGCCGTCGTCGGCGGCGACCACGAGGATCGCGACGTCGGTGAGTTCGGCGCCACGGGCACGCATTGCGGTGAAGGCTTCGTGGCCCGGGGTATCAAGGAACGTGATCTTGCGCGGCTCGCCCTCAAGGTTGACGGTCACCTGGTATGCGCCGATGCGCTGGGTGATGCCGCCGGCTTCGCCTTCGATGACGTTGGTGCGGCGGATGGTGTCGAGCAGTCGGGTCTTACCGTGGTCGACATGGCCCATGACGGTGACGACCGGCGGACGCGGCTTCAGATCCCTGTCCTCCTGCAGTTCCTCTTCGTCCAGGTTGATGTCGAACTGCTGCAGCAGCTCCTTGTCTTCCTCTTCGGCGGACACGATCTTGATGTTCCAGCCGATTTCCTCGCCGAGGATCTGGAACGTGGCCTCATCCAGGGACTGGGTGGCCGTGGCCATTTCACCAAGGTGGAACAGCACGGTGACCAGCGCCGCCGGATTGACGTTGATCTTCTCGGCCAGATCGGCGAGGGACGCGCCCTGACGCAGACGGACTTCCTGTCCGTTGCCGGTCGGAATGCGCACGCCGCCGATGACCGGAGCCTTCATCTCCTGGAATTCCTGACGCTTCGCCAGACGGTTCTTACGCGCCTTCGAGGACTTGCCTCCCTGACGTCCGAACGCGCCTGCAGCGCCGCCGCGGCCGCGGCCACCACGTGCCGGACCATTGCTCGGAGCGCTGTTGCCGCCCTGGAAACCGCCGCCATTGCCGCCGAAACGATTGCCGCCGCCGGCGGGACGCTGGCCGCCGCCCTGACCCGGACGATGCTGGCCCCACTGGCCCGGCTTCGCGCCGCCCTGACCCGGACGACCACGGAAGCCGCCACGCTGGCCGCCGCCCTGACCCGGACGGCCGCCACGACGTCCTTCGCCATTGTTGACGCTCGGACGGTTCATCGGATGCGGACGCGGAATATCACCCGGAGTCGGGGTGTGCATGCCCTGCTTGCGGCTGAACGGATTGTTGCCCGGGCGCGGTCCCGGGGTGTGCGGCTTCGCGCCGTTGGCGTTGTTGCCGCCCTGCGGGGCGTTGCCATGCTGGGGGCGAGCTCCCGGAACGGCCGTCGGGCGACCGGACTGGCGGCGGTCTCCACCCTGCGGACGCGGGGCGTTGCCGTTAGGACGATTGCCATGCTGGCGGGATTCGCCTGGACGCGGCGCGCGATGGCCCGGCTTCGGGGCATCGGACTTGGAAGCGGCATGACGCGGCTTCGGCGCTGCGGGGGCAGCCGGCTTCGGTGCTGACGGAGCGGCCGGCTTTGGCATGGAATGAGATGCCGGTTCGGCAGGCTTCTTGGCCGTATGGCCCGGCTTCTTGGAATCAGATGCGTTGCCCTGTCCGCTGGACGCGAATGCGTTCCTCAGCTTGCGTGCAACGGGAGGTTCAACGGTAGACGATGCGGACTTCACGAATTCGCCCATCGCCTCAAGTTTGCTTAAAACGGTTTTGCTGTCAACGCCAAGTTCCTTGGCAAGTTCATATACGCGTGCTTTCGGCACTCAATTTCTCCTATCTTGGGCCGCGCGCATACGAGCGCGACCGCTACTGATTCACGGCGAGCTTGTTCCTTCTCATCGTGCAACCATGTTCGTGATACCTCGTCTTTTCCCTGGGCATGACGGCATGGCCGTCACGCTTTGGATTGTCGAGTCCAGCATACTCAAGCCCGTGGATTGTACGTCCACGGGCTTGTTGTCTACCGGAAGTGTTGTTTATTCCTCGGTTTCCCCATCGGAATGGTCCGCCGATTCGGCCATCTTCTTGGCATGCGCCTCAGCGGATTCGATGCCGATCTTCCAGCCGGTCAGCTTGGCCGCAAGACGTGCGTTCTGGCCTTCCTTGCCGATAGCCAGGGACAGCTGGTCATCGTGGATGAAGGCGATGGCCGTCTTGTTCTTCTCGCTGATCACCTGCACACCGGTGGCGACGGCCGGAGACAGCGCCGCGGCGACGAATTTCGCCGGATCCGCGGACCAGTCGACGATATCGATTTTCTCAGGACCGAGGTTCTCCATGACGGCGCGCACTCGGGCTCCGCCGGGGCCGATCAGCGCGCCCTTCGGGTTGACGCCTTCGGTGTTGGCACGGACGGCGATCTTGGTGCGGGCGCCCGCCTCGCGGGCGATGGCCATAATCGACACGGCTCCCGAAACCAGTTCCGGAACCTCACGTTCGAACAGACGGCGGACCAGCTCCGGATGGGAACGGGACACCACGATTTCCGGGCCCTTCAGACCACGGGCCACGTTCACCACGTACACGCGGATACGTTCGCCGTGACGGTAGCGTTCGCCGGGCACCTGCTCGCGGCGCGGCAGCAGGGCTTCGACGTCGCCGACGGCCACGTGCACGTTGGATGTGTCCTTGACGTCCTGCTGCACGATGCCGGTGATGAGCTTGCCCTTCTGACCGGAGAACGCGCCGAACACCTTGTCATCCTCGGCCTTGCGGAACAGCTGGCTGATCACCTGACGAGCGGTCGCAGCGGCCAGTCGGCCGAAATCGTGCGGAGTGTCGTCGTATTCCTCGCCCAGAGTCGGCGCGGGATGGGGATCGTCTTCAGTCGGCTCGCCAGGAATCTCGTCCTGGGCCCATACGGTGAAGCTTCCCGCACGCGGATCAAGCTCGACGCGAGCGTGCTTCGCAGCGTGAGGGGTTTTCAGATATGCCAGTCGCAATGCTTCCGAGAGTGCGGCATCCAGCGTCTCGGGATCAATTCCCTGCCCAGCGGCGAGCTGGTGCATTCCTGCCAGGTCCAGTTCCATATTTCCAAGACCTCCTATATGAAGTTATTCCGAGCGCATGGCCCAATGGTCACAGTCAGATATTAGTCTAATGATTCATGCAGACACGTACCCCTTCTTTCCGCTCGGTTTCTTTTATCGCGAAACGCGTCTGCGCATTGCTTTGCACCGCTATCCTCATGCCGGCGCTGACGGCATGCTCCATGCCCAGGATCGCAGGCAGGGCTGAAGCCGAACAACGGCAAAGCCCGTGCGAGAAGGCCTATTTCGATGCCACCGCCGATAACAAGATCGCACACGACCAGCATCAGCACATCATCCGCCGCTATTTCTCGGCGCAGCAGGCGGTCTCCGCATGGACGAACACCGCGGCGCAATGTCCGGCGCGTTTTGCCGAAGGCACGTTGCGCAGCGCGCAGGCACGTCATATGGCTCGCGCACTGGGCGATCAACTGTCGGTGGCCGTCGCGCCGATCACGCTGTCGCGTTTTGACGATGTCGAATCGCTTGACGTCGATTCCAAGTCCCTTGCCACCGCCGCGCAGGACGAAGACCGTGCCGGATTCGCCATGGAAGTGCTGGCGGCCCGCAACAGCGGCCATGCGACGCTGGATATCAGCGATCGTCATAAGACCACATCGCAACGGTTCGCATCCTTCTCGGGCGCCATTGACGATCGTAGGAAAACGTACGAGGCCACCGCCTTGCTCGCCCACCCCGACACGATGCTCGATTCCGCCACCGGCCTTACGGCACCGACCGACGCCACCATCGAAATGAACTGCGCGCGAAGCGAGATAACGGCAATCGCCGGAAGCTCCAATGCCGCGAACGATCATTCCCAGTCACGCGTCACCAATGCAAAACAGTCGACGGATTCGCGAGCGCAATCCCTGGGCGTGCTTGCCGGTCTGATTGCGGACCGTGTCGAATTGGCGCTTGATTGGGGCTATCCTTCCTTCGACGAAGCGCTGTTCGCCTAAGGACGCACAGTCGGGCGCAAAGCAAGACACGCCGGAAATCACACCGTTGCAGCCAGTCCGATTTGACAATCGCCACCACTGTGGCACAATTATCAAGTTGCTTGTTTTCAGGTGACGAATGGATAAGTGTCCGAGCGGTCTAAGGAGCACGCCTCGAAAGCGTGTGAGGGCGAACCCCTCCGCGAGTTCGAATCTCGCCTTATCCGCATGCAATGAAGGTTGAAACAATGGCGTTTCGGCCTTTTTTGTTTATCTGCTTTGCATCTGCCGAAATACGGAATCCGGCATCGAGAAAACGTCGGGGAATCAGTATCCCTGCTCGTGCACGGAAGCGTTGACCCACTGGTCCTGCTTGACGTCGCAGCCGGAGAAGATGCCGATGTCGAGCATGCAGTCGCGGTAATCGCGGCCATGGGCGATGGTGATGTAGTTGTCGTCGACCATACG
This sequence comes from uncultured Bifidobacterium sp., assembly GCF_959020155.1. Taxonomy (GTDB): domain Bacteria; phylum Actinomycetota; class Actinomycetes; order Actinomycetales; family Bifidobacteriaceae; genus Bifidobacterium. The sequence goes on from NZ_CAUERC010000004.1 coordinate 90,537, forward strand.
GTTGTGTGTGGGGTCCAAACCGACCCAACGTCCATCATGGTAGATTTCGACCCATGCGTGCGTGGCGCCCTCGCCGCCGAGCAATCCCGCGATGTATCGGGCAGTGAGTCCGACGTGCCGGCACACGGACAGCATGACGTGCGCGTAATCCTGGCATACGCCCTTGCGTTGAGCGAACGCTTCCTCGGCGGTGGTGCGGATGGTGGTGGAGGCCGGCGTGTAGACGAACGTTTTGAACACCTCGTCCATCACCTCACGGGCTTGGTCGATCGGCGTGCAGTCGGCAGGCAGGGACGCGATGCGTTCACGGCAGATGCCGATCAACGCTTCGATGGCCGGCCCCGGCACTGTCAACGCCGAATTGAAGCGGTACAGCGGCTTGTAGATTTCGGATTTGATATGCGCGTTGTCCACGAAGGCGATGCCGGTCACCGAGTAGTTGAACATGGTGTGCGGTTCGGGAATGAATCCGGTCATCACCACGGAATCGAAGGAATCGATGGTGGTTTCGAGTTCCACATCCGGTTCGATTTTGACTGCCACGTCGATCACCTGCTGGCGTGGGCCGGTGGCTGGAATGCAGCGCAGTTGGAAGCGATGGTCGGTCACGGGCGAGCTGAATGAGAGCTTCATCTCATAGTCAAACACCAGTTTCTTCACATCGTCTCCTCAGCGATTATTGTCGTTCCTTCGGCGTTTTCCACGCCGTGGGCCTTGTTCTAGCCGTTATACACGCACCGTGCGATGGCTGTGGCACGTATTCTTCACAGTCGCGCGGCGTCCATGTCCATCGTGTTGAGCATGCCCAGATCCTTCAGATCCTTCGTGGAGATGCGCCCATCGAAATCTTTCAGCAGCATCCCCAGTTTTTCCGCAAGCTCCGCATATCCCCGCTGCGGCAGCTGGCCGACCAGCCAGCGCAATCCTTCGGCGAAGCATTGCGGTACCGGCAGACCGTTCAACGGCAGGATGTAGCTGCCCAGTTTGGCGAGCGGCGCCTTGAGCTCTTCCACGGAATATCCGAATCGTGTGTACAGATCCAGACGTTCCAGATATTTGCCCACGAAAATGAACGATTTCAGAGTCGGTTCGACGGGGGAATTCTCCACACCTCCCCAGAAAGCGAGCATGTTGTCCGCGATGTCGCGGTGTTTGAAGATGTCCGCGTCCGTGCCGCCGTATTCGGATGCCTCCACTATGGAGCTCATGGCCAACTCCACCTGCTGCAACGAGCGAGAACCAAGTTCGGGGCGCAGAATCACCGCGTTGTTGAACGCGTAGACGATGGCGCTGCGTACGGAATCCGGATTCTTCTCGTCGTACAGGAAGCTGTGGATGAACGCGTCGAAATCCTCGAAATCCTCCGGCAGGTCGAGCGCGCGGGCGAACGGTCGGAACGCGTCCACATCCGTGTCCATCACACGGTCGTAGAAGGGGAAGAATTGGCTCAGCGTGGTGAATACGCGTTCCGTGTAGCGGCCGAGCCAGAACAGGTTGTCGGCCTTCGACGCGGTGACGAGTGCCAGCGAGTGCTTGCGGGACTGTTCCAGCACGCGCACGACCTCCGAGCCGGGTGCGTAATCATGCTCCACGCCGGTCTCTTTGGCCAGTACCCAGGTGTCCTTGAAACCGCCGCCCTGTGATGAGTTGACGATCATCTGGCCCGGTATGGACGAGTAGCGTGTCAGTCCCGAATACCATACGTGCGTGTTCTTGCCGGTCACCACGAAGGCGCGCAGGTCGCATTTACGTGGGCTCATCTGTCCGGTTTCGGGGTCCACCACGTCGATGTCCTTGAATTGGATGACCTCCTGCGCGATGAACCGGCGCGGTTCGGCCTTGATGCGTTCGGCCAGTTCCTCTCGCCGCGACCGGTCGAGCGACGAGCCGAACACGACGCCGTAGCCGCCCGCTTCCGCCACATCCTTGATGACCAGTTCGCCGAGCCGGTCGAGTACTTCCTTGCGGTCCTTGTCGAACATCGGCATGTAGGTCGGCGCATTGTGCAGAATCGGCTCTTCGCCGAGATAATAGCGGATCATGTTCGGCACGAAATAGTAGATGGCCTTGTCGTCGGCCGCGCCGTTGCCCGGAGCGTTGACGATCGCCACATTGCCCGACCTGTAGGCGGATAGGATTCCCGGCACGCCGATCACGGAATCCGGGTTGAATGCGAACGGGTCGAGATATTCGTCGGACAGACGGCGGTAGACCACGCCGACGCGGTGTTTCCTGCCGGCATAGTCGAGGAAGTACACTTTGTTGTCCACGACTTCGAGGTCTTCGGGGAACGCGAGCGCCGCGCCGGTTTTCTCGGCCAGGTATGCATGTTCGAAGAACGCGGAATTGTACCTGCCGGGGGTGAGCACCACTGCTATGCCGTCGGTGGAGACGAAATCCATGGATTGGCGCAGCAGTCGTGGATAATCGCGATTGTCGCGCACACGTACGTTGCGGAACAGGCTGGGCGTGATTCTGCGTTCGATATCGCGGGCGAACAGCGGATAGCTGGCACCGGATGGAATGCGCAGATTGTCTTCCAGCACCCACCATTGCCCGTCCTGCCCCTGCACCAGGTCCTCGCCGGCGATGTGCGCGAACACGCCGCCCGGAGGTGTCACGCCGTTGACTTGCGGAAAGTATCCCGCGGACGTGTACACGTATTCTTCCGGCACGATGCCGTCCTTGATGGCCTGCTTGTCGGAGTAGATGTCGCGCAGGTAGGCGTTCAACGCGTTGACGCGCTGTTTCAGTCCGGCTTCCATTCTGTCGAATTCGTCCGATTCGATGATGCGCGGAATCGGATCGTACGGAAACAGCCGGTCATGGTACTCGCCGTTCTTGTAGATGCCGAACCGTACGCCATTACGGCTCAGCTCCCGGTTGATCGACTCCCGACGATCGACCAGTTCCGAAGCCAACCTTCGTGCGGCGGATTCAATCATCGTTCCACGCTCCCTTCCACCCCATGCGAACGCATGCCAATCTGAGGCATCGCGCCTTGATGGAAGAAAAACCTAACGAACCAGCGTTTCCGGGAAACGAAACGGTCTGTTACGACAATGTCTCGGCAATGGACATGACAAGCGCCCGTAACCTGGCTGTGACAATCGCAATAAAGCTACAGTGTGCGCTTGGCGCGAATGGCTTCGGCGCGGACCGCCAGCTGGTCGTCGGCCGGATATTCGATATGCTCCAGCGTCAGTCCTTGCGGCGCGATCGGTCCTGTGGAGCCTTCGCGCAGCGGAGCCGCCATTTTTCCTGCAAACCAGTCGAGGGAACGTTTGCCGATACCGACCTGCACGCAGCCGTTGACGAGGGAGCGCACCATATTGCGTGCAAACGCGTCGGCGACGATCACGAAGCAGACGAGGCCCGATTCCACGGTCGGCGTACGGTACCGCTCCCCCATCGTCATGCCGTCGTCGATAAGCGTCCGCTGCGGCACGCGACGCCAATACGCGGTCTTCACCTCGCGTATGGTGGTGCCGCCCGGATTTGGGGTGGCGAACGAGCCGAAATCGTGCAGGCCGATCGTCATCGCAGCGGCTTCGTTCATGGATTTGAGGTCAAGTTCATCGTCGATATGCAATACGAAGTTTCTGGTACGGGGGTCCACCTCGCTTGACCTATCGGCGATTCGGTACACGTAGGTACGTTCCAACGCGGAGAAACGCGCGTCGAAACCGTTCGGAGCGGGTGCGATGCCGCGGATTGCGATATCGGCCGGCAGCATGCGCTGAAGTCTGCGGGTAAGCGCGATGACGGGCGGCACGTCCATGTGGCCGACGCAGCGTTTGAGCACGTCCTCGTTGACGTCCAGATGGCATACCTGATGCGAGGCGTGCACGCCGGTGTCGGTTCGTCCGGCCACGGTAAGGCGCAGCGGTTCGGTCGGGTCTCCTTCCGGTACGCGAAGAATGGTATGCAGCACGCGTTCGATTTCGCCCTGTACCGTACGTATTTCGGGCTGTTTCGCCCATCCGTAGAAGCCGGTACCGTCATATGCCAAATCGATGCGTAGTCTCACGGCATCGAGCATAGCAAATGGCTGGCATAGTGAGGCATGTGGCACGACAGTCTTGGCAGCAGATATGACAAAGGCCGGGAACCTTGCGATTCCCGGCCTTCAATCAGCTAAGAGCGATTCACTCGGCGTTCTCAGCGGTAGCCTCTTCAGCGGCGGCTTCCGGAGCCTCGGCAGCGGCAACCTTGGTTGCGGCTTCGGCTTCCTTCACCACGGCCTGCTTCGGGCTCACCGGCTCGGTGACGAGCTCGATGATGGCTGCCGGAGCGGCATCGCCGCGACGCGGAGCGATCTTGACGATGCGGGTGTAGCCGCCTTCGCGCTGCTCCATCTGCTCGGCGATCTCGGTGAACAGCTTGTGCACGACGGACTTGTTGCGGATGACGCGCATCACGCGACGACGGTTGTGCAGATCACCACGCTTGGCGAGCGTGATCAGACGCTCGGCCAGCGGACGAAGACGCTTGGCCTTCGGCAGGGTGGTGGTGATGCGGCCGTTCTGGAACAGGCTGGTGGCCATGTTCGCGAGCATAAGACGCTCATGAGCCGGGCTGGAGGCCAGACGCGGACCCTTCTTTGGTGTAGGCATTGTTTCTCCTTGAAAGCCCCGTTGGATTCAGGTGGGCAGTTGCCCGAACGTCCGAATCCAACGAAGCGGTTAGGTCAAAAGTGGCGGATCACTCGTCTTCCGGCGAGAAGAAGGTGCCACCTTCGAGATTATTGGTATCGAAGTTACCCAGCGGGGAAGCCTTGAGGGCGAGTCCCAGAGACTGGAGCTTCTCCTTGACTTCATCGATGGACTTCATACCGAAATTGCGGATATCGAGCAGATCCTGCTCGGTGTGGGCGACCAGCTCGCCGATCGTGTGGATGCCCTCGCGCTTCAGGCAGTTGTAGCTGCGCTGGGTGAGGTTGAGATCCTCGATCGGAACGGCCATCTCCGGGTTGGTTTCCTCTGCCACCGGGGCAGGTCCAACCTCGACGCCCTCAGCCTGGGTGTTGAGCTCGCGGCACAGGCCGAAGAGTTCCACCAAGGTGGAGCCTGCGGATGCGACAGCATCACGCGGGGAGATTGCCGGCTTGGTCTCCACGTCCAGGATGAGCTTGTCGAAGTCAGTGCGCTGTTCAACGCGGGTGGCTTCCACACGATAGCTCACCTTGAGCACCGGGGAGTAGATCGAGTCGACCGGAATGCGGCCGATCTCGGCGTTATCCTGCTTGTTCATCTGGGCGGGCACATAGCCGCGGCCACGCTCGACGGTGAACTCGATCTCGAGTTCGCCATCCTCGGCGAGGGTAGCGATATGCATGTCCGGGTTGGCGATGGTGACGCCGGCCGGCGGGGTGATGTCGCCCGCGGTGGCCTCGCCCTTGCCGCTCTTGCGCAGATACATGACAACCGGCTCATCGTATTCGCTGGTGAGCACGATGCCCTTGATGTTCAGCAGGATCTCGGTAACGTCCTCTTCAACACCCGGCAGAGTGGTGAACTCATGCGGGACGCCGGAGATACGCACCGAAGTCACAGCCGCTCCAGGAATGGAGCTCAGGAGGGTACGGCGCAGCGAGTTGCCAAGCGTGTAGCCGAAACCAGGCTCAAGAGGCTCGATGGTGAAGCGGGAACGCTGAGGGTTGAGAGATTCCTCGGTAAGTGTCGGACGCTGTGCGATAAGCACTGTGGTTATCCTTTCAGCTTCAGGCCGGTGGTGCACTCACCGGCCATAAGCGGCGTTGGATTGATGATTTCTTCTAGTGCTCAGACGCGACGGCGCTTCGGAGGACGAACGCCGTTGTGTGCCTGCGGGGTGACGTCGGTGATGGAACCGACTTCGAGTCCGGCGGACTGCAGGGAACGGATGGCGGTTTCACGACCGGAACCCGGGCCCTTCACGAACACGTCGACCTTCTTGAGGCCGTGCTCCATAGCCTTGCGGGCTGCGGATTCGGCGGCCATGCCAGCGGCGTACGGCGTGGACTTACGGGAGCCCTTGAAGCCGACATCGCCACCGGACGCCCAGGACACAACTGCGCCGGACGGGTCGGTGATCGAAATGATGGTGTTGTTGAAAGTGGACTTGATGTGCGCCTGCCCAACCGGGACCGACTTGCGGTCGCGGCGACGCGGCTTGCGCGCGGCTTGCTTTTGAGCTGCCATTGACCCTCGTTTCCTAATAACGAATTTGCTTTGTTGTTCAGGCGATGAAACTTACGTCTCGTGGTCTGAACTGACAGCCACCTATTACTTGGTGGCCTTCTTCTTTCCGGCGACCGTGCGCTTCGGGCCCTTGCGGGTACGAGCATTGGTCTTGGTGCGCTGACCGCGCACAGGAAGTCCCTTACGGTGACGCTGGCCTTGGTAGCAGTTGATCTGAATCTTACGACGGATATCCGCATCGATTTCACGACGCAGATCGCCCTCGATCTTGTAGTTACCCTCGAGGTAGTCACGCAGCGTAATCAGCTGCTCATCCGTCAGATCCTTGACGCGAATGTCCGGGTTGATACCGGTCGCGGCAAGCGTTTCCTTGGCACGAGTGCGACCCACACCAAAGATGTAGGTGAGGGCGATCTCGATGCGCTTCTCATTGGGGATGTCGACTCCGGCAAGACGTGCCATTGCGATTCCTTCTGTTTTCCGCAGGTCTTGCACCGAGTCGTCCGGTTTCCCGGCCCGGGCCTGCGTACCCGGGGTTCATACCGCTTGCGCGATCTGTGACTCAGCGCCTGTACTTATTATGCCGCTGGATCTGCTCTCAGCCCTGACGCTGCTTGTGGCGCGGGTTGACGCAGATCACCATGACGCGGCCGTGACGACGGATCACGCGGCAGTTCTCGCAGATCCTCTTCACACTAGGGCTGACCTTCATGGTTTTCCTTTGCTTGTGTACCTTTACTTGTAACGGTACGTAATACGGCCGCGGTTCAGATCGTAGGGGCTCATCTCCAGCACAACACGATCCTGCGGCAGGATGCGGATGTAGTTCTTCCTCATCTTGCCCGAAATGGTTGCGAGCACGATATGCTTGTTTTCGAGTTCAACACGAAACATCGCGTTCGGCAGTGCTTCCACTACCTGTCCTTCGACTTCAATCACACCGTCTTTAGCCATGAGCCTCGTTCCGTTCCTTGGCGATTACTATGCGTGCCCGAAGACACACCAACTTGCAAGAATACACGAAAGCGGGAATCAAGACACGTTCGGCGTGTCGCGATTCCCGCTTTCGTTGGAAATATGTTATTCTGCTTGGTTTTTCCTTCAGCCAAGCTCCGCCACGATGGTGGCCTGGATCTCGTCGACGGCGCCGACGCCATTGAACGTCTTGAGCAGGCCGCGCTTCTGGTAGATGTCCAGCAGCGGCGCGGTCTCCTTGGCGTACACGTCAAGACGCTTGGCGATGGCTTCAGGGGTGTCGTCGGAGCGGCCTTCGATTTCGGCGCGCTTCTTCATACGCTCCATGAGCACGTCGTGATCTGCATCCAGTGCGACGACCGCGTCAAGCGGGGTGTCCAGTTCGCCCAGGATGGCGTCGAGAGCCTCGACCTGGGAGGCGTTGCGCGGATAGCCATCGAGAATCCAGCCGTTCTTGGCGTCGTCCATGGCCAGACGGTCCTTGACGATCTTGTTGGTCAGCTCGTCCGGCACAAGCTCGCCCTTGTCGATGTACTTGAGCGCTTCGACGCCGAGCTCGGTCTTGTTCTTGATGTTGTAGCGGAAGATATCGCCGGTGGAGATCGCCGGGATTCCGTAGTGCTCGCTCAGCAGAGCGGCCTGGGTGCCCTTGCCTACGCCCTGCGGGCCCATGATCAGCAGTCGCATGTGTTGTTCTCCGTTTCGTTCATTCCCCTCAACGGGGATTTTCGGATGATGGATTACTTAACATAAAAATCGTGATACCGCTCCCGATCAACGGAAACGACATCACGATTCAAGTGGTTACTTACCTTCCTTGTGATCGGTGTCCTCGAACAGGAAGCCAGCGTACTGGAACTGTTCGGTCTGGGCCTTGGCCTGGCGCAGGGTGTCGAGGCCGACGCCTGCGATGATCAGGATGGTGGTGCCGCCGAACGGCAGCTTGGTGTTCAGGTTCAGCGCCATGATGAGCACCGTCGGGATAAGCGCCACGAACAGCAGGTAGACGGCGCCGACCGTGTTCAGACGGTTCATCACGTAGCTCAGGTAGTTGCTGGTGGCGCTTCCCGCGCGGATGCCCGGAATGAAGCCGCCGTACTGCTTCATGTTGTCGGCGGTCTCGTCCGGGTTGAAGGTGATCTCCGTGTAGAAGAAGCAGAAGAACACGATCATCAGCGTGTACAGTGCGATGTACCACACGGATGTGGTGTTGGCCAGGTTGGAGTTGATCCACTTGACCCAGGACTGGTCGGAATTGCCGAACTGCGCGATCAGCGTCGGCACGGCCAGGATGGAGGATGCGAAAATCGGCGGGATGACGCCGCTCATGTTGATCTTCAGCGGCAGGTAGGTGGAGGAGCCACCGTACATCTTGCGGCCGATCATACGGCGGGTGTACTGCACCGGAATACGACGCTGGGCAAGCTCGACGTAGATGACAAGAATCATGATGACCAGCAGGGTGCCGACGACCGCGGCGAACTTGCCCCAATTGCCATCGGTGCCGTTGGTGCCCCAGCCGATCTCCCACAGTTGCGGCAGGAAGCCGGAGCAGATGGACATGAAGATAAGGATGGACATACCCTGGCCGAGGCCCTTATCGGTGACCAATTCGGCCATCCACATGATGAGGCCGGTGCCGCCGGTCATGATGAGCACCATGACCACAAGGTTCCACACGGAACCGTCCGGAACAACCTGAGAGCACTGGTAGTTGAACAGCGCGCCGGAACGTGCGGTCACCAGGATGGTGGTGGACTGCAGCACGGCAAGGCCGATGGTCAGGTAACGGGTGTACTGGGTCAGCTTGGCTTCGCCGGACTGGCCTTCCTTGTGCAGTGCCTCGAAACGAGGGATGACCACACGCAGCAGCTGGATGACGATCGATGCGGTGATGTACGGCATGACGCCCAATGCGAAAATCGACAGCTGCAGCATGGCGCCGCCGGAGAAGAGGTTCACCAGACCGATAAAGTTCTCAGAAGCGTTGTTCATCTTGCCGACGCACTGCTGGACGACGGTGAAATCGACGCCAGGGGTCGGGATGAATGAACCGATACGATAAATGATGATGATACCAAGGGTGAAGAGGATTTTATTCCTCAATTCCTTGGTCTTCAAGGCCTGGATTAACGTCCTCACCTGGGGTTCCTTCCATCGTCGTGCGCACCTGCGCACACGTGCAAAAACAGACTCTAACGCTCGAGTCTAGCGTACGGCGTCTACCGATATGGCGTTTTCGTCATTATTCGTCTGTTTTTTGTTTTTCCATGCATGATTGCATTTTGACTGCAAACGAATGAGGCTTCCCCCGCCCTAAAGCGAGGGAAGCCTCATGTCTGAGCTTCAGTCAGCTACATTCCGTTGGAATCAGTCCTCGGAAATGGAGCCGCCAGCAGCCTCGATCTTGGACTTGGCGGAAGCGGAAGCCTTGACACCCTTGAGAGTGTAGGCAGCCGAAACCTCGCCGTCGCCCAGGACCTTGACCGGGAAGCCGTTGCGGACGGCACCCTTGGCAACCAGATCAGCCACGGTGATCTCGCCGCCCTGCGGGAACAGTTCCGCAAGAACAGCCACGTTGACGACCTGGTATTCCTTCTTGAACGGGTTCTTGAAGCCACGCAGCTTCGGAAGGCGCATGTACAGCGGCAGCTGGCCACCTTCGAAGCCCGGACGAACCTGATAGCGCTTCTTGGTGCCCTTGTCGCCACGGCCCGAGGTCTTACCCTTGGAGCCTTCACCACGGCCAACGCGGATACGATCCTTGTTGGCACCCGGAGCCGGCTTCAGGTCATGCATCTGCAGAATGTCTGCCATAATCAGTCAGCCTCCTCGACGGTGATCAGGTGACGGAGGACCTGCAGCTGGCCACGAAGGGCCGGAGTGTCCTCACGAGTCACGGTCTTGCCGATCTTGTTCAGGCCCAGAGTCTGAGCCGCAGCACGCTGCTTCGGAGTGGAATTCACCAGACCGTGGTGCAGCTTGATGTTCAGGTTAGTCATCACTCACCGTCCTTCTGAGCAGCCTTGGCCTGAGCCTCTTCACGAGCCTTGCGGGCCTCGGCGATGCCTTCGGCGCGAGCACGCAGCAGCGCGTCCGGAGCCACCTCTTCGAGAGACATGCCACGACGTGCGGCAATCTCTTCCGGCTCTTCGAGCTTCTTGAGGGCGTCGACGGTTGCGCGCACCACGTTGACGGCGGTGGCGGAGCCCATCGACTTGGTCAGGACGTCGGTGATGCCAGCGCATTCCATGACGGCGCGGACTGCACCGCCGGCGATAACGCCGGTACCCGGAGCAGCCGGGCGCAGCAGCACGGTGCCAGCGGCATCGTGGCCGATCACCGGGTGGGTGACGGTGCCCTTGATGCGCGGCACGGTGAACATGTGCTTCTTGGCATCCAGCTGGCCCTTGGCGATTGCAGCCGGGACCTCACGGGACTTGCCGTAGCCAACACCGACGGTGCCCTTGCCGTCGCCAACCACCACGAGGGCGGCGAAGCTGAACGTACGACCACCCTTGTGGGTCTTGGACACACGGTTGATGGTCACCACGCGATCGAGCATCTCGTTCTCGTGAGATTCCTCACGACGGTTGCGACGCTCGCCACGACGACCCTCACCGCGCTGGCCACGACGGGACTTGCGGTCCTCGTTGTTGGACTCAGCGGTAGCCTGAGTGTTCTGAGTTTCTTCAGCCACTTGGGTTTCCTTTTCGTTGTCGCTCACAGTGCCAGACCTCCCTCGCGGGCGCCTTCAGCGACAGCTGCGACGCGGCCATGATACTTGTTGCCGCCACGATCGAACACGACCGCGGTAATGCCAGCGTCCTGAGCCTTCTTGGCGATCAGTTCGCCGACCTTCTTGGCGGCTTCGGTCTTGGTGCCCTCGAAACCGGCGAAATCGCTGGTCAGAGTGGATTCGCTCACCAGGGTGACACCCTTGGTGTCATCGATGATCTGGGCAACCATGTGACGGTTGGAACGGGTAACCACCAGACGCGGAAGCTCCGGGGTACCGCTGATGTGCTTGCGCAGACGAGCGTGACGGCGCTTAAGCGCGACCTTCTTGCCCTTACCGAGAATCTGGACGCTCATTACTTACCAGCCTTTCCAGCCTTGCGCAGAATGTGCTCATCCGCGTACTTGATGCCCTTGCCCTTGTAGGGTTCCGGAGCACGAAGCTTACGAATGTTAGCGGCGCACTGGCCAACAGCCTGCTTGTCGATGCCCTTGACGATCACCTGGTTCGGGTTCGGCAGTTCGAATTCGATACCTGCCGGCGGCTCGACGGTGATGGTGTGGGAATAGCCGAGGGAGAACTCAATGCCCTTGCCCTTCATCTGGGCGCGGTAACCGGTACCGACGATCTCCAGAGTCTTGGCATAACCCTCGTGCACGCCCTTGACCATGCCCGCCACGATGGAGCGAGCCAGGCCGTGCTTTGCACGGGTCGGACGCAGGTCATCAGCCGGGGTGAGGACAACTTCGTTGCCTTCGACCACTGCGGTGATGCCTTCAGGAATCTCGTAGGAGTCAGTGCCCTTAGCGCCCTTGGCGGTAAAGGACTGACCGTCGATCTTGACTTCCACGCCAGCCGGAATGGTGACGGGGAGCTTACCAATATGCGATGCCATGTTTCAGCTCTCCTTTCTCACCAAACGAAAGCGACGATCTCGCCGCCGATGCCTCGGTCGAGGCATTCCTTCTGGGTCAGCAGTCCCGAGCTAGTCGAGATGATTGCGATGCCAAGGCCACCGAGCGGCATCGGCAGAGCATCGGACTTTGCGTAACGACGCAGGCCCGGCTTGGAGATGCGCTTGATGCCCTGGATGGAACGCTCGCCGTTCGGACCGTACTTGAGGGTGACCTCGAGAGTCTGGCCGACCTTGGCTTCCTTGGCGGTGAAGTCCTTGATGTAGCCTTCACGCTTCAGGATCTCGGCGATGTTCGCCTTGAACTTGGAGTACGGCATATCCACGGTCTCGTGCTTTGCCGCGCTCGCATTACGCAGACGCGTAAGCATGTCTGCGATCGGATCTGTCATTGTCATTTGGGCTTATTGCCCTTTCTCGCCGTGGTTTCCGCCGCCCGCACGCTCCATTGAGCGATTGGGCCGCGGACCTTCAGCGTCGTTATTTACCAACTGGACTTCGTAACGCCGGGCAGCTCGCCGCGGTGGGCCTTCTCACGAAGGCAGATGCGGCACAGGCCGAACTTGCGGTAGACGGAGTGGGGACGACCGCAGACCTGGCAGCGCGTGTAAGCGCGCACCTTGAACTTCGGCTTGCCGGCCGCCTTGTTCTTAAGAGCGGTTTTTGCCATATCAGTTCTCCTTGAAGGGGAAGCCGAGGTGCTTCAGGAGCACGCGAGCTTCCTTGTCGTCCTTGGTGCTGGTCACCACGGTGATGTCCATACCACGCTGGTGATCGATCGAATCCGGATCGATCTCGTGGAACATGGACTGCTCGGTAAGGCCAAAGTTGTAGTTGCCCTGACCATCGAACTGGTCGCCGTTGATGCCGCGGAAATCACGGATACGCGGCAGAGCCATGGTCAGAAGGCGATCCAGGAACTCCCACATGCGCTCGCCACGCAGGGTGACGTAGGCGCCGATGGCCTGGCCCTCACGCAGATGGAACTGCGCGACAGACTTCTTGGCCTTGGTGATCTTCGGCTTCTGGCCGGTGATCAGAGTGAGGTCCTTGACAGCGCCTTCGATGAGCTTGGAGTCGCGAGCTGCGGCGCCAACGCCCATGGAGACGACGACCTTCTGGACGCGAGCGACCTGCATCGGGTTGGAGTAGTGGAATTCCTTCTCCAGCTCCGGCACGATCTGCTCGTTGTACTTCTGCTTCAAGCGCGGAGTTGCCGGCGCTTCGACAGTGGTATCGGTCATGCCAGCTCCTTTCCGGACTTCTTGGCGACACGCACGCGCACGGTCTTCACCTTGCCGTCACGAGCCTCTTCCTTTTCGACGATGCGCACGCGGGTGGGCTGCTTGGTCTCCGGATCGATGACCATCACGTTGGAGCGATGAATCGGAGCCTCGACAGCCACGATGCCGGCCTGCTGGCCCTGCTGCGTGGCGCGGACGTGCTTCTTGACGATCTGCACGCCCTCGACGATCAGACGATCGTCCTTGAGCACCTGCTTGACGGTGCCTTCCTTGCCGCGGTCCTTGCCGCGGATGACCTTGACCAGGTCGCCGCTCTTAATCTTGGCTGCCATGTCAGATCACCTCCGGGGCGAGGGACACGATCTTCATGAAGCGCTTGTCGCGCAGTTCACGACCGACCGGTCCGAAGATACGAGTGCCCTTCGGTTCACGGCCGGAGCCGAGAATGACGGCGGCGTTCTCGTCGAACTTGATGTAGGAGCCGTCCACACGACGGTGCTCCTTGACAGTGCGGACGACGACAGCCTTGACGACGTCGCCCTTCTTGACCGACCCGCCAGGGATGGCGTCCTTGACGGAGGCGACGATCACGTCGCCGATGCCGGCATAGCGTCGCTTCGATCCGCCGAGCACTCGGATGGCGAGGAGTTCCTTCGCACCCGTGTTGTCGGCGACATGAAGCCGCGTTTCCTGCTGAATCATTGATTCTCCTTAGCCGAGCTGGTTCTCCCCAAGCACCCCGCCTGCCTGCTTGAAGCAGGCGGGGTGACTCACGGAGCCTTGCCGAACTTATTTACTTAGCGCGCTCGATAATGCTATCGAGACGCCAACGCTTGGTCTTGCTCAGGGGCCGAGTCTCCATAATACTCACGAGGTCGCCAATGTGAGCCTCGTTGTGTTCATCATGGACCTTGACCGTACGAGTGGAGCGCACAACCTTGCCGTAAAGCGGGTGGGTCGAACGCTGCTCGAGCTCGACGGAAATCGTCTTGTCCATCTTATCGGACACGACGTAACCGCGACGAACCTTGCGGAAGTTACGCTCTTCAGCCATTACTTCTCCTCAGCTTTCGTTTCGGTCGCCTCGGGGGCCTGGCTGATGCCGAGCTCACGCTCGCGCAGGACGGTGTACATCCTGGCGATGTCGTGCTTGACCGCCTTGAGGCGGGCGGTGTTTTCGAGCTGACCGGTCGCGGACTGGAAGCGCAGGTTGAACAGCTCTTCCTTGGACTTCTTGAGGAAGCCCTCGATCTCCTCGTTGGTCTTCTCGTTGAGATTCTTCATGGTGTAGTCTGCAGTTCCGACTGCCATCAGATGTCACCGCCTTCACGAGCAATAACACGGCACTTCATGGGGAGTTTGTCGATTGCGCGGCGCAGAGCCTCACGAGCGACATCCTCGGACACGCCACCGATCTCGAACATAACGCGACCCGGGTGGACGTTGGCGATCCAGAATTCCGGAGTACCCTTACCGGAACCCATTCGGGTGCCGAGCGGCTTCTTGGTCAGCGGACGATCCGGGAAGATCGTGATCCACACGCGGCCACCACGCTTGATGTAGCGGGTCATGGCGATACGAGCAGCCTCGATCTGGCGGTTGGTCACATAAGCCGGAGCCAGAGCCTGGATACCGAAATCGCCGAAAGCGATCTCGTTGCCGCCCTTGGACATGCCACGGCGGACCGGACGGTGTTGCTTACGATACTTGGTTCTCTTTGGGATAAGCATTCTCAGCTCACTCCTTCGTTTCCGTTGCGGCAGGTGCCTCAGCAGCGGCCGGAGCCTCTGCTGCTGCGTTCTGCTGCGGAGCAGCGTTGCGCTGGCCGCGACGCGGACGACGATCGCCGCGACGACCCTGGCGGTTGTTGCTCTGCTGTGCCTGCTGCTCTTCGAACTCACGCTCGGTCATATCGCCCTTGTAGATCCAGACCTTCACGCCGATGCGGCCGTAAGTGGTCTTGGCCTCGAAGAAGCCGTAATCGATGAGGGCACGCAGGGTCTGCAGCGGAACGCGACCCTCGCGATAGAACTCGGAACGGCTCATTTCGGCGCCACCAAGGCGGCCGGAGAGCTTGATACGGATACCCTTGGCGCCTGCACGCATGGCATCCTGCTGGGCCTTACGCATCGCGCGACGGAAGGTCACGCGGTTGGTGAGCTGCTCAGCGATGCCCTGTGCGACGAGCTGGGCGTCCAGTGCGGCGTTCTTCACTTCGAAGATGTTGAGCTGGACCTGCTTGCCGGTGAGCTTCTCGAGCTTGGCGCGAACGCGCTCAGCCTCAGCGCCACGACGGCCGATGACGATGCCCGGACGAGCGGTGTGGATGTCCACACGCACGCGGTCGCGGGTACGCTCGATGACGATACGGGACACGCCCGCACGCTCGAGATCCTTGCTCATGGCCTTGCGGATGGCGTCATCTTCGAGAACGAAGTCGCGGTAGCGTTCGCCAACCTTGTTGGAATCGGAGAACCACTTGGAACGATGGTTCTCAGTGATTCCCAGGCGGTAGCCAAACGGATTGATCTTCTGACCCATCTTTAGCGGTTTCCTTCCTTGTTAGCGACGACGACCGTGATGTGGCTGGTGCGCTTGTTGATACGAGCGGCACGGCCCTGTGCACGAGCGCGGAAACGCTTGAGCGTCACGCCTTCGTCCACATAGGTCTCCTTCACGACCAGGTCGTTCTCGCGGAACGGCTCGCCGGCCTTGTCGGCCTTCACACGAGCGTTCGCGATGGCGCTCTCCAGGACCTTACGCACCGGGAGGGATGCGTCCTGCGGAGCGAACTTCAGAATGGTGATGGCTTCGGTCGCCTTCTTGCCTCGGATGAGGTCGACCATACGGCGAGCCTTGCGCGGCGTCACGCGGACGTGACGAGCGATTGCTTTAGCTTCCATGTGTCCTTACTCTCCTTTAGCGGCGTGCCTTCTTGTCGTCCTTCACATGACCCTTGAAGGTCTTGGTCGGGGCGAACTCACCGAGCTTGTGGCCAACCATGGATTCGGTGACGAACACCGGAACATGCTTGCGGCCATCATGAACGGCGAAGGTGTGTCCGATGAAATCAGGGGTGATCATCGAACGACGGGACCACGTCTTGATGACGTTGTGCGTACCCTTCTCGTTCTGCTCGTCGACTTTCTTCTGCAGGTGGGCGTCGACGAAGGGGCCCTTCTTGATGCTACGAGTCATCTACTCGACACTCCCTTACTTACGGTTCTTACCATTCGGGCGACGACGAACAATCATCTTGTTCGAAGCCTTCTTCGGACGGCGGGTACGAACCTCGCCCTTGCCCCACGGAGAAACCGGCGGCTTGCCACCGCGGGTACGACCGCCGTGCGGGTGATCGACAGGGTTCATGGACTCACCACGGGTGATCGGGCGCTTGCCCATCCAACGAGCGCGGCCTGCCTTGCCAAGCTGGATGTTGGCGTGGTCGGAATTACCGACCTCACCAACGGTCGCGCGGCAGCGAGCGTCCACGTTGCGGATTTCGCCGGACGGCATACGCAGCTGAGCGTAGGCGCCATCCTTGGCGACGAGCTGCACGGCAGCACCGGCGGAGCGGGCGATCTTGGCGCCACCCAGCGGGCGGAGCTCAATCGCGTGCACCACGGTACCGGTCGGGATGTTGCGCAGCGGCAGGTTGTTGCCCGGCTTGATATCAGCCTGAGCGCCGGTCTCGATGACGTCGCCCTGCTTGATGCCTTCCGGAGCGATGATGTAACGCTTCTCACCGTCTGCGTAGTGCAGCAGTGCGATGCGGGCGGAACGGTTCGGGTCGTACTCGATGTGAGCGACCTTGGCCGGCACGCCGTCCTTGTCCCAACGCTTGAAGTCGATGAGACGGTACTGGCGCTTGTGACCGCCGCCGCGATGGCGGGAGGTCATACGGCCGTAGGAGTTACGACCGCCAGTCTTGCTGAGCTTGCGAACCAGCGACTTCTCAGGCGTGGAGCGCGTAAGCTCGGAGAAGTCCGAGACGGACGCGTTACGGCGGCCTGCAGTCGTCGGCTTATAAACGCGGATAGCCATAATCTAGTTCTTCCTTTAACTTTTCTCGGCTAGCCTTCAGTTACCGAAGATGTCGATCGTCTGGCCCTCGGCGACGGTCACGATGGCGCGCTTCTGATTGACGCGCTGGCCGAAACCGTTGCGGGTGCGCTGGCGCTTGCCGGCGCGGTTGAGGGTGTTGACGTTCGTCACCTTGACATTGAAGATCTCTTCGATTGCCTGCTTGATCTGAACCTTGTTCGCGTTCGGGGCCACCACGAAGGTGTACTGACCGCGATCGGACAGAGCGTAGCTCTTCTCAGAAACGACAGGCTTGAGGATGATGTCGTGTGCGGGCTTGTGAATAGCGACCATGAAAATCAGGCCTCCTTTGCAGCCGGCTCAGCCTTCGCAGCGAGGAAAGCATCAAAGCCTTCCTTGGAGAAGACCACGTACTGAGCGGTGACCACATCGTACGTGTTGAGCTGATCGGCGAAGATCGGGTGAACGGTCGGGATGTTACGAACGGAAAGCCATTCGTTCACATTCTCGCGAGAGAGCACCACGGTGGTGAACTTGTTCTCGGTCACCGGGGTAAGAGCGGCAACGGCGGCCTTGGTGGACGGGGCTTCGGAAACACCGAAGTCGACAACGGCCACGTGACCGGCATTGGCACGATCGGAAAGCACGTACTTGAGAGCAGCGGCCTTCATCTTCTTCGGGGTGCGCTGGGAGTAGTCACGCGGCTGCGGACCGAACACGGTGCCGCCGTGGTACCACTGCGGTGCACGGATGGAGCCCTGACGAGCACGACCGGTGCCCTTCTGCTTCCACGGCTTGCGGCCACCGCCGGAAACCATGCCACGAGTCTTGGTGGCGTGGGTGCCCTGGCGAGCAGCGGCGAGCTGGGCGATGACGACCTGGTGGATCAGCGGGATGCGGGACTGAACTTCTTCAGCGGAGAAGCCGAAGATCTCAGCCGGGGCATCGACGGTGCCGGTGGCCTTGCCCTGGTTATCGGTGACGTTCAGAGTAACGTTTGCCATGATTTATCAGGCTCCCTTCACTGCCGAACGGACGAGAACGATGCTGCCCTTCGGGCCCGGAATGGCGCCCTTGATAGCCAGCACGCCGTTCTCAACATCCGACGAAACGATGGTGAGGTTCAGCGCGGTGTTGGTCACATGACCCATGCGGCCAGCCATGCGCTTGCCCTTGAGGATGCGGCTCGGGGTGGCGCATGCGCCAACAGAGCCAGGACGACGCTCGTTCTTGTGAGAGCCGTGGGTACGACGATAGGACTTGAAGCCCCAACGCTTGATGGTGCCTGCGAAGCCCTTGCCCTTGGTGGTACCGGTCACGTCGACCAGGGTGCCTTCCGGGAACAGCTCAGCGGTCAGCTCCTGACCCGGCTCGAACTCTTCGGCGTTATCGGTGCGGACCTCAGCGAGGTGACGACGCGGGGTGACGCCAGCCTTGGCGAAGTGGCCGGCAAGCGGCTTGGTCACCTTGGTCGGGTCAACCTGGCCGTAGCCAAGCTGAACAGCCTTGTAGCCGTCGGACTCTTCGGACTTGACAGCGGTCACCACGTTGGTGGACACGTCAACGAGGGTCACAGGAACGAAGAAACCGTTCTCGTCCCAGACCTGAGACATACCGAGCTTCTTACCCAGCAGTGCAGTGCGATTAGACATAATGGTTCCCTCCTCCCTTACAGCTTGATCTCGATGTTCACATCTGCGGGCAGATCAATGTGCATAAGGGAGTCCACGGCCTTCGGGGTCGGGTCCACAATGTCGATGAGACGCTTATGAGTGCGCATCTCGAAGTGCTCGCGAGAATCCTTGTACTTGTGAGGAGAACGGATAACGACGAACACGTTCTTCTCGGTCGGGAGCGGAACCGGGCCAACCACAGTTGCGCCCGCGTTCGTCACCGTTTCGACGATCTTCTTCGCCGATTGGTCGATGACCTCATGGTCATAGGACTTAAGCCTGATGCGGATTTTCTGTCCCGCCATTGCCTTCCGCCCTTTCTAGCGATTCGTTATTTACTGTTTACCAGCCTGCTTCCAAGGGCACCGGCGCAGAAGACCCCCGGAACCGTGGAAGTCCCGTGGCCATACCACATCAGTGCGCAGCCATGCAGCTTCTCACCGGAGTGAGCCGCTGTGCCACGCTCGCTTTTTGAATTACAATTTGCGAGCCCTAAAATCAGGCAACTTCTTTATCTAAGCATCAGGGGTGAACATATGGAATTCGCGCGTGTCGCGGTTTTTCCAACGTTTTTCGCGGTGTCGCGCCAACACAATCACGCGTCTTCTTTCGATGAAGAACGCGGAAGGTAACGGCGACGGTCCACTTCCTCCTCACTATAAAAAAAGAGCCTGATGGTTTCCCATCAGGCTCCTTTTGCACGACTCCTTATATACGCTTCACTTCACATCTTTTATATAAGGAGTCACGTTGCGATATTGCGATCAGGCGCGCTCGGAAGCTTCCTCCGTAGCGGCTTCGCCCTGACGCTCGATGCGCAGCTTGTGGCCTTCCTCCTGGCTGACGCCGTAGTAGGCCGCGATGGCGATGTCCTTCATATCCTCGATCTGCGGGATACGCGGGTTCGCCGGTGCGCACTGGTCTTCGTAGGCGCGCATACCGATCTGGTCGATGATGGACCAGTAGTAGTCCTCATCCACACCGCACTCCTTGAAGCTCTTGTTCATGCCGAGCTTGTTGTCACGGTAGTCCTCAACGGCCTTGGCCAGGTTCTCGACGCCCTCTTCCGGGGTCTTGCCCGGGTTCACGCCAAGGTTCTTGGCGATCTCCTGGTAGCGTTCCGGAGCGATGTACTTGTTGTACTTCGGCCAGCTGGTCGGCTCCTCCGGGACGGAACCGTTGTAACGGATCACGTACGGCAGGAGGATGGAGTTGGTGCGGCCGTGGGCCACGTGGCACAGAGCGCCGATGGTGTGGGCCATGCCGTGACACATGCCGAGGAAGGCGGAGCCGAATGCCATGCCGGCCATGGTGGCGGCGTTGTGCATCTTCTCCTGGGCGCGGGTCTTTTCCTCACCCGGCTCGCCATTGACGGACTCGGCGAGGTTGTCCCACACCAGCTTGGCCGCGTGCAGAGCCATGCCATCGGTGAAGTCGTTGGCGTAGACGGAGACGTAAGCCTCAAATGCGTGGGTCAGGGCGTCGAAGCCGGCGTCGGAAGCGAGCTTGCGCGGCTGGGTGCGGGCCAGCACCGGATCGACGATGGCGACGGACGGGGTCAGCGCGTAATCGGTGATCGGGTACTTGTAGCCGGTCTTGTGGTCGGTGATCACAGCGAACGGCGTGACTTCGGAACCGGTGCCGGAAGAAGTCGGGATGCACACCAGCTTGGCCTTCTTGCCCAGCGGCGGAATCTTGAACGCGCGCTTACGGATATCGAAGAACTTCTCACGCACATCGGAGAAGGAGATTTCCGGGTGCTCGTACAGCAGCCACATGATCTTGGACGCATCCATCGGGGAACCACCGCCGACGGCGATGATGGTATCCGGCTCGAACTCCTCGCGCATCATGGCGGCGCCACGTTCGACGGTTTCGACGCTCGGCTCCGGCTCGACATAATCGATGATACGGAAGGTCACGCGGTTGGAACGTGCACGCAGCTGATCGATGATCTTGTCGACGATGCCGAGCTGCTCCATGACCTTATCGCACACGATGACGGCCTTTTCGATGCCGTACATGTCACGCAGGTACTTGATGGCGTTCGGCTCGAAGTAGGTCTTGGCCGGAATCTTGAACCACTGCATGTTGTTGTTCCTCCGAGCGATGCGCTTGATGTTGATGAGGTTGACTGCCTGGACGTTGCCGGACACGGAGTTGCCGCCGTAGGAGCCGCAGCCCAGGGTCAGGGACGGGGCGATGGCGTTGTAGATGTCGCCCACGCCGCCGAGGGAGCTCGGGGAGTTCCAGATGATACGGCAGGCGTGCATGCGCTGGCCGTACTCGCGGACCAGGTCACGGTCGTTGGTGTGGATGGCGGCGGTGTGGCCGGCGCCATGCTTCAGCATGGCTTCGCACATCTCGAAGGCCTGTTCCTTGTTGTCGGACTTCAGCACGGCCTGGACCGGAGCAAGCTTCTCCATGGTCAGCGGCTCGTTCTCGCCGACTTCCTTGCACTCAGCGGCGAGGATGGTGGCGTCTTCCGGAATCTCGAAGCCGGCGGCCTTGGCGATGTACTGCGGGGACTTGCCCGGCACCACGGAGTTGAGCTTCGGGGTCTGGCCGGAGTATGCGGTGCAGCCGAACATGTACTGCTCGAGCTTGGCCTTCTCCTCGGCGTTCACGAAATAGGCCTTGCGACGCTTGAGTTCCTTGACCAGCGGATCGTAGATGTCCTTGTCGGCGATGATGGCCTGCTCGGTAGCGCAGATCATGCCGTAATCGAAGTGCTTGGAAAGAATCAGATCGTTGGCTGCACGCACGACGTCGACGTTCTTGTCAACGTATGCCGGAGCGTTGCCCGCGCCGACGCCCAGGGCCGGCTTGCCGGAGGAGTATGCGGCCTTGACCATGCCCGGACCACCGGTGGCAAGGATGGTGGCGACACCATCATGTTTCATCAGGGCGCCAGTGGCCTCGATGGACGGATGCTCGATCCACTGAATACAGTTCTCAGGAGCGCCTGCTGCGATAGCGGCATCGCGAACGATCTTGGCGGCCGCGACGGAGCAGTTCTGTGCGCCCGGGTGGAAGCCGAAGATGATCGGGCAGCGGGTCTTCAGTGCGATCAGCGACTTGAAGATGGCGGTGGAGGTCGGGTTGGTGACCGGGGTCACGCCAGCGACGACGCCGACAGGTTCGGCGATCTCGTCGATGCCCAGCACGTCGTCCTCGCGGATGATGCCGACGGTCTTCTGACCGGCCAGGTAGTTGGTGACATGCTCGCAGGCGAAGATGTTCTTGGTGGCCTTGTCTTCGACCAGACCACGGTGGGTCTCATCGACGGCCATCTTGGCGAGCACCAAGTGCTTGTTCAGGGCTGCGACGGATGCCTTGGCCACGATGTGGTCGACCTGCTTCTGATCGAGCTTTTCGAATTCGTCAAGAGCCTTCAGGCCCTTCTTGACCAGAGCGTCGACCTCAGCCTCGGCTGCGGCGAGCTTCTCTTCCGGAGTCGGCTTGGTCGGCTCTTCCTTCTTCTTTGCGTCTGCCACTTGAAGTCCTCCTCGATTCTTTGGGGAATAGCAAAGGTGTTTTCAGTTATTCGCTTCAACCTCGCGGCGGAAGCTGCGTTGCTGATCATGTTGTGACCTGAGTCACAATATACCTGAGAAAAATCGCGTTGTATATTCTTCGTCGTGTCGTGTGTTTTATGTTCAGTTACTATCTTTTTTTGTTCTTTTGCCTTATTTTCCGAACATTTAACCTATTTTCAACACCGTTTTGATACGTTTTGTTCATTTAAAGTCAACTTCGCAAACGTCAATTTCGCTATTTTCTAAACGACTTTTTTTAAAGTCTTTTATTTTTGTTGCAAAACGGCGCGAACTTCCTAAAAATACTTTTGTAAAGGTATAATCGGACGAAGTAATACATCATCCGCAAAGGAGCAGACATGAAAGCCGCGCCGACCATGGCAGTGAAGGAGCTCAACAAGCGAGCCCTGACCAGATATCTGTACGCGAACGGCCCCGCGACCAAACAGGTTCTGGAACGGGAACTCGGACTGAGTCTGCCCACCATCACCCAGAATCTGCGCGCGCTAGAACAGGAAGGTCTTGTAGGCAAAGGCGAGCAACTGGGATCCACGGGCGGCAGGAAGGCGCAGACCTTCGTGTTCAAGTCCCGGTTCAAAGCAGCCATCGGCGTCTCCATGCGCTCCAATAGCCTGAATCTATGCGCCATCGATCTGCACGGCGGCGTCATCGCACGGCACCATACCGCGCTCCCCTACCGCAACACCGATGCTTACTATCAGAAGATCGGCGGCATCATCAACGATTTCGCGGAGAAGATCGAACGTGGCGGCACCGACGTCTTAGGAGTCGCCTTCGCCATCCAGGGCATCGTCTCCGCGGACGGAACGACCATCAGCTTCGGCAGCATCATGGGCAATACCGGCGTCAAGTTGGACACCATCGCGCAGAACGTGCATTATCCCAGCATCATGATCCACGATTCCGACGCCTCGGCCATGGCGGAGCTATGGCTCGACCATGCACTCAGCGACGCGGTCTGCGTATATCTGGAAATGCGCCCCGGCGGCGCGGTGATCATCGACGGACAGCTCTATCAGGGGCCGAACCTGCGCAACGGCGTCATCGAACATATGACGCTTGTGCCCGGCGGCAACAAATGCTACTGCGGCCAATACGGCTGCATGGACACGTACTGCTCGCCGGAGACCCTGCTGGAGGACGGCGAAAGCCTGTCGGGATTCTTCAGCGTGCTGAGGCAGGGCGAGCACGATCATCGCAAGCGCTTCGACCATTGGCTTGCCAACGTGGCACAGGCCGTAAGCAACATCCGCGCGCTGCTTGCCGGCGACATCATCATCGGCGGCGAAGCGGCACGGTATCTCGATTCGGACGATATGGACAGGCTCAAGTCCTTAATCGATGAGAAAAGCGCGTTCCACGACACCCGCTTCACGCTGCGCAAGAGCCTGTGCGTGGAAGACCAGAACATCATCGGCGCCGCGCTGCGATTCGTGCAGTCCTACGTCACGGACGTCTGCAACACGGAAGCGTGACGGCACACGCGCAATATGTGTTTGCATACGCGCGAAAAACGCGTATGCAAACACATACACAAAGACGAGGGGCGTTCCCATCCCGTTGCTGTGGATGGGAACGCCCCTCGTCTTTATCAGCCGAACAATCAGACGATCTGGCAGAACTCGATGGTCTCGCCGTTCGGACCGTACACGTTGAAGAAGCGGATGCCGTGCTCCCAGAAGCTGTCGATGTGCTGGATCTCGGTGTCCTTGAACTTCAGGCCGAGTTCCTTGGCGTTTTCGAAGGCCGCTTCGATGTCCGGGGTGTCGAAAGCCCAGTGGTTGATGGCACCGGCGGTCATCGGGGCCGGCTCGCCCTCCCAGGTCTCGATGGTCAGGTGGCCGTAACGCAGGAAGGCGCAGCGGTTCTCGCCGTTGTGGAAGATGCCAGCGACCTCAAAGCCGAGCTTCTCGGTGTAGAAGGCGATGGTCTCGTCCAAATCCTTGGCGACCATGCCGGAATGCTGGAAATCAGTGGTGAATGCGGTCATGGGCTTGCTCATGATGTTCTCCTTCATTGTGGGTTATGCGTGGGCAATGGTACTTGAAAATTGTTGTGTTTTGTCAAAGTGTCGGACGCCCGTGGGGCAGGCGCCCGACATGGACGGGGTCAGGCGACGGCAGGCGCATCTTCTTTGGCTTCGGCCGCGACTTCCTTGACGGAGTCGGCGGACTTCTTGATGCGGTGGCCGTGGCTGTCGAAGCCAGGCTGCTGCGGACGGATGAACAGCGTCAGGATGAACGCCAGCACGTACAGGGCCGCGTACGTCCAGCACACGCCGCCGTAGCCGATGGTCGGCAGCAGGATGGTGGCGATGCCAGGGCCGGCAAACGTGGTCAGACCAGCCGCAAGGTTGTAGGCGGACAGTGCCGCGCCCTGCTTGCCTTCGCCGGCATACAGCGTCATGATGGTCGGCAGCGAGGAGAAGGCGCAGGTGCCGATGCCGACGATGATCGAAGCGATGATCATCATCACCGCGTTCGCGCCGAACCACTGCGGAATGTAGTAGAAGGCGACGGAACCGACGGCGAGCACCGCGCAACCGAACCAACGCATCGGCCACACCCATCCATAGCGGTCCATGAACCAGCCCCAGAAGGTGTTGAAGATCAGGGTGACGACGAACACGAAGCCCCAGATGCGCATCCATTCCTCGGTCTTGAAGATGTTGATGCCTCCGTTGTGCGTGGTGCACAGGTACAGCGGCATGATGACCGGGAAGCCGTACAGCAGCAGGTTGTTGATGATACGGATGATGGCGCAGATGAGGATCTTGCGGTTGGTGACGAGGATGGTGGCGCCTTCGGCAAGTTCCTTAAGCTGCTCCTTGCGGCTCAGACCCTCGCCCTTGACGACCTTGTTCTTCGGCACGAAGAAGAAGCACATGAGCGTGCCGACGATGGAGAACGGCAGAGCGAACCAGAAGGTCTTGTATTCGCCGACGATCGGCATGATGAAGCTCGGCAGATAAGCGCCGAACACACCGATGCCCAGCGAGAAGCAGGTCCAGAAGAAGCCGGTTGCCGAAGCGAGTCGCGATGGCGAAATGTACTGAGCCATCAGCACCACGAAGCTGTAGATGAACAGCGGATAGCCGATGCCACGGATGGCGTACAGGCCCAGGATCAACGGATAGATATGGCTTGGAATGGCCACGCCGAGGAACAGCAGATGCACGCCGATCCACCAGCACGCGCCGAACATCATGACCTTGCGCGCGCCGAACATCTCGGCAAGCACACCTGCCGACCATCCGCCGAAGGCAGCGAACAGGCCGTACACGGTGACCAGCAGCGAGGCCTGGGACGAGGTGAATCCCTGATCCACCATGAATTTCGACAGGAACGTCAGTTCAAAACCATCGCCGGTCATGAAGATCGCGACGGCGAGGAAGCCGAGCATCAGCGTACGCGGAACGCCGAGCCGTTCAAGAAGCTTAATCATGCGAGCACCTTTACCCGATACATCTCTCAACTATGAGAAAATCGTACGAATCAATATGGATTATTTCAATATGGATTATTCGGGGGTCAGGTGTCATGGCCGCCTTGCCATGGCACCCGGTTTATACAAAGCGATGGCCGCCGCGAGAGAGGTAACGTGCGGCGGCCACGATTTTCAGAACAGTCGCAAAACCGTTTGCGACGTCACTTGCCAACCTTGACGACGGCCTTGGAAACGCCGGTGATCTTGCCGTCGAGGAAGTCCTGCACCTGCTCGAGCTCGAGCTCGTGGCTGATGAGGCCGCCGATGTTCATCTTGCCGGAGGAGACCAGCGAGATGGCGTCGCGGAAGGTCAGCGGGTTGATGAAGGAGCCCTGGATGGTCAGCTGCTTCTTGTAGATGTCGTAGGTGTTCATCTCGAAGTGAGCTTCCTGCGGGCCAACACCGAACATCAGCACCTGAGCGCCCTTCTTGGCGGCGGCGACAGCCTGGGCCTGGGTGGTCGGCAGGCCGACGGCCTCGACGATGACGTCGTAGGAATCAGCCGGAATCTGCTCGCGGGTGGTGTTGTAGGTTTCGGTGACGCCGAACTGCTCCTTGTTGCGCTGCAGCTTCTCGTCGAAGATGCCGGCGAGGTCCACCTGGTGCACGCCGTAGGCCTGCAGCAGCTGGGCGAAGATCTGGCCCATGAAGCCGTCGCCGATGACCAGAGCCTTCTGGTACGGACGCAGCTTGAGCAGGTCGAGGCCGTGCACGGCGCAGGACACCGGCTCGATGGCGGCGGCGTCGCGCAGGGAGACGTTGTCCGGCAGCTTGTAGACCACGGTGGCCGGAGCGGTGAACTGCTCGGCCAGACCGCCGTTACGGGTGACGCCGACGGCGCTCAGGTGATCGCACAGCTCAGGACGCTGGGTCAGGCAGTACTCGCACTGGCCGCAGTAGATGTTCGGATCGACGGCAACACGGTCGCCGACCTTGACGTTGGTGACCTCGGAGCCGATGGCTGCGACGACACCGGAGTTCTCATGGCCGAGGATGATCGGCGGAACGGCCGGAGCGGAGCCCGGACGGCCGGCGTACAGGTCATGGTCGGTGCCGCAGACACCTGCGTAAGCGGTGTTGATCAGCACCTCGTTCGGCTGAATCTCAGGAGTGTCCAGTTCCTGGATCTCGAACTGCTTGATGCCAGTCAGAACCAAAGCCTTCATGATTGTTCCTTCCTCACTGAAAGATTTTGTTTTTGCTTCCCGCAGACCCCCTGCGCGATATCTCACACTATACGCTTTTCCAAAAAGTTTTGCAAATTGCTTTTTGTAAAGTTCTTTACAAAGCGTGTCGCGCTTATTTCCAAGGCTTCCGCATCATCGAGACGGCGACAAGAGACAACAATCGCCCATAAAAATCAAAAAGAAATCACATCGAAAACACAACGTCGCGCAACGACCCTCGCTCGAACAATCGACGTATTCCGGCGTTTACAATGGAGACATGAAGAATCCACCCCTGCACCGATACGCAACCCGCCCCGGACTCTACTTCACCGATGACGGTGGTGCGGACGCCGTCGTCCGTTCCGAGACCGCCGATCAAGTGTGGTTCTGCGTGCTCGAACCGCTCAACCAGCCCAGCGCCTTCTACGCCGATGCCGTACGCCTGTTCAACGAGCCTGACGTGTCGTTCATCGAGCAGGCGAAAACACAACGCATCTGCACCAGACGCATCCCCTCGCTGAACCTGCGAGAAACCCTGTTCCATATGGATGGACCGAATTACGGACTATGGTATGTGCACCTTCCCAAAGCTTGGGACGGCATGCAATACGGATACCGCGTCAATGGCCCATGGGATCCAAACCATGGCGTGAGCTTCAATCCATACAAACTGCTGCTCGACCCATACGCCAAAGGCATCGAAGGCAAGATGGAACTCGACCCGGGCGCCTTCGCCTACGAATGCGAGATCAAAAACGGCAAGGTCGCCGGTTCGCCGTTCGGACCGATGAGCACCGTGGACTCTCTGGGACACATGCCTGTTTCCGTGGCCATTGACGACCGCGACATCAACAAGCATATGGGAGAACCATCCCACCCGCATGTGCCATGGAGCAAAACCGTCATCTACGAACTGCACGTCAAAGGATTCACCGCGAACGCCCCATGGCTTCCTCCGGAATTGCGCGGCACCTATGCCGGCCTCGCCCATCCGGCCACGCTCTCCTATCTGCAGGACCTCGGCGTGACATCCATCGAACTGCTGCCCATCCAAGCCAAGCAATCCGAACTGTTCCTGCAGGAACGCAATCGCACGAATTACTGGGGCTATTCCACGCTCGGCTACTTCGCCCCCGAAGCCTCGTACGCCACCAAGCAGGCGCAGGAAGCGGGAGCGGGCGCCGTGCGGCAGGAGGTCATCGACATGGTGAGGGCCATGCATGAGGCCGGTTTCGAGGTCATCATGGACGTGGTGTACAACCACACCTGCGAATCAGGCCCCGAAGGCCCGACCATTTGCTGGCGTGGACTCGACAACCTCGCCTATTACCGACGGACCAAAGACAAGGTCAGTCGCCTGTACGACACGACGGGATGCGGCAATTCGCTTGACTTCACCAACACGCACGTCACCACCTTCGCCGTGGATTCGCTTCGCTACTGGGCCAAGCGAATCGGCATCGACGGCTTCCGCTTCGACCTTGCGGCGACGCTGGCGCGTCTTGACGGCGAATTCACGCGATACCACCCGTTCCTGTACGCGTTGCGCTCCGATCTGCTGCTCGGCAACCTCAAGATGATCATGGAACCGTGGGATTGCGGCCCGAACGGCTGGAGAACGGGACAATTCGGCATCCCCTTCGCGGAATGGAACGACCGCTTCCGCGATTGCACACGCACCTTCTGGCTGACCGATGTGGAACGTGCACGTGGTGGTGAAACCGGCGACATGACCATGCAGTCCATGGCCACGCGCCTATGCGGCTCAGCCGATCTGTTCGCCACCGACCCCGGACGCGGATCGACCGCATCCGTGAACTACGTGGCATGCCACGACGGCTTCACCACCGCCGATCTGACCCAGTATCGGCATAAGCACAACGAAGCCAACGGAGAGAACAACCGGGACGGCAGCGACAACAACCATTCCGTCAATTTCGGACATGAAGGCCCGTGCAGTGATCCGATCATCACACAGCAACGAGAACGGGCCATCATGAACATGCTGGGCACGCTGCTGCTCTCCCTGGGCACGCCGATGCTGCTTGCCGGCGACGAATTCGGCAACTCGCAGAACGGCAACAACAACGCCTACACGCAGGACAATGAGACCACATGGCTGGATTGGGATTGGCTGTACAGCACCGAGCAGACCGCGGAGCTCAAGCTGTTCAACCTCACTTCCCGGCTGATAGCGCTGAGAAAGGCCCGGGACCTCTACAACCATGAGGATTTCTTCACCCGACTGAGCAAAATCGGACTGTTGAAGAAATCCGACCGCGTGCACTGGTTCCTGCCGAACGGAAAGACGCCGCATGATGCGGATTGGACGAATCCCTCGGTCCGATCGTTCGCCATGCAGCTGCTCTCCCCCGACGAGCCAAGCCTGCTCATTCTGGTCAATGGGTCCGACGAGAACGTCAGATTCCATCTGCCCAACGACATCGAATGGGAAATGATCTGGTCCTCGGCGGAAATCGCCGGCGAATATCCCGGACAGGGCACGCAGATCGAGAAGCTGGCCGAGTTCGATGAGGAAGCGGAGGACAAACCTGCCGGGCGATTCCGCAACCATCTGCAGCGTCTCAATACCATGTATTGGCAGATGGATGAGAATGCCGACAGTCTGAACTCCGCTGACGACGGGTTGTCCGAGGACGATCCGACCCTGTGGACGCTGCCGGCTCTGAGCATCAGCGCGATGAAGCAGATTTCGACGGATTGACGCGCAGCGGACGGCGCAACGAATCGGCGCATACATCAATACGCAAACGGCCCATCCGAAACGTCCGGTAACGGGTGGGCCGCGAATGAGGGAGATGCGGATGCTTCATCTGCAACGTCTGCCAGATACGTCCAACACATCTAACGGGCCCATTGCGTCCAACGCATCTAACGCTTGCCCACAATAACGAGGAAACCCCTCGGAGACCATAGGTTTCCGAGGGGTTTCGAATAAAGCTTGCTGTAAGCTTTAGCGCTTCGAGAACTGCGGAGCGCGACGTGCCTTGTGCAGACCAGCCTTCTTGCGTTCCACGACGCGGGCGTCGCGGGTCAGGAAGCCAGCCTTCTTCAGGGCGGCGCGGTTCGCATCACGATCGATAGCGTTCAGAGCGCGGGCAACGCCCAGGCGGATTGCGCCAGCCTGGCCGGTGGTGCCGCCACCGTCAACGAGGACGATAGCGTCGAACTTGCCTTCGAGCTTGAGCAGAACGATCGGGGAGTTGACCTCACGCTGCAGCAGCTTGGCCGGGAAGTACTCTTCCAGGGTGCGACCATTGATGGTCCACTTGCCGGTGCCCGGAACCAGGCGAACACGGGCGACGGCTTCCTTACGACGACCGGTGCCGTAGCCCGGAGCGATGGTGGAAGTACCGGTGCCAGCGCCAGCGTTGGTCTCGGTGGTGTACGAGGTGAGCTCCTCTTCGGTCTCGAGAACCGCGGAGTCGTTGGTGTTTTCAGCCATGTTTCTTATCTCCCTTCGGTTCACTTAGCCTGCTGCGAGACCTGAGCGATCTCGAAAACCTGCGGCTTCATGCCAGCGTACGGATGCTCGGCACCGCGAACGATGTGGAGACGATCCAGCTGAACCTTGGCCAGACGGTTCTTCGGCAGCATGCCCTTGATGGCAGACTTGATGATGCGCTCGGGGTTGGTCTTGAGCAGCTGGGCGTAGCTATCGCGACGCAGGCCACCCGGACGACCGGAGTGCATGTACAGTTCCTTGCCCAACTTGTTGCCGGTCAGAGCGATCTTGTCGGCGTTGAGGATGATCACGTGGTTGCCGGAATCGGCGTGCGGAGCGTAGGTCGGCTTGTTCTTGCCACGCAGCAGGATGGCTGCCTGGGAGGCGAGACGGCCGAGCACCACGTCGGTGGCGTCGATGACGTACCAGTCGTGAGTCAGATCAGCTGGCTTCGGAGTGAAAGTTTTCACGATGTACCTTTTCTATATATTGTGTTCCGGACCATCCATCAGCATTACACGCGTTGGTTGGGCGCGGAATAATGCCGTTTTTCAGGTCTCATTATCCGTGGGCTCCCTGAAAGTCCTCGATGGCGAGTGGGAAAAGCGCTTTGAAGGACCCCGTAGGGAAACACAACAGTCTACTAGTATATCGCCTGCCTTGACATTCGGCAACACGAAAAACAAGGGTGTCCGCAGACCGTCGGACCTGTGGACACCCCATGGAATCGCCTATAGAAGATCAGCCACGCATGATGGCGGTGATCTCCTGCAGACGCGGTTCGTCGAAGAGCTTTTCGAGCGGCACCACGTTGCCTTCGCCATCGGCCAGCGGAATACGCCAATTCGGATACTCGTTATTGGTGCCCGGCTGGTTCTGCGTGCGCTTCTCACCGACCGCGTCGACGATGGAGGCGGCCATGAGCTTGCAGGGCGAACCTTTCAGACCACGGTACAGCGCGTCGACAATCTCGTTTTCGTTGGCGGCTTCGTCATCCAGAGCAGCCTTGTCGAGATAGCCCTCCTCGACCAGCATGTTCAGCATGGCATTGTGCTCGGCGGTTGCGGACTTCTGGAATTCCTCCACCGGACCGGACAGCAGGCCGAGCTGCTCACGCAACTTGACGTGGCCATATTCGAGGTAACCGGCCGCCGGAGGCATGTCATGCGTATTGACGGACGCCAGTGCGTACGGACGCCAATCCTTCGGAGTGCGGAACACACCGTCCATCTGTTCGAACCATTCCACGGCACAGCCGAGAATGCCATGTTCGGACAGCGACTTGGACACATAGGCCGGCACGACACCCAGATCCTCGCCGACAACCACGCCACCAGCGCGGGAAGCCTCAAGCGCGAGAATGCCGAGCATGACATCGGAATCGTAATGCACATATGTGCCATCAGTGGCGGGCTTGCCTTCCGGAATCCACCATAGGCGGAACAGACCAAGGATATGATCGATACGCACCGCACCGGCATTGGCGAACATGTCATGCACCATATCCCGGTACACCTTGAATCCGGTCTGTTCGAGGGCGATCGGGTTAAGCGGCGGCTGGCTCCAATCCTGGCCCTGCTGGTTGAACATGTCCGGCGGGGCACCGACCGTGGCGCCCTTGGCGAAGCGTTCCGGATTCCACCACACATCGGATCCTGCCGGATGCACGCCGACGGCCATATCCGCGACGATGCCGATCTTCATACCGGCCTTGCGGGCGGCCTGCTGCGCCGCGTGCAACTGATCGGTGGCGACCCACTCAAGCCAGCGGTAGAACTCAAGGGTGTCCGGGAACTTCTCACGCAACTGCGCGACTTCTTCGGAATCACGGTTGTATTTGCGCACCCAATTATCGGCGTCGTCGGAGGGAGCTCCCCACTTGTCGTAGCACAGGCACCAGGTGGCGTAGGATTCGATCTCGTCTCCGCATTCGGCGAGGTAACGGTCGAATTCGGCCTGGCGAGCCTTGGTTCGGCCGGCCTTGTAGATGACCCACAGCGCATGCTTCTTGACGCGCCACATGGCGTCGCGATCGATCAGCCGCGCGTCGTCATTCAGCGATTCGACCTGCTCGTGCAGCGCATCGACTTCAGCCCTGTCCTCGTGGGACAGCGTGAGATATTCCGGCATGGACTCCGGACGGATGTAGCTGAAATTGATGAAACGGCGGGAAATCGGCAGATACGGCGATGGCGTCAGCGGAGGCACCGGCTCCGCGGCGTGCATCGGGTTGATAAGCATGAAGTCGGAGCCGGTCTTCTTTTTGGCCTCGACCAGCATGGTCTTCAGATCTTCGAAGTCTCCCACGCCCCAGGATCCCTTGGAACGGATGGAGTACAGCTGGCTCATCCACCCCCACAGGGAGCCGTTCTTCATATCATCGAGCAGTTCGATTTTCTCAGGAGCGCTGATAACGGTTGCAGTCTCCGTCTCGCTGCCGACAGTGACCTCGAGGGTGTGATAGCCTTCGGGCAGATCGGCGGGCAGGACGAGATACGACGTGAAGAAGAAGCTGCCATTGATCTCATGGGCGATTTTCTCACCGCCCTCATGGGAGATTTTGCCCGTGAATTGCTTGCCGTTTTCCAGCGTGATGGAGGCTTCCGGCACATCGAACATGCCGCCGTGCACCTCCACCTTGCTTTCCTTGCCCACGATATGCAGCACGGTGGGAGCCACCACGCGCGTTTCGCGTTCGGACTTGATGGATGTGATGGACTGGTTGATCGCCTCATCGTTGGAAGCGTCAATACCAAGCGCCTTGAGCACCGCCACTAGAACATCGTCTTCGATTTCGTGGTAATCATGGCTCATACCGACGTAGCTGGTGGCGACACCCACCAGCTTTGCCAGACGAATGAGCGGACGGGCGAGACGCGTTGCGTTTTCGGTCTGTTCTGTCATGGTTCCCAGTCTAGGACCAAAACATGCGCACCACGCGCAGGAATCTCATAAAAATGACAACGTATGCAATTATTTTTCCGCAAGCTGCCGTTGAGCGGCCTTCTGCACGTCGCTTGAAGCGTCCTGCGCCAACTGCTGGAGCATCCGATCGGAAACATTCGGATTCAAGGCGACGGCCCTGCGCACCATGGTCGCAAGCACCACCGGAGCGTCCGGTTCGACCTGCGTTCCCAACGAGCCCAGGAAATCAAGCGTGTCGGAATCCATGGTGGAATCTTCGGCGCCTTCAAGACGCATTTTCCAAGACGTACGTTTGTTGCGCAGCGCGGTGGCACGCACTTCGGGCGACTCATCCTTGGTCAGTCGGCCCACCAGCCAGTTCTTGTCATCGGCGTTTCCCGCAACGGCTTTGCGTACTTCAGGAGACTCGTCGGTGGAAAGCTTGACCAGAATGTTCGGGAACGGCATGGTTTCGGCAAGGAAGACGCGGTCCTCCACCGGCGTATGCGCGTTGCCAGCCACAGCCTCAAGCAATGCGGTGGCACGGGAGAACGCCGCCTGGTCGCTCCGGTCCGGCAGCGGACGTCTGGCGAACTCGCTTAATGCGGTGGAATCAGTGGAATGCCGGAGCCGCTCGTATGTGGCGGTCAACGGCTCGAAATCCACGGTCTCATCGGCGTTCGAGGCGTCGGCCTGCGGATCATTCTCATGCTGCTCGTTCTCATCACTCATATTTTCACCTTACGACACTATATGCATGCGGCTCACAACGTGAACTCATACTTTGACCGGACGGTTGGACGTGCCCACCAGTTGCGGAACGACCGTGGCGTTGAAAGTTTCCACAACTCGGGATTCGAAGACATTCGCCTGTTCCTGCGGAACCACCACAGTCAAGGCGATGCGGTCAGTGTACTGCGCGTCGGTCTGCTCGCCTTCCACCGTTGATAACAGATTCTGGAAGCTGCCCAACTGCGGATAATCAAGAGTTACCTGATATTCGCCGCACGGTACGATTTTCGCCTTGGAAGCAGCCTTGACCGCAATTGACGCACCTGTGGAATACGCACGGATCAGGCCGCCGGAACCAAGCAGGATACCGCCGAAATACCGTGTGACCGCGACCACGCAATCAGTCATTTCGTTTGCCCGCAGCACGTCGAGAATGGGCTTGCCGGCGGTTCCGGACGGCTCGCCATCATCGCTCATGCGTTCCGCAAGACGTCCATCGGATCCACCACACACCGCGGCATAGGCGACATGCCGGGCTTTCGGATGCTGGTCACGGATCGTCTGAACGAAAGCGAGCGCCTCATCCAACGAGCTGATATGACAGGCGTCTCCGATGAATTCCGATTTCTTTTCGACGAAGGCGTCGTGCGCCGGCCGATCGGCGGAATCGAGTATGGTCTGCATGCTGTTCAACCTACCTAACCTCACCGACCGCGCGCATATGCTGCTTCCTGGTTATTTTTTCAGACGACGACGTTGAATTCCTCCCCCTTGAAGAAGGCGGCGATGGATTGGACCACCTGCTTGGTCATGCCGATATACGCGCCGTCGGTGCGCCATGCGATGTGCGGGGTGAGCACGATGCCGGGAATCTTGCACAAAGGATCGTCGGCGGCAAGCGGCTCATGATCGAACACGTCCAAGGCCGCCGGAATGTCTCCGCGTTGAAGTCTTGCGAGCAGTGCGCCGGGTTCGATGACTTCGGCGCGGGCGGTGTTGACGAACAGGGTTCCCGGACGCAACGCGTCGAGGTTCTTCGCCGTGATGATGCCACGGGTGGAGTCAAGCAACGGCATATGCACGCTGACCACGTCTGAATTCGAGATCAACTCGT
The DNA here is from genome assembly GCF_959020155.1 of uncultured Bifidobacterium sp. Taxonomy (GTDB): domain Bacteria; phylum Actinomycetota; class Actinomycetes; order Actinomycetales; family Bifidobacteriaceae; genus Bifidobacterium. The sequence continues at coordinate 125,738 of NZ_CAUERC010000004.1, forward strand.
TCATGTCTTCCACCGGAGTGACATTCAGGTTCTCGAACACCTGTGCCGGCACGTGGGAGTTCCACGCGGATACTTTCATGCCGAAAGCGTTGGCGATGCCGGCCACGGTCTGCCCGATGCCGCCGAGTCCGATGATGCCGAGCTTCTTGCCGAACAGTTCGAAACCGTCGGCACCGTCCCAATCGCCTTGCTTGACCTGCATATCAAGCGCTCCGGCGTGCCTGGTCAGTTCCATGAGCAACGCCATGGCGTGCTCGGCGACGGCGTGATCGCCGTAATGCAGCACGTTGCAGACGCGGATGCCGCGTTCCTTGGTTTTCTCAAGATTGATGTAGCTGGCGACGCCGGTGCCTCCGAACGCATAGCACTTGGCGTCGAGCCTGTCGAGGATGGCATCGGCGCAGTGGAATCCGATGACCATGACGGCGTCGGCATCCTTGCAGCGTTCCACGATGGTGTCCTCGTCCAGTGTGAAATCCTCGTACATCCGCACGCGGGCCACGTTTTCGAGCATCGTGAAGTTCTGTTTGAACGGTCCGATCATCGATTCGATGACCACCGGCATGACCACCAGCGGCAAGTCGGTGCGGTCCGGCTGGGTCTCGAAAACTCCATCCATTTCTTTCACCTCACATCACGAGCGGAAACGCTCCATACAGGTCGATTAACGAATACGAGGCATATTCTGCCACGGGAAACTACTTTCCAGATGAACCAGCTTGTTCTGCGGTGATGTTCCATTCGCGAACCACGTTCTGGTCCGCGCCCATGGAATAGATCACGTTCCAGATACGTTGTCTCTGATTGGCATCTTCTGTTTCGTTCCAACAGGCTCCATCCGGATGGTCGTCCGAAATCGGACACCACTGGTATTGGCCTTGACGCACATTGGCCGTCGGCACCCAATCGATGCGATTGACCCGCCATGAGCCGGCCACGCCTTTCTTGCCGGCGAATTGGACGCGGGCCGTCACGCCTTGGTTGTTGACCTCGTTGCCTGGAATGTAGGACGTGACCGTCACCGCGTTGCCCAGACCGTAGATGATCCATGTGCCGTTGTAGTTCTCAACGGGCTGCGCGCAGTGGCATCCGGCACCGTAGATGACGTCGAACGCACCGGTGTCGGCCAGCTCATGCGCTTCGGACTGCTGCCACGAGTCGGCGTAGTCAAGATATTCTTGCACGGAATGCATGGCGATGGCCACCACGTCGGCGCCTTGTTTACGGGCCTCTTTGGCTTTGGCCACGGCTTTGTCGATGTCGGCCTGATGGTTCGGATCGCCGCTCTCGCGCAGACGGTCGACGCGCCAATCATAATCGGGGGTTTGCGCGTTCAGGGACACGGTACCGGCGATCAGGCCCAGTTTGCCGCCACCGGTCGGAGAATCGATGACCAGCGGTTTGGTAGAGTCTTCCTCGGTCTTGTAGGAGCCCGTCTGGGCGATGCCGTCCTGGTCGAGGGTATCCCACAGGCGTGTGATGCCATCCGCGCCTTGATCCCACGAATGGTTCGACGCATGCGTGCATGCGCGATACCCCACCTTGGCGGCCGCGTCGGCGACCTCCGAGGGAATGTTGAACACCGGATACCCGGTGTAGGGGCCACCGCGAGGCGCGATCGGCGTTTCGAATTCGCACACCGCGATATCGGAGGCATCGATGTACTTGCGCATCGGTTCGAACAGACTGGTGAAGTCATAGGCCGTACCGTCCGTCGCCGCGGTATTGGGACCGGCGAAGTTGTCCCACAGACCAGGGTGGAACAGCAGATCGCCATTGACCATCATGGCGATGCAATCGGTATCCGGACAGTCCGGCGAATTGCCGTGATGTTCCTTTGGCTCGGCCTTTTTCACCACATGCTTTTTCTGCTTGGCCACGTCCATCTGCGTTGTGGCCCCCTGCCCGGCTTGGGACTGTGATGAACGCAAGCACTGCGCCAGGAACCACCCACCTACCGCCAGCAATACAACAAGCACGACGGCTGCGACGATGGCCAGCCTGCGACGCCCTGCAACCAGCACTTCCGGGTTGCGGGCATGCACCGCCTTGTCCCTGTATCTCATGGCACTCCCCCTGTTTCTTCTCATGCTCCACATCACTCTCAATGTTCAAGATTACCTGATGGCCCCGCACGCCATATGCCAAGACGCACGCTTCCTTTACCGTATTTGAGCCGTACCGCGTCTAATGCCGCTTCCGCACCGCGTAGCCGTTCCGATTGGGTCGACGGTTCGGTATCCGTTCCACGACCCCGCTGCGCCTCGTTCTGCTCTTCAAGCATGTCATCAAGCGAAAGCTGAACCGCCGCATCCGCCGCTTCGACCAAACCGCCCGCGCTCATGCCGGCAAGTCGCACCGGTCTGGTCAAGGAAATGGCGTCGATAGAGCTTTCCGGCATGCCCATCATGGCCAGCAATAATGCGACACATTGCGGATACAGCATGCTTGCCGCATCCGTCGGACAGTCCAGCGTATGTCCTTTCGTCGCATAGCTCAAATCCGGGAATCGCAGCTTCACCATGACCTTACGCGCCATCAACCCTCGTCTGCGCAGCGTGCCGGCCACATCATCGCAACACCAGCGGAGCATGGATGTCACCTGCCGCATGTCTTGGGTGTCCTTGTCGAACGTGCGTTCCGCGCCGACGGATTTCTCCTGCGCACGCGGTGCGACAGGGCGGTCATCCAATCCGCGTGCCGCCATGTACAACCCGCGCGCGCTGATGGCTGACCCCGTCGCCTGCTCAAGCGATTCCATGCTCATCTTCGCCAAGTCAGCCACGGAATCAACGCCCCATGCGTTCAGTCGTTTCTCCAAGGACGGACCGATGCCAGGTATGCCACGCAACGGCATCATCTGCACGAATTCGGCATGTCTGGCCACGGGGATCATGAGCATGCCATCCGGTTTGGCATTGGTCGAAGCCATTTTGGCGACAAGCTTGTTCGCCGCGATGCCGACGGAACAGGTGATGTGGTACCGTCTGGCGACCTGATCGCGTATCCAAGCTCCGATGGCGCGGGGACTCTTCCACCGCAGCAGCGCGCCGGAGACGTCCATATAGCATTCATCCACGGAAACCTGTTCGATGCGATCGGTGACGCGGGAGAACACCTCTGTGAAGATACGTCGGGACATCTCACGGTAGTAGTGGATGTCCACCGGCAGAAAGACGCCGTTCGGGCATAGTTTTCTTGCCCGGGAGCTTGCCATCGCCGAATTGATGCCGTATTTGCGTGCCTCATAGTTCGCCGCGGACACCACGGAACGGTTGCCGATGCCGATGATTACCGGTTTGTCGGCGTATTCCGGATGCCGCGCCACTTCGAGGGATGCGAAAAAAGCGTCCATGTCGATATGCAGCACCGTGCATCCGACCTCATCGTGACCCCAGTCACGTTTGGCCGCTGCGATTCTTGGTGCTGTGCTCATGATTCCATGATAGACAACGATTCGGCAGTTTTGGAACAAATGTTCGAATATGGCGAAACCTGCGGGCATACCGGCGTGTCGCATATCAATGAGACCGCTCGACACGGCTCACGAGTTCGAGTCCCACTGACATCACCACACGTTTTTCTCTCATTTTTTCACAATATGGTGTTTCGCACGCGGATAGATGCTATAGTTACATGCTGTTGCGTCGTAACGCAACAGTGGAGTCATGCCTGAGTGGCCGATAGGGGCACCCTGCTAAGGTGTTAGTCGTGTTTAGCGGCTCGAGGGTTCGAATCCCTCTGACTCCGCCTTGAGGGTTTTCGGAGAAATCCGGAAGCCCTTTTTTCATGCCAAAACGGCGGAATACCAACGATTTCAAAACATACGGCGCAAACAGAGAATGTACGGAAATGTACGCCAATGCCAACATTTCCGGTACCCAGCAAGGTACCCGAGTTGGGTACCCAACAAGACAGCCGACGACTGCACTGCAAATAGGCCATCGTGTCGGCAATGGTCATGAGCGGGGGGTTCAGTCTTCCTCATAATCACCCCCGTTCACGCTCACCGCAACGTCCAACAATTGAGACGCCACATCCGACGGAATCCACGCAGACACGCCCCTATACGGCGAAACGTCCGGCCTAGAACACTTCAAACAGCTCCTAGCCTGCACAACGCCGAACAGGGTCTTTAATGGCCCGAGCCTCCGCGAGACGCCACCGACGAACCAGACGACAGAAACGGTGAAAAGTCGGATAATCAGTCTCGAAATCCTCCTGCACGCGCAACGGCAAATCATTATGCGGCAGGGACGATCCGCAAAGACCGTCCCTGTTTACATATCAGTATGTATACATCAACGGCATGCCGTCACATGCCGAATGCTTTTCGATCCGTTTCGGTAAGCCAATCCGTCCGCATGCCCGGTTCTTGGCACAAATGCATGGCGGGGCATTCCTCACCGATGCAAGGATCCCATACAGGAAGCGGCGTTCCGTCACGGTCCGTTCCGTTGGGATCGCCATTGGCGGCAAAATTGGTCCAGTACAGCCCCATTCGCCTTGCCAGATCGTAATGCCATCCAACGAACGGACGCCAGCATTTCGCAAGGCTTCCAAAGGAGAACCACAGATCGGATGAGTGGAAGGCTCCGGCATCATCCCCCGGCATAGCGACATCGAAATGATAGTAGTATGGCGCGGTCCCACCGCTTGCGGTCCATTTGCGGATCAGCGTGAGATTGCCGAGCTGGCCGACATGCACAGGCTTCCCATCTTCAGTCGAAGCGATGAACTCATTGGTCGTGTTGCCGACCAGCATGTCGACGTTGTTGGCCTTGCAGCCCTCGACGATACGCTCCTCCTGATCGGGAAGGAACAGGCCGTCCACGCATGGCGCCCAATTGACGATCATCGACCAGTCATCTTCACGTCCGCTGTCCGGTGGAACAGGCAGGGACTCGGCGGCTTCCAATACCGTTCGGGCCGGGATTGCACGGGCCTGCTCCAGCGTGGAGACACCCAATGCTTCGAACAGACGGATTCCGTTGGCCTGCGCATGCTCCAGCGTGTCCTGCCGCGCATTGAAATGCCCTAGGCCTGCGCCGGATTGCATGATGGCTTTCTGAAACAGGCCATGATTCATCGGCGAGCAGATCTGGGCCAAGACGCTGGCGGCACCGGCCGATTGACCGAAAACCGTGATGTTTTCCGGATCTCCGCCGAACTTCGCGATGTTTTCCTTCACCCATTGGATTCCGGCACGCTGATCCAGGAATCCGAAATTCGCATATGGTTCGCCGTCGCCGCGTTCTACGGCCTCCTCATGCAGCAAAGGGTGCGTCATAAACCCAAATGCATTCAGACGATAGGCCACACTGACCACAACGACGCCGTTCGCGGCGAGATGTGTGCCGTCGAATTCCTTTTCAAATGTGCCGCCGCATTGATAGGCTCCGCCGTAGATCCAGACCATGACCGGCAGCTTTTCGGAGGCTACCATGCTATCCGCGCCATATCCGCGTAATGCCGGAGTCCAAATATTCAGGTAGAGGCAATCCTCGCTCATCGGCACGGCCGGATCGGTGCCCCATTCACGATCATAGAAATCATCGGAGGCACCCGGCGTCGGCTGCATCGCGGTAGGCCCGAAATCGAAGGCTTGCAGCACACCATCCCATGGCAGGGCCGGCTGCGGCGCACGCCAGCGCAGACTGCCGACGGGAGGCTGGGCGAACGGGACCCCTCGGAACACGGTGATGCCCTGATCTTCAGCCGCCAAGCCTTCGACAGTTCCCTGCGCCACTATGGCCTGTCGCTTCATCGCCCTCCTTCCTTCGTATTCGGCGTCGAATACGCAAAGTCGTAAAAATCGGCGATTCCACCGGTCTCTTTTGTCGAATACAGGAACAATCCGATACGGCAACCTGTGAAATGATCCATTTTGAAGACCATCCGGTGCGCTGTCCCCAATGGGCGCCATTCGGATTCCGGCATATCCGCATCGCGGTAGAAGAACGTCACTTCATCCTTGCAATCGGTGAAATCATATACCGCGCGCAGGCGCATGCAATCCGCATCCGCCATGATTTCCGCATCCGTTACGGCTGGACTGTCCCAATCATTGTCGGAGAAGATGGAATCGTCATTCACCGGCTTGTATTGGACGGTCAGCATCGTGCGGCCGTTCCTTCGCGTAAGCGCGATGTAGGAATAGCATCCTTGGAACGCCGCCAATCCGGCGAAGTCGCCATCATGCAATGTCGACGCGTCGACGGTGACTTCGGCCACCGTCACCGGCCCCATCGTGCGCTGCGTCAGCGTGTTCCATGCATGATTGAGATTCGAGCTGATGCGTCCGGAATGCAGGCGGAATGCTCCCGGACGTTCCGTCAGTGACCAGTATTCGTCATGTGTGATGTGATTGAACTGCCAGTATGGCTGCAGACAGTTGGCATCGACTCCGCCTTCAGCGTTATGCCGGGCTATGAATTCGCTGCCGTTGATGGGCGCGACAGGTTCGGCACAGCTTGCAGCCGGCACGCTGACCGAATGCGGCACTTTGCCGTTCTCGCCGATGACGGGGAATCCGTCCTCGCCGAACCGCATCGGCATCAGTGTCGGCACGCGTCCCACACCGCCGCGGTCCTGCATCATGAATGCATACCAGTCGCCGTCCGGAGTGTCCACCATACCGCCTTGCGCGACTCCGTAACCGTGGAAGGACAGGTCGTCGTCGATAATTTCACGCGCTTCGAAAGCGCCATCCAAGGATTCGGCTATCAAGCAGGCTTCTGTTTTGCCCTTGTCTTGCGGGAAGTGACAGGTGAAGACGTAATAGCGTCCATCATGCTTGTATAGGTGACTGCCCTCATAACCAAGGTCAGCCTGCGGATCGTCCTGTGCGATGACCCGGTCGAGCCCACCCGGCATCGGCCCGCTTAATTCAGGATTCAACTCCGTGATGCGCAATGTCGACTGCCCATGTACGACATAGGCTCGATCATCGTCGTCAAAGAACAGTCCGCTGTCGTGGTAGAAGCCGTCAAGCTCACGCTTTCGCCATGGGCCGCATGGATCGTCCGCCGTCAGCAGATAGCTGGTATGCGTATCGTTGGCGGCGAACAACACATACCAGGTGCCCCGATGGTAACGCAGTGACGGCGCCCACATGCCTCGACCGTAGGCGTTGGCACCTTCACATTCCAAACGTTCTTCAGGGGTATCCGCCACGATATTCAATGCGTGCGCAATGAATTCCCAATGCACTAGGTCATAGCTGCGCAGAATATCGCACCCGGGTGTGAAATGCATAGTCGTAGTGGCCATGTAATACACGTCTCCGACCCGGATGATGTCTGGATCAGGAAAATCCGTGTAGACCGTAGGATTAGTTGAGGTAATCATCATTCATACCGATACTTTCCGCTCAACGCCAGCATGGCGAAAGCATAGAGGAAATTGTCATAGTAACGACGCGTGCCGGTTCGCATCGGCGTATTCCACAGCATGCGCACCCATTCACGGGCATTATGTTCCGCGTCGGGCTGGGCCGAATGCACCGCCGCAAGTGAGCCTTGCGCGGTCGCGGCCAGGAATCCGACCGGATGAAGCACGACCTCGTCCACGGCGGTGCCGTCGATGGCGTAGACGCTAGTACGGTCGTGGGTCAGGAAGAATCGCTGCAGCGCGGCGACGCGGTCGCACAGCACTTCCTGCGGACCGTTCCAGACTGCATCCAGTCCGATATTCGCCGCGGTACGGTAGGCGTCGGAATAGAAATGCCAATGATTGGACTCGTCGACATGCGGCTTTCCGTCATAATCCGCGTATTCAGCGTTCATGCCGGTCCGCTCGTCGCAGGCCGCCTGCAGATAGCGACGGCTTGCGGCGGCTGCCTCATGCCAAAATGGACGGTCTTCTTCGTCGGCTTCTTCGGCGAATACTTCATAGAAGTGCGGCAGATGGTAGGACGGATCGCTCCACTCGGTTTCCGGAATGAACTTGATGAGCTTGTTGTCGGGATTCCACATGGGCTCGCCGTCGTAGCGTTCGCCCTTATGAACGCAATATCTCAAGATCTCGCGTCCCCATGCGGAATATTCGTAGATATCCTCGCCATCACCCCAGCGACGGGAGGCGAGGAACAGGTCCATCGCGAAATATTCCTCGCCGTCAGGTGCAGGACCATTCGAGTTCGGCGTACCGTCCGGCGCGACCGACCATGCGAAATAATGCGCATGATGACCGTCCTTCATGTACATGTGACGCATTACCCAGCCCCATAGCTTGTCGAATACGTCCTTACGGTCGTATTGCAGGGCGATCATCATCGCATAGCTCATACCCTCGGTACGTACATCGTTGTTGCCGGTGTCCATCACATAGGCAAGGCCTTCGTCGTTCTCCCAATAGAATTTGTTCGGACCTTCGAAAATTTCATACCAGACCTGTGACACGCGCCTATCGATGGCGTCCTGGGCATATCCGCACTGTGCGAACATGGACTCGCCCAATGTCTTGCTGGTATCGGTTGCATTTGTCATATCAGTTGTTCCATTCCCAGATTCGGATGCGATTCTCTCCGGAGACAAGACCATTCAACGCCCCGGCTTTGCGTTCCGTTGCGGTCAAGGCTTGTCCCAGCAAGTCGGTGTCTAGCACATAGTCACTGCCATCGGGCTGTTCATAGCGTTCCTCCACGATGCGAGGCACGCCGAGCATATCGCTGGTGACGACCTGCATCCTGATATCGGCGACGGCCTGTGGCACAGTGCACTGCAGATACAGTCCATCGGGTTCTTCGACCAATGTCACCGGCATGGGCTCATCACACGCAACGCTCGTGGAGACGGTGCCGCCGAAGAACGGGGCGTCCTCCTGCATGCGCTCCGAATCGTCGGCCGCACCTTCCTGCTTGTTCAGCCCCTGTGCGCCGGACAGATAGATGTTGCCGCCCGCATATAGAGACTGCAGAGGATTGCGCTCGCCACCACCCTGCGAAGGATCTGCCCACATGGCCCGCTGGCGTTCCAAGTATTCATGCATCGACATCGGGCAATCGCTGTAGGCGGACAAACCATATTCACCGACAGTCGGTTTCACCGGTTGCGGCGCGAACATGTTGTTCAGCCAACGCTCATCGCCGCCGGATACCACAGCGCACCCGGCCACCTCGGTGGTGTGCGGATAGTGATACGGCGTGGAACGGTCGGGGACGGTATGCGGTTCAATGCCGCCACAAATCAGATTGTTGACGAAGGCACCACCTTGCGACCAGTTCTGGAACATCACCGGCGAGGCGAAAACGTTATTGTCCACCAGATACGGCCCATGACTCACTTCAATCATGAGGTCACGGACGTTATCGTGGAACACATTGCGCGTGATGCGTGTGCCCTGCGTCTGCCAATCCATCCACATGCCCAGCGAGCAGTCGTGGATGTTGTTGTTGGCAATGACCGTATCCAATGCGGCATGGAATTTGATGCCAGCGACCTCCCATCCGAAGAATTCACGCTTCAACGCAATGTGATGGACATGGTTATGCTCGATACGGCAGAATGCGCTGCCCATATGTCCGACGATGGCATTCTGTCCACACTCGTAGATGTCGTTGTTGCGTACGATATGACCGCCGATCAGCCCCTTTTCCCAGCCGATGCGACGGGCCTTGAACACGGCCTCCAACTGGTACTGGTAACCGGTCTTGCGCTCGGTTTTCACCCACTCGTTGTCGCCGGATGAGATTTCCTTGCCTAATGACACCGCGGAGAATTTGGCGTCATGCAGCACGTTGTCTTCGATGATCCAGCCATACGACCAGTTCGGACCGATCATGCCCCACTGCTGCGAGGTAGGCGGCGCCCAATCTCCAGTGGCCTGCGCCATTTCAAAGCCACGCACGGTGATGTAGTTGACATGGTTGCGGGAGGGGAAGAAGCATGTGCGACGAACACTGACCTCCACCAGTTCCTCATTCGGATCGGCACCTTGGAAATTCGCCCAGATCGTTGTGGTGCCGGCATTCTCGTCCACTTCGGCATGCCATACATAACGTGTACGGTCCACATCCGGCACAGGGCAGGGAATCTTCAACGCGAAATCCTCATCCGTATCACGCGGTTGCGGATCGTATACGCCTTCCAACGTCGTCGATTCGAAGAAGGAAACACCGTTGAGATACACATCGCCAAGATGTTTGTCCGGATCCTTGCCGAACTTGGGCATTTCCAGCCAGTCACCGAAAATCGGGGTCGCGAATGGATTGAAATCCCCGAACATCGTATTATCAAGCATCACCGTCCACACATGCGGGTGATCGGCCAATTCCGTCCAGCCCTGCACGCATTCCGAGCCTTTGATAACCGGCCGTGCTTCGCCTTCGGCTCCGCAGTAGGTGATGCGCTCATGTTCACTCAGACCGCCGCGTTTCGGATCGACTTGTTCGCGGTATACGCCTTCATGCACGATTACCGTGTCCCCCGGAGAGGCCATCTGCGCGGCCTTGGAAATCGTGGCGAACGGATGCTCCGCGTCGCCGCACGCAGCATCGTTGCCGGTTGGTTTGACATGGTATTCAAACTTCATTGCTGCATCTCCTTATTCAATATCGGATGTGGGAATACAGAAGTCTTTCTCCTTTGGCGACATGCACGAACACACATCTTCATGTTTCGTAAATGCTTTAGCATTTCAGTCAAAGCACTGTTTGATTATATGGTTTAACTTTCAAGAAAGTCAAATCGCTTAACTAAATACTTAAAATTGTTGTTGCGAAAGTTCTATATGCAACTATTTACGAAACTCTCGAATAGATTTAAGTATTCCAAACGCAGGAAATCACAGACTTCCGCCCAAACACGATTAACTGCGAAAACTATTTACGCTGCCCCCGGCAATAGCGTTATCATCGATGCTTCATTGGCTGACAAACTGACACTGTACTGGGGAGAGCTCTCTCACTGCGCCACTCGCACGCCCGGTTCCGTTACCGCCATAGCAATCGTACCGACGAGCCTTCACCCGATATATCGAGCCTCCCGGCTCCAAGATGTCAAAAGGCACGTCGCCTGTGCAGACCAATCCCCCTCCCGTATGGGTGAAGGAGATCTCAATGCCGTCATCCTTGTGAATCACCATGACAGGAAGCGGCCCCATCGGCTCGCGATCACGTCCATAAACCAACGACTCGGCAGCCGTTGCCAAGCGCTGCGCGACATGGCGCTTATCCAAAGGATGCAGGTCATTATCCTCTCCATATCCGATCGTCACCACCATCGCCGTGTTCCACAACGTCAAAGCGCGCCGTTGTTCATCACGCAGCCTTGGCCAATCGCAATCGGGTTCCAAAGTATAGTTCGGCAATTGGGCGAATATGAATGGTAGTTCCGGACGCTTGAGTAGCGCACGCCACTCCTGGATCAGCGACATCAACAGCTGCACATAGCCATAAGACGCATGGGCGTTGGACTCCCTCTGACTCCGCCATAATGAAGGACCTCCGAGCGAATCGGAGGTCCTTTTTGTTTTCAACGCTTTCGTTCGTCAAAAGGCCATCGTCAGCAAACCGTCAACGTGCCAATCGTTCCGCGGCGGAGGCGATCGCCGCATCACTGGCCGTAGCCGAGAATCGCAAGTATTCCGGCGCTCCGTAGAACTCGCCGGGGCTGGCGACGATGCCGATTTCGGCAAGCTGGCGCAGATCCTCCCAGCAGTCGCCGGACTTGGCTTTCACCCACACGTACAACGCGCCTTGCGGCATGTCGGTGCAGTATCCGTATGCGCGCAGAGCACTCACCAGCATGCCCAGACGCTCCTGGTAACGAGAATGCTGGGTCTTGACCGCGTCGAAGTCACGCAGCCCGGCGGCCATCGCAGCCTGCACCGGTCCGGGAATGATCTGCCCGATCTGTTTGCGGTATGCCGCCATCGGCCCGATCAGCGATTGATCGCCAGCGATAAGCGCCGTACGATACCCGGCCATGTTGCTTTGCTTACTCAGCGAATACAGCACCAATACGCCTTCGGCGGACCCGCCACACACATCGGCGCGCAAGGCGCACGGCGTGGAGGCAAGTGTATCCGCATCCGCTTCCGCAACGTCGTCTTCCCATTGCATCAACGCATAGCATTCATCGGACAGCACCACGGCACCAATCGCGCGCGCGGCACGCACAATACCGGCCATCTGTTCCGCGGACAGCACCTCACCGGTCGGATTGCACGGCGAATTGACCCAAACGGCCTTGACGCCCGGCACATCCTTCCAGGAATCCGCATCCGCCACGTCGTCGACCTTCAGCGTTTGCGCGCCGGCCAACTGCGTGCCGATCTCGTACGTCGGATACGACACCTTCGGCTGCACGACGACATCGCCCTCGCCGAAATGCAGCAGCGACGCCATCAACGCGACGCCTTCCTTGGAACCGACCGTCGGCACCGCATCGGCGCCGATCGCACGCAAATCGACATTGCGGGCGGCCGCGAACCACTCGTGAATGGCGTCACGCAAATCGGCGGTGCCGGCCGTGACGGGATATCCGTACGCGTTCGGGTCGTTCGACGAGATGGCGAGCGCCTTGCGCACCGAATCGGGCACGGGGTCGACGGGAGATCCGACGGACAGGTCGATCATGCCGCCGAACGCGGCTTTCGCCGTGCGCTTGTAGGATGCGATGCGCGACCAATCGTACGGTGACGAAAATTCATGAAAACCCATCCGTAAGGCTCCTTTTCAAGCGGAAATCACAACCATGTTCCAGCATACGGCAATCGACGTGCCGGCACATGCAACCGTTCCATACAAAAACCGGTTTGCCGCTGACGTGTGCAAACGTCAGCGGCAAACCGGTTAAAATCGACCGCGAATATTCCGCTTTACGCGCAATACGGACGGCGGACGCATCAGCAAGACATGCTCACTGGTTCTGCGGCGGCAGGGCCGCGACCTGTTCCGGATCCTTGCCGATCGGACCGGCTGCGGAAGCGCCACCCAAATCGCCGACTTCGGCGAAGAAGCTGACGGCGGCGTCCTTGTACCAAGCCCACTCGTCCGGCAGGTCATCCTCGTAGAAGATGGCTTCGGTCGGGCACACCGGCTCGCATGCGCCGCAATCCACGCATTCGTTCGGATTGATGTACAGGGAACGGGAGCCTTCGTAGATGCAATCGACCGGGCACTCGTCCACACAGGCCTTGTCTTTGACGTCCACACACGGCTGGGCAACAACGTACGGCATGCTTACCTCCTCAACAACAACGTGTACTGTTCCAGATTACTCTTGCGCGGCAACTTCGAGTTCGCCGGCACCGAGACGGGCATGACGGTAGCCATAGCCGAAGTAGATGGCGAAGCCGACGATGAGCCAGACCACGAAACGGATCCAAGTGAGCACGCTCAGGTTGACCATCAGCCACAGGTTGGCGAGCGCAATCAGGATCGGCACCCACGGGTTGCCCGGAATCTTGAAGGAACGTTCCAGGTCGGGGCGCTTCTTGCGCATGATCGGAATGGAAATCGCCACCAGCGTGAACGCCGACAGCGTGCCGATGTTCACCATGTCGGACAGGATGCCGACATTGCAGCAGGCAGCGATCAGCGCCATGACCACGCCGACGATGATCTGCAGGCGCACCGGAGTGCCATGCTTGCCGGTATGGCTCAGACCGCGAGGCAGCAGACCGTCACGGCTCATGGCGAACACCACTCGCGTCAGACCCAGCAGCAGCACCATGACCACGGTGGCCATGCCGATGACGATGCCGAGGCTGATGATCTTCGCGGCCCAGTCGGCGCCGACCATCTTGAACGCGACGGCCAGTGACGGATCGGACTGTTTGGCAAGGTCCTTATAGGAGACCATGCCCGTGGTGACGATGGCCACGAGGGTGTACAGCACGATGATCAGGCCGAGGCCCACGCCGATGCCCAGCGGCACGTTCTTCTTGGGGTTGATGGTCTCTTCGGAAGCGGTGGCCACGACGTCGAAGCCGAGGAAAGCGAAGAACACGAGTGCCGCGCCGGAGATGATGCCGGTCACGCCATAAATGCTGGGGGCCATGCCTGTGGCCCACTGCCACAGCGGCTGTTCCATAACCGCGGAGACGCCGGAGCCGTCGGTGGATGCTGCGGGTTCGCTCGGCGGAATGAACGGGGTGAAGTTTTCGGCCTTGATGTAGAAGAAGCCGACGACCACGATGAACACGACGATGGCGATCTTCAAAATGGTGAGCGCGCCGTCCACGCGGGCGCCGATCTTGGTGCCCATCACCAGCAGCGCGGTGAAGAAGGCGACGATGATGACCGGAGCCAGGTCGAAGTTGAACGAGCCGATGGCGATGTTGGTGTTGATGTTCCAGCCGATCAGCTCGAAGAACTGGTTGAGGTACACGCCCCAGTATTTGGAGACGACCGAACCGGCCATGAGCATTTCAAGGATCAGATCCCAGCCAATCACCCATGCCACGATCTCGCCGACGGTGGTGTAGGTGAAGGTGTAGGCGGAACCCGCCACTGGAATCATGGAGGCGAATTCGGCGTAGCACATCACGGCGGCGCCGCACACGACGCCTGCGATCAGGAAGCTCAGCACCACCGCCGGACCGGCATGGAAGGCAGCCGCCTGCGCGCCGATGGAGAAGATGCCTGCGCCCACGGCAACGGCCACACCCATGATGGCAAGATCCCACCAGGTCAGATCGCGTTTGAGCGCATGGCCGGACTCACCTGTTTCAGCCAGCGTCTGTTCGACGGATTTCTTGCGAAATACGTTCATGTCTCGTCCTTCTCTTCTTTCCGCCCGCGCGGTTTCACGCTCCACCTTCTAGAGCACAAGGCGCAAGTATAAGTCGTTTTCGTCACATTGACGGCGTGCGTGACGCTATTTAAGATTCATGCCGATGACGACCGGCTCGGGCACCAGTCGGATGCCGAACGCGGCCTCGACGCCGTCCTGCACGGCTTTGGCGAGGCGGGCGATATCTTCGGCTGATGCTCCCCCACGATTGGTCAACGCCAACGTATGCAGCGTGGACAGGCCAGCCGGAGCGTTTTCGTTGATTTTGAACCCCTTATGGAAGCCGGCATGGTCGATGAGCCAGGCCGCGGAAGTCTTGACGCCCTGCCCGCCGCCCGGCAATGCCGCGTCGAAGCGCGGCGCGTCTTCGGGAAGCGTCTCGGCCTGCTGTGGCGTGAGAATCGGGTTCATGAAGAAGCTGCCGCAGCTATGGCGGTTGAAGTCCGGACCGTCATCGCCGTTCTGCTTGGATTGCGATTCAAGAGCGACATCGACCAGATTCGTCTTCTTGGTGCCCTGCATGGCCGGCGACGCATAGCGATGCGCGTCTTCCAGCATGCCTTTAGCCGCACGCACCTTCAGCACCGCGTTGCGGATGTCCGCGGTGTTCATGCGATCGCCCACGGCGACATCCAACGCCTTGGCGAGCTGACCGTAACCGACCACGCCCGTATCGCTGTGCCGCAACGCGAACGTGACGGACAGCACCACGTATCGCGGCGTCGGGAAAAATTCCGCGGCCGGAGTCGCCGGAACGCTGTACATGCTGGCTTTCAGCGCGCTCATGCGGTAGCCGAAGGCGAGCTGATCGTTGCGCAACGCCTTTACCGCACGTTCCTTGCGGTCCCAAACCTCGACGCTGTCGACGCTGGTGGCGACCTCCTGACCGTACGCGCCGATGTTCTGCACGACCGACGCGCCAACGGTGCCGGGGATGCCGGACAAGCCTTCGACGCCTTCCAGTCCAAGTCGGACGCAGTAATCGACGAAATCATCCCAGTTGCAGCCGGCTTCGGCGTTCACGTGGACGACACGCCCATCATCCTCGACCGGAGCCGCCTCATCCAACACGCCGATGGAGCGTCTCGCATCGCGGACCACCACGCCTTCGAACGGCGTGTCGGATACGAGCATGTTGGATCCGCCGCCGATCACGCACAATGGCAGTCCTTGGGAATCGGCTTCCTCAACGGCCTCGATGACGCCGACGCGCGTGGTCGGCTCCAGGAAAGTGGCGATAGGACCGCCCACGCCGATGGTGGTGAGATCTGCAAAACTAGTCATAACGCTCCAGAGTAACAAAAAACCCGACCAAATTGGTCGGGTTTCGAAAGCTTGATTCCGCTCAGCGGGTCTCGCGATGCACGGTCTGCTTGCCGCAGCGGGAGCAGAACTTC